>JAXLWJ010000023.1:0-88184 GCA_046328535.1 Anaerolineae bacterium
TTTTTAACATCTTCCCTGTCGTCATGGTGACAGTTTCTATACATCGTGTGAATCCGCCTTAATTTTCTCATCTTTCCCAGCCTCGATGCACCGGACCACTTGTGAACGCGGCGTGAACGTGATATGATAGGGCAAGCCGAACATCGTCGCAGCGGGAGCATCTCTGAGGGGGACTGGGTCATGAGACGTTCCACCTATCTTGCCCTGGCTATCGCCGCCAGCTTGATAAGCGTTCTTTCCTTGCTGTTCGTCTTGCCAACGTCCATCGCCGCGCCATTTGCCGGGGGGGGGACGCCGGATGGCGCCGGGACGCCCGCGCCGACCGGCGCCGGTCCCGGCCTGCGTTTCGCCGTAGACCCGCAAGGCACACCGGCTATTCTTGTGCAGCCCTGTCCGGGCGTCGGCCCCCAGGGCTGCATCGGCACAAATGGCCGCATCGCCGGCGTCATCTGGGAGGACCTGAACCCGAACGGCCAGCAGGACCTCGGCGAGCCGCCTCTGGCCGGTGTCGTGGTTGACCTCTACCAGGGGCAAGCCGTTGACCCTGGCAAGCTCATCAGCTCCCAGACCACCGGGGTCACCGGCGGGTGGGAGTTTCTCGGCTTGCAAGCGCCGGAAACCTACGCCGTCAACTTCACCTACCCCCCCGGCTGGCGCGGGACGTACCCGAACCCCCTCGTGGTGGACGCCGAGAAGTTTAGCTGGTGCTGCACGGTCTTCTACTACCTCCCGGCGCGTTCGGTGGCGATCCCGGCGACGGAGACGCCCACCAACACCGCGCTGCCGAGCAACACGCCCACGCCAACGGCGACCGCGCCAAATGCGCCGAGCAACACGCCCACGCCAACGGCGACCGCGCCAAATGCGCCAAGCAACACGCCCACCACAACGGCGACGGCGACGAACGCGCCAAGCAACACGCCCACCTCAACAGCGACGACGAGGAACGCGCCGACCAACACCCCCACGCCAACGGCGACGGCGACGAACGCGCCGACGGGTACACCGACAGTCGCGCGGACGGGGACGCCGACCAGCCCCCCACCGGCAAACAACACGCCGCCGAGTACGCCGACCGGCACGCTCGCGCCGACGCCGACGAACTCGCCGACGCGGACCCCAACGGCGACCAGCACGCCGACCCCGACGCGAACGAACACGCCAACACGCACCCCGACGCCAACGCGGACGCCGACACTGACGCCCACATTGACGCCCACCCCGACGGTGACGCCCACGCCGAAGCCCAAGCTTCCGCCGACCGGCGCCAATCTCTCGCGCCTGCCCCAGTATCGCTCGGCGGTCCTTCCGCCGCCCTCGCTGCGGCCCGCCACGGCGATTGGGTGGGTCGAGATCGGCGGCCAGCTCACGCCGCTTGTTTCGGCGTCGAGCCAGATTGACGCCGATATTGACGCGCCGGGTCGCGCCGCGATTAGCCCGCTCGGCGGGTTGTACATTCCCATCCACACCGCGCGCTACGAGGCCGTGCGCGGCCTGAATGAAGGTGACGTTGTCACCGTCGCTTACAATGGCTCACTGCGCCCGTATAGGGTCTACCGCACGACGTTCATGTGGGGCGCCCGCGCGTCCGATGCGTGGACGGCTGTGCCGCGGGATGACATCCTGCTGTCGGTTCCACTGATCGAGGGCGGGCAGGGCCGCTATCTCGTCTGGGCGACCCAGCAGTAACTCATCCTCCGCCGTGACCAACGCCCCCGGTCCTCATCGAGGACCGGGGGCGTTGTCTAGGCCCTTCTAACGGCGCCGGGCTACTTGATCCGCACGGCCACGAGCGTGCCGTCGCCAGCCGGGTAGATCGTGGCGAGGACGCGCTCGTCCTCCGACACGCGCCGCGTCAGCTCCCGCACCGCGACCGCACCGCCGCGGCGGTAGCCCTCGGCGTTGGGGTCGAACACCGCCCCACCACCGAAGGCATTGTGGGCGGCGATGACGCCGTTGAGGCGGACGTGGCGCACCGCCCACTCGTAGTAGGCCGGGTAGCCCTCTTTCTCCGCGTCAATGAAGACGAAATCGAACGGAGCGTCGCCTTCGAGCGCCGGGAGCATGTGCTGCGCGTCGCCCACGCGAACCTCGACGCGGTCGGCGACGCCGGTCGTCACGAAGTTCTCGCGCGCCACCTCCGCATGCTTTGGCTCCTTCTCGACAGTGATGAGCCGGCCGCCGGGCGCGAGGCCGCGGGCGATCCACGTGCCGCTGTAGCCGCCGAGCGTCCCGAACTCGAGCGCCTTGACCGCGCCGCACGCCCGCACGAGGAACTGGAGAAAGCGGCCCTCCTCCGGCGCGATGCCGATATCGGGCAGGCCGCGTTCGCTTGCGGTCACGAGGATGCGGTGCAAGGCGTCATCCTCGACTGCAAACAGGTCGGTGACATATGCCGCTGCCTGGTCATTGTATCGAGTCATGAAGTTGTCGCTTTCTGCGCCAGGGTTTGTAGGTCCGGCACTTCGAGGTCCGGTTGGGCCTGGGCCGGCGGCGTGGCGCCGGCGCCGGCCTTGCCGTGGCGGCGGTTGACCCAGACGGTAGACAGCCCCAGCGCCTTCGCCGGGACAACGTCATGGTAGAGGCTCTGCGCGACGTGGAGGATGCGCTCGCGCGGCACGCCGATGCGCTCGAACGCAAGCATGAAATTGTTGAACGACGGCTTGTACGAGCGGGCCTGCTGCGCCGTAATCACCCAGTCGAAGCGCATGTCGAGCCGGTGGGCGGAGTAGGAGAACAGGTCGTCGTCTACGTTGGAGATGACGGCCAGCTTGTACTTGCGCTTGAGCGCCTTGAGCGCCGCCGGCGAGTCGGGGAAGGCAGGCCAGTCGCGCACCGACCACGCAAATGCGTCGAGTTCCGTGTGAGTGGGGTGGAAGCCGAGGCGCGTTCCGAATCCCTGCAACACCATGCGCAGGATATCCTTGTATGAGTGGTAGTGCTCGGCCTCGGCCGCCGCCTCCAGCTCCCCGAACAGCTCCAGCGCCGCCTGGTGTCCAATGTCCACGCGGTGGGCGGTCAGCGCGGGACGCAGCGCCGCCCAGATACCGCTCTCCCAATCAATCATCGTTCCGTAGCAATCAAAGGTCAACACCTCGAACCTGTCGAAGTCGAGCATGGTGGGCCGTTCCTCGCCGGCGTCGGGGCCGGCATCGCAATGTGGACTGGGGTGTCCTCCCTCAATTATACCGCCGTTTTGTCGCGCAGCAGTGGTCGTGACCCCCTGCTGGCGGTGGAGTGACAACTCCGCCGCCTCTGGGAGGCGCTGGAGAGCCATCTCCACCGCCGGCGTCGTGGCGGCCACGATGCAGTCGACAGGCGCGGCGAAGTCAGCTAGAATAAGGACATCTGCTTTCGCGCGTCACAGAAAGGAAGGGGCGTATGTCCGCGCTGGCCGAGTTGCAGCGCCTCCTGGGCGACCGTGTCACCATCAACATGACCGAGCGCGAGCGCCACAGCCACGACGAGTCGTCGTACACGTCAGCGCCGCCCGACGCCGTGTGCTTCCCATGCTCCACCGACGAGGTCGCCCAGATCGTGACGATTTGCCGCGCCCACCGCCGCCCGATCATCCCCTTCGGCGCGGGCAGCTCGCTGGAGGGCCACACCCTACCCATTCGCGGCGGCGTGTGCGTGGACATGTCGCTCATGAACCACATCCTCGCCATCCGCCCCGACGACATGGACTGCACCATCGAGGCCGGCCTGACGCGAAACGAGCTGAACAACGCGGCGCGCAAGCACGGGCTGTTCTTCCCCATTGACCCCGGCGCGAACGCCACCCTGGGCGGAATGACCGCCACCCGCGCCAGCGGCACGAACGCCGTCCGCTACGGCACGATGCGCGACAACGTCCTCGCCCTCACGGTGGTGCTGGCGAGCGGCGAGGTCATCCACACCGGCAGCCGGGCGCGGAAGTCGTCGGCGGGCTACGACCTGACGCGGCTGTTCGTCGGCTCGGAGGGGACGCTCGGCATCATCACCGAGGTGTCGCTGCGCCTCTACCCCGTGCCGGAGGCGATCTCGGCCGCCGTCGTGTCCTTCCCAGCGGTGGACGCCGCCGTGGCCGCCGTGACGGAGACGATGCAGAGCGGCATTCCGGTGGCGCGCATCGAGCTGCTGGACGAGACGATGCTCGGCGCGGTCAATGCGTTCGCCGGGTTGAGCTACCCGGTGCAGCCGACGCTGTTCCTGGAGTTCCACGGCTCGGCGGATGGCGTCGCCGAGCAGGCGCGGCAGACGGGGGAGATCATGCAGGCCCACGGCGGCGGCGACTTCGACTGGGCCACCCACGAGGAGGACCGCCAGCGGCTGTGGCAGGCGCGCCACAACGCCTACTTCGCAGCCCTCGCCCTCCGCCCCGGCGCTCGCGCCATCAGCACCGACGTGTGCGTTCCCATCTCGCGCCTGACCGAGTGCATCCACGAGACACGGGCAGACCTGGCCGATACCTTCCTGCTCGCCCCGATGGTCGGGCACGTGGGCGACGGCAACTTCCACCTGCTCATCCTCATTGACCCGGCGAACCCGGCCGATGTGGCCGAGGCCAACCGGCTCAACGACCGCCTGGTGAAACGCGCCCTGGCGATGGAGGGGACGAGCACCGGCGAGCATGGCGTGGGCATCGGCAAGGCGAAGTTCATGCGGGCCGAGCATGGGTCGGCGGTCGAGGTGATGCGCTCGGTCAAGCTGGCGCTGGACCCGCTCAACCTCATGAACCCCGGCAAGATTCTGCCGCCGCTGTAGGCGGCAGAGAGGCGGCTCAAAACACATAGGCCACGCCGTCATTGCGAGACCCCAATGCCGTGTGGCGGCATGCGCCGACACAAGAAACGTCGGCTGTCGCCCCGAGCGGAGCGAGGGGTCTGGACTGCGGCGGCCCAGATGCTTCGCCTTCGGCTCAGCATGACAGCAGGGCCTGAAGTTTCTGAGCAGGCGGGCCTTGCCGCCGAAGCAATCTGCCGCGAGGTGAAACACACGCTGGTACTGCTATGAAAGTTGGTCCTGGGCCGCGTCGTCGCCCGCCGACGCCACCGACTTGAGTCGGTGGCTGAGTGGACGAAGTCTGCCGAGGCAGGCTCGGAGGCGGACGCCGCCCGCTAGCCAGCCTGCTTGAGCAGGCTTGACCATATCAGACGCCGATTTCAATCGGCGGCGTCGCCGAGCAACGACGATGCCGTGTCCTGCGGAGAGCCGACTAAACTGATCCCACGGTGAAATCTACATGCTTGTGAGGCCGTCGTTCTGTAGCGCCGACTTCAGTCGGCACAGTTGCCCTCCCAAGCGCCGACTTCAGTCGGCGCTACATGGCTGTCGCTGTATGTGTGACACAGCGGTCGTCTGCGGGTTTCACTTTGGGATGAGTATAGAAGTCGGCGCTACCGGTGACGCCTACCCTCGGATGAGCTTGAAAGCGTGGTCGCGGCGGCCGCGTGAGCGGGCGTAGGCGACCCACATCGCGGCGAGCGCCTCGATGTGCCGCGCCTGCTCGATGCCGCCCATGTCCACGACATCCCAGTGAAATGATTCGGCGATTCCGGCGACGGTCGCCTTCGCGGCGTCGTCGTTGCCGGCAATGAACAGCGTCCCCGTTTCCCCCAGGGCGCTGCCATTCGTCATGAGGTTCGCCCCCACGTGGTTGAACGCCTTGACCACCCGCGCCCCCGGTACCCAGCTCTGCACCGTCTCGCCGGTGGACTCCGTCGCTCCGGCCGGGAGGAAGGGGCCGTGGGGTCCCCACGCGAGACGATTGGTCACGTCAACAAGGACTTTGCCGTTCAGGGTCTCTGCGCCGGCCGCAGCGACTGTCTCCTGGGCCGCCTCCCACGGCGTCGTCAGAAACACGACATCGGCGAAGCGGGCCGTATCGGCATACGTCCCGGCCGACGCCTGCGGCCCCAGCGCCGCGACCACTGCCTGCGCCTTCTCACCGCCCGGGTCGCGCGACCCGACCATGACGTCGTGTCCCTGGGCGACTGCGCCCGAAGCGAGAGCCTGGCCCACGTTGCCGGATCCGAGAACGCCGATCTTCATATTGGCTCCTTCGTGAATGAAGGGGCGGCGTTGCGTGCCGAGACCCCTCGTGCTACAATGCCGCTATGTGCGCAGACTGCTTGATTGATTATAGAGGGCCGCAGGGAAGCCGTCAATGACGGAGGAACACATGGCCGACGATAAATCGCCACCCAGGTCGCCCGGCGAGATTCAGGCCGAGATCGCCAGGCTTCAGGCTGAGACGCGGAAGACGGACGCCGAGGCCCAGAAGACGGCGGCCGAAGCGCAGCAGACGACGTTGAGGACGTTCATGCCCGAACCACAGACGAAGCCGCTGGAAGGAACGGTGCAGGGTGACGACAAGTTCGGCTACCTGGCCGAGCTTGTCGCGCGGCGCATGTTGGAGCGCAGCGCGGGCGTCATTGCGGGCCGGGTGGGTGCGGCGCTGGGCGCGGCAAGCCCGGCAGCGGTCGTTCTCCTGGTCCGCGACCTGAACGCGGCCGCGAGTGACATCGTCTGGGCGCAGGTGAGCCTCCAGGTGGAGGTCTTGCAGGGGCTTATCGGCGGCCAGGTGACGACGTGCGAGGCGGCCCTCGGCGCGGGCAGGATACGGACATGGTGCTCGGCGTTGAGCGCGGCCTGGAAGGGGTGGGGAGCGCGATCGGCTCCATCCTCTCGACGCTCGGCGTCGGCCTGGCGGCGGCCGGCGGCAGGACGCCCCTGGGCCTGGCGGGCGCGGCCGTCGCCGCTCTGCCGCCGCTCGTCGGCGCGGCGGGCGACCTGGTCGGCTACTTGAAGACCAATCTCGATGTGAAGGGCAAGAAGTTCGGCCTGGGGTGGGAGAGCCTGGCCGCCCTGGTCGCCGCCGGCATCAAGACCGGGGCGGCGCGCATCGAGGGCTTCGATCTGCTCGCCGCGCCGACGCTGCCGCCGGTCGGCGGCCCGCCCGCCGCCGACCTCATGACCCGCTACGTCGTCCTGTGGCGCGATACCCTGCGCCTCGAGGGGTGCAAGGCGGCGATCAACGTCCTGAAAGTCGCGGACCTGGACAAGAAGATCGCGGCGCTCAAGGCCAGGATCGAGCAGGAGGCGTTGCACGAGCCGCTGGCCCAGAGCCAGAGCGACGCGAACGTCCTGAAGGCGTTGCAGGCCGAGCGCGACAGGTGGCAGCGGCTCGTGGCCGAGGCCGATGTCCTGCTGACCGCGTTCGCCAAATTCACCGACGCCGCCGCGAAGCCGGGCGACGGCGGCGGACCGTCGGCCCTGGCGCAGGCCGTCCTGCGCGACGCGCTGCGCCGCCAGGGCATCACCCACCTGCTGTGGCTCAAGATCGCCAGCGACGGCGGCGACGTGATCACCGAGAAGAAGACGTTTAGCCGCGGCGGCGACACGGCGTTCACCGGCGGCCACGCTGTAGACTATATCCTGGCCGACGTTGGAGGCCGCATCGTCGCCGCCGGCTCCGAGTCGGTCATCGGCTTCATGTCCGCCGACCTGTCCGATGGCGCGACGGCCGGCATTCACCTGGTCAACCTGGACCGCGAGGCCGAGCGATAAACCGTTTGTTGGAGGCGCGATGCGCATTCGTCCGTTCACGCTGGAACGCTACTTTGCCCGATACGAGTTCAACGTCCGCTACCTGCTCAGCCCGTCGGACTGCGAGGCCCTGTCCCTGGCGGAGGTCATGAGCCTGGCCGACGGCGAGGGCCGCGCCCTATGGCAGGGCCTCACCCTGGGCTACACCGAGTCCCAGGGCCACCCGCGGCTGCGGGGTGAGATCGCCGCCCTGTACGAGAAAGTCGCGCCGGAGGGGGTCGTCGTCGCCGTGCCGGAGGAAGCCATCTTCGTGGCGATGAACACCCTACTCGCGCCCGGCGACCACGTCGTCACCATCTCGCCGGCCTACCAGTCGCTCTACGAGATTGCCCGCGCCAGCGGCTGCGAGGTCACGCCCTGGCCGGTCGAGGCGCGCGACGGCCGCTGGACGATTGACGTGGACGCCCTGCCCCATCTCCTGCGGCCCAATACGAAGCTCATCGTCATCAACTTCCCCCACAACCCGACCGGCGTCCTGGCCTCGCCGGCCGAGCTAGACGCCATCGTCGCGCTGGCCCGCGAGCGCGGCGCATTCCTCTTCTCCGACGAGATGTACCGCTGGCTGGAGGGGGACGATGGGCAGCGCCTGCCGGCGGTGGCCGATCTGTACGAGAAGGGCATCTCGCTCGGCGGGCTGTCCAAGAGCTTCGCCCTGGCCGGGCTGCGCGTCGGCTGGCTGGCGGCGCAGGATGCGGCGCTGGCCGAGGCGTTCGTGACGTTCAAGGACTACACGACCATCTGCAATAGCGCGCCCAGCGAGATCCTGGCCCTCATCGCCCTGCGGGCGCGGGAGAGCATCCTGGCGCGCAACCTGGGCATCGTGGCGCAGAACCGCACCATCGCCGAGAGCTTCTTCGGCAGCCGCCCCGACCTGTTCGAGTGGCTGCCGCCGGACGCTGGCTCGACGGCGTTCGTGCGCTGGCTGGGGCCAGGGACGGTGGACGAGCTGGCCGCCCGCCTGCTGGACGCGCAGGGGCTGATGATCCTGCCGGACAGCATCTTCGACGTGTCGGGGAACTACTTCCGGGTGGGGTTGGGCCGCCTCGATTTCTGGGAGGCGCTCGAAGCCCTCGGCGACTACGTGGACGCGCTACCCGGAGGGTGAGAGGAGAAAACGAAGAGTTTCACCACGGAATACACGGAAGGGTTTTGAACGGCGAAGGTCACGACGGCGGAGTAAGAGGGGGTAAAGCAAAGGCGCAGAGACGCAAAGGGAAGAAGAACAGCAGTGTTCATGTTGACCAGAACCCTCTCCCACTGGGAGAGGGCAGGGTGAGGGTCTTAGCCGCTCCCGGTGGGCAAAAGACCCTCACCCCAACCCTCTCCCAGCGGGAGAGGGGGCCAGAAATGGGACGCACTTGTCAGGTCTCCACATCTGTCCGCCATCCCCCCGCTGGCGGGGGGACAGAGGGGGGGCTTCGGCGCCGGGCATTTCCTTGCGCGTCCTTCGCGGTTCAGACTGCCACCGCCGTGGGCCAAAGCCGCACGGCTACAAGATGCAAGCCTGGGAGGCTATCTCAGTCGCAGCGGGGCTTTCGTCCCGTAGCTCGGCGCTTCGAGCGCCGCGCGGAGATTACGGCGCAGGGTAATGATAGATGGTTGCTCCCCTGTCAGACGCCCATACATCGTTGCGCCCGACAACGGAGAGCAAGCTCAACTCAGTGTCGGGCAGCGTGCTTACAACAGCCCACGCTTGACCATCCCAACGGCTTAGGTAGCTAATCAATCGAAAGGCATACACCGCCGAATCAAGGTAGTTTGCGTATCCAACAGACCAAACCAGCTCCGGCCCAATTGCCTGTATATCGTTGATGCCGTATTCTTCGGTAAAGAACTGGCTTGTCCAAATCGTTCCATTCCAATACCCCACGGCGCCCGAATTGCTACACGGCGGGGCGTAGCGGGGCCGCTCTTGGCTGCACTCAGCGCGGCCTATTGCTATCCAGCCGGAAGAGGGAGAGAGCATGGAAAAGCCCCAATGGGGAGCAACTAAGCTGCGCACCGTTTCCCACGCCACGCCGTTCCAGTGCAACATGTTACCGTCTCGGAGCGGAGCGAGCCAAACATCGTTGGGGCTAGTTGCGGAGAAGTAGCCAAAGGGCAAGGACGGCAAGGGTGAGGCAAACGGCGTCCACGTTGAGCCGTCCCAATGGTAGAGAGAGGGAGTACGAGACGTAGCCGGGTCAACCCCCACTATCCACGCATCGGAGGGGCTAAAGGCTACAACGGACGTCAGGGCCTCCGGCTCATGGAGGGAGAGCGCCCATGCTGCGCCATCCCAATGCAAGACAGCGCCAGGCGAGTCGGTGCCCGCCCCTACCGCCCACACGTCCGCATCATTCACCACAGAAAGCCCGCTCAGCTCCCCCACGGGCGGCACAGGCTCAAGACGCCACGAAGCGCCATCGAAGCGCCACACCGCCCCGCCCGCGTCCGTAGAGCCTGCCGCCCACCCGCTCACACTGCTTGACATACCTAGCTTATTCGCCTTCGGGTTGTTGCCGGGGAGCGTGTAGCGCGTCCACTTCCCTACGGGGTCGGGCTTCCCGGACGCACGCGAGAGCGCGGGCAAGTAGAGAGCGG
This sequence comes from Anaerolineae bacterium, assembly GCA_046328535.1. Taxonomy (GTDB): domain Bacteria; phylum Chloroflexota; class Anaerolineae; order Epilineales; family JAHCIE01; genus JBDHWG01. The sequence goes on from JAXLWJ010000023.1 coordinate 10,174, forward strand.
CGGCGGCAGTCGGCGTCAGGTCGGGAGCCGGAGTGTCGCGGGGGCCAACGGCAATGGGCGCCGAGGCGGGGAGCGAGGCCGGTAGCGACAGGACGAGGGCGACGAGCGCCAGGGTGAAGGCGGCGCCGAGCATGAGCCAGATGACGCGCACGAGTGTTTTCATGATGTAAGCTCCTGTATCTGAGACGACAAAGGAGCTATCGGGGATACGGGGGGCGGATGAAGTAGGTCTACCCTCGCTCGATTTGCTGCCTCGCCCAGGACACGATGGTTTGCGCAAGTATCAGCGCCTGCTCGTACTCCTCTTCAGAGACGGGGGAATAATCGCCTGGATAACGAGTTTGGACGGCGTAATTGGACAGCGCAACAGCAGCACGAACCGCGTCGGAGACACCGACGTACTGTTCTATGAGTTCGATGAGCAGTCCAAGCGAGTGGGTCTTGGGATACTCGTGGCTCCGATGAATGAGAACGGCTTTCAGCGCCTTCTCCGCCGCCTGTTCGGCCTCAAAGCACAGGTCCTCGAAAAAGACGGCTTCCGCCTTGCCGACTTGAGCAAGACGGAAATTGCTCTCAGCCCGCTGGAGCCAGATATTAGCCGCCTGCTGGGCGTTCATGCATCACGCGTCCCTCGCGCAAAGCCCGGTGGTAGATCAGAAGGGGATTGTCTTTGTTGCGTGCCAGCACGCTGTCATTGACCACGATGACATCCACCGCGACACCCAAACGGCGGGCCAGAAGCGCGCGATAGATGCGGCTCGCGAGTTCGCGCTCGTTCGGGCCATCGCGCACAACCACCAGAAAATCATAGTCGCTGTCCTGCTTGGCGGTTCCGATGGCGCGCGAGCCAAAGAGAATCACTTGTTCAGGCTGACCAACTTCAACAATTGTAGCGACAAGGATGGGTAGTGGGTCGCCCGTTGCCGGCCCCGAAACTGTCCGCTCTGTTGATCTTGCGCTAGGCGATGCCATTCTGTGCGTCTCCCATGTCTATCATTATAGACGGGCCATCTGAGAGACGCAAGAGGTCGAGCGCTGCGCCGCCGCACCTGGGCCATAGCACAGCCCACACAGTGAGTCTCGTGGTCCCCTGGCAGTGAGACCCCCTTTGTCCCCAGCCAGCGGGGGGATGACCAAACTTCCGAGCCTCGGCTTCCCTACCCCATTCGCGCGCGGCAGGCGGCGACGAACGCCTCGAACAGCGCTTGCATCTCCGGCGCGTTGGGCAGCGCCTCCGGGTGCCACTGCACACCCAGGGCGAACGGGTGGCCCTGCACCTCGACGGCTTCCACGACGCCGTCGGGGGCGCGCGCCACGACCTTCAGCGCCGGCCCCACGTCGCGGATAGCCTGGTGGTGCAGGCTGTTCACGGCCAGGCTGTCGCCGCCGACAATGCGGGACAGGGTCGAGTCGGGCGCGATGGCGATGTCGTGGGGGCGGAGGTCGAACGGCAGGCCGGGGTAGTAGGTGTGGCGCTCGACGCCGGGGTGTTCGCTCACGTCCGGGTAGAGCGCGCCGCCCAGGGCGACGTTGAGCACCTGCGCCCCGCGACAGATGCCGAAGTAGGGTTTGTCGTCGTCCGCCGCCAGCCGCGCCAGGGTCATCTCCGTCCGGTCGCGCTCGGCGTCTATGCCGCCGATCTTCTCGTGCCAGCCGCCGTTGTAGTGCGTCGGGTCCACGTCACCGCCGCCCGGAATGAGGACGCCGTCCAGGCGGGCGTAGATGGCGCGCAGGCTGTCCTCGCTCAACTCCAGCGGGATGAGCAGCGGCAGGCCGCCAGCGCGCTCGACAGCGGCGACGATCTGCGCCAGGAGCAGGTCGAGCGCCTGGCGGTCGGGGGCGTTGATCGGGTTGGTGGTGATGCCGATGAGCGGCGCGGGCATGGACGGCTCCTCCGTTACGGTGTTTTCTCGGCCCACATCATGATGCGCTTGCCTAGCTCGCGGGCGGCGTCCGGGCGGGCCAGGGCCAGGGCGCGCTCGGCCATGTCGGTGAGGGCCGTGCTGCCCGGCGCCAGCCACTCCTGAAGCTGGGCGACGACGGCCTTGGGGTTGAACGCCGCCGCGCCGACCTGGTGCTTGACCACCCAGTCCACGTTGCTCTCTTCCTGGCCTGGCACGTAGCCGAAGATGATGAGCGGGCGGCCGGCGATCATCCCCTCGGCGATGGTGCCGGGGCCGGCCTTCGTCACCAGGACATCCACCGCCGCCATCCACTCCGGCATGTTGCGCACGAAGCCGTTGACGACCGTCGGCACTTCCCACGTGACCGCGTTGAGCTGCTCGCGCAAGGCGTCGTTGCGGCCGGCGATGACGACGAGCTGCACCGGCAGGCCGCTCGTGGCGACGGCGCGGGCGTTCTCGAAGACCGCGCCCATCCCCTCGCCGCCGCCGACGATGAGCACGCCCGGCAGGTCTGCGCGCATGCCGAGGCGCTGCCGCAGCGCGGCCCGGTCGCCGGTGAAGCGGCGGAAGCGCGGGCTGACGGGCTGGCCGACGGTCTCGACGCGGGTCGGCGGCAGGCCGCAGCGCACCGCCTTATCGCGCGCCTCATCCGTCGGGACGTAGGTAAAGTTGACCTGCGGCTCGAACCAGGTGCGGCTGCCGTAGACCAGGTCCGTGACGATGGTCAGGGCGGGCATGGGGTGCGGCAGGGCGTGGACGGCCAGGGCCATCGGGTGGGTGACGATGGGGTGGACCGAGACGACGACGTCGGGCTTCTGAAGCTCAATGATCTTGCGCAGGCGCGGCACCAGCATCGGCAGGAAAGGCTGCCAGGCCGTATTCTTGACGACGCGGAACTCGCCCATCTCCCACGCCGCCTTCCACGCCCAGCCGCTCTGCACCATCGGGCTGTAGAGCGAGCCGAGGCGGTTGAGCGGACGCGGCAACCCCTCCAGGAAGAAGTCTACCAGGAACACCTCGGCCTGGCCCGGCCACGTCTCGTCTATGGCGTCGCGGATGGCCTCGGCGGCGCTGCGGTGGCCGCCGCCGGTATCCGAGAAAAAGAACACGATGCGCGTGCGCGCTGACATAGTTGCTTCTCCTGTATCTCGACGCCTCCCCTCTCTGGTTCCCCTTCTCCCAAAATGGGAGAAGGGGCTAGGGGATGAGGGACGAGTCTCCCCGCCGCAGAACGGCCTTGACGCTCTTCTCGAACTTGGGGCGGGGCAGCAGGACGCGGTGGCCGCAGCCGAGGCAGCGGATGCCGATGTCGGCGCCCAGCCGCACGACCTCCCAGTCCGTCGCGCCACAGGCATGGGCCTTGCGGAGCCGGACGACGTCGCCAAGCGCAAACTGGGGAATCTCGCCCTTCATGTGCCTCTCGCCGCCGGGAAATGTCGCATCGCGTCAGGCACGGGATTATAGCACGACCCGCCCGTCCCGTGAAGTTTGTAGCATACTGACGGGTATGCTATCATTCTTGGGCTATTCGTACAAGGTCAGGTCACCTGTGTTCAATCTTCCGACCCTTAGCGTACTCATCTCGCGCGCCATCGTTCTCATCGTCGCTTTCCCGGCGCACGAGGGCGCGCACGCCATCGTGGCGAACTGGCTCGGCGACCCGACGCCGCGCCGCGCCGGCCGCATCAGTTGGAACCCGTTCCGCCAGCTCGACATCGTGGGCGCGGTGCTGTTCCTGTACGCCGGCATCGGCTGGGCGTACACGCCGGTCGACCCGTCGCGCTTGGGGCGGCGCGGCATGGCGATTGTGTCGGTCGCCGGTCCGGTGGCGAACTTCCTGGTGGCCCTCCTGTTCGCGCTCCCGGCGCGGTACGTCATCGCGAACGAGTCGCTGTCGCAACTATTCGGCTATCAACAGATTTTCCCGTCCCTGGGCCAGATTATGTGGGCCATGGTGCTGTACAATGTCATCTTGGGCGTGTTCAACCTGATTCCGATCCCACCCCTCGACGGGTTCAGCATTCTGCTCGGCATCGTGCCGTACTCCTGGTACATAATGCTGTCGAGGCTCCAGCCGTATGCCGTCATCATCATTCTCGGCGTCGTGTTTCTGCTGCCGATGGTGGGCATCAACCCCATCGGTCAGCTCATCAACAACGTCGCCCTGCCGATTGCGGCCGCGCTGGCGGGCCTATGATGCCGTCGCACACTCTGCACTCGATTCGGGTGCGCGTCGGGCAGGTCGGTTACTCGATGACGGCGCGCTGGGCGCCGACGGACAACAGCGCCCTGGCCGCCCTCTCGCCCGCCGAGCGCGCCCTGTTCAATAGGATGCGGCCGGCGGACCGCGCCCACGCGCTGCGCGTCGCCCACCGCGTCGAGGGGGTGGGGTACGACGATGCGCCGCTGGTCAAGGCGGCGCTGCTGCACGACGTCGGCAAGGCCGGGCATGGTATTCACCTGCTCCACCGCGTGCTGCGGGTGCTGCTCGCCGTCCTGATTCCGGGGCTGCTCGCGCTCATCGCCGGGCCGGATGCCGGGTGGCACGAGCCATTCCACGCCCTGGTCTACCACGCCGGGATGGGCGCGGACCTGCTGGCGAGCGCCGGTAGCGACCCGTTGACGGTGGCCCTGGTGCGCTATCACGACGCGCCCAATATACCCGCCGACCTCGCCGCGCACGAGGACTGGCTGCGGGTGCTGCGAAGCGCGGATGATTTGGGGTAGAAGAGGAGAATCGTATGGCGGATCGTCCACGCATCACCATCATCGGCCTCGGCTTCATCGGCACATCCCTGGCCCAGGGGCTGGCGCGGCTGCGCACGGCCCAGAGCAACTACGAGATCGTCGGCCACGACAGGGACAGCGCCGCCAGTAACGCCGCCAAGAAGGTCGCGGCGTTCGACAAAATCGAGTGGAACCTTATCAACGCCACTGAGCCGGCCGACATGATCTTCATCGCCACGCCCGTCCAGGGGATGCGCGAGACGATGGAGGCGATGGGCAAGTACCTCAAGCCCGGCGTCATCGTCACCGACACCGGCGGCAGCAAGAGCCAGGTGCTGCGCTGGGCGCAAGAGACGCTGCCGGACGGGGCCTACTTCATCGGCGGCGACCCACTGCTCGGCCGCGAGGGTGCGCCCGTCGCCATGGCGTCGGCGGACGTGTTCCAGAAGGCGGTGTACTGCCTGTCGCCGTCGCCCACCGCCTCCCCCGACGCCATCAACGTCCTGGCGAGCTTCGTCACGGGCCTCGGCGCGCAGCCCTTCTTCGTGGACCCGGACGAGCACGATGGGCTGATCGCCGGCGTCGGCTACGCGCCCGTGCTGTTGGCGGCCGGTCTGATGAACGCCGTCTATGGCAGCCGCACGTGGACCGAGCTGCAGCGCATGGCCGGCGCGAACTTCAAGGAGTTCACCGCCCCCCTGGCGTTGAACCCGACCCACTGGCAAGGGCTGATCGAGACGAACGGCGCAAACATGGCCCGCTGGCTCGACCTGACCATTGCCGAGCTGCAAAACCTGCGCGCGACCATTGGCAGCGGCGACCCGGCCGCTATCGAGAAGATGCTCGACGGCGTTCTGACGGCGCGGCTGAAGCTCGACGGCGACGGTAAAGAGGAGGATAACGTCATGGACGAAGTCGGCAAGGACCGCTTCCGCCAGATGTTCCTCGGCTCGATTGGGCAGCGCAAAAAGAAGTAATGGTCTACGTTTACATGGTCGAATGTCGCGACGGCACGCTCTACACCGGCTGGACGACCGACCTGGCGGGGCGCGTGCAGGCGCACAACAACGGGACAGGCGCGCGCTACACGCGCTCGCGCCGCCCGGTGCGCCTGGTCTACTGGGAGGCGGCCGCGGACCGCTCGGCGGCCCTGCGGCGGGAGGCGGCGCTGCGGCGTTTGCCCCGCGACCAGAAGGTCGCCCTGTGCGAGAAACACTGAACACCATGGCTGAGTCTCACTATCGTATCCTGATGGTGGCCCCGACGAGCTTCTTCGCCGACTACGGCTGCCACGTCCGCATCCTGGAGGAAGCGCGCGTCTTGCAGGCCCTCGGCCACGAGGTCGCCATCGTGACCTACGCCCGTGGCCGCGACCTGCCCGACGTGACCATCCATCGCACGCCGCCGCTGCCGTACCACGCCACCTACGATGTCGGCTCCTCGCGCCACAAGTTCGCCTTCGACGCCTACCTCGCGCCGACGGTGCTGAGCGTCGGGCAGCGCTTCCGCCCCGACATCGTCCACGGCCACCTGCACGAGGGCGCGCTCCTCGGCTTCCCGTGGTCCCTCGTCGGCGGCGCGCCGCTGGTGTTCGACTTCCAGGGTTCGATGACCGCCGAGATGCTGGACCACCACTTCCTTCGCCCCGGCGGCAAGCGCGAGTGGTTCTTCCGCCAGGTGGAGAGCGCCATCAACCGCCTGCCGGACGCCGTCGTGACCAGCACCGAGCGCGCCGCGCTCCAGTACAACGCGGCGACACCCGGCCGCCACGCCCGCCCCATCCCCGATGTCGTCAACCCGCACATGTTCCGCCCCGGCCGCCTCGCGCCCGACGAGCGCGCGGCGCTGCGGGCGCAGTGGGGCATCCCGCCGGACGCCGACGTTGTGGTGTACCTGGGGCTGCTGGCGCACTACCAGGGCGTTGACCATCTGCTGCGCGCGGCGGCGGCGATCTGCGCCGTCCGTCCCAACGCCCACTTCCTCATCATGGGCTACCCCAACGTCGAGCATTACAAGGAGATGGCGCAGGGCCTCGGCCTGGCAGGGCGCGTGACGTTCACCGGCCGCGTCGCTTACGAGGACAGCCCGCGCATGCTGGCGCTGGGCGATGTCGCCGTCGCGCCCAAGCTTTCCCAGACGGAGGGCGCGGGTAAGTTGCTCACCTACATGTCCATGGCCCTCCCGACCGTCGCCTTCGATACCCTGGTGGCGCGGGAGTACATGTCGGATCTGGGGTTGTATGCCCCGGCCGGCCACATCGTCGCCCTGACGACGGCCCTCGTGCGCGTGCTCGACGACCCCCAGCGCGCCGCCCTGGGCGAGCGCCTGCGGGCGCACGTCACCCGCGCGTTCCCCTGGGAAGGCGTCGGCCACGCCCTGGTGGACGTGTACGAAGATGCGCTGGCGCGGCGGGGCAAGACTCCTCCCTCCCGCCTGCCCCCCTCGCCCATTTTGGGAGAGGGGATGGGGGAGAGGGACGCGTCTTCAGCCCCTCCATCCCCCCTGCCCCCCTTCCTCCCACAAGGGGCGGAAGGGGGAGATGAATCGCTGGCGGAAACCTCTTCCCCCCTCGCCCATTTTGGCAGAGGGGGGGGGGAGAGGGACAGGGAGGCGCGATGAGCGTGATGGTCAACCGGGCGCGGCGGCCCCGCCTCGACAAGCGCGTCGGCGAGCTGATCCGCTACCGCGAGCTGGTGCGCAACCTTGTCATCCGCGACCTCAAGGCGCGCTACAAGAACTCGGTGCTCGGCTTCCTGTGGTCGCTGCTGAACCCGCTGCTCATGATGGTCGTGTTCACCGTCGTGTTCACTGTCATGCTGCCGAGTACGGTGCCGAAGTATCCGGTGTTCGTGCTGTGCGCCCTCCTGCCGTGGAACTGGTTCTCCGGCTCCATCAACGGCGGCATCAACAGCGTCATCGGCAACGCCAACCTCGTCAAGAAGGTCTACTTCCCGCGCGAAGCGCTGCCCCTCTCGGTCGTGCTCGCTCAGGGCGTGAACTTCCTGCTGGCGCTCCCGGCGCTGTTCGCCATGATGCTGGTCTTCCAGGTGCCGTTCACGGTGTGGATCTTGCTGCTGCCGGTCGTCATGCTGGTGCAGCTCATCTTCACCCTGGGCATCGCCCTGTTCGTCGGCGCCCTTAACGTCTTCTTCCGCGACACCGGTGTCATCATGGAAGTGCTGCTCCAGGCGTGGTTCTTCCTGACGCCGGTCGTCTACGACATCATGGTGCTGCCGGAGAGCAAGATGATCATGGGGCATGACGTGGACGTGCGCCGCGCCGCGTTCATCCTCAACCCGATGGCGTCCATCATCGCCAACTACCGCGTCATCCTGTACTGGGGCAGCCCGCCCGCGTTCGACTTCCTCATCCGCACCGCCGTCACCTCACTGGTGATCCTGGTCTGCGGCTACTGGTTCTTCACCAGCGTCGCCTCGCGCTTCGGGGAGGAAATCTAGTGTCCTCCGCGCGGCCCGCCGTCGTCTTCGAGCACGTCTCGAAGCGCTTCATCCTGCACCACGACCGCCCGCGCTCCTTCCAGGAGTGGCTCGTGCGGCGCTTCCGCCCGAACGACGACACCGAGGAGTTCTGGGCGCTGCGCGACGTGAGCTTCAGCGTCGGGCGCGGCGAGGCGGTGGCTTTCGTCGGCACGAACGGCGCGGGGAAGAGCAGCCTGCTCAAGCTCATCAACGGCATCCTGACGCCGACAGAAGGCGCGGTGATCGTAGACGGGCGCATCTCGGCGCTGCTAGAGCTGGGCGCGGGCTTCCACCCGGACCTGACCGGGCGCGAGAACGTCTACCTCAACGGCTCCATCCTCGGCCTCGACCGGCGCACCATTGACCACCTCTACCCCCACATCGTCAAGTTCGCCGAGATCGAAGACTTCATTGACATGCCGGTGAAGCATTATTCCTCCGGCATGTACATGCGCCTCGGCTTTGCCGTCGCCATCCACGCCGAGCCGGACATCTTGCTGGTGGACGAGGTGCTGGCCGTGGGCGACGCCGCGTTCCAGGCCAAGTGCATGCACCGCATCCTGGACCTCAAGAAGCGCGGCGTGACCATCATCATCGTCTCCCACGACCTCGAGGCGGTGCGCAAGCTGTGCAACCGCGTCTTCTGGCTCCAGAACAGCCGTGTCCGCCAGGCCGGCCCGCCGAGCCAGGTCCTCGCCGCCTACCTCGACTGGGTGGCGCAGCACCAGATGGACGACATGATCGAGGAGGCCGAGGAAGAGGCCGAGCTGGCGGCGGAGCGCGCGGCCCAGGAGACTGCGACTGTGGCCGAAGCCGAGGCGGCGCCAACCCCTGCCCCGACTGCCCCAACCGCGCCGACGCCGCGCCCGACGAGCAAGGTCAGCGCGCCGAGCGCCCTGCGCCACCCCGACGCGACGCGGTGGGGAACCTACGAGGTAGAGATTACGGGCGTCGAGTTCCTGGACGGCGCGGGCCGGCCGGCCCAGGCCTTCGACACCGGCGGGCCATTTACGGCGCGTATCCACTACGACGCCCACCAACCCATCCCGCACCCCATGATCGGCGTCGCCATCCACATCGAGGACGGCGCGCACGTCACCGGGCCGAACACGGTCACGTCCGACTTCGACATCCCCGTCCTGGAGGGCCAGGGCTGGGTGGATTACATCGTAGACGACCTACCCCTCGTCGCGGGGACGTACGTCTTCACCGCCGCCATCTACGACTTCTGGGAGACGAAGGCCTACGACCACCACGACAAGACGTTCGTGTTTCGCGTGCGCCCCGGCTCGCCGGAGCGGTACGGCGCTGTCGTCATCCCGTCGCGGTGGGCGCATGCCGCCGCCGAATCGCAAGACACCCTGCCATCCACCCCCGTCAAGGCCGACCGCCTGCGGTAACACACCATGATGAGCGCCGAGTACTCCGTCGGTATCCTCGCCTACAACGGCCGCGCTTTCCTCGATACCTGCCTGGCGTCGGTATTGGCGCAGGAGCCGCCGCCCGCTGAGGTCGTCGTCGTAGACAACGCTTCCACCGACGGCTCGGCCGACTTCGTCGCCGACGGCTACCCTGCGGTGCGCCTCATCCGCAACAGCACGAATGTCGGCGTCACCGGGGGCTACAACATGGCCGCCGCCGCGCTGTCGTCGCCGCTGGTCATCCTCCTCAACCAGGACCTGCGCCTGCTGCCCGGCTGCCTGGGAGCGCTCGCCGCGACATTCGACGGGCCAGACGTGGCCGTCGTCGGCGCGAAGCTCCTCTACGCCGACGAGCAGACGATCCAGCACGCTGGCGGGCATCTCCAGTGGCCGCTCTTCCTGGCCCAGCACTACGGTTACGGCGAGGCCGACGACGGGCAATGGGACACGGCGTTGTCGTCTGGCAGCGAGCCGCGGGTGGACTACGTGACCGGCGCGGTGTTTGCGGTGCGCCGGAGCGTCTGGGAGGAGCTGGGCGGCTTCGACGACCTGTTCAGCCCGGCCTACTTCGAAGAGGTGGACTATTGCTGGCGGGTCAAGGCGCGGCAGCTCCGCGTCGTCTACCAGCCCCTCGCCCGCGCCATCCACTTCGAGACGACGACGCTGGGCAAGGGCGGCCGCCGCTACCTGGAGCTGTACCACCGCAACCGCCTGCGCCTGGCCCTCAAGGACGCAACCCTCGAGCATATCCTGGGCTACTTTGCCCGCGCTGAGGCGCGGCGCGCGGCCGGCCTGCGCGTGAGCGACGACCCCGCCGCCGCGCTCGACCTGGACGCGGTGCGCCTGGCCTACGCCGACGCCGCCGCGCACCTGGACGCCATCCTGTCGCGGCGGGCCGACGCGCCCGTGTCGGCCGGCACGGTCTGGGCGTTGCGGGACATGCTGGTGGCGCTGCGGGAGATCGCCGACGGCGACCTCGGCCCCGACGCCTGGCGGCGCATCGTCCTGCCGACGGCGGCGACACTACGCGCCCGCGACGTGGCGATTGTCACCGGCGCTGTCCCGCCATCCCCCCCTGCCCCCTTCCTCCCACCAGGGGCGGAAGGGGGAGGCGAGACAGCCGCCGAAGTCCCCGCTCTTCCCCCCTCGCCCATTTTGGGAGAGGGGCCGGGGGTGAGGGACGTGACCGACCTCGCCGTTCTGCGGCCGCAGCCGTTCGTGTCGAACGCGCCGCTCGTCGGGCCATTGATCGTTTGGGCGCGCACCCTGTGGAATTCCATTTCGACGAAGTGGTACGTCCAGCCGCTCGTGGAGCAGCAGACTCGCTTCAACGCGGCGACGGCTGAGGCTTTGCAGCAGATTGCGAGCGAACAGGCGCGGCGCCAGCGCCTCATCGAGAGTCAGGCCGCTATGCTGACGACCCTGACGCAGCGGCAGGGTCTCGTCGGCGCGGCGATGGCCGGGCTGGCGGAGGAGGCTGAGGCCCTGCGCACCGCCGTAGACGCCTTGCGCTTCGACCTGGACGCCCTGATGGTGAAGGACGACGCCAGGGCGGCCGATCTCAAGGCGCGCGCCGACGCCCTCGCCACGCGTATCGCCGCCCTGGAAGCCGCCCTGCCAGAGTCGCCCGCACCTGACGCGGCGACGGCGGCGCAGGAGGACGCGCTGTGAGCGGCTCGCCCGTGCGGGACCGGCTGCGCCGCCTGCGGGCCGCGTGGGACGGCACGACCCCGGCGTCGGACCCGCAGGTGAAGGCCGTCGAGGCGGACCTGCGCTCCACCGAGGCCGCCTTGCTGGCTGCCCAGCAGCAGATTACGTCGCTCACGACGCGGGTCGCGGCCCTGGAGGCGCGGCTGGCGCGCGTCGTGGCCGAGACGCCCTCTGCTGGCGCGCCGCTGCGCCTGGCCTACTTCAGCCCGTTGACGCCGCAGGCGACGGGCATCGCCGGGTACAGCGAGATGCTGCTGCCCGCTCTGGCGCGGCTGGCCGAGGTGGATGTCTACGTCGGCGACGTGACCCCGACGGACCCGTTCATCGCCCGCCTGCCACTTTTCCCGACGACGGACTACGCGGCGCGGCGCGCGGCGCGGGCCTACCACGCCACCATCTACCACATGGGCAACTTCCGCGGCTACCACGCCGCTATCTACGCCGTGATGCGGCGCTACCCCGGCATCCTCGTCCTGCACGACTTCCTGCTGCACCACTTCTTCGCCGGGCTGACCCTGGACGGCGGGCGACCGGAGGACTACGCCTGGGAAGTCGGCTACGCCGAGGGAACGCCGGGCATGGCCGTCGCGCGGGCGGCGCTGCGCGGCGAGCGCCCGCTGCCGCTATTCGATTACCCCCTGGTGGGGCGCGCCCTCGACCTGAGCCAGGGCGTGATCTGCCACAGCGACTACGTCCGCGAGGGGGTGGCGGCGTTGCGCCCCGACCTGCCCACGACCGTCGTCGGCCTGGCGACGACGCCGAGCTATCGCAAGCCGCCCGACAACGACCAGGGCGGCGAGCGGCCGATCCGCGTCATCACCGCCGGCTACATGACGCCGGCGAAGGGGATGGAGACGGCCCTCGAAGCCTTTGCCCTGTTCCGCCAGGGCCACCCCGACGCCCGCTACACCCTGGTCGGCGCCGTCGAGCCAGGTTTCGACCTGGACGCGCTCATCCAGCAGACCGGGGCCGCCGACGCCATAGACGTGCGCGGTTTCGCGCCGACGCTCGACGAGTTCGACAGGATCATCGCCGACGCCGACATCTGCCTCAACCTGCGCTACCCCACGGCGGGCGAGACTTCCGCCAGCCTGCTGCGCGTCATGGCCGTGGGTGTGCCGGCCATCGTCACCGATATCGGCTGGTTCAGCGAGTTGCCCGACGACACGGTCATCAAGGTTCCCGCGCCGCCGACAGCGGCGGATGTGGCGCGCGCGCTTGTGGAGATGGCGAGTCCGTCGCGGCGGGCCGACATGGCCGCCGCCGGGCGGCGCTATGTCGAGGCGACCCACTCGCCCGAGGCATCAGCGCGCGGCTACGTGGAATTCATCAGGCGTCTCGCCTGACCCCATGCGCATTCTCCACGTCATTCAACGGTACTGGCCCGCCGGCGGCGGGGCCGAGCGCCACCTGCACGAGATCTCGCGGCGGTTGGCGCGGGACGGCCACGAGGTGACGGTCTACACCACCGACGCCGAGGACTTTCAGCTCTTCTGGGACCCACGCAAAGCGCGCTTCAGCCACCTGGCCGATATCCACGACGGCGTGCAGATTCGCCGCTTCCCCCTGCGCCACCTGCCCCTGGCGCCCCTCTCGTTCCCCGTCGTCCGCCGCAGCATGTCGCACCTCTCGGAGATGCCCCTCGACATGACGGGCGTCTTGCCGCGCGTCGGGCAGTTTACGCCCTGGGCGCCGGGCCTGCGGGCGGCGCTGCGCGACGCCGGGCCGATCTGGGATGTGGCGGCAGGCATGACCATCACCTACGACGCCCTGCTGTGGCCCGCAATGGAGTGGGCGGCGCGCTGGCGGCGGCCCTGGCTGGTCTACCCCCTGACCCACATGGCCGACACGGGGCCAGGCTCGGTACGCCGCTACTACACGATGCAGCACCAGCTCGAGCTGAGCCGCCGCGCCGCGTGGGTCTTCGCCCAGACCGAGGCCGAGCGCGCCTTTCTCGCCGCGCGCGGTGTAACGCCGCAGCGCATCATCGTCGCCGGTGTCGGCATCAACCCCGAGGAGTACGGCGCGGGCGACGCCGGGCGCGCCTGGGCGGCGCTCGGTCTCGCCCCCGGCGCCCCCATCGTGCTGAGCCTGGGGACGGCGAGCCGCGACAAAGGGACGATGGATGTGGTGGCGGCGATGCGGCGGCTGTGGATGGCTGGCTCGCCCGCGCACCTCGTCGTCGCCGGCAGCGTGCAGGACGAATTCCAGCGCGTCTACGACGGGCTGCCCCTCGCCGAGCGGTCGCGCGTCCATCTCATGGGCTACGTCGGCGATGCGGTGAAGCAGGACCTGCTGGCCGCCGCCAGCGTCATGTGCCTGCCATCCCGCGCCGACTCCTTCGGGATCGCATACCTCGAAGCGTGGGCGTATGGCAAGCCGGTCATCGGGGCGCGCGTGGCGGGCATCAGCGACGTCATCGCCGACGGCGAGGATGGGCTGCTCGTCCCGTTCGGGGAACCGGCCACGCTGGCGGCGGCCCTGGATCGTCTGCTGGACGACGCCGAATGGCGGGCGGCGCTGGGCGAGCGGGGCCGCGCCACGGTCTTGTCGCGCTACACGTGGGAGGGGGTCTACGCCCGCGTCCGCCCGGCGTATGAGGGGAGCGCCGGGATTCACGTTCCCGCCTAACCTGGACTAAAATAGTGCCTATGTCTCAGCCTGCCCCTGTAGCCGACGTGGCGGCGCGGCGCGCCCAGGCGCTCGACGCGCTGCGCGAAAGCCTCGCCGCGCGCCGCGCCGCCCTGGCCCTCTCCGACGGCGCGCCGACGCCGGGCGCGGCCCGCGCGTTGCGCGTTTCCATCGTCACGATGAACGCCCGCCGCGAGGTCAACCCGCAGTTCCCCATCGCCTGGCCGACGTGGCCGCCGGGCATCCTGCCCAAGATCACCGCCGCAATCCAGAAGGTCGTGCGGCGCTTGCTGCGCTGGTATATCGTCCCCATCGTCGCCCAGCAAAACGACTTCAACACCGCGTCGGCGGAGAGCGTTACGCTGCTGACCGACGCCCTGGAACGGCTGGCCCGCGAGCACGCCCAGGCGCTCGACCGCCTGGCCGAGCTGGAAACGCGGCTGGAAGAGCTAGAGGGGCGCGGGGAGCCATGACGCGCGTCGTCGTCTGCAACAGCCAGGCGCCGTTCATCAGCGGCGGCGCGGAGATTCTGGCCGACGGGCTGCACCGGGCGCTGGTGCGGCGGGGCTACGACGTGGCGACGGCGCGGCTGCCTCTGGCGGTCGAGCCGCGCATCGAGGTGGTGCGCAGCGCCCTGGCGTGGCGGCTGACAGATCTGGTGAAGCTGCCGGGGCGGCCGCTGCCCATTGACGCGGCTATCTGCCTGAAATACCCGTCGTATGTCCTGCGCCACCCATGCAAGATCGTCTGGCTCGTCCACCAGTACCGCCAGGTCTACGAGCTGCTCGGCACGCCCTACAGTGACCTGGGCGACTCGGCCGACGATCAGGCGTTCATCGGCATGGTGCGCCGCCTCGACACCCAGGCCCTCGGCGAGGCGCGGGCGCTGTACACGATCTCGCGCAACGTCGCCGAGCGCCTGGCGCGCTACAATGGCCTGCGGGCGACGCCGCTCTACCACCCGCCCCAGTACGAGGACCGCTATCGCTGCGAGAGCTACGGCGACTACGTCTTCACCGTCAGCCGCCAGGACCCGCTCAAGCGCGTGGACCTACTCATCAAAGCCATGCCCTACACGCGCAGCGGCGTGCGCGCCGTCATCGCCGGCGTCGGGCCGGAGCTGGCGGCGAACAAGGCGCTGGCGGCCCAGTTGGGCGTGGCCGAGCGCGTCGAGTTCATCGGCTATGTGGACGAAGCGCGGCTCATTGACCTCTACGCGCGGGCGCTGGCGGTGTACTACGCGCCCTTCGACGAGGACTACGGCTACGTCACCCTGGAGGCGTTTCTGTCGGGCAAGGCCGTGGTGACGGCGGGGGACAGCGGCGGCACGCTGGAGTTCGTCAAAGACGGCGAAACCGGCCTGGTGTTCGACCCACAGGACCCCGCCAGCCTCGGCGCGGCGCTGGACAGCCTGATGACGGTTAGCGGGCAGGCCGCGGCGCTCGGTGGGGCGGGCTACCGCGTGGCCGCCCCCATCACCTGGGACCGCGTCGTGGATGCCCTCACCGCGCCGATCCCGTAACGGAATGGTGTCATGAAGCGGATTGTCGTGTGCAGCGCCGAAGCGCCCTTCATCCCAGTGGGCGGGGCGGAGATGATGACCCAGGGCCTGGTGCGCGCCCTGGGCGAGCGCGGCTTCGCCGTGGACTACGTGGGCCTGCCCTTCACCGACGACCCGCGGCCCAACGTCCTGCGGAGCGCGGCGGCGTGGCGGATGCTCAACCTCGACCACGTGCCGGGACACGGTCAGCCTATTGACGCCGCTATTTGCCTGCAATACCCGTCGTATGTCCTGCGCCACCCGCGCAAGATCGTCTGGCTCATGCACCAGCACCGCTCGGCCTACGACCTGGCCGGTACGCCGTACAGCGACTTCAGCGACTCGCCGGCCGACAGGGCGACGATGGACATGATTCGCCGCGTGGATACCCAGACGCTCGGCGAGGCGCAGGCCATCTACACCATCTCCCGCACCGTCGCCGACCGTTTGCGCCGCTACAATGGCCTGCGGGCCACGCCGCTGTATCAGCCGCCGCCCCGCGCCGAGCGATACCACAGTGGTGACTACGGCGATTACGTCTTCGTCGTCAGCCGCCAGGACCCCCAGAAGCGCATTGACCTGCTCATCAAGGCGATGCCACACACACATAGCGGCATTCGCGCCGTCATCGGTGGGACGGGGCCGATGCTGGCGGCGAACAAGGCGCTGGCGGCGGAAATGGGCGTGGCCGACCGCGTCGAATTCCTGGGGTTCGTGGACGACGAGCGCTTGATTGACCTCTACGCCAACGCCCTCGCCGTGTTCTACGCGCCGTTCGACGAGGACTACGGCTTCGTCACGCTGGAAGGGTTCCTGTCGCGCAAGGCCGTGGTGACGGCGCGCGACAGCGGCGGGACGCTGGAGTTCGTGCGCGACGGGCAGACGGGCTTTGTGTTCGACGCGGCCGACCCGGCGGGGCTGGCGCGGCTGCTGGACGACCTCATGGCGGATAAGGAGCGCGCGCGACGGATGGGCGAGGCGGGCTATCGGCGCGTGGCGGGCATCACCTGGGACGCCGTCGTCGCGGCCCTGACGGAGCCAATCCCATGAACCAGACGTTGCTGGACTCACTCACCGATAGTCTGCTGGGCATGGGCCTGACCGAGGACGACGTCGCGCCGCTGGCGGACCTGGCCGAGTGCCTGGTCGAGCTTGGCCTGGACCTGGACGGCGCTGCGGACAGCCACGGAACACACGGCAAGGGACGGGAGAGGGAGGAGGAAGGGTGATGGCCGACGAGGCGGTTCCGCCGGTGGACGTGGCCGCGCTGATGGCCGAGCTGCGCGCCGAGATTGGGGCGGCCCGCGCGCCCGGCCCGCCCGCGCCGCCGCCGTCGCCGGATAGCATCCTCCGCCGTCTGGACGTACTCGCGCGCCACGCGACGGTGTTCGAGCGCCCGTTCCTGTCGCAGGTACCCATGCTCGGCTCGGCCATCGCGGGCTTCCGGGAAAGTTGGAACTCCGTCTCGACGAAGTGGTACGTGCGGCCGATGCTCCAGCAGCAGAACGAGTTCAACCTGGCGCTGGTGCAGGCGCTCACGGACCTGACGCGGCAGGTCGCCGAACTAGAGGAACGTCTCGCTGCCCTGGAAGCGGCGGCGCCCCCGAACGCCGCCCCGAAAGAGGAATCACATCATTCGTAGGTCATGGGTCCGCCGAGGCGCACAGATGCAAAGGAAAGAGATTTCTGTTCTCTCTTCCTTTGCGCCTCTGCGCCTTTGCGTTTCAACCTCCCTCACCTGGCCCGAATTGAGTGCGGCGGCGGGCGATGCGTGGGCAATGGGCATGAAGTCACGCCGGCGCTGGAGAGCCATCTCCCGCGCCTCCGAGGGGCGGCGGCGTTGCCACGCCACCGCCAGCGGAATACAACGCAACGACGCAACGACGCACAGGAAAGACATTTGTGTTCTCTCTTCCTTTGCGCCTCTGCGCCTTTGCGTTTCAAACTCTCTTTCCCAGCCTGATTGGAGGGCGGCGCGTGGGTAGCCGTCGGGCGCGGCCGCGCATCGCCTTCGTCGTGCAGCGCTATGGGCTGGACGTCAACGGCGGCGCCGAGCAGCACTGCCGCGCTGTCGCCGAGCGCCTGACGCGCTGGGTGGACGTGGACGTGCTGACGACGTGCGCCCGGGACTACTCGCGCTGGCCGAACTACTACCCGCCCGGCGTGACGCAGATCAACGGCGTGACGGTTCACCGCTTTCCGACGCAGCCGGTCGGCCGCGACACCCACGCCCTGCTCCAGCGAGCGGGACTGCTCGCCCACGGGCTACTGGCGGAGCTGGAGTGGAACATCGAGGTCGGCCCCTTCGCTCCTGCCCTGTTCGACGCGATTGCGCGCGGCCGCGAGACCTACGACGCCTTCATCTTCTTCACCTACCTCTACGCGCCCACGGTCCTCGGCCTGCACCTCGCGCCGGAGCGCGCCATCCTGGTGCCGACAGCCCATGATGAGCCGCCCATCTACCTCAACCTCTACCGCAGCGTGTTCTTCCTGCCCCGCGTCATCCTGTACAACACCGATGCCGAGCGCGATCTGGTGCAGCGGCTCTTCGGAAACACCGATGTGCCGGGGCTGGTCACCGGCGTCGGCATTGACCCCGCCCCCGGCGACGCCGCCCGCTTCCGCGCGAAACACGGCATCGCCGGCGACATCCTGCTGTACGTGGGCCGCATTGACAGGCACAAAGGCGTGGATGAGCTGCTGGACTTCTTCGAGCGTTACCAGGCGCAGCGCCGCGCCCCCGTCACCCTCGTCCTCGTCGGTCGGGCCATCATGCCCGTGCCGAAACGCCCGGACGTCGTCGCCCTGGGCTTCCTGTCGGATGAGGAGAAGGCGGATGCCCTGGCGGCGGCGACCGTGTTCGTCATGCCGTCGCGCTTCGAGAGCCTGTCCATGGTGACGCTCGAAGCGTGGCAGGCGGGCGCAGCGGTGCTGGCGAACGGGGCGTGCGAGGTGGTCAAGGGACTGTGTCTGGCGTCCAACGGCGGCCTGTTCTACGAGACGAGCGAGGAGTTCGCTGTCTGCCTGGAGCGCCTGCTGCGAGATGCGCCGCTGCGGGCGGCGCTCGGCGCGCAGGGCTGCCGTTACGTCGCGGCCAACTACCGCTGGGACGTGGTGGACGCCAAGTACCTGACCGCCCTGGAACACGTCGGCGTGGACCTCGATATCGCCGCCGCGCCCCTGCCGCCTGCTGAGAGCGCGTAGCCGCCATGTGGACCCCGTCGCCCGCGTGGCTGATTCTCTTCCTGCCGCTGCTCATGGCGCTGCCCGGCGCGGCGGCGCTGCTGTGCCTGCCGGAGCCGTCCGACGAGCGCGCCCGCGCCAGCGGCGTGGTCGAGGGCGTGTGGCGCGCGGTCATCGCCGGGACGGTCGTCACCGGCGTCGTCGCGCTCTTGCTGGCCGACCTGGGCGTCTACCGCCTGGGCCTGACCCTGCTCCTGGTCCTCGGCGGGAGCCTGGCCGCGTGGCTGCTGACCGGGCGGCGGCGGCCGCGCCTCCCGCGCCCCACGCGCCGCGACATCCTCCCCCTGGCGCTGTTCCTCGTCGCCCTCGTCTTCTTCGGCCGCCCCCACGAGACGATTCTGGGCGCGGCCGCCCCCGGCTCCTACATCGCGGCCGGGGCGCAGATTGCCCGTCACGGCAGCCTGGCCCTACGCGAGCCGCTGCTGGCCGACATGGCGGCGGAGGACCGCGCCATGTTCGTGCGCGATGTGCCGGAGACGCCGGGCATGCCGCTGCGCTTTCCCGACTTTTATCTCGTGGACGCGGCGCGCGGCGTCAGCGTCCCGCAGGTCTTCCCGCTGTACCCGGTCTGGCTCGCCATCGCCTACAACGTGGGCGGGGTCTGGGGCAGCCTGTGGCTGCTGCCGCTGTGGGGGGCGCTCGGCGTGCTGGGCGTCTACTTCGCCGGGCGGTGGGCCTTCGGCGAGGTGGCCGCCGCGCTAGGGGCGCTCGCCCTGACCCTGCTGTCGCCCCAGGTGTGGTTCAGCCGCTACACCACGTCTGAGGCGCTGACCCAGGCGCTCTTGTGGGCGGGCGTCTACGCCTTCAGCGTCTACGTCGGCGCCGGCCGGCCGAAACGCCTCGGCCTGCTGGCGGCGCTGGCCCTGGGCGGCGTGCTCCTGACGCGCATTGACACGCCGTTCATCCTGGCGCTGCCCCTCGGTCTCGCCGCGTGGCTCCTGGTGCGGCCGCGCCGTCCAAGAGGAATGGAACGCAAAGGCGCAGAGACGCAAAGGGAAGAAACGACCTCAGAAACCCGTAGCGCCGACTTCAGTCGGCTCCCACGACGCTTCCGTGGGACAGGCGCATTCTTCGCGCCGAACGTAGAGACGCGCCATGGCGCGTCTCTACCGCGCGCGTCTCTACCGCAACGCTTTCGGGGGACAGGCGCGTTCTTCGGGCCGATGATGGCGTTGGCCCTGTTTGCCGGCGTCCACGCGCTCCTGTTCGCCGGCCCCTACATCCGCGCGACCACCGTCGCCCTGCCGGCCGTCGTGCGCCTGGCCGCGCTGGCGCTCGTCGGGTTGGCGGCGCTGGGCGTGGTCGGGCTGGCGCTGTGGTGGGCGCAGCGGCGCGGCCTGTTCCAGCGGGGCGGCGCGGCGGCGTGGCGCGGAGCGGCGGCGCTGGGGATCGTTGGCCTGGCGGCGTGGGCCTATTGGATCCGCCCGCTGACCGGCGAGCCGCTGACGTGGAGCAACTGGTATTCCGGGACGGTGACGGCGTACCCCCATCTCAGCCTGGTGCAGCTCGGCTGGTATCTGTCGCCCCTCGGCGTGGCCCTGGCGGCGGGCGGCGCGGCGTGGGCCGTCTACCGTGGGCCGCTGCGGCGGGCGTGGCTCGTCCTGGCGGTGGGCCTGTTCTTCGCGGTGCTCTACCTGTGGAACCCGCTCAACAGCCCGCGTCACATCTACATGGTGCGCCGCTACATCCCGGCGGTGTTCCCCGCCTTCGCCCTC
Source organism: Anaerolineae bacterium (assembly GCA_046328535.1). Taxonomy (GTDB): domain Bacteria; phylum Chloroflexota; class Anaerolineae; order Epilineales; family JAHCIE01; genus JBDHWG01. The sequence continues at coordinate 30,544 of JAXLWJ010000023.1, forward strand.
TATGCCGGCTATGCGATTGCGGCGCTGCTCCCTCCCCCCTTCTGGCCGTTGCCCCGCCGCTCCTCCGCCGCCGAAGAATCACTCCGATGGGCAACGGCCAAAACCCCGACCCCCTCTCCCACACGGGGCGAGGGGGAGGAGAACGAGGCCCGCGCCTCCGCCCCCCTCGCCCATTTTGGGAGAGGGGCAGGGGTGAGGGCGTGGGGGCGGGTGTTGCGCGGGGGGCTGGCGGTTGCGCTCTACGTCGCCTTCATCGTGGGGATGCTGCCGGAGACCCTGAGCGTTTCGGCGTGGAGCGAGATGGCCGGCGCGGATGCCCAGGTGGCGAAGATTGCGGACGGGATCGCCCCCGACGGCATCGTCCTCTTCGCCGCCGCTGACCCGATGGGCGTCGCCGCGCAGATCGCCATGCCCCTCCAGTTCATCCACGGCCGCGACTCGCTCCTGCTGCTCGGCGACGCGGACCCGGAGCGCCTGGGGCGGCTCATTCGGGGTTGGGCGGCGGCCGGGCGCCCGGTGTACGTCGTCGCCGACGATTCGGTGACGGGCTTCGCGCCGGCGGGCGTCGCGTTCAGCCCGGTCGTATCGGCGCAGCTGGAGCTGCCGACGCTGGAAGCGCCGTTCGACCGCCCGCCGACCCAGTGGCTTACCTACCGTAGCGCGGTGGACGTGTATCAGGCGGCCGACAGGCCCACATCGGCCGAGGTGACGCTAGGGCGGGGGGACACGCTGAGTCTGGGCGGCGGCTGGTACGTGCGCGAGGGCGGCGAGGGCGCAACCTTCCGTTGGACGAACGGCGACGCCACGCTGCGTCTGCCACGGCCCGCCAACGGCCAGACCCTCGTCCTGCGTCTGGCCGCGCCGGGCGCGAGCCAGACGGGGGTGGATGTGAGCGTGAACGGCGTGAGCGCGGGGCGGATCGAGGCGACGCCGGGTCTGGCCGAGTACCGCCTGCCCCTGCCGGCCGACCTCCCCGCGTCGGACGTGGCCGTGGTGCGCCTGACCAGCCCGACCTTCACGCCGGGCGGCGGGGACACGCGGCGGCTTGGCGTGGCGGTGAGCCGCGTCGCCATCGAGTGACCCCGATGCGTATCCTCCACGTGGCGCACCAGTACCCGCCCAATCGGCGCGGCGGCGTCGAGGTCTACACCCAGGCGCTGGCGCGGCGGCAGGCAGCGCAGGGGCATACGGTGGGCGTCGTCCACGGCTGGGCGGACGCCGTCAACGCGCCGCCGCTGGTCCCGCAGATGGACGAGGCGGGCGTGACGGTGTGGGCGGCCCAGGCCCACGCGCCGCGCCATCCCCTGGACCTGTTCCTGCGCTCGTTCGACAACCGCCCGATGGAGCGCGCCTTCGCCGACCTGCTGGCGGACTTCCGGCCCGATGTCGTCCACGTCCAGCATCTCAAGGGCCTCTCGGCGCGGCTCATTGGCGTCGCCCGTAGCGCGGGTGTCCCCGTGCTGTGGACGCTGCACGACTGGTGGGCGTTCTGCGGCAACGCCCAGCTCGTCCGCCACACCGGCGCGCTCTGCGGCGGGCCGGTGTTGTGGCTCAACTGCGCCGACTGCGCCGCGCACCACGGCGGCGTCACCCGCAGCGCGGCGCAGGAGGCCCTGGCCCTCGCCGGCATGCCCGCCGTCGCCGGTCTGTTCGCCTACCGCGCGCGCCTCCTCGACGCAGCGCTGGCGGAGACCGACGTCCTTATCGCGCCCACCGCTTTCGTGCGCGACCGCTTCGCGCAGCAGGGCCTCGACACGGGTCGCTTCGTTGTCGTGGAGCATGGCATCCATTACCCGGCGTGGGTCACCGAACTGCCCCGGGCCGACTCACCCGGCGGGCGGCTGCGCGTGGGCTACACCGGCGCGCTGGCGTGGCAGAAGGGCGTGGATGTGCTGGTCGCGGCGTTCAATCGCCTGCCCGCCGACGCCGCCGAACTGCGCGTCTACGGCGACCCGCGCCCCTTCCCAGACTATGCGCGCCGCCTCACGGCTATGGCGCAGCACCCGCGCATCCAGTTCCGCGGCCCCTATGCGCCCGCCGAGCGGTGGGCCATCCTGCGGGATTTGGACGTGGTCGTTGTGCCTTCGGTGTGGCCGGAGACATCGTCGCTGGTGGCGCAGGAGGCGTTCGCCGCCCGGCGGCCGGTGATCGCCAGCCGCGTCGGGGCGCTGCGGGACCGGGTGCAGGACGGCGTGAACGGCTATCTCGTCCCGCCGGGCGATGTGGACGCCCTGGCCGATGTCCTGGCGCGGCTCGCCGCCGATCCGGCATTGCTGGCGCGGCTCCAGGCGGGCGTCACGCCCCCGCGCAGCCTGGACGACCACGCGCGCGAGGTGGAGAAGTTGTATATGGCCGCGTCACCGCGACGGCCCGCGGTTATTTTCAGGGTAAGGGGGTGAGGGTCGCTGCCTTTTGACAGTCGCTCCCTTTCCGGCTATACCTGACGCCATGCGACTGATTATCCAGATTCCGGCGGTGAACGAAGCCGAGAGCCTGCCCGGCGTCCTCGCTGCGCTGCCGCGCCGCATCCCCGGCATTGACGAAGTGCGCGTGCTCGTCGTGGACGACGGCTCCACCGACGGCACCGCCGATGTCGCCTACGCCGCCGGGGCGGACTGGGTCGTGCGCCACAGGGGCAACAAGGGGCTGGCGGCGGCGTTCCAGACCGGACTGGACGCGGCGCTGCGGCTCGGCGCGGACATCATCGTGAACACCGACGCTGACGGGCAGTACTTCGGCGGCGACATCCCGGCCCTGATCGCGCCCATTCTGCGCGACCAGGCCGACATGGTCATCGGCGACCGGCAGACGCAGACCCTCGTCCACTTCTCGCCGCTGAAGCGTCTGCTACAACGCTTCGGGAGCTGGGTGGTCAAGAAAGCGTCAGGGGCCGACATTCCGGACGCGGTCAGCGGGTTCCGCGCCTACTCCCGCGAGGCGGCGCTGCGGCTCTACGTCGGCAGCCCGTTCTCGTACACCGTCGAGACGCTGATCCAGGCGCGTCGCCGCCGCCTGACCGTCACCCACGTCCCGGTGTCCGTCAACCCCGACACGCGACCCTCGCGGCTGCATCGCGGCAACTGGAACTTCGTGAAGCGCCAGGCCGGCACCATCGTGCGCACCTACGCCACCTACGAGCCGCTGAAGACCTTCTTCTACCTGGCCCTGCCCTTCCTGCTCGTCGGCGTCGTCCTCCTGGCGCGCATCGCTGCGCTGTGGCTGCAAGGCGAGATGGAGCGCGGCAGCCACACCCAGTCCCTCGTCGCCGGTGCGACGGCCCTGATGCTGGGCGGGGTCATCTTCCTGTTCGGCATTCTGGCCGACCGCGTGGGCGACAACCGCCGGCTGATGGAAGAGCTGCTGTACCGCATGCGGGCGCAGGATGTCGGGGTGGGGCTGGGGCCGACCGAGCTAGCGCCGCGCCCCGCCGCGCCGGTTGTTGCAGCGCCGCCGGAAAATTCCCCCAAATCCACCGTATCCCCAACGCCAATTGGGCGTCTAACAGAGTGAAATCGCTCGCAGCTTGACCAACCCCCCTTAACTGACTAGGATTCCGCGCCGGGGGAGGCTCGAGCAGTATACGGGATTGCTTCCGAAGCTGCGCGACACGCCAGGTTTGGCATCCCGCCGTGCTCGGGCATGTACACTTATGGTGACATGCCCTAGACTTTTTTATACTGCCCGTATCTGTTGGCCCTGATTTCCGTTAGAAAATGCGAAAGAGGTACGCTGTGCAGGACGAACGCGACCTTATAGAGCGAGCGCAAGCGTATGAAGCGTCTGCCTTCGCCGAAATCTATGAGCGCTTCTACCAGGGCATCTTCAACTACGTCTTCTACCGCGTCACGGAAGAAGCTCTGGCAGAGGATATAACCGCCGAGGTTTTCGTCAAGGCGCTCGAGGCGATTGACGGCTACGAGTTTCGGGGTGTCCCGTTCTCGGCCTGGCTCTATCGGATTGCGAACAACATGGTGACCGACCACTTCCGTCGGAAGCCACGCTCCACCTACGTGCCTCTCGAAGAGGCCCAGATTGCGACCGAGGATGTCCCACACGCCCTGACGGAGCGTGGGTTCACCCAGCAGGAGCTTCAGAAGGCGCTGGCCGTATTGACCGATGAGCAGCAGCAGGTGGTCATTCTGAAGTTCGTGGATGGGATGTCCAATGTTGAGGTGGCACAAATCTTGGGGAAGACGGAGGGTGCGATTAAATCGCTGCAACACCGCGCTCTTGCCTCCCTGGGCCGCGTCCTGGAGGCTTTCGTCAGCGACGGATATTAGGAACGATGGTTTACGATGGGTCACCTGGAGCATCTGCTTGATCTATGCCTCACCCAACTAAACACGGGGAGCGTTGATCTAGAGACGGTCCTGGCGCAGTATCCCGCCGAGCGGGCTGCGCTGGAGCCGATGCTCCGTGCTGCCCTGGCGTTCCGCAACGCCCCCACCCCCCAGCCCACCCCTGAAGCCCGCGCCGCCGGCCAGCAACGTCTGCTTGCGGCCCTCATCGCTCGACTGCCAGCCGACGCCCTGGATGGGGCGCTGGCCGTTTTGCGTTCTGGCGCGCCTATTGACGAGGCCCTGGCCGGATCGCCCTATGCGGTCGAGCTGGCGCCGTTGGTGCAGCTGGCGCTGGAGATCGAGGCCACCCCACAGCCCCAGGCGCGCCCCGAGGCGCAGGCGGCCGGTCTGGCCCGCCTCATCGAGGCGGTCGAAACGCGCCGCCGCTACCTGATTAGCCTCGATTGGGCGCTGAGCCAGGTTCAGGCCGGCCTGACGGCCGACGCGGTGCTGGCCGACGCCGGCGCCGAAGCTGAGACGCTCGCGCCCGCCGTTCAACTTGCCGCCGCGATTGCCGCGACACCGCCCCCAACCCCCGACGCGCGCGCGAAGGAAATCGGCCTGGCCCGCCTCAAGGCGGCTGTCGCCGAGCGCAAGGCGCTCGAGCCGATGCTGGACGCGGCGCTGGCCCAGGTGCGGGCGGGCGCGATGGTGGAGGCGGCCCTGGCCCGCTATCCCGGGCAGGCGGCCGCGCTGAAGCCGATGCTTCTGGCCGCGCTCGTCGTCGAGAAGACGCCTTTGCCGCAGCCGAGCGCCGAGGCGAAGACCGCCGGCCGCGCCACGCTGATGGCGCAGGTCGAGGAACGCCGCGCCTTCCGCGTGGCGCTGGATGGGGCGCTGGCCGACGTCCGCGCCGGTCAGACCGATATTGGCCTGATCCTGGCGCGCTACCCGGCCCACGCTGCCGAGATGGAGCCGATGCTCCTGGCCGCGCTGGCCGCGCAGTTGGCCCCCGCGCCGGCCCCGGCCGCGCGGGCGAAGGCGAGCGGCCGCACGCAGCTCATGGCCGCTGTGGCGGCGAAGCGCAGCCAGGCCGTCGCCGAGAAGCTCGATATCGCCCTGGCCCGCATTCGCGCGGGCGAGGCGGCGGAAACCGTCCTGGCCGTCGAGCCAGCCTTCCGCGCCGAGCTAGAGCCGCTGGTCTTCGCGGCCCTGGCCGTCGAGCACACCCCGGTGCCGGTCGCCGATGTTGCGGCGCGGCGCGTCGGCGAGAAGCGACTGGTCGCCGCGGCGAAGGACCGCCGCCGGGCGCAGCAGCCCACGTGGGCGCCTCTCGCTGGCCTCCTCGCGCTCTTTACATCGCCACGCGGCGGCGTGCGCCAGGCGTTCATCGGCGCGATGGCCGTCGTCGTCATGCTCAGTGTTTCGCTGGTCGGCGTCACCCGCGCTGCCGCCAACAGCCTGCCCGATGAAGCGCTGTACCCCGTCAAGCTGGCGACCGAGCAGGTGCAGATCGCGCTCACGTCGTCGGCGTCGGCCCGCGCCCAGCTCCACGTCGCTTTTGCGCAGGAGCGCCTGCGCGAGGTGCAGGCGGCGACGGCCGCCGGCCGCGACCCGCAGCGCGCGCTCTCACAGCTCCCGCGCCATACCGACAGCGCCAAGGACCTGGCGAATCAGTTGCCCCAGGGTGAGCGCGACCGCATCGAGGCGCAGATTGACGTCGTGCAGCAACAGGAGCAGGTCATTCTGAAGGAAGTCGCGCCGCGCCTGTCGCCCGAGGCCCAGAGCATCGTGGCGAACCTGGCGCCGACGCCCACCCAGGCCGCACCCACGGCAACGGCCGCGCCCACGCAGCTCGCCCCGACGGGCGTGTCGGCTCAGGCCAGCAGCGCCGCCGCGAGCGCGCAGACCCTGGCGCCAACAGCAGCCCCCGCGCCGACCAAGCCGCCGGTCGCGAGCGCCGCGCAGCCTGCGGCCGCGCCACCGATTGCGCCCATCGAGCCTGTCGTACCGTCTGCGCCGACGTCCGCGCCCCAGCTCCCGCCCGCCGCGCCGCCCACATCCGCGCCGCCGGCTCCGACGCTGGCCCCAGCGCCTACGTCCACGTCGGCGCCGCCGGTCGCCGTGGTCGCGCCGCCGTCGCGCTCCCAGCCGTCCTCTGCGCCGCCGGAGCCAACATCCGCGCCGCAGCCGACATCCGCGCCGCAGCCGACAGCCGGGCCGGTCGGGCCGACCGTCGCGCCGACACAGCCACCGCCGACGCCGGTTCCGGCGACCGCCACGCCGAAGCCCGCGGCGACCGTCATCGCTCCGCCGCCGGTCCGGCCCACAGCCCCGCCGCCGCCGCAGCCGACATCCGCGCCGCAGCCAACGTCCGCGCCGCCGCAGCCAACGTCCGCGCCGCCGCAGCCGACATCCGCGCCAAAGGCAACGGCCGCGCCCTAGCGAGACATCGAACTCGTTGCCGTTATTGCGCTGGCGCTGGAGAGCCATCTCCAGCGCCTTCTAGAGGCGGCGGAGTTGTCACTCCGCCGCCAGCAGGGTCAGTCGTTTCCGGAAAACGCGCACCGTAGGGACAGCAGAAAGGACCGTCAGTAGCGGCCACGCCGCGTGACGGTCCTCCGTTGCACTCCGCGCTCTGAAGATGAAGGAATGAGGCAGGATCAGGTGGGTCCCGGCCGCCACGCACAAGGCACCCACCTGAAGGATGAGCGGAGCTGCACCTCCGAGGGACGAGGGGGGTAGAGAGTCACAGCGCCGTTCACGGTCATCATTATAGAAGCCTGCGTCTGCCCTGTCAAGCACCCACTCGCTGTTGTCACAGCTGGGTGCTTGATTGCTATTTCCACGTCATATGGGAGGTCGCTATAATTGGGGTGGCGAACCCAGGGGGTTCGCCTGAAGAAAGAGTCTCAGCATGACCTACCATACACGTTTTAGCCCCCACCGCTGGCGAGCGGCTGTCCTGGCGGCGCTGGCGGTGTTGTTGGCCCTGGCCGTGGCCGGGTGCAGCATGGGGAGCGCGCCGATGGCGTCTTCGTCGGCTGCGCCCCAGATTGACACCAGCCGCACCCGCGCTAGCGACGCGGGCCTCTATCGCGCGACGATCACGCCTGCTGTGGATCCCGCACCCATCAACGAGATGCACACCTGGACGCTCCATGTCGAGACGCCCGATGGCAAGCCCGTCGAGAATGCCCAGGTGAGCGTGGACGGCGGGATGCCGGAGCACGGCCACGGCCTGCCGACGCAGCCCAAAGTGACGAAGTACCTGGGCAACGGCGATTACCTGGTCGAGGGGATGCGGTTCAACATGCCGGGGATGTGGCAGCTCAAGTTCAGGGTCACAGCGGGCGGGCAGACGGACCAGGTGGTGTTCAACCTGGCGCTGCGCGGGTAGCGTGGAAGAGCATATCGTGCTGGCGGTGGAGAGCCATCTCCACCGCCAGCAGAGGGTCGCCAGGCTATTGCTCGGCGCGACCGAGCGGGCCATCCTGCTGCTGCTGACGGTCGTCATTCTCGGCAGCGCTGCCCTGGCGCTGGCGAGTTGCCGCGCCGAGACGTCCTGGACGCCGGCCGAGAAAGACGCGCTCCGCGCCCTGTGGCTCGGCAGCCTCAACCCCCTGCCGCCTGACCCCTCCAACGCCGTCGCCGACGACGGGCGCGCGGTGGCCCTGGGCCACCAGCTGTTCTTCGATACGCGCTTCAGCAGCAACGGCCTGATCGCGTGCGCCTCGTGCCACGCGCCCGAGAAAGGGTTCCAGGACGGGCGGCCGCTCGGTGTCGGCGTCGGCGTGACGAACCGGCGGACGATGACGATCGTCGGGACGGCCTACAGCCCGTGGTTCTTCTGGGATGGCCGCAAGGACAGCCAGTGGTCCCAGGCGCTGGGGCCGATGGAGAGCGCCGTCGAGCACGGCGGCTCGCGCACGCAATACGCCCACCTTATCGCGCAGCACTACAAGGCCGAGTACGAGAGCCTGTTCGGCCCGCTGCCGGACCTCTCGGACACGGCCCGCTTCCCGGCGCAGGCCGGCCCGGTGGACGACCCGGCGGCGAAGGCGGCGTGGGAGGCGATGGCGCCGGCGGACCGCGACGCCGTCAGCCGCGTGTTCGCCAACATGGGCAAAGCCATCGCGGCATACGAGCGCCAGATCATGCCGGGACCGTCGCGCTTCGACAGCTACGTCGCGGGCGTTCTGCAAGACGACGCGGCGGCGCAGAAGGCCCTCTCGCCCGACGAGATCGCCGGGCTGCGATTGTTCATCGGACGGGCCAACTGCACCCAGTGCCACAACAGCCCGCTGTTCACCAACAACAGCTTCCACGCGACGGGAGTGCCGGGCCGCCCCGGCCTGCCGCGCGATGTCGGGCGGGCGAAGGGCGCGCGCGACGTGCAGGGCGACGAGTTCAACTGCCTGAGCCAGTTCAGCGACGCCGGTCAGGCCGGCTGCCAGGAGCTACTATTCATGACCGTCGGCGGGCCGGAGCTGATGGGACAGTTCAAACCGCCGACGCTGCGCAACGTGGCCGAGACTGCGCCCTATATGCACGCCGGCCAGTTCGCCACGCTCCGCGAGGCGCTCGATCACTACAACGCCGCGCCGGCCGGGCCGTTCAACCACACCGACCTCAAGCCCCTCAACCTGACGGAGAAAGAGCTGGGCCAGCTGGAGGCGTTTCTGCGCACCCTCAGCGGGCCGCTGGCGACTCCGCCAGAGCTGCTCAAAGCGCCCCCGCTGCCCTGACAGCCCACTGCCCCGCGCTTACGGCCCCGCCTTCAGGTGGCTGTCGAAGAAGGCGATGCTCCGCGCCATCATCGCGGTGTAGGCCGCCCCGCCAATGCCGAAGCTATGCCCCGCGCCGGGGTAGATGAACAGCTCCACATCCTTCCCATGGTCGCGCAGATCGGCGGCCAGGCGCGTCGCCCACCGCACGGGCGCCGTGTCGTCGGCCGTTCCGTGATGTATCTGGATCGGCGCCGTCACGTCGTCGAGGTAGCTACTTGGCGACGACAGGCGAAACGCCTCGCGGTCGCGCCAGGGGCTGAACGGCCCGTCGAACAGGAACCAGCCGCCGGCCCACTTGGTGTTGATGAGGTTCCAGTTCTCCCACGTGTCCGCGCTCATGGAGCCGTACAACACGGCGGCGCGCACGTCCGATGTGGCGACGAGGGCGCGCAGCGCCACCTCACCGCCCATGCTATGCCCGAACAGCCCGATGGCGTCGGGGCGCACGTCGGGCGTCGTCTTGAGGATGGCCGCCAGGTTGAGTACGTCAATGGCGTAGCCGGAGCGCATCGGGTTCGGCCCCTGCCCCGACGCGCCGTAGTTGCGGTAGTTGGGGTGGACGACGAGATAGCCGGCGCGGGCCAGGGCGTCGGCGTAGGGCGCGCTGTACGGCAGCAGGGTGTACGCGCCGGGCGCGACGAAGCCGTGGGCCACGATGACCGCCGGGTATGGCGGCGCAACCCCCTTTGGCACATCCATGAAGCCGGCGATGCTGATGTCGTCGCTGGGGTAGCGAATGGCGTAGCGCGTGAAGTCGTCGTTGTCCTCGATGACCCGCAGCCGCTCGATGCTCCCGCCGCCATACGAACGCGCGCGCAGGTTCTCGATGAACGAGATACCCGTGGGGTCACCGACGACGGGGCCGGCGCTGTGGGCGGCCGGCGATGGGTCGCCGCCGTCGGCGTCGTCCGCCGGCCCCTGCGCCAGCGCGGCGGGGGTGAGCAGCGCGCTCACGGCAAAGAGACAGACCGCCGTTGCGAGAACCGCGAGCCATGTGGCGGCATGGCGCGGCACGAGAAACCCCCGCCGCGTTCGAGATGACGGTTTGCCGCGACACCCCATCTGGTCTTCCCCTCCTCCGACGTACCATTACAGATGACACGTCGGCGCAGAGACGGCTCGTATGTGTACCATGAATTCGCCCCTGTTCTCTGAAGCGTCCAGCCAGCTAACTCTACGACATCGTCACCTCCTTTGTCAACTCACAGCAAGCGTTTCAGGCCCTTGACAGGACGCGCGGGTTGGAGTATTGTGTAGACGGCCCACCCTCGACTCTCGCGGCCGAGTTGGACGAGCAGGAGGACTGGCTTATGTGTCTCGGCATTCCTGGGCAGGTGAAAGAGATCTACGACGTCGGCGGCATCCCGATGGGCAAGATAGACTTCGCGGGCATCACGAAGGAAGTCTGCCTGGCTTACGTACCCGACATCCAGGTCGGCGACTACACGGTCGTCCACGTCGGTTTCGCCATCACCCAGCTCGACGAGGAGTCGGCGCTGGAGTCGCTGCGCCTTTTCGAGGAGATCGGGCGCCTCGAAGAAGAGCTGAACCCTGAGGCGGCCGGTGGCGAGGCGGGAGGCGCGGCATGAAGTACCTGGACGAGTTCCGCAATCCGGAGATTGCCGAGCGCCTGTTCCAGGACATTCGCGCCATCACCACCCGCCCCTGGGCCATCATGGAGGTGTGCGGCGGTCAGACCCACTCCATCATCCGCAACGGCATTGACCAGCTGCTCCCGCCCGAAATCGAGCTGATTCACGGCCCCGGCTGCCCGGTGTGTGTCACACCGCTGGCGATCATAGACAAGGCGCTGGCGATTGCGGCGCGGCCAGGCGTCGTCTTCTGCTCCTTCGGCGACATGCTCCGCGTGCCGGGTAGTGGCAAGGACCTGTTCCGCGTCAAGAGCGAGGGCGGCGACGTGCGCATCGTCTACTCGCCCCTCGATGCCGTCAAGCTGGCCCAGACCCACCCCGACCGCGAGGTCGTCTTCTTCGGCATCGGCTTCGAGACCACCGCCCCCGCCAACGGGATGGCGGTCTACCAGGCCGACCGCCTCGGCCTGCGCAACTTCTCCATGCTCGTCTCCCACGTCCTCGTCCCACCCGCGATCTCGGCGCTCATGGAGTCGCCCACGAACCGCGTCCAGGCGTTTCTCGCCGCCGGCCACGTGTGCAGCGTCATGGGCTACTGGGAGTACGAGCCGCTGGTCGCGCGCTACCGCGTTCCCATCGTCGTCACCGGCTTCGAGCCGCTGGACGTGCTGGAGGGGGTGCGGCGCGCTGTCGCGCAGCTCGAGGCGGGCCGCGCCGAGATGGAGAACGCCTACCCGCGCGCGGTGCGCCGCGAGGGCAATGCGCCGGCGCAGAAGATGCTGGCCGACGTGTTCGAGGTGACCGACCGCGCCTGGCGCGGCATCGGGGTGATTCCCCAGAGCGGCTGGCGGCTGGCCGACCGCTACCGCGCCTACGACGCCGAGGCGCGCTTCGACGTGGGCGACATCCGTACCCAGGAATCGCCCCTCTGCCACAGCGGCGAAGTACTCCAGGGCCTCCTCAAGCCGACGCAGTGTCCCGCCTTCGGCAAGGAATGCACGCCGCGCACCCCGCTGGGCGCGACGATGGTCTCCAGCGAAGGCGCGTGCGCCGCCTACTACCAGTACGGTCGCTTCATCCCGGCCGACATCCCCCTGGCCCGCCCATGACCAGCGCGATTGACTTCGACACCTGGGCCTGCCCGGCCCCGCTGCGCAGCTACCCCACCATTGTCATGGGGCATGGCGGCGGCGGGCGGCTGTCGAGCGAGCTGGTGGAGCACCTCTTCGCGCCGGCGTTCCGCAACGCGGCGCTGGACACGCTGGGCGACGCGGCCGTCGTCCCGACCGACGCGGGGCGGCTGGCCTACACGACCGACTCGTTCGTCGTGCGCCCGCTCTTCTTCCCCGGCGGCAACATCGGCACGCTGGCGGTGAACGGCACGGTCAACGACCTGGCCATGATGGGGGCGCAGCCGCGCTTCCTGACGGCGGGCTTCATTCTAGAGGAAGGCTTGCCCCTGGCGACGCTCGGCCTCATTGTGGAAGCGATGGCGGCGGCGGCCGGGGTGGCGGGCGTGCAGATCGTGGCGGGTGACACGAAGGTGGTTGACAGGGGCCACGGCGACGGCGTCTACATCAATACGAGCGGGATCGGCGTCGTGCCGGAGGGCGTATCGCCTGCGCCGAACCGCGCCGCGCCGGGCGACATTGTCATCGTCAGCGGCGACCTGGGCGTACACGGCATCGCTATCCTGAGCGTCCGCGAGGGTCTCGAATTCGGCGCGCCGCTCGCGTCGGACTGCGCCCCCCTCAACGGCCTCGTGACGGCGATGCTCACCGTCACGCCGGACATCCACGTCCTGCGCGACCTGACGCGGGGCGGGCTGGCGACGGCGCTCAACGAGATTGCCCGCGCGTCCGGCGTCGGCATCCGCTACGATGAGCGGCGGCTGCCGGTACCGACGGCGGTCGCGGCGGCGTGCGACATGCTCGGCATGGACCCGGTCTACGTCGCCAACGAGGGCAAGCTGGTCGCCCTTGTGCCGCCGTCGGCCGCCGACCTCGTGTTGGAGGCCATGCGCTGGCATCCCCTCGGCGCGCGCGCCGCCATCATCGGCGAGGTGACCGAGCAGCATCCGGGCGTCGTCGTTGCCCGCACGGCCATCGGCGGCAGCCGCGTCGTAGACTTGCAGATCGGCGAGCAGTTGCCGCGCATCTGCTAGGCATTCATGCACGAGTTGGCCGTCACGCAAGGCATTCTCTCGGTCGCGCTGGAGGCGGCGGCCCGCGCCGGGGCGCAGCGCATTGACGCGATTGACCTGGTCATCGGCGACCTGGCGAGCATCGTGGACGACTCGGTGCAGTTCTACTTTGATATCCTGGCGCGCGGCTCGCCCGCCGAAGGGGCGGCGCTGCGCTTCCGCCGCGTCCCGGCCGAGGCCCACTGCTTCGCGTGCGGCGCTGAGTTCGCCGTCGGCGCGACGCTCCTTGAGGCGTGTCCGCGGTGTGGTAGCGGGCAGCTCCTCGTCACGGGCGGGCGCGAGTTCTACGTGGAGAGCATCGAGGTGGATAATGAAGATTCCGGTCGTGCAAGAGATTCTGAGCGCCAACGAGAGCCAGGCGGATGACAACCGCCAGGTGTTCGACGCGGCGGGCGTCTACGCCGTCAACCTGATGGGGTCGCCGGGCGCGGGCAAGACGAGCCTGATCCTGGCGACCGTGGCGCGGCTGTCGGCGGCGACGCGGCCCGGCGTCATCGAGGGCGACCTGGCCTCGACGATTGACGCCGAGACCATCGCCCGCCACGGCATCCCCGTCGTCCAGATCAACACCGGCGGCAACTGCCACCTCGACGCGCCCCAGATTCAGTCCGCGCTCCCCCATCTCCCCCTGCCCCAGCTCGACCTGGTCTTCATCGAGAACGTCGGCAACCTGGTCTGCCCGGCGAACTTCGCCCTCGGCGCGCACCTGGCCGCTGTCGTGGCGAGCGTGCCGGAGGGACACGACAAGCCGTACAAGTACCCCGGCATCTACGCCACGGCGGATGTCGTCGTTCTCAACAAGGCCGACCTCGTGTCCGTCTTCGAGTTCAACGTCGAGTACTTCCGCCGCGGCGTGGCAATGCTCAACCCGACGTGTCCGCTGTTCGTGGTGTCCTCGCGCACGGGCGAGGGCATGGCGGCGTGGGTCGCGTGGCTCGAAGGACGACGCGCCGCCACTATGACTTGACGGTGTCCGGCGCGCGGGTTTTCGCAGGGTCGGACTCGCTTAGGTCCGCGTGAGTCATAGATAAGACCTTCCTCACATACGAGAAAACGCTGCGCAAAAGTGTAGCCATAGGCCGCCAATCGTGCTACAATGACGGTAAGGGGAGGTCATGCCGGGCGCGGCCCATCGGCAAACAAAAGCGCCGCCCAGCCGATGGCTTGCCCCACGTCAACGCAAACATCAAAGCACAAAGGGGCCTAACATGCGTATCCTAGGGCAGGCGCACCCGACAGTGGGCGCCGACGCGCTCTTGCGCGCGTGCCTGATCGTCCTCACTCTGGCGGCCATCCTCGCCGCCGCCACTCCCACTCACGCGACAACCAGCGCCACTATCATCTACGTCGTTCCTGGCGGGACCGGCGGCGGCGCGTCCTGGGCCGACGGCAAAGACCTCGCGGCGGCGCTGTCGGGCGCGGCCAGCGGGTCCGAGCTGTGGGTCAAGGCCGGCACGTACAAGCCGACAACCACCGGCGACCGCGATGCCACGTTCGCCCTCAAGAGCGGCGTCGCGCTCTACGGCGGGTTCGCCGGGACGGAGACGACGCGCGACGGGCGCGACGGGCGCGTTAACGTCACCACGTTGAGCGGCGACATCGGGACGCCGAACGACAACAGCGACAACAGCTACCACGTCGTCACCGGCAGCGGTACGGACAACACCGCCATCCTCGACGGCTTCACCGTCAGCGGCGGCGCCGCGACGAACACCGCATCCCCGTTTGTCTGTCCCAACAACTGCGGCGGCGGGATGTACAACAATGCCGGCAGCCCGTCGGTCAGGCATGTTGTCTTCAGCAATAACTCGGCCCACGGCGCTGGGGGTGGCGTGGCAAATGTTGGGGGCAGTAGCCCGACGTTGACGGACGTCTTCGTGGCGGGCAATGTCAACACGAGCGGCGAAGGCGGCGGCGGGATGTACAACTACTGGAGCAACCCGACGCTGACGAACGTGACCTTCAGCGGCAACTCGTCGCCTCACGGCTACGGCGGCGGGATGATGAACAGCAACAGCAACCCGACGCTGACCAATGTCACCTTCACTGGGAACACCACCCGCGACGGGGCCGGGGCCATGTACAACCTGGGAAGCAACCCGAAGATTCGTAACAGCATCCTGTGGGGTGACAGCGCCAGCGAGATTGACGGACACGGCAGCACGCCCGTCGTGTCGTACAGCATCGTGCAGCAGGCCTCCGGTGTCTACCTCGGCGTCGGCAACCTGAATGCTGACCCGAAGTTCATCTCACCGATCACTGCGCCCGCTCCCACGACCACGGGCAATCTGCGCCTCCAGGCGATCTCCCCGGCCATCAACGCGGGCGACAACAACGTCACCAACCCCGCGCTGCCCACCACCGACCTCGACGGCAACCCGCGCATCCTGGGCGGCACAGTGGACATGGGCGCGTATGAGTACCCGCCCTACAGCGTGGGCTACGTCTCGCCGCTCCTGGCCGCGCCGAGCGTGAACGACCTTTACCCGACGAGCATCGGGCTGACGCGGACGCCAATCCGCTGGAAGCTGACGAACGCGGCGGGGGCGCCGTTCACGGCGGCAGGGACGGTGACGAAGATCGCCTACAAGCTCAACCCGTCGTGCAGCAGCTTCAACGAGGACCCCGGCGGGGCGACGGCGGCGAGCCTGGACAGCGCGAACCCGAGATACGACACTATGCAGAAAGCGTGGATATACAACTGGCAGCTGCCAGGGCGCGGGTGTTACAGCCTGTTCGTCACGTTGAACAGCGCCCAGACGCTCACGCTGCGGTACAACATTCACTAGGCGTTTACTTCGCCACGACGTTGAGCGTCACGTCGAACGTCTGGGCCGGGGGCGTGTCCCGCTCCCACGGGCGCTGGTAGACGAAGCTCAGCTTCGCCGCGCCGACGGCCGCGCCCTGGTAGGTGAAGGTGTACGTCCCGCCGACGCCGACCCTGCCGCCGGCGTTCGCGTCGGTCTTGTAGACCGGCTCGCCGACGGCGATGACGCTGCCGGAGGAGGGCGGCGCCGCCTCCCAGACGTAGCCGGTGGTTGGGTTGCCCGCCAGCGTGACCACCGCTTGCTGGTCGAGGCGAACCGTGATTGTCTTGCCGTTGTCGGCGCTCGTAATCGGCACGGGTTGCTGAGCGCCGCCGCCCGACGGGAGCGCGCCGCAGCCGGCCAGGAGCATCAGGCCGAGGGAGAGGATGGTCAGGCAGAGTCGCGTGGGCATGGTAGCATCCTTGGGGCGAATGGGCCAGGGCCTGAGAGAGATCGCGTGCTATACTGAATACGCCGGACGCGCGGGCAGAGTTCCGCCCTTCTCGACCACGCGGTTCGCCGTTTCGGTCCGTCGGCCGGCGGATGTGATATAATAACAGGATATAGCCCGTCACGGACCGTGCATCGAAAAAGTGAGGATGCGACGATGGCGAACCTGGGATTCAAGCGCATCAACCTCGACCCCGATACCGACCTCGTCCGGGTGCTAGAAGACGTGCGAGACGATGGGGTTCCTCGGCACATCGAGCGCGACGGCAAGCCTTTAGCCGTCGTTGTGAATCCTGTGGACTATGGCGCCACGTCAGAACCGACGAGCAAACGCATGAAGGACAGGCTCATGTCGTTCGCAGGTATTTGGAGCGATCTGGATGCTGATCAACTGATCGAGGACATCTATGCCGCTCGCCACGCATCGCCGCCTAGTCCACTCATCGAGCCATGAGTTACTTGATAGACACCGTTGTGACGCGCGATGAGCACTTTGCGCGCATCCCCGACCTCAAGCTTTATGCCCAGTAGCGTGTTGACGCGACACCGCTACGCCCAAATGCGCCGACATATCCCGTGACGCGGCGCGGCAAGTTGTGACGTTGTGCTTGACTCCGGCTCGACGTTCAGGTATAATGACGGGAATTAGAGACAGGGTCGCCCCTCGTCTCACCTCTCGTTAACGCCGCCCATTGGCTTCTGTGGTGAAGCCGCCATCTGCGACACATGAGAGTCGCCTGCGCGCAGCTCCCCTGCCGCATGGCGGCTTTTTGTTACCCGCCAGGGCGCGTCATGTCGTGACAACCGAAGATGTCTGATGGCCGGCGGCCCGATCCGCTGGCTGGCTCACGAGTGAGTAGGAGCTCCCATGGACCAGTTGACTGACGACCCCGACCAGTGTCCCCGCCGCCGTACCCTGTACGACCCTCGGTTCGAGCATGACGCCTGCGGCATCGGATTCATCGCCGACGTCAGCGGTCGCCCCAGCCACGAGATTCTCTCCCAGGCGCTCCAGGCGCTCAGCAATATGGCCCATCGCGGCGCAATCGCGGCCGATGGCAAGACAGGCGATGGCGCCGGTATCCTGACCCAGCTTCCTCGCAAGCTCCTGGCTCGCGAGGCCGCCCGCATGGGCTGGTCCGGCGACCCGGCCGACCTCGGCGTGGGCATGTTTTTCCTGCCCCGCCGCCGCTGGGCCGACCAGGGCCGCTGCCGCGACATCATCGAGGCGACGGTCGCCCGCCACGACCTGCACTTCATCGGCTGGCGCGCCGTCCCCGTGGACCTCAATGCCCTCGGCGAGCGCGCCGCCGCCGGCCGCCCCGACATCCACCAGGCGCTCATCGCCCGCCCGGCGCACCTCGCCACCCAGGACGCCTTCGAGCGCGCGCTCTACCTGGCGCGGCGCGACATCGAGGCCCAGATCGCCCGCGAGAAGATCGCCGGCTTCTACGCCGCCTCGATGAGCTGTCGCACCATCGTCTACAAGGGGCTGTTCGTCGCCCCGCAGCTTCCCCAGTTCTACCTCGACCTCTCGGACACCGACTACACCACTGGTCTCGCCGTCTTCCACCAGCGTTACAGCACCAACACCTTCCCGACCTGGGAGCGGGCGCAACCGTTCCGCGTCCTGTGCCACAACGGCGAGATCAACACCCTCCAGGGCAACGTCAACTGGATGCGCGCCCGCGAGGCGGACCTGTCGCACCCCGGCTGGGGTTCGGACATCGCCCTCATGAAGCCGGTCGTGGACATGACCGGCTCCGACTCGGCGATGCTCGACAACGCCCTGGAGATGCTGAACCTGTCCGGCCGCGACCTGCCCCACGCCCTGCTCATGCTCGCGCCCGAAGCGTGGGAGAAGATTGACCTGCCCCAGGCGTGGCGCGACTTCTACGCCTACCACGCCGGCCTGATGGAGCCGTGGGACGGCCCGGCGGCCCTGACCTTCACCGATGGGCGCATGGTTGGCACGATCCTGGACCGCAACGGCTTGCGCCCGGCGCGCTTCTTCGTCACCCACGATGGCCTGGTGCTGTCGGCGTCGGAAGCGGGCGTGCTGCCCATCGCCGAGGAGCGCATCGCCCGCAAGGGCAAGCTCGGCCCGGGCCAGATCATCATCGTGGATGTCGAGCGCCACGCCGTGCTGACCAACGACGAGGTCAAGGACGAGATCTCCGCCCGACAGCCTTACGGCGAGTGGGTGGCGCAGAACATGCGCACCCTGCCGCCCGTTGAGGACAGGCCGACGGAACTGGGATCGGTTTCCCTCGCCACGCTCCAGGCCGCCTTCGGCTACACGTCGGAGGAGCTGACCGCCGTCATCCGCCCGATGGTGCTCGAAGGCGCGGAGCCGGTCGGCAGCATGGGCGACGACACACCCCACGCTGTCCTGTCCGAGAAGTACCGCCCGCTGTACAACTACTTCAAGCAGCGCTTCGCCGAGGTCACCAACCCGCCGATTGACCCGCTGCGCGAAGAGGCGGTGATGTCGCTGACCGTGCGCCTGGGCCGCCGCCCCAATGTCCTGGCCGAGACGCCGGCGCACGCGCGCCTGCTGCACCTGAGCGGCCCCTTCCTGAGCGACGCCGAGCTGGCCGCCCTGCGCGCCTACGACGACGACGGTTTCCAGAGCGCCACGCTGCGCACCCTGTTCAAGACGGACATCGGCGCGGAGAGCCTCGAGCGCTCCCTTGCCGCCCTGTGCGGCCAGGCGATCCAGGCGGTGAACGGCGGCAAGACCATCCTCATCCTGTCGGACCGCGGCGTGGACAAGCGTCACGCCCCCATCCCCATGCTGCTGGCCGTCGGCGCGGTTCACCACACCCTGCTGCGGCGCGGGCTGCGTATGCGCTGCTCCATCGTGGCGGAGACGGGCGAGGCGCGCGAAGTGCATCACCTGGCCGTCCTGCTCGGCTACGGCGCGAACGCCATCAACCCCTACCTGGCGCTGGCGACGGCGCGGCACACGGCCGAGGAAGGCCACCTGCGGAACAAGGGCGTCACGGCCGAGCAGGCCGAACACGCCTTCGTCAAGGCCGCCGAGAAGGGCGTCTTCAAGATCATGAGCAAGATGGGCATCGCCACGGTGGACTCGTACACCGGCGCCCAGATCTTCGAGGCCATCGGCCTGGATAACGAGCTGGTGGAGCGTTGCTTCACGGAGACGCCGTGCCGCACGGGCGGCCTCGGTTTCCGCATGATCGCCGAGCGCATGCTGCGCCTGCACACGACGGCCTTCGCCGGCGCCGAGGAGCCAAAGCTCGACAACCCCGGCTTCTACAAGTTCAAGAAGGGTGGCGAGTACCACGCCTTCAGCCCGCAGGTCGTCCACGCGCTGCACAAGGCAGTCACCTACGGGGGCGCGCTCAACGGCGGCTTCGCGGACGGCTACCGGCTGTACAAAGAGTACTCCAGCATGCTCAGCCAGCCGCCGCGCCCGGCCGAGCCGCGCGACATGATGGAGTGGAAGATCGGCCGCCCCATCCCGGTCGAGGAGGTCGAGCCAATCGAGGCCATTCTGCGCCGCTTCTCCAGCGCCGCCATGTCCATCGGCGCGCTCAGCCCGGAGGCCCACGGCG
Organism: Anaerolineae bacterium; assembly: GCA_046328535.1. GTDB lineage: Bacteria > Chloroflexota > Anaerolineae > Epilineales > JAHCIE01 > JBDHWG01. Next base: position 50,247 of record JAXLWJ010000023.1, read on the forward strand.
CCCTGGCCGTCGCCATGGCGCGCCTCGGCGGCCTCAGCAACTCCGGCGAGGGCGGCGAGGTCAAGGCGCGCTACGGGACGGAGGCCAACAGCGGCATCAAGCAGATCGCCAGCGGCCGCTTCGGCGTGACGCCGGAGTATCTGACGAACGCCGTCGAGTTGCAAATCAAGATGGCCCAGGGGTCGAAGCCCGGCGAGGGCGGCCAGCTCCCCGGCCACAAGGTCTCGGTCGAGATCGCCACCATCCGCCACACGCGGCCCGGCGTGGCCCTCATCTCGCCGCCGCCGCACCACGACATCTACTCCATCGAGGACCTGGCGCAGCTCATCTTCGACCTGCGGCAGATCAACCCCACCGCCAAGATTAGCGTCAAGCTCGTGGCCGAGGCCGGCGTCGGGACGGTGGCGGCGGGCGTCATCAAGGGCGGCGCCGACATCGTGCATATCTCCGGCCACTCCGGCGGTACGGGCGCGTCGCCGCTCTCATCCATCAAGAACGCTGGCGTCCCGTGGGAGATCGGCCTGGCCGAGACGCAGCAGACGCTCATCCTCAACGGCCTGCGCGACCGCGCCATCGTCCGCACCGACGGCGGCCTGCGCGTCGGGCGCGACGTCATCATCGCCGCCCTGCTCGGCGCCGACGAGTTCTCGTTCGGCACAGCGGCCGTCGTGGCCGAGGGCTGCCTCATGGCCCGCGCCTGCCACACCAACACCTGCCCCGTCGGCATCGCCACTCAGGACCCCGCCCTGCGGGCCAAGTTCCCTGGCACGCCGGAGATGGTGATGGCGTTCTTCCTCTACGTCGCCACCGAGGTGCGCGAGTTGCTGGCCGCGATGGGCTTCCGCTGCCTCGACGAGATCATCGGCCGCGTGGACCTGCTGCGCCAGACGCAGACCGGCCTGCCCGCCGCCGACATGCTCGACCTCTCGCCCGTCCTCGCGCCGGCCGACCCCGAAATCGGCCGCCCGTACCGCAACGAGCGCCCCACCGACCTGGGGCCATCCGTCGGCGGGTTGCAGGCGCAGATCGTCGCTGACGCCGCGTCGGCCCTGGCGTGCGAGTCGCCGGTCCACCTGCGCTACCCCATCCGCAACATTGACCGCACCATCGGCGCGACCCTGGCTGGCGAAATTGCAAAACGCTTCGGCGACGAGGGCCTGCCGCCCGGCACCATCCGCCTCGACTTCGACGGCACGGCGGGCCAGAGCTTCGGCGCGTTCGGCATCGAGGGCATGGTGATGCGCCTCGTCGGCGAGGCCAACGACTACGTCGGCAAGGGCCTCAGCGGTGGCGAGATCGCCATCCGCCCGAAGGAAGAGGCGACCTACGAGTGGCGGCACAACACCATCGTCGGCAATACCTGCCTTTACGGGGCCACCGGCGGGGCGCTGTACGCGGCGGGCCGCGCGGGCGAGCGCTTCGCCGTGCGTAACTCCGGCGCGGTCGCCGTCGTCGAGGGTGTGGGCGACCACGGCTGCGAGTACATGACCGGCGGCGTGGCCCTCATCCTCGGCTCGACCGGGCGCAACTTCGGCGCGGGCATGACGGGCGGCGTGGCCTACGTCCTGGACGAGGAGGCCGCGTTCGAGGGCCGCGTCAACACCCAGCTCGTGCGCCTGGAGCGGCTGGACCGCCCCGGCGACGTGATGGCGGTGCGCTCGCTGCTCAAGCAGCACTTCGACCGCACCAACAGCCCGCTGGCGTGGCGCATCCTGGCGAACTGGAACACGTACCGCGGCCAGTTCTGGAAGGTCGCCCCGAAGGATACGGCGGGGCAGCAGATGAACGAGGACGAAGGGACGCACGCCGACTGGCCGAGCACCGACGGCGGCCTGACCGCGGTGCAGGCCGTGGTCATGGGCCGCCCCGTGGCGATGTAGGCCGCAATGTCGCAATAGTAGTAACGACTTCAGTCGTTTCCCCGAACGAAGAGACGGCTGAAGCCGTCACTACAGAGCGCGCAGTTGAACAGTAGTACAAGGGCGCCCCACTTCGGGGGCGCCCTGTTTCGTTGGGGGCGAAGAGGAAGGAAACGCAAAGGCGCAAAGAAAGAAGTGAGGAGCCGTCAGAATTGTAGCGCCGACTTCAGTCGGCCTTCGCTGGCGGCGGAGTTGTCACTCCACCGCCAGCAGGGGGGGTCGCGCTATCGTGCAGAGCTACGGCGGGCGTTCTTTTTTCGCGCCTTTCGCGTGCCTTTTCGTGCGTTTCGCGGTCCAATCGTCTTCGCGGTCCGACTCTCTCAGTCCGCGCCGACCATCTCCTCGACGACGGCGACCTCTTCCTCCGCCGCCTGCGGGTCGCGGGCGCGCCCGTGCTCCCGCGCCGCCTCGATGAACGCCAGGAACAGCGGGTGGGGGCGGTTGGGCCGCGACTTGAACTCCGGGTGGAACTGCGTGCCGAGCATCCACGGGTGGTCGGCCAGCTCGGAGATGTCCACGAGGGAGCCGTCCTCGTTCGTCCCGCTGACGACCAGCCCCGCGCCCTCCAGCGCCGACAGGAACAGGCTGTTGACCTCGAAGCGATGCCGCCGCCGCTCGGAGATGATGTCCGCGTTGTAGGCGGCCATCGCCCGCGTCCCGGGCAGGACGTGGCTCGGCTCGGCGCCGAGGCGCATCGTGCCGCCCAGGTCGGTGATCGCGCGCTGCTCGGGCAAGAGGTCAATCACCGGGTAGCGGGTCGTCGGGTTGAACTCGGTGCTGTTGGCGGTCTCGTTACGCAGGGCGTGGCGGCCCAGCTCGATAACCATGATCTGCATGCCCAGGCACAGCCCGAAGTAGGGGACTTTGTGCTCGCGGGCGTAGCGAGCGGCGGCGATTTTGCCCTCGATGCCGCGGTGGCCGAAGCCGCCAGGGACGACAATACCGTCCGCGCCGCCCAGGAGGGTCGCCGGGGGCTGCTTTTCCAGGTCCTCGCTGTCCACCCAGACGATGTCCACGTCAAGACCAAGGGCGATGCCGGCGTGGTGGAGCGCCTCTTTGACGCTCATGTAGGCGTCGTGGAGGGCGATGTACTTACCGACGACGGCGATGCGCACCGTGGGCTTCGGGGCGCGGATGCGCTCGACGAGGCTGTACCAGTCGCTCAGGTCGGCGCGCCCGTCGGGCAGGCTCAGCTCGCGCACGACGAAGTCGCCCAGGCCGGCGGCCTCCAGCTCCAGCGGCACGGCGTAGATAGTATCCGCCGTGACTAGGGGGATGACGCCGTTCTGGTCCACGTCGGTGAACAGGGCGATCTTGGCGCGCACGTCGGCGGAGACGGGGAAGTCGGAGCGGGTGACGATGATGTCGGGCTGGATGCCGATGCCGCGCAGCTCCTTCACGCTGTGCTGCGTCGGCTTGGTCTTCAGCTCGCCGGTCGCGCCGATGTGGGTCAGCAGGGTGACGTGGACGTAGAGGACATTGCGGCGGCCCACGTCCTTGCGCATCTGGCGGATGGCTTCCAGGAACGGCAGGCTCTCGATGTCGCCGACCGTGCCGCCGATCTCGACGATGAGGATGTCCACGCCTTTCGAGGCGCGCAGGATGCGGCGCTTGATTTCGTTGGTGATGTGGGGGATCGTCTGGATGGTCTTGCCGAGGTAGTCGCCGCGGCGCTCCTTGGCGATGACCTCGGAGTAGATCTGGCCGGTTGTGGCGTTGCTGTCGCGGCCCAGGTTCTCGTCAATGAAGCGCTCGTAGTGGCCCAGGTCGAGGTCGGTCTCGGAGCCGTCTTCGAGAACGTACACCTCGCCGTGCTCGTAGGGACTCATGGTGCCGGGGTCCACGTTGATGTACGGGTCGAGCTTTTGGATAGCGACGCGCATCCCGCGCGCCTTGAGCAGGCGGCCAATCGCCGCCGCCGTGATCCCCTTGCCCAGACCGCTGACGACACCGCCCGTGACAAATATAAACTTCGTGGTCATGCCTGCCTCCACCGACCTGATTCCGGCTTGTCATGCTGAGCAGAGCGAAGCATCCCCGCATCAGCCGAGACCCTTCGCTCCGCTGCTCAGAAACTTCACGCCCGCCTGTCATGCTGAGTGCGACGAAGCATCCCCCGGCGCGCCGGGAGGCTCTTCGCTCCGCTCAGAGCGACAGTAGTATGGAGTTCTCAGGGTTACCACCCTAACCTGCAACATTATTGTGACCACGTGGCGCGCCGATTCTTACTCGCCTCACGGGGCGATGACCGGCTCCTCCAGCGGGCGGATGCGCACCTTGACCGCCATCTTTTCCTTCGCCGTGCCTTTGTAGAAGCCGCGCACCGGCGCCGCGTCGGCGTAATCGCGGCCGATGGCGAGGCGGACGTAGTGGTCGGTGACCATGCGGCGGTGCGTCGGGTCCAGCCCGAGCCACCCCTGCCCTGCATAGGCCTCGACCCAGGCGTGCGTCGCCAGCACATCGTAGGGGCCGTTGGAGCGGTCATAGAGGTAGCCGCTGACGTAGCGGGCCGGGATGCCGACGCAGCGGCAGCAAGCGATGAGCAGGTGCGCGAAATCCTGGCAGACACCCTTGCCGCCTCGCAGAACCTCGTCGGCGGTCGTGTGGATGTCCGTGCTGCCCGGCACGTAGTCGAAGTGTTCGTAGATGGCGTACTTCAGCGCGAGCATGCGGTCTTCGTCGCCACCCTCGCCGACGTGTTCGCGGGCGAATGCTTCGATGGCCGGGGTCCAGAAGGCGTAGTGGCTGGGGGCCAGGGCGTCGTGACGTTCCAGGAGAGTCGGCGGCGGCGCCGGGATGAGGGGCTGGAGGGCCGTCTCGACGACGCTCGTCGCCACGATGACGCAGCGGCGGTGGGGCGGCAGGATGCTGTAGCAGTGCACCGTGTTGCCGAAGTCGTCGGTCAGCTCGTCCATCGGCGCTTGCGGCTCGACGCTGAGCTTGAAGCTCAGGCAGCGCTGGCCGTACTCGTCGCGCGGGCGGACGCGGGCCTCGCCCGCGCGCTCGCTCACCGCGCCGCCATAGGTAAAGATCGTTTCGTGCTCGATGTGAAGTTTCATTGTTGTTGTTGCTGAGCCTGTCGGTTCCAACGGTCCATGACGCCTATCGGGGGGAGGTTGGTGGTCACGAAGTAGCTCTGGGTGACGGCGTCGCCGACGATGTTGATCTTGGATACCAGGGTGTCCAGGTAGTGCGGCAGGTCCGCCAGGGCATCGCGTATGTCCAGGTACTCCAACTCGGCGCACAGCCGGCCCAGGGCGCGCTCGGCCGGGTTGCCTGGCCGCGGGCCGCCGTCCGAGGTGCTTTGCAGCGCAGCGCGCGTCTGCCCCAGGCTGAAGTACACGCTGCGCGGGAATGCCTGGTCCAGGAGCAAGAAGTCAGCCACGCGCCACGCCTGGAGTTGCGAGTGGACGCGGCGGTACGGCTCGAAGGCGCTGGCCGACTTCAGCAGGGCAATCCACTGCAAGGCCGCGACGGGGTTGGTGTCGCCGGCGGTACCGATGCTCTCCGCCAGGGTGTGGTACTTCACGTCGAGGATGCGCGTCGTCTTGTCCGCCCGCTCCAGATACTTCCCGGCCTGAATGAAATACCAACCCTCGCCGTGGGCCATCGTGGCGTCGGTGATGCCCTGGAAGAGGTGCGAGCCGTTGCGCACGTCGCTAAAGAAGGTGTACGGGTTGCGCGTGATCTCGGACACGTCAGCGGCGCGCACGAGGTGGTAGAGGCGGTTGATCTCCTCCCACATCTCGCGGCTAATCTGCTCGCGCACCGAGCGCGCATTCTCCCGCGCCCGCTCGATGCACGTCAGGATGGCGTTCGGGTTCGCGGGGTCGCCGATGAGGAAGCGGCTGACGGTCTCGCCGGTGAACGCGCCGTACTGCGACTGGAGGATGTAGCGGTCGCCGGTGATGTCCACGATGGGTTCCCACGTCAGCGACTCGGTGAGCTGCGGAGCGTCCAGGGCGGCCTGGAAGTTGACAGCGAGGATGCGCGCCACGTCTTCCGCCCGTTCCAGGTAGCGCGACATCCAGTAGAGTGACTCGGCGACTCGGCTTAGCATGGCTGTCCGTCCGGTGTCAGGGTGACCAATCTAGCGCTACTCATCGAGCACCCAGGTGTCTTTCGACCCGCCGCCCTGGGAGGAGTTCACCACCAGAGAGCCGCGGCGCAGGGCGACCCGGGTCAGCCCGCCGGGGATGATGTTGATGTCCTTGCCGTACAGGATGTACGGGCGAAGGTCCACGTGGCGGCCCTCGAAGTGGCCGTCCACGTAGGTCGGGTGGCGGCTCAGGGCCAGCGTCGGCTGCGCGATGAAGTTGCGCGGGTTCGCCTTGATTTTGGCGGCGAACTCGTCCCGCTGCGCCTGCGTCGAGTGGGGTCCGATGAGCATCCCGTACCCGCCCGCTTCGTTCACCGACTTGACCACAAGCTCGTTCATGTGCTCCAGGATATAGGCGCGCTCCAGCGGGTCGGCGGCGAGGTAGGTCGGCACGTTGTCGAGGATCGGCTCCTCGGCCAGGTAGTAGCGGATCATGTGGGGGACGTAGGGGTAGATGCCCTTGTCGTCGGCGATGCCGGTGCCGATGGCGTTGGCGATGGTGATGCGGCCGGTGCGGTAGGCGTTGAACAGCCCGGCGCAGCCGATCTGCGAGTCGTTGCGGAACGCCAGCGGGTCGAGGAAGCTGTCGTCAATGCGGCGGTAGAGTACGTCAATCGGCTGGAGGCCGCGCGTCGTGCGCATGTAGACGCGGTTGTCGTAGGTCACCAGGTCGCGCCCCTCGACGATCTCCACCCCCATCTGCCGCGCCAGGAACGAGTGTTCGAAGTAGGCCGAGTTGTAGATGCCCGGCGTGAGCAGGGCGACGGTGGGCGTGTCCACACCCTCTGGCGCGACGCCGCGTAGCGTCTCCAGCAGCAGCTGCGGGTAGTGCTCGACGGGCAGGACGCCGTAGCGCTCGAACAGGCGCGGGAACGTGCGCTTCAACGCGGCGCGGTTCTCCAGGACGTAGGAGACGCCGGACGGGCTGCGCAGGTTGTCTTCGAGCACCAGGTAGCGCCCGTCATCGTCCCGCACCAGGTCGGTGCCGGTGATGTGGATGTAGACGCCGCCGGGCGGGCTGACGTGCATCATCTGGTGGCAGAAGCTCTGCGCGCCAAAGATGAGGTCGGGCGGGACGAGGCCGGCGCGGAGGATGCGTTGCTCGTGGTAGATGTCGTGGATGAAGAGGTTGAGCGCCGTGACGCGCTGCTTCAGGCCGCGCTCCAGGCGCGACCACTCGGCGTGGGGGATGATACGGGGGATGAGGTCGAACGGGAAGATGCGCTCGATGCCCTCCTGCGCGCTGTAGACGGTGAATGTGATGCCCTGGTAGAGGAAGGCGATGTCGGCGAGGCGGACGCGCTCGTCGAACTGGGGGCCGTTCAACTCGGTCAGGCGGTCATACAGGTTGGCATAGTGCGGGCGTGGCTCCCCGGCGTCGTCGAACATCTCGTCGAAGAAGCGGTCGAGGGTGTAGCCTTCGAATAGGTTGGACATGGCGAAGTCTTCCATGTTTCCATCCCGGCGCTCGAAATAGACGTAGGAGCGCACGGGTGTGCGCCCCTACGTGGGGGCATCGCATTGTATTATGGCAGGAGTATACACCCAGTGGCGTCAAGAGTCCATTTGCGCGGAGGGGCGTCCCTCATCCCCCAGCCCCTTCTCCCACAAGGGGAGAAGGGGAGCCGCCGTTGGCGTCAGTCCGTAGCACAACGGCGGCGAGTAGGGGGGGAGGGGCAGTAGGGCTATGGCCGGCGGCGCAGGTAGACGTAGTAGTCGTTCACCGCGCGGCACGCGAGCTGGAGCCGATACGCCGTCAGCGTCGTACTCGTGCCGGAGGGCGGCTGGAGGCACGACGTGACGCCCGGCGTGCGGTCGAAGCACTCCATCCGCAGGTAGTCCCACTGCGGCCGGCCGGCGTATTGTGGCTCCGGCCGGTTGTAGTTGATGCCCTCCAGGAAGCTCAGGTCGGCGAGAGCGTTGTCGAAGGTCTGGCCGTTGGCGCTGACGGCGCGCAGGTCGGGCGCGCTGACAGTGCGCTGGCCGGCCGGCTCACTCGGCGGGCAGATGCCGGGCGATGGGCAGATATCAACGCGCGGGTCCTCGACCATGCCCACACCGTTCTTGTTCACGTTCGTGCCGATGCTCAGCTCTTCCGGCAGGATGTCGGTGATCTGCCGCGACGTGCCGTCCGGCAGCGCTTCCATCATGTGCGCCGTCGAGGTGTAGGGGCATTCCAGGGGGACGGGCCGAATGTAGATGTCGTAGACGTTGCTGGCGTTGCAGGCGAACTGGAGTCGCCATGTCGGCTGAGTCGTTGTTCCACCCGACGGCGGCGTGAGACACGACGTAGCGCCCGGCGTCAGGTCGTTGCAGGTCATCCGCACGTACTCGAACTGCGGCCGGCCGGCGTACTGCGGCTCCGGTCGGTTGTAGTTGATGCCGCTCAGGAAGCTCAGATCGGAGAAGGCGTTGTCGAGGGACTGGCCGTTGAGGATCACGGTGCGAAGATCGGGGATGCTGACCGAGCGCTGGCCCGGCGTGGTCTCGCTCGGCGGGCAGACGCCGGGCGACGGGCAGATGTCAACGCGCGGGTCTGCCAGCATGGTCACGCCGTTCTTGTTGATGTTCGTCCCGACGCTGAATTCCTCCGGCAGAATGTCGGACATCTGTTGCGTCGTTCCGTTCGGGAGAATTTGGAACAGGCGCACCGTGGAGTTGTACGAACACGTCTGCGGCGTCGGTGTCAGCGTTGTCGTCGGTGTCAGTGTGGCCGTGGCGGTATTAGTCGGCGTGGCCGTGGCCGTTGCGGTATTGGTCGCCGTGCGGTGCGGTGGCCGTCGCTGGTCGGCGTGGCGGTCGTCGTGGCCGTCGCCGTGCTCGGTCGGCGTCGCGGTCGTCGGCGTGGCCGTGGCCGTCGCTGTGTCGGTTGGCGTCGCGGTCGTCGGCGTGGCCGTGGCCGTCGCCGTGTCGGTTGGCGTCGCGGTGACCGCGTGGCCGTGGCCGTCGCCGTGTCGGTCGGCGTCGCGGTGACCGGCGTGGCCGTGGCCGTCGCCGTGCTGGTCGGCGTCGCGGTGACCAGCGTGGCCGTCGCCGTGCTATCGCGCGATCGCCGTATGGTCGGCGTCGCGGTGACCGGCGTGACCGTGGCAGTTGCCGTATCGGTCGGCGTCGCGGTGACCGGCGTGACCGTGGCGCGTCGCCGTATCGGTCGGCGTCGCGGTGACCGGCGTGACCGTGGCCGTCGCCGTGTCGGTTGGCGTCGCGGTGACCGGCGTGACCGTCGCTGTCGCTGTGCTGGTCGGTGTCGCGGTGACCGGCGTGGCCGTCGCTGTCGCCGTATCGGTCGGCGTCGCGGTAACGGGCGTGGCCGTGGCGATACTTGTGCTAGTCGGTGTCGCGGTGACCGGCGTGGCCGTGGCCGTGGCCGTCGCCGTTGCGGTAGCGGTGCTGGTCGGTGTCGCCGGGGTGATGCGGCCTGTTGGCGTCACGGTTGGCGTCGGCAGGAGGATGGCGGGGATGTTCAGAATGACGGTACAGCAGAAGCCGAAGCGGTCGCCGGTCACGATGTACTCGTTTCCGCCCTTGCTCCCGTAGCCGGGCGGAAAGGCAAACACGAGGCGGTAGTCCTCGGGCGTCGTCAGCGCCACAAACCCGTACTGGCCGTCGGCGCCGGTGATCTGGGCGCCCAACGGGGTGTTGGGGTCGCTGACCTTGTAGAGCGTGACACTCACGCCTGCCAGGCCAGGCTCGTCGGGCTCGTGAAGACTGTTCGCGTTGCGGTCGAACCAGACCTGGCCGCCGAGGCGGCCGTTGTTGCCGATACATCCCTGGGGGCTATCGCTGTGGCACTCCGGAATGGGAGCGTCTGCGGTAGCGGCGGCGGCAGGCGCGTCGGATTCACGCGCTTGCGCTGGTGGAATGACAGACAGGCCGAGACCAGCACCGGCAAGAGCCAGCGCTATGAGCAGGTACGTGACGGTCCTCATAGGCCCCTCTCCTGTGGGTGACTCACCTGATAGGGCGGCCAGCCAACAATATGCGAATACGACGCAGTGTGAACAGATCCGGCTTGTGGGTAGCCCAGCCGTAGCTTGACGTGGGCTGCCTGGGGTCTATAATCGGCGGTGGGTGGGGTGCGTGAAGGCGAGGATGAGAGCGGAAATGGGTGTGCTAATCTAATGACGAAGGAGACAAGGATGCGATACGCAATCTGTGTGACGAACCTAGGGACATACTCTGACCCGGGCGTCGTCGCCCGTCTGGCGGCGGCAGCGGAAGATGCCGGCTGGGAAGGGCTATTTATCTGGGATCACCTGGGCTTTGTGTGGGATGCGCCCGCGTGTGATCCCTGGGTGGCCCTCACCGCCGCAGCCGCGTCAACAAATCGCCTGCGGCTAGGAACAGCCGTCACGCCTGTTCCCCGCCGCCGGCCCCATGTTCTGGCTACAACATTAGCATCATTAGACATTCTGAGCAAGGGACGGGCCATCATAGGCGTCGGGATCGGCGGCGTCCCCAGAGAATATGAGGCGTTTGGCGAAAACAGCGATGCGAAACAGCGCGGCGCGATGCTGGATGAGGCGCTGGCGATCATGGATGGCCTATGGTCCGGCGAGACGGTGACGTACCACGGACAGCACTACACCGTCGAGGGCGTCACGCTCAAGCCGCCGCCGGTGCAACGGCCGCGCGTTCCGGTGTGGGTCGGCGGCAACAGCGGCCCGGCGCTGCGGCGCGCGGCGCGCTGGGACGGCTGGATGCCCGACAGCGCCGACATCGAGAAGATCGTGATGACGCCGGCCGACCTGTCGGCCAAGCTGAGCGTCCTCCAGAGCCATCGCACATCCGATGGCCCCTTCGACGTGGTGTTCATGGGCTACTCGACGCCGGCCGACGGCGCGCTCGCGCAAGAGTACGCCGAGGCGGGCGCGACGTGGTGGCTGGAGCAGCTCCACGACAGGCGCGGCTCGTACGAGGCGATGCTGGCGCGGGTGACGGCCGGGCCGTTCCCTTCAACAAAATGATTGATGCGCCCTCGGCCTGGCCCTTGCTTGCCGGAAATGCGCCTTTACGCTATACTGCCCACAGACTAAACAGGTATTCGCGGAGGGAATATGCGTGTCCTGGCGGTGATTCTAGCGGGTGGAGCGGGAACGCGGCTAAGTATCCTGTCTGAGAAGCGCGCCAAACCGGCCGTCCCTTTCGCCGGCAAGTACCGCATCATTGATTTCGTGCTGTCCAATTGTGTCAACTCTGATATCTACAATGTGGCCGTTTTGACACAGTATCGCCCGCACTCCCTCAACGATCACCTGGGCAATGGCCGCCCGTGGGACCTGGACCGAACGCGCGGCGGGCTGCGCGTCTTGCAGCCCTACCAGGGGCGGCGCGAGGGCGACTGGTATCGCGGAACCGCCGACGCGGTGTTCCAGAATCTGCCGTTCATGGATATCTCTGCCGACACCGTTCTCATCCTCGGCGGCGATCACATTTACAAGATGGATTACCGCGACATGCTGACGGCGCACCGCGAGAACAATGCTGACCTGACCGTTGGCGTCCTTCACGTCCCGCAGTCCGAGGTCCACCGCTTTGGCATCCTCACGGCGGACGACAGCGGCCGCATTACCGATTTCAAGGAAAAGCCCAAGAAGTCGGCCAGCAACCTGGCTTCGATGGGCATCTACGTGTTCAAGGCCGAGGTGCTGCGCGAGGTCCTGTCCGGCACTCCAGAGCTGGTGACGCCGGGCATCGCGCCTGCGCCCACCGCTGGCCGCCCGATGGACTTCGGCAACGACGTCATCCCGGCGATGATCCACAGCCACAACGTCTTTGCGTTTCCCTTCGAGGGCTACTGGGTTGACGTCGGCACGATTCAGTCGTACTGGGACACCAACATGGAGCTTCTCGACCCGGAGCCGCCCCTCGACCTGTACGACCCGGCGTGGACGATCCATACTCGCAGCGAGGAACGTCCGCCAGTGCGGCTCGGCAGCGCCGCCGAGCTGGATCGCGCCTTCCTCTCCAACGGCTGCATCATCGAGGGCCGCGTCGAGCGCTCCGTCCTGTCGCCGGGCGTGCGCGTCGGCAAGGGCGCCTGTGTCCGCGACTCGATCATCTTCAACCACACGGTCATCGAGGATGGCGCCGTCGTGGACCGCGCCATCATTGACAAGGGCGTGACGATCGGCGCGGGGGCCGTCGTCGGCGAAGGTCCGTTCGACGTACCGAACCGCCAGCACCCGGACCGGGTGAACACGGGCATCACGCTCGTCGGCAAGACCGCGACGGTGCCGGCCGGGGCGCGCATCGGGCGCAACGTCATTGTTTCGCCGGACCGCAACGTGGAGGGCTTCCCCCCCGTGGTCGAGAGTGGCGAGACGGTGTAGCCTTCGCTTGAAGATAAGCCTGGGCTGTCATGCCGAGACCCCCATGCCCGTGGCGGCATGCGCCGACACAAGGAACGTCTAGGCTGTCGCCCCGAGCGAGGGCAAGGCTATGCGGCGAAAGTGCGTCCTGTCGCCCAGCGGGAGGCTGCTTCGTCGTCCTATCGTCCTCCTCGCAGCGACGCCGTCTGTGTTCTGAGCAGTGGAACGAGGCATCTGGGCCGCAGCCCAGACCCCTCACTCTGTTCGGGTTGACAGCGACTGTCATTCCTCTGGGCGTGCCATGCTGATACGCGATCTCGATGCCGCGAACGACGCGGAGATTGAGCAGGCCGCCGCCGCATTGGTCGAGGGTTTCCGCGACCACTGGCCGGCGGCCTGGCCCGATATGACGGCAGCGCGCGAGGAGGTCGGCGAGGCGCTCGAAGACGGCCGCGTCTGTCGCGTGGCGTGCGGCGACGATGGCGCGCTGCTAGGCTGGATCGGCGGCCGTCCAACCTATGCCCGCGTCTGGGAGCTGCACCCGTTGGTCGTCCGGCCCGACGCGCAAGGCCGCGGCATCGGGCGCGCGCTCGTCGCGGATCTCGAGCGCCAGGTCGGGGCGCGGGGCGGGCTGACCCTCATGTTGGGGACCGACGACGAAGACGGCATGACCACGCTGGGCGGCGTAAACCTGTACCCCGATGTCTTGCTCCACCTCGCCCGCATCGGCAACCTGCGCCGCCACCCGTTCGAGTTCTACCAGACGTGCGGCTTCGTCATCGTCGGCGTTGTGCCGGACGCGAACGGCTTCGGCAAACCCGACATCCTCATGGCAAAGCGGGTGGTGAGTAGTGCGTCAGTGTCATAGCAGGCGGATCTTCGTCACTTTGCCACTTCGTCACGCCGTCACCGCTTCTAGAAACTATGCGCTACGACGACCCTGACTGGCAGAACCGCATGCGGGTGCGCCTGGACACCAACCTCGCCTGGGCGGACCGCGTTGGACCGCGCGGCGTTTCGGCCGATGCCCTCGCGCCGTTGACGCCGGTGTTGGCGGCGGCCGCCGACGCGGGTTTGAAACCCGCCTCGACACTCGCCCCGGCCCACCCGTCGCCCGGCGATGTGACCGACTTCGCCCGCTGGGCCGGCCGCCGCTACGAGAGCCTCGTCGTCCTGGCCGACGGCGCGCTCGGCGAGGGCATGGCCGCCCTCGCCGCCGCGCTCCTACACCCCCACTGGAATCTGCTAGGCCGCGCGGCGCGCGTCGGCCCGCGATTGTTCTTCGTCAACACCACCGACCCGGAGATTGTGAGCGGCATCCTGGACGTACTCGACCCCACCACGACGCTGTTCGTCGTCGTGGACGCGGCCGGCGCCGCCCCCGGCCCGCTGGCTGCGTTCCTGGTCTTCCGCCGCGCCCTGATGACCGTCCTCAATGAGACATACCGCGAGCACATCGCGGGCTTGGGCGGGCCGACGGCCGATGTCCTGCGCGTCCTGGGGCGGCAGGAGGGCTTCCCCGTCTTCGATCTGCCCGCTGCCGGCGCGACCCTCCTCGACCCGGCCCCGCTGCTGCCCCTCACGGCGGCCGGCGTGGACAGCGGCGAGCTTCTCGCCGGCGCTGCCTATGCGCGCCAGATATGCGCCGACGCGGAGCCGTGGCGCAACCCGGCTCTGATGGCCGCCGCGCTTCACTGGCTGGCGGACCGCGAGGGTCCGCGCAGCGCGACTGTGGTGGCGGAGGCGGCCGCGCTGGCGCCGCTCGGCCGCTGGCTCAGTGCGCTGGCGCAGCGAGGGGACGGCGGCGCTGGCGCTGAAGCGCCCCGCGCACCGTCCGGCGACCTGGTGGACATTATCGCCGTCGCCGAGTACCGCCGCGAGACACCGGCGCCGGAGCTGCGGACGCGCTCCGCGCTGCCCACACCCGAAGCCCGCGCCGCGCGTGACCAGGTCGTGGCCGGCCTGGGCTATCTGGGCGGGGCGCTGTTCAGCGAGCTGCGGCAGGCGGAGGCGCGGGCCAGGGCGCTCATTCTGGCCGAAGCCGGCCGGCCCTCGCTGACGTACCGCCTGCCGGAAATCGCCCCATTCACCATCGGCCAGCTCGTCGCCCTCTGGGAGGCGCGGACGGCTTACCTCGCCCGCTTCCTGGGCGCGGCCGCCGACGGCGGGGGCGACGCGGCGCTGCGCGAGGCGGCGGCCGCGCTCGCCAACCGCCCCGACCTGGCGGAGCGCCGCCGCGCCCTGCTGGCCGAGGAGAGTCGGGCGCGCGACGACCGCATTATTTAGCCGCGCTTGCCCTCGACGCGCGCTTTGAACTTCGCCACGTCAATGATGAAGCGCTCGTGGTCGCCCTCGCCGACGCGCTCCCGCTCATCCTCCGCCGTAACGCGAAACACAAGCCGCCGCCCCTCCACCGCTGTCAGCTCCGAGCGCACACGGACGCGCATGCCCATCGGCGTCGCCGCCAGGTGGCGGACGTTGACCAGCGTGCCGACGGTCGCCTGTCCGGCGTCCAGGGCGGCGTTCGTCGCCAGAACGGAGGCTTCCTCCATCCACAGAATCATCTCCGGCGTCGCCAGGACATCCACGCTGCCGCTGCCCAGGTGCGTCGCGGTGTGCTCCGGCCCGACCACGCGCTCGAATTCGCCGACAAGACCCACATTCAGATCCGCCATGCTATGCTCCTCGTGTTGGACAATGGGGGTATGATACCCGCGTTGGGACGAACTCGCCAATGCCCGTCGGGGCGCTGGGGTAGCTCCGTACAATAGCGTAGAACCCCTGCTGGCGGTGGAGTGACAACTCCACCGCCACTGGGAGGCGCTGGAGATGGCTCTCCAGCGCCAGCACGATATGCTTTCCAGGCTAAACGACGGAGCGGCCAGGGTTGGCCCCAGCGCGGCGAAAGGGGTAGAATTAGCGCCAGGGCCGAAGGGGGGCGGCGACCGCCTTCGGAGACTCGTCTATGAAACCTCTGCTGTTCGCCCTGCTCGCTCTCGCCACGTTCGCCCTGCTGGCGGCGCGGCTCATGCCGAGCGCCGCCACCGCGCCCGACGCGCCCATCGGCGGCTGCGCACTCTTCCCCGCCGACAATGTCTGGAACACGCGGGTAGATAGCCTGCCCGTTGACCCCAATTCGGCGGCCTACATCGCCAGTATCGGCCCAGGTGTTGGCCTGCACCCTGACTTCGGCGCGGGGCTGTGGAACGGCGCGCCCATCGGCATCCCCTACACAACGACGCGCTCGTCGCAATCCACGCCCGTGCCGGCGATCACCTTCACCTACGCCAGCGAGAGCGACCCCGGCCCGTACTACATCCCGGCCGGCGCGCCCATCGAGGGCGGCAGCGACGCCCACGTCCTCGTCGTGGACACGGACACCTGCACGCTCTACGAGCTGTTCGCAGCCTCGCCGCAGGCCGGCGGGGCGTGGACGGCCGGCTCCGGCGCGATCTACCACCTGGGGTCCAATGCCCTGCGGCCGGCCGGCTGGACGAGCGCCGACGCCGCCGGCCTGCCTATCCTGCCGGGCCTCGCCCGCTACGACGAGGTCCAGGCGGCCCTCGCGCCCGGCGGTCTCGGCTACATCCCCCATGCCCTGCGCTTCACCGTGCAGACCACGCAGCGCGCCTACATCTGGCCCGCGCGCCATTATGCCTCGTCCAACACAAGCGCCAGCGTGCCGCCGATGGGCGTGCGCTTCCGCCTCAAGGCGAGCTACGACATCGCCCGCTTTACGCCCCAGGCGCGCGTCATCCTGCGCACCCTCCAGATCTACGGCATGATCATTGCGGACAATGGGAGCGACTGGTATATCAGCGGCGCGCCGGATCCCGGCTGGAACGACGACGACCTGCACAGCCTGAGCAGCGTCACCGGGGCGAACTTCGAGGCCGTAGACGAGAGCGGCCTGATGGTGGACCCGAACTCCGGTGCGGCGCGGAGCCAGGGCGCTTCCCCATCGCCCACCGGGGCTATCGGAAGCGCTACGCCCACCATCACTCGGACGGCGACGCCGACACGCACCCCGACATCCACGGCGACACGCACGCCGACGCCGACCGCGACGCGCACGCCGACGCCGACGGCGACACGCACGTGTCGCTATCTCGGCGATGTGAACGGCGATGGACAGATTGACGCGCAAGACGTGCAGCTGGAGGCGAGCCACTGGCCGCGCCGCGCCCTCGGCCCCGATGACGCGCCCTACGACCTTGACGGCGACGGCGTCGTGGGCATCGCCGACGTCATGCAGGTGACGGCGAACCTCGGCCGCCCGTGTCGCTGACGACAAAAAAGTGGCCTGGCCGCCGAGAGGGTAGCGGCCAGGCCTATAGAGGTGATCCGTGAGGGGAACGTCACGGACCCGTCTTTCGACGGCGGAGATCAGGGAACCCAGAAATCGCTGTGGCTGTAGCAGGTGACCCCGTTGTAGCTGGCGACGACGTCAATCGGCACCTTGAAGCCGCCGCTGATCGAGCCGACATCGAACCAGATGAACATCTGCCCGTTGCCGTCGGCCGGGCCGTAGCCATAGGTGCGGTCACCCCACGGGTAGTGAACCACAATGTCCACGCGCGCGCCGGGCAACGGCCGGCCGTCCTGGTCGCGGATGGTGAAGTACATGTACTGGCGGCCCATGTTCATCTTGTTGTACTTCAGCCAGTGGGCGACGTTCAGCGCGTGAACCGGCGGCGGCCCCTGCGGAACCCACTTGGGCTGCCACGGCTTCACCGGCTGGCCGGGGGCCACGGCGACGGGGTGGTACGCCGGCTCCTTGTGCGCGGGCGGCGCGGCGGCGGAGCAAAGGTCGGCGGCGATGGATGCGTAGCCGGACGTGCCGACCGTGGTCTGGCCGATGTAGCGGTAGCCGCCGCTCGTCGGCGACCACATCGCCGTCACGATCGTCACACTCTGCGGCGTGTCCATGCCGTAGACGGCCTGGATGTAGCTGCCATAGTTCCAATTGATGTTGACGGGCTGGTCGAAGATGAACCGGCTGTGGTCGTACGCGCCAGGCGGCGTAATGACCGTGCCGGGCGCCGGGCGAATGACTTCTTCGGAGGCGGTCCAGATGACAGCCGTCGGGCGGTCACCCCACGCCGTCGGCCAGCAGACCTGGACCGAGAGACGCGGCGCCGTGTCGGCTTCGCTGGGATCAATGCGATTCTCCCAGACGACCCAGGCCAGGGCGGCGACCAGGATAGGGACAAGGCTCAGGTACAACAAAGCGCGCTTCATGCCAGTCTCCTTAGTTTGTGAGGTAAATGGGGCGGCCTCTCATAACGTGAAGATATCTCACTGGCAAGAACGAAACGCCCTATGAATACATTACGCCGCAAAGCGGCGCATGAGTGAATGTTATGTGAAAATGCCGGAAAGTTCACCCAATGTCCGGTGGATTAGCGGAACCAGCCCGACGGCTGCTTGACGGGCGCGCTCCACGAGGGCGCGGCGCTCGGCGGCGACGGCGGGCGGGAGCCGCCGGGCGGGGTGTAGCCGCCGGAGGACGGCGGGCGATAGCCCGACGGCGGGGCGGTATATGGCTGGGGGACATACGCCTGCACAGGCGCGCGATAGACCGGCTGGGGTGGGATGTATTGCGGCTGGCTCAGCGGGGCGACATACTGCCGCGCCACCGGAACGGCGGTGCGCGTCGGTGTCGCGGTCGGCGCGGGCGTCGCCGTCCCCGTCGGCGACGGGGTTGCCGTGGGTGTCGCCGTCGCCGGCAGCTCGGCCGCCGCCGCCTGGGGAACCGCGCCGGGGATGACGGGCGGCGCGATGACGACGTCATCCGGCGCGGCGGGCGCCGGGACAACGCCACCGCCCTGCCGACCAAAGGGCGACATCGGGATGATCACGACGTCCGGCTGCGCGCCGGATGTCGTCACGGCGCTCCCGGCGGTCCGGCTGCTCGGCGCGGTCGGAACGACGCTCAGCGCCGCGGACCCGCCGCCCCAGTAATCGCCCGGCCCCTGCGCCGTCGGGTTGCTTTGCTGCCACGCCAGGTTGTCCATGACCTGGATCGCGGCAAGGCAGGCGAGCACGAGGACAAGGGCGGCGGCGAACGGGCGGAGGCGCACCCACAGCGGCGTCAGGGGGGGCAGCGGCCCCGGCACGAGGGCCAGCATCTCCGGGGTGCCGTCAACGCTCGCGGGAAGGGCCAGGTAGGCGTACTCGCCCTCGGTGGCGGCCTCGGCGAGGGGCGCGCGGACGGCCAGCGACGCCAGCAGGGCGCGTGTCTCCGGCTCCAGCTCGTCGGGCAGCAACAGCAACAGGCGGGCCGACTCGCCCGTGACCGCGTCCTGGACGCGCGCCACGAAGAGGCCCGGCCGCGCCGGCCGCGCCTCGATCACCCGATAATGCCCCACTTGCTCCAAATGCCTGACGTCCAGCGCCATGCCGCCTCTCCGCCGTGAATCCGTCTTCTTACAGTTTAACGCCAAACGGGGGCCGCTGTTACGCCGCCTGCCTGACGATCTTCATGCGATTCACGCGCGGGCGGCGCTGTACTCGGCCGGTGCGAAGAAGACAAGGATTTCCAGCTCCTCCTCAATCGTGTGGAAGCGGTGGTCCACCCCCGCCGCGACGAAGACGATAGCGCCGGCGGATACGGCGCGCTCCTCGCCGCCGACGTGGATCATGCCGCGCCCCCGCGCCACGTAATAGACCTCGTCCTCGGTGTGCGGCCCCTGCGGGTCTACGCCGCCCGCCGGCAGCACGTACAGCCCCATGCTGAGCGCGGGGACACGCAGGAACTCCAGGTACAGGCGGCCGGCCGCCGCTCGCTGCGCCGCCAACTCCGCTATCTCAAACGCTTGCACCATTCACCTCCCAGGCGCATTGGTTAGTCAATCACAGAGTGTATTGACCCTTGCCCTACCCGCGCCTATAATGATGTCATCAACCCGGTCGAAGACACTCATGCCCTTTGCGAATCTTAGGCTAACTGCTCACGCCCGTCAACGAATGCAGCATCCTGACCCCGATGAGTGGGATGCCGATTTTATGGTGAGGCGCTCATGAAGGTCACCTACGACCGAGAAGCAGATGCAATGTACATCGTGTTTCGGGATGTCCAGGTAGCGAAGACAAGCCATGTTCAGCCAGGCGTAATCCTCGACTACGCTGCTGACGGCGAGCTTGTTGGAATGGAAATACTGTCGGCGTCCCGGCGAATGGAGGATCCCCAGGTGATCGAGTATACTGAGACCGTGTGACGTGGCTAAGTAGCTCATCCCCCACCAAATGCAGCGCGCCCCTCTCCCGATCAGAGAGGGGCGCGTGTGTGTCTCAGACCAGGGGTCAGGCCCGCGAGCGGCGATAGCGCATCGCCAGGCCGCCGGCGATGATCAGGCCGCCGAGGGCCGCCCAGATGATGGGGAAGCTGCCCCCCGTATCCGTCGCACCCGTCGCCGGCAGGGCGGAGGGCGTCGCCGCCGCCGCGACCGCGCCCACAGCGGGCGTGGCCGCCGCCGCTGCCGAGGCGGCCGCGGGTGTGCCGGCGGCGCCGGCGGCAGAAGCGGCCGCGCCCGTGGGCGTCGGTACCGGGGCCGCCTTGAATGTCAGGCTGGCGATCTTGTTGCTTGCGATTTTGGCGGTGACGAGCTGATTCGCGCCGGTGCTAGGCTTGGCCTCCCACGTCACGGTATCGCCGCTGGTCTTGACGCTACCCGCAACGGGGGTGTAGGTCAGCTTGGCGTTCGCGCTGGCTTGCAGCCACGACTTGATGAGGCCGGACGTGTTCAGGTAGTCGCCACTGGGCGGTGTCACGACGGCGTCGGGCGTGAACGTCGCCAGCGCCGCGTCCACATTGCCAGCGTTGAACGCCGTGTTGAAGGCGGCGACGGGGGCCGGCACGTCAGTCTGGGCGACGACGGCGGGGACGACGACGAGGAGCGCGGCGATGACGAGCATCCCCAGGACGGCCAGAACTTTTTGCTTCATGGGTGGTTCTCCTTGACAATGGTGATGGACAAGAATGGACTCTGTGCCGACACCGCAATGATGACCTCATCGGTGAGGGTTGTCAAGCGGGCCGAGGCCAATGCCCCTGATGCAGCATGAAACGTGCCACAGCGCGGGCGTGCCTAGTCAAATGATAATGTTACCGGAGGGTGGCCTTCCGCGCCGATGGATGCTACAATGAGTGTCCCAACGACCGAGACAAGCGAGGACCACGACGACCGATGCCCCAGTTCACCTATCCCCCAACGCCGACCGTCACCCAGATTGACGACTACCACGGCGCCCCCGTGGCCGACCCGTACCGCTGGCTGGAGGATACCGACGCGCCGGCGACACGCGCCTGGATCGAGGCGCAGAACGCCGTGACGTTCGATTTCCTGAGCCGCCTCCCCGCCCGGGACACCATCCGCCGCCGCCTCACCGCGCTGTGGGACATTCCCACCCGCTGGGCGCCGGTCAAGCGCGGCGGGCGCTACTTCCAGCTCCGCAACAGCGGCCTCCAGAACCAGGATGTACTCTACGTCCTGGACGCGCTCGACGACGCGGCGCGGGTCCTGCTCGACCCCAACACTCTCTCCGACGATGGGACGGTCGCCCTGACGAGTTGGTCGGTGAGCGACGATGGGCAGTGGCTGGCGTACGCCACCAGCGCGGGCGGCTCCGACTGGCTGACGTGGCGCATCCGCGACGTGGGTAGCGGCCAAGACCTGGCGGACGTCGTCGAGTGGAGCAAGTTCTCGGGCGCGGCGTGGCGGCCGGACGGCCGCGGCTTCTTCTACAGTCGCTACGACGCGCCCGCGCCGGGCCAGGGCTTGCTCGGCGTGAACTACAACCAGAAGGTGTACTTCCACACGCGGGGGACGCCCCAGAGCGAGGATCGCCTGATATACGAGCGGCCGGACCAGAAGGAGTGGGGCTTCGGCGCAAGGGTGAGCGATGACGGGCGCTACCTCATCCTGCACGTGACCCAGGGTACCGACGTGCGCACGCGCTTGCTCTACAAGGACCTCACGACGGACAGGCCGGTGGTCGAGCTGATCCCCGACCTGGAGGCGGCCTACTGGTTCGTCGGCGCCGACGGCCCGCTGTTCTATGTCCAGACGGACCTCGACGCACCGCGCGGCCGCCTCATCGCCATAGACACGACGGCCCCGGACAGGGCGCACTGGCGGACGATCATCGCGGAGGATGCCGACACCCTGGAGCACGTCGAGGCGGCGCATGACGGCTTCGTCGCCGTCTACCTGCACGACGCCCACCATCAGCTGCGCCGCTTCGCCAGGGATGGCGCGCCGCGCGGCCACATCCCGCTGCCGACCCTGGGCGCCGTGCCGCTCTACTTCAATCGGCTGCAACTCAACGGGCGCGCGGGCGACGACGAACTGTTCTTCGCGTTCTGGTCCTTCCTCTTCCCCGTCACCGTCTACCGCTACGACTTCGGCCGCGCCGAGAGCGACGTGCTGTACGCGCCGCCGCTCAAGGTGGACACCAGCGGCTACGTCACGCGCCAGGTGTTCGCCGTCAGCAAGGACGGCACGCGCATCCCGATGTTCCTCACCCACCGCGCGGACCTGCCACGCGACGGCCAGAACCCGACGCTGCTCTACGGCTACGGCGGCTTCAACATTGCCCTGACGCCGAGCTTCCAGGCGGGCCGCCTCGGCTGGCTCGACATGGGCGGCGTGCTGGCGTGGGCCAACCTGCGCGGCGGCGGGGAGTATGGTGAGACGTGGCATCAGGCGGGCATGCGCGAGAACAAGCAGAACGTGTTCGACGACTTCATCGCCTGCGCCGAGACCCTCATCGAGGAGCAGATCACGTCGCCGGCGAAGCTCGCCATCCAGGGCGGCTCGAACGGCGGCCTGCTCGTCGGCGCCGTCCTCAACCAGCGCCCGGAGCTGTTCGGCGCGGCGCTGCCCGCCGTCGGCGTCATGGATATGCTGCGCTTCCAACGGTTCACCATCGGCTGGGCGTGGGTCAGCGACTTCGGCTCGTCCGACGACGCGGCCGACTTCCGCACGCTGTACGCCTACTCGCCGCTCCACAACCTCCGGCCCGGGACGCGCTACCCGGCGGTGCTAGTGACCACCGGCGACCACGACGACCGCGTCGTGCCGGGCCACTCGTTCAAGTACGCCGCTGCGCTCCAGGCGGCGCAGGCGGGCGATGCTCCGACGCTGATTCGGATTCAGACCCGGGCCGGCCACGGGATGGGCAAGCCCACGGCAATGCTGATCGAGGAGACGGCCGATCAGTGGGCCTTCCTCGCCTATGCCCTCGGAATGGAGATCAACGAATGAACAGCAAGCAAGAGATCCTGACATCGCTCGGCGACGTATTCAACCGCTGGGAAGAGCTGCTGGCCGGACGAAGCGAAGCGCAGATCACAGCGCCGATGACGCCGTCCGACTGGTCCATCAAGGACGTCATCGGCCACCTGGGGCTGTGGCAGGAGCGCACGATTGCGCGAGCGGCGGCGGCGGCGCACGGCGGGGATCCCCAGTACCCGGCCTGGCCGGCCGCGCAAAGTCCATTCTCGGAAGACGACGTGGAGCAGATCAACGCTTGGAATTACGAGCGGAAGCGCGCGGAACCCTGGCCGAGCGTCCACGCCGAGTGGCGCGACGGCTTTCGGCGGCTGCTCGATCTGGCGGAGAGGGTACCCGATCAGGACATGCTGGCGGTGGGCCGCTACTCGTGGCTCAGCGAGTATTCCCTCGCCGCCATTCTGGAAGCGTCCTGGGAACACCACGTCGAGCATCTGGACGAGACGGTGGCCTGGCTCGATAGGGGCTAGATTGGGTCGCAGCCGACGGCGAGGTTCTCCGGGCCGAAGCTCTCCGGGAGAAGTTGGGCGAGGGTGTAGACGCGGTAGCGGCCGTCCGGCGTCGCCACATACACGACGAGGTTGGGGCCGCCGAACTCGCGGAGGATCTGGCGGCACGCGCCGCACGGGGCGCCGCCATCCGATGTGACCACGGCGACGGCGGCGAAGCGGCGCTGGCCGTCGGCCACGGCGTGGACGGCGGCGGTGCGCTCGGCGCACGTCGCCAGCGGGTAGACGGCGTTCTCGATGTTGCAGCCGGTGAAGACGTCGCCGTTGGCGGTGAGAATGGCCGCGCCGACGCGGTAGCGCGAGTAGGGGGCATAGGCCCGCTCGCGCGCCTCACACGCCGCGAGAATCAGCTGCGCGGCTATGCCGTCCCGTTGATTTTGCGTGTCGTCTGCCATGCGTCGTCGTCTCCCTCCGCCGCGGCCTCGGGCGCGGCCGCGTGGCCGTCGTCACGCTCGCCCGCCGCGCGGGTCTCTTCCTTCTTAATCCTGACTTTCCCGATGCGCCGCCCGTGCATGCTGAGCACGACAAGGCGGACGTTGTCCACCACCACCTCATCCCCGACCTCTGGCACGCGGCCGAGATGGCTGAAGATGAGACCGCCGAGGGTATCGTTCTCGCCTGTCGGCAGGCGCAGGTCCAGCTCGTCGTTGAGGTCGTCCAGGTTCGCGCGGGCGTCGTAGATGATCTCCTGGGCCGAGATCGTCTGGCTGATCGGCTCCTCGACATCGTACTCGTCCTGGATCTCGCCGACAATCTCCTCCAGCAGGTCCTCGATGGTCACCAGCCCGGCTGTGCCGCCGTACTCATCCACGACTATGGCGAGGTGGACTTTGATGCGCTTCAGCTCGGCGAGCAGGTCGTCCACCGGCTTCGTCTCCGGGATGAAGTAGGCGGGCCGGATCAGGTCGCGCAGGGACGGCTCCGGGCTGCCGCCGCGCACATCCCGCAGGGCGCGCAGCAGGTCCTTGGCATAGAGCATCCCGGCGATCTGGTCAATGCTCTCTTCGTAGATCGGCAGGCGGGAGTGGCCGCGCGCGATGATGGTGTCCAGGGCCTCGTGCAGCGGCGTCTCGGCGTCGAGGGCAACGATGTCAATGCGCGGCACCATCACCTCGCGCGCCACGGTATCGCCCAGGTCGAACACGCCCGCGATCATGTCGCGCTCCTGCTCCTCGATTAGCCCTTCCTCTTCGCCCACATCCACCAGCAGGCGCAGCTCCTCCTCGCGCGCCAGCATGTCCACCGACTTCTCGCTGGTCGCGCCTGTCGCCAGGAAGCCGAAGACACGCACGAGTGGGCTGAAGATCACCGCCAGGACGTGCAGCGGGCGAGCGATGAGCACGGCCATGCCATCGGGGTAGCGCAGCGCGATGGCCTTGGAGAGGAACTGGACGAGGAGAAGCAGGGCGAGCAGGGCGAGGGTGATGATGTACGGGTTGGCGTAGGGCGCGAGGGAGAAGGCCAGCAGCGTGGCCGTGACCGCGCCGCCGAGCAGGGCCAGGGTATTGAGGACAAGCAGCGACGCCAGGGATTGGCGCGGGTCGCCCATGATGCCGCGAATTGCCCCGGCGCGGGTGTCGCCCCGGTCTAGCGAGGCTTGCAGGCGGATGCGATTGAGTGAGGTCACCGCCGTCTCACCACTGGCGGCGAGGGCCGCGACGATCAGAAACAGAATGTAGAATACCAGCTCGATCCAATAACTACTACTAGGGTCCAACAGCCTTTCCTCCTGAAAATGCCCCCACGGCACTCACTTAGATGTCCTTCGGCGCAGCCGCCTTACTCAGCGACAGGTGCGTGAACGGCGCGACCGATGTTCCCGGCGGGAGGGTCACGCCCTCGACGACGGCCATCTCGACGCGGCAGCGGTCGCCCAGGACCGCATCGCGAACAACTGCGCCCGGTCCCAGGACGCACCCCCCGCCAATGCGCGACCGGCCCTGGAGGCACGTGTTGGGGTAGACCGTGGTGTCAGCGCCAATATCCACGCCGGCGTCAATGGTGATCGTGTGGGGCTGGATCAGGGTGACGCCGCGCTCCAGCCAGTGGCGGGCAAGGCGGCGCTGCATGACGGCTTCCGCCTCGGCCAGCAGGGCGCGCGTGTCCACGCCCAGCGTCTCGGTGTGGTCCGGCGTCGAGACCGCGCCGACGCCCAGGCCCTCGGCGATTGCCATGTGGATCAGGGCCGTCAGGTAGATCTCGCCCTTGACCGCGCTCGGCCGCACCTCCTTCAGCGCCGGCCAGAGCCAGGCGTCGCGGAAGGCGTAGATGCCCATGTTGCACTCGGCGATGTCGCGCTGCGCCGGCGTTGCCTCCGGCGCTTCGACGACGCCGAGAATCGCCCCGTCGGGGCCGCGCACGACACGCCCGTTGGGCCGCAGGGCCGGGTTGTGGATGTGGGTCGTCAGGAGGGTGATGGCGTCGTCCGACGCGGCGTGGGCGTCGGCTAGGCGGCGCAGCGTGGCGTCGGTCAGGAGGGGGGTATCGCCGTAGAGGACGAGCACCGTGTCGGCGCGCCCGGCCACCACCACTTCCGCCTGGGCGACGGCGTGGCCCGTGCCGAGCTGCTGCGCCTGCACGACGATGTCTACCGCGACGGCGGAACCGTCCGAATCGGTGTCTGCGCCCGCGACGGCAGAGCGCACATCGTCGCCCGCGCCGACAACGACGGCCAGGGCGGCCGGCGATAGGACGCGCGCTGTGTCCAGCACATGTTGGAGCATCGGGCGGCCGGCGACGGGGTGCAGCACCTTCGGCAACTGGGAACGCATCCGCGTCCCCTTTCCGGCCGCCAGAATGACAACAGAAAGAGACATACGTCTCACATGCGGCTGCGTCGTGGACGCAGTCCGCGCTCGACCAAATCTTCCCTGGGAACACGCGACTTGAGACGAACCGGCCCCGGCGAGCGCTCGCCCACCACGACCGTCACTCGCTACGGATTCTTGCGAAGATTGTTGAGCGTGCGGGCGAGGATGTCCTCCTGCTCCGAGCGCTTCTTGGCCGCGTCCTTGCGCTGCTTCTCGTCGGCCGCCGCCTTCTTGTCCTGGGCGCGCTGGAACGCCGCCTGCATCGTCGTCTGCGCCGGGTCGCCGTCGTCGTCGGCCACGCTCTGGGCTTCATAGACGTCGTAGCGCGGCTTCATGGACAGACTGATGCGCTTGCGCTTCGTGTCCACCTCGAGGATCGTGACCTCGACCGCCTGGCCGGGCTTCACCACATCCTCGACGCGGCGCACGCGGTTCTCGGACAGCTCGGAGATATGCACCAGGCCGTCCTGCTCCGCGCCGATATCCACAAACGCGCCGAACTGCGCGACATTCTTCACCGTGCCGGTGACCTGCTCACCCGGCTTCAGCTGGTCCAGCCGCAGGCGGGGCGGCCCGTCGGGGGCTTTCGCCCTGGCGGGCGCCGGCGCCGCCGCTTCGGCGACGCTCCCATTCTCAGGCGCAGCGGTCGCGGCCACGCTCCCGGTCTCGGGGGCGAGCGCCTCAGGCTCCACCGCCCCTGTCTGCTCCTCAGTCATAAACTCAAGTCCCTCCGTGGTTGCATTCATACAGCGTTATATTGTAGCACGACACGGGCCACGCGCAAATAACGCGCGTGGGCGCTTTGACGGTCGCGCCCGCTGGGAGTAGAATCTTGGCACAGTTGTGCGCAACAGAGGAAGGAGCAGGGAATATGGATGGCCTACTGAAAGCGTTTGAGGTAACCGGAACGGTTGACGAGAACCGCCTGCCGTTCCACGAAAGCGGAGGCGCATCATGACAGACTCTTCTTCTACTCTGCCCGATGACGCTGTGGTGCATAGCGACCCAGACATCCACAGTGGGACACCTGTGTTCGTGGGAAC
The DNA here is from genome assembly GCA_046328535.1 of Anaerolineae bacterium. Classification (GTDB taxonomy): domain Bacteria; phylum Chloroflexota; class Anaerolineae; order Epilineales; family JAHCIE01; genus JBDHWG01. Next base: position 77,233 of record JAXLWJ010000023.1, read on the forward strand.
GCGGGTGCCGGTTCAGACACTCATTGACTATCTCGAGGCTGGATATCGCCTGGATGAGTTTCTCGACAACTTTCCTAGTGTGCGCCGCGAGCAGGCAATTGCCTTTCTAGAGCAAGCGACTCGCGCTCTGCTCGAGAAGGTCGCGTGAGGCGAGTCCTCTTTGACGAGGATGTGCCGCGCCAATTGCGCCGAGATCTCAGTGGATTTGAGATCCAAACCGTCCCTGAAGTGGGCTGGTCAGGATTGAAGAATGGTGAGCTCCTCAGCCGTGTCGCGGGCTTGTTCGACGTATTCGTCACTGCGGATCGCAATCTGCCGTTCCAGCAGAACTTGTCCAGGTTTGAAATAGGTGTCGTGGTACTAACCGCTCCAAGCACAAAGCTCGAGGACTTGCGACCGCTCGTCGCGGAGCTATCCCAAGCGATCGGGATTGTGCAACCTCGCCAGCTTATCCTCGTTCCTGCTCCGTAACTACCTACTACCCCAATCGCCGCGCGAGTCGAGTAGACCGGGGCGCCACCGAGCGCCTCACAATCGAGAGTGCAGGAGGCTGTCATGAGCAATCTAAGCGGTGTCTGGAGCTGCGATGACGGCGGGACGTACTACATCAGCCACTTTCAGAACAGCGTCCGCTGGGCAGGGTTGAGCGGCGACGGCCAGATCTACAACGGCCTGTGGTTCTGCAACGTGTTCTCCGGCACGATGAGCAACAATCAGATCAGCGGGCGGTGGGCGGATGTCCCGCGCGGGATGACCAGCAACAGCGGCGCGCTGACCCTGCTGGCGCACACGGATGCCGCCGGCAACGTCACGGGCCTCACCAAGACGTCCTTCAGCGGCGGCTTCGGCGGCGCGTCGTGGACGTTCGTGTCCGCGTCCCGACCGCCAGCGCCCGAGATCTTCCACGTGTTCGACCAGGTGATGAAGAACCAGAACGCCTGGCGCGACCACTCTCTCCTGGACAACCTGAAGCCCGCCAAAGTCCTGCCCGTGGTCATCTTCGGGCAGATTCTTACCGACAAGGAAGCGCCCCACGTCAACTATCGCCAGGCGAGCGGGCGCGCCTACAAGGACTTCATCTGCCTGGACGATAACGACAGTCCGCCGGATGGCGACCTCAACTTCGACATCCAGGTGGACGAGGTCGCGCTGCCGCCCGACTTCTGGACGGCCGGCTGGGAGACGAGCCACGGCGTCACCGGCGACAACTTCCGGGCGAAGCTAGACCACGGCCTCGGCCGTCTCCACTGCGAGACCATCATGTATGGGCGGACGGCGGAGTGCGGCGACGACGACCACTTCAACGACCCGCCGCTGCTGCCGGGGTGGCAGGAGAGCGGCGGCGGCGGCGTCCTGGTGAACGGGTCTCCGATGGCCGGCGACCTGGGCCTGGCCCCCCTCGACAGCAACACCTGCGTCGTCCAGGCAATTCGCGGCCTGCCCCTGCGCCCGTCGGCCGCGGTGCGGGTGACCGGCGTCCTGGCGCTCGACTGCGGCCACGGGATCGAGCACGACTGCAACGAGGATGACGCGACGTATCAGAACCAGGAGATCCACCCCGTCCTCGCCCTGGACATCATCAACGCCACCGGCCGCGACGACCTGAGCGGCGCGTGGGCGGACCACAGCGGCCTCACGTTCTACGTGCGCCAGATCGGCTCGGACATCTGGTGGCTGGCGGTCAGCCCGGCCCTCAACGAGGCCCACGCCGCGGTCTTCCAGGGGACCATCGCCGACGACCGCCGCCACATCAGCGGAACGCTCATGTCGCTCCCGCTCGGGACCGATTTCCACGTCGGCGCGAACGCCCCGCAGCCGTTCAGTTGCGTCGTGGACGCGGGCCGATTGCAGATGCTGGCGGCGGACCAGTCCGTCTTCCTCCGCAAGCTGTATGACCGTGTCACCATCCGAACGGTGTTCGACCTCAACGGCCTGTGGACGGCGGGCGGCGCGCCCGGCCCGGTCATCTCCACCGCCTACACATCCATCACGGTGGACATGTCGGCGTACAATCGCCCCCTGGCCCACGGCGAGATCCTCGATAGCGCGACCATCCAGGTCACCTTCCCCGACGATGCGACGTACACCGGCAAGCTCGAAGCGCCTGGCACGCTCCGCTGGTCCAACGGGTCGGCGTGGACGAGGGGGGCCGTGATCGGGGTGACGCCGAGCCACATCGCGTTCGGGAATGTCGCCGTTGGCGATGTCGCTGACCGCAGCGTCCATATCGCCAACGTCGGGCCGGTGGACCTGGTCGTCACCATTGTTGCATCGCCGGTCGGCAGCGCGTTCCGCTGGCCGCCGCGGATAGCGACCACCGTTGCGCCGGGCGGCGCGCTGGATCTGCCGGTGGAGTTCGCCCCGAAAGGCATTGGGGACGCGGCGGCGACGCTGCTCATCCAGAGCAACGCGGCGGGTGGCCCGCGCTCGGTCACGCTCCAGGGCCACGGGACCAAGAAGATTCACCCGTTCTAGCCGGCGCGAGGGCGGGCGCTGAGGAGCGCGAAAGCCACGAAAGTGAGTTGTCGCCGTCATTATGCTGGCGCTGGAGAGCCATCGTCGCCCTGAGTGCAACGAAGGGCCTCCCGGAGCGCCGGGGGATGCTTCGTTGCACTCAGCATGACAGCCGAGGGTTATTTTCAGCCCTTGGGTTATTTTCAGGAGAGGAGGTCTACCCTCGGCGCGAGACCTTTTCGCGCCGTTCGCGCCCCTTTCGCGTTCTAAACCCCCGCCACACAAGGCGAACGCGCTGGGAGCGCAATAGTCCCAGCGCGTTCGGCGGGGAAGCACACCGCGGACGATTCCCCCAAACCACCCGGTGTACTTCGAACCCCTATCGCTCACCGCTCACGGCGAGCTACCCCCAAAGAAGAGCATAATCCGCGCCAACCCCTACCCTCCATGTCAGAAGTTCTGACAGTACTGGGCATTGTTCCCGAAGACACCGCCGGTAACACTAGCCCAGACACGCCCCTGGAGAACTCCGGTCCACACGCGCCAGTACTCCGCATCCATGTGATATGTTCGGTTACTATTCAGGTAGGTCCTCTCCACCCGGAACGCGTACACCCATCCGCGCAGGTCGTCCCAGAATTGGAAGCTGACGTAGCTGCCATTGTATCCACCCGATTCATCAACGATGTCGAGAGTCCAGCCTTCGTCACTAGCGCCGCAACGGAGACGGCTTGAAACTGGAGGGTGCGGCGTCGCTGTTGGCCGAGGCGTTGGCGTACTGGTTGGCGTGCGCGTGGGTACGAGGGTTGCTGTTGGGGTGGGCGTCGGTGGGGGCTGGACGACCACCGTGACGCTGTTGCTCCCCGTTACGCCCCACACGCCTAGCGCGTCCACCGCGAACACATATGTCCCCACCGGCTGGCCCGGCAGGGTGGCCTCAAGATCCGACCCGGCGTAGATGACCTGCGGGCCGTCGGGCGCATTCATCAGCCACAGGCGATAGGCCTTGGCGTGGTCGGACACGCTCCAGATGAGACGGATCGTGTCGCGCGTCGGCAGCGTGAACGACAGCCCGACGACGCCCGGCGTTTGCGCCTCGTAGCCGCGCCGCATGATGATGGGGAAGATCAGGCAGTAGGGTTGCGTACACGGCCGCGGCTTGGGGGTCGCCGTCGGGGTCGGCGTCAGCGTGCGCGTCGCCGTCGGGGTCGGCGTCAGCGTCCGTGTGGCCGTTGGGGTGGCTGTGTCAGTTGGGCCGGACGTCGCTGTTACCGTGGGCGTGTCGGCGCCCGGTGGGGTGGTGGCCGTGACGGTCGGCGTGTTTGGCGGCGGCGAGGTCGCCGTCATCGTCGCCGTGGCCGTCGCCGTGGCTGTTGGTGTGGGGGTCGGAGTATCCGTTGTGCCATCTCCCACCCACCATGACCGCCATGTGCCACTAGAGAGACCAATGCCGCAGAACAGGAAATTGCTCCCCGTCATCTCGTCGGACGACGTGAACGTACCCTGTCCGGATATCGTGACGCTACTGTTCTGAGATCCGAATTCGATGCGGCAGTTGTTGATGGGCAACTGCGCGGCTCGAACAGTATACAGCCCGCAGACGGTGCCAGCCGCGCCGACATTCGTTGAGAAGTTCTCGACGTGCGTGCGATCATTTGACACCACGAAGTCCGCCGCGCCTTGCCACTTGCCAGTCTTGAATTGAACAGTGCAGGGCGTGGGAGTCGGCGTGATGGTGGCCGCTGAAGTCGCGTTCGGCGATACAGTCGGTGTTGGCGTGCGAGACACTGTCGCGGTCACGTTCGGGACCGGGGTCATCGTGGTCGTCGCTGTGGCAGGGACACCTGCAGGCGTCGCTGTTCTCGTCGGCGTGTTTGTGGCCGCTGCGGCCTGCGTGAACGTGATGTGGTGCTCGTCGAAGTCCTCGCCGTAGCTCGTCGTGTCCGCGCTGTCGTAAGCGAGCACCGTCCACACGTAGAGTTTGCCATACTGGAAGCCCGTCAGTGGCGACGACGACTGAAGCGTGTATATGTCGTTGTAGTACACCGTCGGCATCAGCCAGCCGCGCCCCGTGTCGGCGGCGAACAACCCCAGGCGATACCAGTCCGTCGTCGTCGGTCGCTTCGTCCAGGTGAATGTCGTGGGCAGGCTGACCGTCGTGTTATCGGGCGGCGCGCCGAGCGTGATGGCCGCGACGTTGATGTCGGCCACACTCAGCGTCTGCCCGGACGAGTAGCTCGTGATGTCCGGCCCGAACCAGATGAACACATACGCCGGATTGTTTTGATTGGGTCCGTAAAGCACATAGTAGGTAGAGCCAGAGGCCAGCGTACCAGGATTGATGAAGGTGTAGGTTCCGCTGCTATCGGTGGTCGCGGTGGAGACGGTTGACTCGCTCGTGCCGTTCCACAGGCGTAAGGCGACGGATGTGTTCGCCACGCCGACGCCGTTGGCGACGATGCGGCCGGTGATGGCGCCAGCGTCAGGGCTATCCTGGGCCTGGGGGAGGGCGAGGCCCAGGTCGAGGGCGCCGGGGTGCTTCGTGGTGCGGCCGTAGCCGGCCAGCACGGCCGCGCCGGGCGGCGGCCCGTCCACCGCCTGCGTCGTGTCGAGGGTGGGCGGCGGCCCCTGGGCGGCCACCTCCGACTGCGCCAGCGCGAGGGCGGTGGCGATGAGGAGGGCAAGGGCGAGGACACCGGCGAGAACGTTGCGCGGCATGGGGCAGTCCTTTCTGAGCTTCAACGGCGAAGCGGCTTTGGTGATGAGGAGCTGGCCCGGCTCTGACGTTTCGCGCCTTTCGCGGTCCAAGCCCCCGACCACGGTAAGCTCAGTATGCCATAACCGCGTGGAGGCAACTGCCAAATTTCTGCCGATTATTTGCCGAGCCGGGGCGGGGGCAAAGCGGCGCGCCACGCGCTGTGACATTGACACGGGGCGGAGGATAGCGTAGACTCAGGTGGCTAAGCGAGACATGCCAATACGAGCCTGCTTGAGCAGGCTTCGTTGACTCAGCCACCGACTTCGAGTCGGTGGCGTCGGCGGGTGACAATGCCGCCAGTGAGCGCGAGCCGTTTGGTTCAGTTCGGACTCGGTTTGGGCGGGGAACGAGGGTGATCAACCGCAAGTCTGTTCGCAGCGCACTGCAAGCGTGGAAACGCACGGAGACGCTGGGCCAGCATCCGTTGGCCTACCTGTGCGTCGTCGAGGAACGGCGCGGCGCGGCGGGCTATGCCAACACGCCCATCGGCCGCGGCGCGGCCCTGCGCGACGTCCTCCGCGACGCCATCGCCTCGCTGCGGCCGAACGGTGGGCCGCCCATCCCCACCGACGACCGCTGGCGGCCCTATCTGATCCTCACCCAGCAGTACATGGAAGACCAGCCGTCCGGCTACGTGGCCGGGGAGCTAAGCATCGCCCTGAGTACCTACCAGCACGCCCAGGCTGAAGCCCTGGACACGCTGGCGGCCCTGCTGCGCGAAGAGGAGGAGATCGCCGCGCTGAACCTCCCGACGCGCCAGCCAGCCGGGGCGGCCGCGCCGGCCGCCCCCCGCGATATCCCAATCCCCGCCCCTGTTGAGGCATCGAGCGAGAGCAACTCCGACGACAGGGATAGCGTGAGTCCGCCGCCAAAGAGCGACAATCGGCGACGGTTGGGGCGGGCAATCGCGCCGTGGGCCGTGGCGGCGCTCGTGGCGCTACTTCTGGCAGTCGGCTGGCTGGCGCTGCGGGGGCGCGGCGCGGCGCGGGCGGCCGTCGCCATTCCCCTGGGAGAGAACAGGACGACGTTCGTCAGCGGCAACCCCGCGACCGGCCGCGTCTATGTGGCGCTGGAGGATCTGCCGGGGGTCGCCGTGATTGACGTCGCCACCAGCGCCGTGCTGGCGACGATCCCCACCCAGGGCTATCACAAGGGCATCGCCGTGGATCCGCTCGCCAACCGCGTCTACGTGGCGCAGCAGTTCGCCGGCAGCGTGCGCATCATTGACGGCGCGGACCACAGTGTCGTGGCCGATCTACCCGTGCCAGACCTGGTCCAGACCGTCGGCGGCGTCGCGGTTAACCCGGTCCTCGGGCGGCTGTACGTGATTCGCGCCAACAACAACGATGTGGCCGTGTTCGATACGGCGACAAATGCTCTCGTGGGCGCGATTCCCTTTGGCCCGCGCTCCGACTCGGGCTGCCACGTTGCACCCTGCGACTCGAACGACATCGCCGTCAACCCGGCGACGGGCCGCGTCTATGTGACCCACCCTCAGAGCGGTCGGCTCAGCGTGATAGATGGCGCGACGAATACGCCCCTGACCACAGTCGCCGTGGGCAAAGGCGCCGCTCGCATCGCCATCAACCCTGTGACCAACATCATCTACATCACCAACAATCCCGGCGGCACGGTAACGGTCGTGGATGGCGCGAGCCACCACATCATCGCCACGGTTCCCGTCGCGCCCGGCCCGACGGCCGTGGCCGTCAACCCGAACACGAATCGCGTCTTTGTCGCCCACGGCGACAGCAAGAGTGTCTCAGTCATAGACGGCGCGTCCAACCTCGTCGTAGCGACGACGCCCCTGGCGGAGCCGGCCGAACTTGCCGCCTTCTTGCCCGGTAGCGGGCGGCTCTTCGTGACCACCGGGAGCGGCCATGACGTCAGGGTCGTTGAGGACACCGCGCCGCACTTTGCCGTCTGGAAACCGCTGGAGATAACGGGCGGCCCGCCGACGGCGCGCGGCGACTCGGCCGCGCGGCCAGCCGGCTATGACACGGCTACCAACCGCTTGATGGTCTTCGGGGGGATGAAGCAAGGCGGGGCGCTGCTCAACGATACGTGGGTATTGGCCGACGCCGACGGCACGACGGGGACGCCGCACTGGATCGAGCTGGCGACGGGCGCTACGCCGCCGCCGCGCCGCAGCCACGCCGGCGCTTACGATGCCGTCAACAATCGCCTCATCACCTATGGCGGCTGCCTCGGCGGCTGTACGCCGATAGACAACAACGTGTACGTGCTGACGAATGCGAATGGTCTGGGCGGCGCGCCCGAATGGATACAGCTCCACCCGACCGGCGGCCCGCCGCCGCCGCGCAACGCGCATACTGCCGTGTACGACCCGACGGGCAACCGTCTGATCGTCTTCGGCGGCGACAATTGCTGCGGCCAGCGCTACGATGACACCTGGGTGCTGACGAACGCCAACGGCCTGGGCGGCGCGCCCGAATGGATACAGCTTTCGCCAACGGGCGTGCGGCCGCCGGGCCGCGCCAGCCACAGCGCCGTGTACGATGTCGCCCACAACCGCATGATTGTGTTCGGCGGCGCCGCAGCTGACGGCCCGCTCAACGATGTCTGGGTGCTCATGAACGCGAACGGCCTCGGGGGGACGCCGACCTGGAGCCGCCTCTCGCCGGCTGGCGCTCTGCCGACGGCGCGCAACGGACATTCGGCGGCGTTCGATGGCGCGACGGGTCAGATGCTCGTCTTTGGCGGCGGGGGGGACGATGGCCTGCGCAACGACACGTGGGCGCTCAGCCACGCCAATGGCCTGGGTGACGCGCCCACCTGGACACGGTTGACGGCGGCGGGGACTGCGCCGCCGGCCCGCGTCGCCGCCAGCGCCATCTATCGCCCGGCGACCAACCGCCTGGTGATCTTTGGCGGGGACACCAACGCCGGGTCGCTCAACGACACGTGGACGCTCATCAACGCCATGCCCGGCGACTGAGCGCGTCGCTGCCCAGGCGCGGTAGCTCCGCAGTTTGCCGTGGGGGAGCACATCGTGCTGGCGCTGGAGAGCCATCTCCAGCGCGTCCTAGTGGCGGTGGAGTGCCAACTCCACCGCCAGCAAGGTCCTCCACACCATTGTGCAGAGTTACCCAGGCGACTCGGACGCCTCAGCAATCAACGACGTTGACCGCGAGGCCGCCCAGGCTCGTTTCCTTGTACTTGGCCTGCATGTCGTGGCCGGTCTGGCGCATCGTCTCGATCACGCGGTCGAGGGGGACGAAGTGCGCGCCGTCGCCATAGAGAACGGCGAGCCGCGCCGCGTTCACCGCCTTCACCGCCCCCATCGTGTTGCGCTCGATGCACGGCACCTGCACCAGCCCGGCGATGGGGTCGCACGTCAGCCCCAGGTTGTGTTCCATGCCGATCTCGGCGGCGTTCTCGATCTGCGCGTTGCTCCCACCCATCACCGCCGCCAGCCCGGCCGCCGCCATCGAACACGCCACGCCGACTTCCCCCTGGCAGCCCATCTCCGCCGCCGACAGCGACGCGTTGCGCTTGTAGAGCATGCCAATCGCGCCCGCCGTCAGCAGGAACGTCCGCACCCCGGCGTCGCTCGCGCTCGGCATGAGGCGACGGTAGTAGGCCAGGACGGCGGGAACGACGCCCGCCGCGCCATTAGTCGGCGCGGTGACGACGCGCCCCCCGGCGGCGTTCTCCTCGTTGACGGCGAGGGCGAACAGGCTGACCCAGTCGAGCAGGGCCAGGGGATCGGTAGCGACCGTGCGCAACTGGAGCGCCTGGTAGAGACTGGGCGCGCGGCGGCGCACGTTCAGCCCACCCGGCAGCAGGCCCTCGGTGCGCATGCCGCGCTCGACGCAGCCCGCCATCGTCGCCCAGATGCGGTCCAGGCCGGCGTCCGTCTTCTGCGGCGCGCGCCAGGCCGTCTCGTTGGCCCGCACGATGTCGGCGATGGACAACCCCGTCCGCTCCCCAATATCCAGCAGCTCGGCCGCCGAATGGAACTCATACGGCAGCGGGCTAGGTCGCTCGCCTCCCCCGCCGTCGCCGCCCCGCTCCGCCTCACGCTCACTGATGACGAAGCCCCCGCCCACCGAGTAGTACGTCTCCGCCAGCAAGACGGCCCCCTCGTCGTCGGTGGCGGTCAGGCGGAGGGCGTTGGGGTGGCGGGGCAGCGTCTCGCGCATGTGGAAGACCAGGTCGGTCGTCTCATCGAAGCGGATGTCATGGCGCCCGTTGAGAGGCAGCAGGGCGTCGAAGCGCACGCGCTCGACAAGGGCCTCGGCGCTGTCGGGGTCCACGGTGTCGGGCCGCTCGCCCGACAGGCCGAGCAAGATCGCCTTGTCGGTCGCGTGGCCGCGCCCCGTCAGCGCCAGCGAGCCATACAGGTCGGCTCGCACGCGGGCGACGCGGCCGAGGGGGCCGCCGGCGGCGAGGGCCTGGCCGAAGCGCAGCGCCGCCCACATCGGCCCGACCGTGTGCGAGCTGGACGGCCCGATACCAATCTTGAACAGATCGAAGACGGAGAGGGACATGGCATGCACCCTACGTTGGCGGGCTGGGTGCGCCAAGCATACACCGAAACGGCCCCCCGCGCAATGGCGCAGAAGCCAGTAACGATGCCTGAACGGCGGTTGACTGTGTCAGGACGCCGGTTCGGCTTAACCCGTTTTGGTGGACAGATGGAACGCTATGAGGCGGCCATCTCGAAGGCGTCGCCCTGTGCAGGGATTAGTGCGGGGCTGATCACCGGCCTGAACTGGGCGTTGATGTCGAGCGATCTCGTTTCAATCCCTGTGCAGGGATTAGTGTGGGGCTGATTTCCGGCTACTGCGAAGTTGCCGGCCCCACATACTACCAAGTTTCAATCCCTGTGCAGGGATTAGTGTGGGGCTGATACCGAAGAGACCGTAACCAAGGAGGTGACTCGTGAAAGTTTCAATCCCTGTGCAGGGATTAGTGTGGGGCTGATTTCTGGTGCACCTGTACCTGCGAGAGCTGCAGGCGAGGTTTCAATCCCTGTGCAGGGATTAGTGTGGGGCTGATTGAGTGGTGCTTCCGCATCGCGCAGGCAAACCAGTTGTGTTTCAATCCCTGTGCAGGGATTAGTGTGGGGCTGATACGAGGAACCCACCGAAGATTACGACACCTCGGATTAGTTTCAATCCCTGTGCAGGGATTAGTGTGGGGCTGATTGGAGATCATTCGGGCCTGGTACAGCCCACTATCCGGTTTCAATCCCTGTGCAGGGATTAGTGTGGGGCTGATGCAGGTCCAAGTTGACCTGTACGGCGCCCAGACACGTGTTTCAATCCCTGTGCAGGGATTAGTGTGGCGCTGATCCAGGAAGAGGAGGGCCTCCCCTGGCAGATCGAGTAGTTTCAATCCCTGTGCAGGGATTAGTGTGGGGCTGATGCAGTTTGCATGTGGTTGTTCCTTGTAGTATGTAGACGGTTTCAATCCCTGTGCAGGGATTAGTGTGGGGCTGATATTCGGATGGAAACAGAAAGGATGAGGGATCATTAGGTTTCAATCCCTGTGCAGGGATTAGTGTGGGGCTGATCCGGGAGCATTCATCACCTAGAAAGAGGTGAAGATAAGTTTCAATCCCTGTGCAGGGATTAGTGTGGGGCTGATTAGCTCGTCGGCCAATTGTCCGTGGGTACCGCAAGGTTTCAATCCCTGTGCAGGGATTAGTGTGGGGCTGATTGTATGGTGGCAACAACTATCTTCAGATTGACTTCAAGTTTCAATCCCTGTG
>JAXLWJ010000024.1:0-82232 GCA_046328535.1 Anaerolineae bacterium
CGCGTGAATACGCCTACGCCTACGCCGACCGGGCCGACGCGCACGCCCGGCCCTAGCCGGACGCCAACCCCGACCCGCACACCGACGCCCACTCGGACGACTGCGCCCGGCCTGCCGACCGCGACACCCGGCGCAACCGCTGCGACGCCGCCCTTCCCGACGGTGTCCAACAACCCCTTCAGTTGCACTGTGCGGTGTAAGCTCAACCCTAGCGCCACAGGATGCTACACGGTGCAGCGCGGCGATACCCTGGCGAAAGTCGCGGCGCTGTGCGGCGTTAGCGAAGCTCATATCCTGTTCTATAACCGCCCCGACCTGGACGGGTCGCGCCAGCTCAAGCCGGGCCAGGAGCTTATCATCACCCCGTGACCGTCGCTTTCCGGCCGCGGTGAATGAACACGGCCTCGATCTTCGGTCCGCGCATGCCGGCGACCGTCAGTTGCACGTCGCCGACCTCGGCCTCGTCCCCCGTCATGGGAATCCGTTGGAGCCGGTGCAGGATCAGGCCGGCGACCGTCTCGTAGTCCTCGTGCTCCGGCAGGGACAGGCCGAGCGCCTCATTCAGCTCGTCCACGCGCATCTCTCCCCCCACCTGGACAGTCTGCTCGTCAATCGTCTGCACCGTTGGCTCTTCCTCGACCAACTCATCGCCCATCGGCCCGACGATCTCCTCGGTCAGCTCCTCCGCTGTGACAATCCCGGCCGTTCCGCCGTGTTCGTCAATCACGATAGCGATCTGAGCGCGGCGCTGGCGCATCTCCGCCATCAGGTCGTTGATGGGCTTGGTCTCCGGCACGTAGAACCCTTCGCGCAATAGACCGCGCAGCGGGGCGTCGTAGCCGTCGCGATGGTCGGCCAGGAAGAGCAGCACGTCCTTGATCGTCACGACGCCGACGATGTTATCCAGGTTCTCGTCGTACACCGGGAAGCGGGCGTGGGGTGTGTCCTGGAACGCCGTCAGAAGATCACCGATGGTGCTGTCGGCGGGGAGCGCGTCCACCGCCGTGCGCGGGATCATGACCTCGCGCACCTGGCGGTCGCTGAACTCGAAGGCGCGCGAGATAATCTGCTCCTCGACCGGCTCGACGATCCCGGCTTCGCGGCTCTCGACCAGGAGGCGGGCCAGCTCGTCCAGGGTGTAGACCGTGCCGTGGTGGCCCATCGGCTGCACGCCGATCAGCCGCAGGAAGGCCGACGTTCCGGCGTCCAGGAACCAGATGAACGGGCGGAAGACCTTGTCGAACAGCCAGACGGGGCGGACCGTCGCCAGCGAGATGCGCTCGGGGTTGCGAATGGCGACAATCTTCGGCGCTTGCTCGCCAACGATGATGTGCAGGGATGTGATGATGAAGAATGAGACCACGATGCCGACGGTATGCGCAATCACCGGCCCGAAGGGCAGCTGCTCGACCAGGGGCATGATGAGGTCGGCGATGGTCGCCTCGCCGATCCAGCCCAGGCCGAGGGAGGCCATGGTGATGCCAAGCTGCGACGCGGCCAGGACGCGGTCCGGGTCGCGCAGCATCACCTGTAGCAAGCCCGCCACCTTGTCGCCCTTCTCGGCCAGCTCGTCAATGCGGGTGCGGCGCGTACCGACCAGGCCAAACTCCACGGCCACGAAGAAACCGTTGATAAACAGCAGCGCGGCGACGGCGCTCAGTCGAAGTAGTATTTCACCCAGGCTCATAACGTCTCTAAACTCATTGGTCATGTTATATCAACACAAATTATACCATGCCGCTGCAAACGCTTGCCCAGCAACCCACATTTTCTTTTTACTCCACCGCCAATTATGCTATAGTTGACCCGTGCAGTGTATACTGGGGTCCCCATTGTCAGCCGCCATGGTCAGCGCCAGCGCGCCCGCAAAAGCCATCCTGATTGGCGAACACGCCGTCGTGTACGGACGCCCCGCCATCGCCATTCCGCTACCCGACATTCGCGCCGAGGCCGACGTCGCGGCGGGCGAGCCGGGCAGCGGTGTGCGGCTGCTCGCCCCCGATCTCGACCGGGTGGTCCTCGTCGGCGCTTCGCCCCTGGATGACCCGCTCGCCGTGACCGTCGCCAACACCCTGACCTACCTGGGCATCGCCGCGCCCCCCGACCTCGTCGTCACGCTCCGCTCTGCGATCCCGCTCGCGCGGGGAATGGGCAGCGGGGCGGCCATCTCGACGGCCCTCGTTCGCGGGCTGGCGGCGTATTTCGAGCGCCCCCTCGGCCCCGACGAGGTATCGGCCCTCGTCTACAAGACCGAGGTGCTGTTTCACGGGACGCCCAGCGGCATTGACAACACCGTTGTCGCCTACGGTCGCCCGGTCTACTTTGTTCGCGGCGCGGCGCCGGAACCGCTGGCCGTCGGCGGCGCGCTGCGGTTTCTGATCGCCGATAGCGGCGTCGCCAGCCCAACGCGAGTCGCCGTCGGCGATGTGCGGGCCGGGTGGCTGGCGGAGACGCAGCGGTACGAGCGCCTCTTCGACCGCATCGCCGCGACCGTCGCCGATGCCCGCCGGGCCATCGCTCGCGGCGACGCGACGCGCCTGGGCGAGGCCATGAATGCCGCGCAAGAATGCCTGTCTGAGATCGGCGTCTCGTCGCCGGAACTCGACCACCTGGTCGCCGCCGCGCGGGGGGCGGGGGCGCTCGGCGCGAAGCTCTCTGGCGGCGGTCGCGGCGGCATCGCCCTGGCCGTTGTAGACGCGGGGCGCGAGGCCGACGTGGCCGACGCGCTGCGCCGGGCCGGGGCTGTGCGGGTCATGGGCGCAACCCTGCGCGCCGCCGGTTGAGTTTTTCTGAAGGGGACCGATGCTCGACTACATCTATCGCGGCCGACAGCTAAACCTCGCGCACCGAGGCGCGCGCATGGCCGCGCCGGAGAACACCCTGGCCGCGTTCCGCGCCGCCCTCGAGATGGGCGCCGATGGCATCGAGCTGGATGTGCAGCTGTCCGCCGATGGCGCGATCGTCGTTCACCACGACTTCGACCTGGGGCGCACCAACAACGGCGCCGGCCCGCTAAAGCGGCAAACGCTGGCGCAGCTCAAGCGCCTCGACGCCGGATCGTGGCGCGATGCCGAGTTCGCCCGCGAGCGCATCCCCACCCTGGCCGAGGTGTTCCAGATGCTCGACCGCCAAATGGTCGTCAACGTCGAGTTGAAAACGCGCTCGTTCTTTGACGATGGGCTGGAGAAGGCGGTGGTCGAGGAGATCAAGCGCAGCCACATGGTAGACATGGTCATCCTCTCGTCGTTCAACCCGCGCAGCCTCATGCGCGTCCGAAACCTCGCCGCTCAGCTGCCCCTCGGCCTGCTCTACTCGCCCGATCAGCCCATCCACCTGCGCCGCGCCTGGCTGCGCCGCTTCGTCCGCCCGGAGGCGCTCCACCCGCGCTTCGACATGGTGGACGAAGCGTTCATGAAGCAGGCGAAGACCGACGGATACCGCGTCAACGTCTGGACAGTCAACGAGGCTGAAGACATGGAGCGCATGCTGAAGCTCAAGGTGGACGCCATTATTACCGACAGGCCGAACATCCTGCGCCAGGTCATGGCGAACATGGGCCAGCGGCCGGCCGCGCGGCGTTAAGCATGGCGCTCGTCTTTCTGAAGCTCGGCGGCTCCCTCATCACTGACAAGCGGGGCGAAGCCGCCCTGCGCGCGGATGTCCTGGCGGACGTCGCCGCCGAGATTCGCGCGGCGCTGGTGACGGATCCATCGCTGCGGCTCATCGTCGGCCACGGCAGCGGCTCGTTCGGCCACGTCGCCGCCCGCCGCTGGCAGATGCTCGACGGGCCGCTGAGTTGGCGGGCGTATGCCGAGGTCGCCGCCGCCGCCGCCCGCCTGAATCGCCACGTCGCCGACGCCCTCCTGGCGGCCGACGTGGCGGCCGTGACGCTTCAGCCGTCGGCGTCCGCCGTCGCCGAGAATGGCCGCATCGTGGAACTGGCCCTCGCGCCGCTCCAGACGATCCTGGCCGCCGGGGCGATCCCCCTCGTCTACGGCGATGTCGCTGTGGACACCGCCCGCTCGTACTGCATCATCTCGACGGAGACGATATTCACCTACCTGGCGGCGCGGCTGGCGCCAACGCGCATCATCCTCGCCGGCCAGGTGGACGGGGTCTTCAGCCATGACCCGCTGCGCGACCCATCGGCGCTGCCCCTGCCGCGCCTGACACCGGCGGCCTGGGACTCGGTCGCGCCCACGCTACAGGGCGCGGCGGGCGTGGACGTGACGGGCGGCATGGCGTCGAAAGTGCGGGCCATGCTCGACATCGTGCGCGCGCAGCCGGAGGTGACCGTGCGTCTGCTGTCCGGTCTGCGCGCGAACGCGATCCGCGACGCGCTGCTCGGTCAGGAGAGCGGCGGCACGCTGCTGACCGCCGACAAGGACCGAACGTTGTCGCGCTGAGCAACGCGAAGCGCCTCCGAATTGCCGGAGGATGCTTCGCCTCCGGCTCAGCATGACAGTCAACCCTAAGGAGTTTCCATGCCCGTGACTGCCGTCGTCGGCGCCCAGTGGGGCGACGAAGGAAAAGGCCGCATCATTGACTACCTCGCCACCAACGCCGGGATGGTGATTCGCTGCCAGGGTGGCGACAACGCCGGCCACACCGTCGTCAACAAGTTCGGCACGTTCCGCCTGCACCTCATCCCGTCCGGCATTTTCCACCCGGCGTGCGTCAGCCTGCTCGGCGCCGGCATGGCCGTCAACCCGGCCTCCCTTCTCGCCGAGATGGATGAGATCCGCGCGGCGGGCCTGCCCCTCGACAATCTCCGCATCGAGCTGCGCGCCCATCTTCTGTGGCCGTATCACCGCGAGCTAGACGGACTGGAGGACGAGCGCCGTGGGAAAGGCAGCATCGGTACGACGAAGCGCGGCATCGGCCCGGCCTACGCCGACAAAGCCGCCCGCAACGGCGTGCGCATCGGCGACCTCCTGGACCTGCCCTACCTGGAGTCGCGCCTCAGCCTGACCCTCGACTCTCGGAACGACCGCCTGCGCGAGTACGGCCACGCCACCCTGTCCCTGGACGGCCTGATGTCCCAGGCCGAAGGGTGGGCGAAGGCGCTCCTGCCCTACATCATTGACAGCCTGCCGCTGACCCGCGACGCCGTCCGCGACGGCCAAGCGATCATCCTCGAAGGCCAACTGGCCGCCCTGCGTGACCTGGACTGGGGTACGTATCCTTATGTCACGTCCTCCAACCCCACTGCCGCCGGGCTGTGTCAGGGCGCGGGCATCCCGCCGCGCTACCTCGGCGAGGTGATTGGTGTCGCTAAGGCCTACGCGACCGCCGTCGGCGCTGGCCCCTTTCCGACCGAGCTATCCGACGCCAACGGCCAGCGCCTGCGCGACATCGGCCAGGAGTACGGCGCGTCCACCGGACGCCCCCGCCGCACCGGCTGGTACGACGCGGTCGCCGTGGCCCACTCGGCGTGGCTCAACGGCTTCACCGGGCTGGCGGTGACCAAGCTCGACGTGCTGGACGGCTGGGATGAGCTAAAGATCGCCGTCGCCTACGAGGTCGAGGGCGAGCGCGTCACGAGCCTGCCCGACACGCGCCTCATGGAGCGCGCCACGCCGATCTACGAGACGTGGCCCGGCTGGACGGAAAGCACCACCACCGCGCGCCACTGGAACGAACTGCCGCTGAACGCGCGCCGCTACATCGAGCGTATCGCCGACCTGGCCGAGACACCGGTGCGCTTCGTCTCCGTCGGCCCGCAGCGCGAGGCCATCATCACGCTATGACCTTCAGCCACGACTCGTACCTCAGCCCGATGGCCTGGCGCTACGGCAGCCCGGCCATGCGCGCCGTGTGGTCGGAGGCGAACAAGCGGCGGCTGTGGCGGCGCGTCTGGCTGGCCCTGGCGCGCGCGCAGCACGCAGCCGGTTTGGTGATGGCGGCGCAGGTCGCCGACCTGGCGGCCCACGTAGACGACGTAGACATCGAACGCGCCCACGCCATCGAGGCCGAGATCCACCACGATCTCATGTCGGAAGTGCGCGTCTTCGCCGCCCAGGCGGCCATCGGCGGCCCCATCATTCATCTCGGCGCAACGAGCCAGGACATCGAGGACAATGCCGACGCCCTCCGCATCCGCGCCGCCCTGGACCTGCTCGCGCCGGAAATTGCGCGGCTGCTGGGCGACCTGGCCGACGGCGTCGAACGCTGGGCGGAGCGGGCGTGCATGGGCTATACCCACATCCAGCCGGCGGAGCCGACGACGGTCGGCTACCGCCTGGCGCAAACTGCCCAGGACCTCCTCGCCGACTACGAGAGCCTGTGCGCGCTGCGGGACGGCGTGCGGGGCAAGGGCTTCAAGGGCGCGGTCGGCACGTCGGCCAGCTACGCCGAGTTGCTGCAAGGCACGGGCATGGCGGCAGCCGAGATGGAGCGGCTCGCCCTGGCCGACCTGGACCTGGCGGCGTTCCCGGTCACAACCCAGGTCTACCCGCGCAAGCAGGACTGGCTCGTCCTCAACGTCCTCGCCGGCGTCGCGCAGACCCTGCACAAGCTCGCCTTCGACATCCGCATCCTCCAGTCGCCAGTCTACGGGGAGTGGGCGGAGCCATTCGGCCGCCAGCAGGTCGGCTCGTCGGCGATGCCCTTCAAGCGCAACCCCATCAACAGCGAGAAGATAGACAGCCTGGCGCGCTACATCGCCGCGCTACCCTCAGTGCTATGGCACGACGCCGCGAACAATCTCCTGGAGCGCACCCTGGACGACAGCGCCAACCGGCGGCTCGTCCTGCCCGACGCCTTCCTTGCCTGCGACGAGATCGTCCGCACGGCCGGGCGCATCGTGCGCGGCCTGCGGGTTGACGAGGCCGCCATCGAGCGCCAACTGCGCACCTACGGCATTTTCTCGGCGACCGAGCGCGTTCTGATGGCGGCGGTGAAGGCGGGCGGCGACCGGCAAGTGACGCACGAGGTCATCCGCGAGCATAGCCTCGCCGCGTGGGCGGCGCTTCAGGGGGGCCAGCCCAACCCGCTGCCGGCGCTGCTTGCCGGCGACGAGCGCCTGACCCGCTACCTGCCAGGCGCCGCCATCCTGGACCTGCTCGACGCGACGGATTACGTCGGCGACGCGCCGCAGCGAGCGCGGGCGTTGGCCGCGAGCATTCGCGCCGCCCTTGTTTCGTATTTGTAGAGACGCGCATTTGTAGAGACGCGCTATAGCGCGTCTCTACTACCCTTGACCCGAGGATAATATGCCGCACACGCCCCTCATCAGCATCGCCTTCCAGACCGACAAACCGCTGGCCGAGTACGGCCCACTGGCGCGCCTCGCCGAGGACGCGGGTTTCGACGCTGTCACCGTGTACAACGACATGTTCTACCAGCCCGCCTGGCTCCCCCTGCTCGCCATCGCCCAGAACACGCGCCGCGTCGCCCTCGGACCAGCCGCCGTCAACCCCTTCACCTGCCACCCGATCAACATGGCCGGCCACATCGCCCTCATTGACGAGGCCAGCGGCGGCCGCGCCTACTTCGGCATCGCGCGCGGCGCGTGGCTGGATGCCCTGGGCCTGCACCCAACCCGCCCGATTCAGGCCATCCGCGAGGCGCTGGACATCGTGGCGCGGCTCCTGGCCGGCGACGTGGACGGCTACGACGGCCAGGTCTTCCACCTGGTCGCGGGCGAGCGGCTGCGCTGGCCCATCCTCAGACCGCGCGTTCCCGTCCTACTCGGCACGTGGGGCGAAGCCCTGATCGCGGCCACGGCGCACCTCATTGACGAAATCAAGGTCGGCGGCACGGCAAATCCGGCCCTGATGAGCGTCATGCAGGGCCGCATCGCGCGCGGCATCCTCGCCAACGGAACCACGAAACCGGCGCGCGAGATCGGCGTTTGTGTCGGCGCGGTCAGCGTCGTGGACGAGGACCGAGCGGCGGCGCAGGCCCTGGCGCGGCGGGAAGTGGCCCTCTACCTGCCAGTCGTCGCCGCGCTCGACCCGACGTATGCGATGGATCCGGACGAACTGGCGCGCATCAAGGCGGCCGTCGCAGCCGGCGACCGAGAGCGAGCGGCTGCCGCCATCTCCGACGCGACGCTGCAACGCTTCGCCTTCGCCGGCGCTCCGCGCGACATCGAGCGGCAGATCGCGGAGCTGGCCGACGCAGGCGCGACGCGCGTCGAGCTAGGCACGCCCCACGGCCTCGACGAAGCCGCCGCCATTCGGCTGCTCGGCGAGCGGGTCCTGCCCGCGTTCCGCGGGTAGCGGCGCCCGCCGTGGGCTGAAGCCTCACGGCTACAAGATGCAAGCCTGGGAGGCTCTGTCCAGCCCCAGCGGGGCTTGCATCCCGTAGCGCGACGCTTCGAGCGTCGCGCGGGCGCACCATTGCGAACACGTCCCTAGATGCGCTAAGGAGCTTTACCTATGGCGAGCGATGAATTCGTACTGTACGACCTGCGCGTCGTCGTCGAGAGTGTCGGCGAGCAATGTACGTGCGATATGAGCGTCGGCGATAGTTTTGAGGTGCGCGGCGGCAAGCTCCACCTGCCCGACGGCCAGCCGTTCTGCCTGTATGCCTTGCAGAGCGCCATTCCTCTGCTGCCCGCCAAGCAGCGCCCACTCCAGCCCGCCGACTGGATGGCGACCGACGCCCGTATCACCTGTCCCGATCCCTACTGCCGCCTCATCCTGCGCATAGACCGCATCCGCCCGCACACTTTTCGTCATGGTGACACAAGCGCGGTCGAAATGCCGTCGGAGGGATACGAAAGTTCACAATTGTGACTACAATCTATACATCCTTCGCTTGACGGCAGCCCCTACTTTAAGTAGGATTGTCGGCATTCGACACCCACCCCCAGGAGGAAGACCTATGTTGCATTCCACCCTCAGGCGCTGGGCGATGCTCCTCATCGCACTCGCACTCGTGTCCGTGGCCGCGGCGGCGTGCGCCCAGGCCCCGGCCCCCGCAGCCCCGGCGGCCCAGGCCCCAGCGGCCGCGACTCAGGCCCCGGCGGCCGCAGCGCCGACCCAGGCTCCGGCGGCAGCGCCGAAGGCGACCGAAGCGCCCAAGGCGGCCGCCCCGACCGCGGCTGCCGCGGCCCCGACCGCCGCAGCAAAGGCGGCTGCCCCGGCCGCCGGCGGCGCAAACACCCTGGTTGTCGGCATCGGCCACGACCTCACCACCCTCGACCCAGGTCGGGGCTACGAAATCGTCGGCGGCCTCACCCACAAGGCGACCTATGACACGCTCGTCACCCTGGCGCCGGACGACATCTCCAAGATCGTCCCCAGCCTGGCCGAGAAGTGGGACATCTCGCCTGACGGCAAGACGTACACCTTCAACCTGCGCAAGGGCGTCAAGTTCGCCTCGGGCAACGAGCTAACGGCCAACGATGTGAAGTGGTCGTATGACCGCGTCAAGGGCCTCAAGGGCAACCCGTCGTTCCTGTTCGATACCATCAAGTCGGTCGAGGCCAAGGACCCCAGCACCGTCGTCATCACCCTCGACAACCCCGATCCGGCGCTCCTGGCGAAGATGACGTTCATGGCCTACGGGGTGCTGGACAGCAAGACCGTGCAGGCGCAGGGCGGCGTGAGCGGCGCCGATGCCAAGGACAAGGATCAGGCGCAGAAGTGGCTCGACCAGAACTCGGCCGGCACCGGCCCCTTCGTCCTCAAGAGTTGGACGAAGGAAGGCGAGATCGTCGTCGAGAAGAACCCCAACTACTGGGGGACAGCGCCCAAGCTCGACCGTGTCATCTACAAGCACCTGCCCCAGACGGCAACCCAGAAGCTGGCCCTAGAAGCCGGCGACATTGACGTCTCTGTCGAGCTGAACGCCGACCAGGCGAAGGCGCTCGCCAGCAACCCCAACGTCAAGATCGTAGACGGCACGACGCTCAACATGTTCTTCCTGCTTGGCAACCGCGATCAGGCCAAAAGCCCTAAGGGCGTGATGGCGAATCCCAAGGTCATGCAGGCCATCAGCTACGCGATTGACTACGACGGCTTCAAGGACCTGTCGGGCGGCAAGGCGGTCAAGCCGCGCACCATCGTCGGGCAGGGCTTCCTCGGCTCCTGGGACGACAGCAAAGCGCCCAAGCGCGACGTCGCCAAGGCCAAGCAGCTCCTCGCCGACGCCGGCTACCCCAACGGCTTCGACATCGAACTCCAGTACCCCACCAAGTTCGCGCGCGCGGGTCTCGACTTCGACCTCCTCGCCCAGAAAGTCCAGGCGGACCTGGCCGAGGTTGGCATCAAGGTGACCCTGAAGCCGGGCGACCTCCAGACCGAGCTGGCGAATTACCGCGCCGGCAACGAGGGCTTCGGCCTGTGGACGTGGGGCGCTGACTTCCCCGACACCAACGACCGTCTCGCCTTCCTGCCGGAAGGCATCGTCGGCAAGCGCGCCAACTGGAATAACACGACCGCCGACGACACCATCAAGAAGCTGCGCGACCAGGCGGCGATCGAGACCGACCCGGCCAAGCGCGTCGCAGTCTGGAATGACATCCAGCAGTACCTCACGGAGAACAGCCCGTTCGTGGCCCTCGTGCAGCCGGGCCGCAGTGTCGCCCTCCGCAAGAATGTCCAGGGCTACACCTACAACGACCAGTTCCTCGTTCAGCCGGCGCTGCTCTCGAAGCAGTAGCCGCAGTTCTGTCTCGTCCAGCCGGCGGTCCCACGCGGACCGCCGGCTGCGGCCCAGAATGTGATGTGTCATTATGAGTGTGACTGACTACGTCTTCCGGCGCGTGCTGATCGTCATCCCGCTCATCATCGGGCTGACGCTCGTCGTCTTTCTCGTCTCGCACCTGCTGCCCGGCGACCCGGTCGCCGCGCACCTGGGCCAGCGATCCATGGAGAACCCGGAGATCGTGGCGGCGTTTCGCGAGCAGTGGGGGCTGGACAAACCGCTGTACGTGCAGTACCTCGCCTTTCTGAACAATCTCGTACACGGGGACCTCGGCGTCTCCATTCGCACCAAAGAACCGGTCGTGGATGACCTGGGGCGCTATTTCCCGGCCAGCGTGGAGCTGGCGGTCACCGCCGTGTTCTTCGCCGTCCTCATCGGCATTCCGCTGGGCATCATCTCCGCCGTGCGGCGCAACCATCCGGTTGACCACGGCGCGCGCGTCGTCTCGCTGCTCGGCGTGTCAGCCCCGGTGTTCTGGCTGGCCCTGGTCGGCCTCTACATCTTTTACCTGCGCCTGGGCTGGCTGCCCGGGCCGGGCCGGCTCGATACGGGCATGGCCGAGCCGATGCACATCACTGGCATGTTCACGGTTGACAGCCTGCTGACCGGCAATATGGAGACGCTCTGGTCGAGCATTCGCCACCTCTTCCTGCCGGCCCTCGTCTTAGGGATGGCGACAGCGGGCATTGTCACGCGCATGACCCGCTCCAGCATGCTCGAAGTGCTGTCAAGCGACTACATCCGCACGGCGCGGGCGAAGGGCGCGAGCGAGGGGCGCGTCATCATCCAGCACGCCCTGCGCAACTCGATGATCCCCACGATCACCGTCATCGGCCTGGCGTTGGCCGACATCATGTCCGGCGCTGTTCTCACCGAAACCATCTTTGCGTGGCCGGGTATCGGCCGCTACGCATTCCAATCCACAGTGAGCCTGGACTTCCCGGCGATCATCGGCGTCACGTTGCTTATCGCCGTCGTCTTCGCCCTGGCGAATCTGGTCGTTGACATCACATACGTCTTCCTGGACCCACGACTGAGGACGGCGTAGCCTGGGGGCTGACTTGGCAGAGACACCTGCAACGGGGGCGAATACTCAAGGGTTGACGATTGACAGCCGCTGGCGGCCTGTTCCAAAAGGCCCCTCCCCTCTCGCCGCCACGTTTCGCTTCCTGCGCCGCAATGTGCTGTCGCTCATCGGGGTGATTATCATCATCTTCTGGGTCTTCGTCAGCCTGACCGCGCCTGTCATTGCGCCCTACGACCCGCTCAAGCAGAACCTGCGCGAGCGATTCCAGGCGCCGAGCGCGCAACACTGGATGGGTACGGATGAGTTGGGGCGCGACGTCTTCAGCCGCGTCCTCTACGGCGGCCGCATCTCGCTGCCCATCGGCATCATCGTGGTGATCTCGGCGACGGTGATCGGCGCCCTCCTGGGCGCGACGGCCGGCTACGCCGGCGGCGGTTGGGACAACGGTCTGATGCGCCTGACGGACCTGGTCATGGCCTTCCCGCCCATCATCCTGGCGATGGCTGTGGCCGCGGCGCTCGGCGCCGGCCTGAATCACGCCGCCATTGCCCTCATCATCGTCGCCTGGCCGAGCTACGCCCGCGTTGTGCGCGGCCTCGTGCTATCCGTCAAGAAGAACGAATACGTCACCGCGTCCCACGCCGTCGGCGCCTCCCACTCGCGCATCCTCTTCCGCGGCGTCCTGCCCAACACCCTCGGCCCCGCCGTCGTCATGGCGACCCTGGGTCTCGGCGCGGCGATCCTCACCTTCGCCGGTCTCAGCTTCCTCGGTCTCGGTGCGGTTCCGCCCACGCCGGAGTGGGGCCGCATGGTCGCCGACGGCATCAACTCCTTTGACCAGTGGTGGGTCTCGGCCTTCCCCGGTCTCGCGATCCTTACCGTCGTCATGGCCTTCAACTTCCTCGGCGACGGCCTGCGCGACGCCCTCGATCCGCGCCTACGGAAAGGCGTGTGAGAGGGAGTGGTGTGGTGAGGAGGTGACGGGGTGACAAGTGACGGGGTGACGAGTGGCGGGGTGATGAGGTGACGAGTGACAGGTGACGGGGTGATGAGGTGACGAGTGACAAGTGACAAGTGACGCTCTTCACACGTCACACGTCACACGTCACCCCGTGACTCGTCACTCGTTCACACTCTCAAAGGAGCAGGCGTGCCATGACCGTCGCGGAAGATCGTCTCGAAGACTTCGGTATCTACAAGCTCGCGTGCCATCTCTTCGACGACTTCTGGGGCGACTCTGAAATTCTGGGCAAGGACTATCGAGGCCGCGAAATGGTCAAGCAGCAGGTGCGGAGCCTGGACTCTATCTGCGCCAACATTGAAGAGGGTTATGGCCGCGGGTACGGCAAGGAGTTCCCGCAACATCCGAAGATCGCGCGCGGCGAGGCGCGGGAGAGTCGCGGCCGCTACCAGCGATGTCGTTATCTTCTACCAGAAGAGACAATCAAGAAGCGCGTGGCAACTCTCGACATTATCATCGGCGGACTAACAAGGACAATCAACACCCTCGAAAACCGCCGCGCTCCATCTCCAAAGTAACGGCCCTGTCCGTCACCCGTCACCCGTCACATTGTCCCATCGTCACTCGTCACTCGTCACATCGTCACACCGTCACACCGTCACTCGTCACTCGTCACTCGTCACTCGTCCCATCGTCATATCGTCACGGAGACCCCAATGTCAATCAACTACGCCAACCGCCTCGACCGCGTCCGCGCCCAAATGGAGCAGTTGGGCATCGAGCTAATGTTCCTCCCCTGGTCCGCCAACCAGGAGTGGGCGCTCGGCATCGAACGGCCCATCCCTGGCTTCACCTATACCACCTATCCCGGCGGCTGGCTCAACGGCGCTTTCATCAGCCGCAGCCACGGCCCGATTCTGACCGTCCCGCGCATGGTCGCCGATTTTGATATGGACGCCATCCCCGGCCTCGACATGCGCATCCTGCCCGACCAGGGCGACCCGGCGGACATGGTGCGCGGCGTCCTCCAGGACATCGGCTTCAAGGGCGGAAAAGTCGCCATCGAGGACCGCGCCTGGGCCAGCTTCGTCGTCAACTTCCAGAAGCTCGCGCCGACGGCCGAGCTGACCCTCGCCTCCGCCGTGATGCAGCCGCTGCGCCGCGTCAAGGATGAAGAAGAGATCGCCCTGATGCGGAAAGCCGGCGACATTGTGGACCAGACGATGGCCGAGGCTCTCAAGCACGTGCGCCCTGGCATCACCGAGTTGGAGCTGCTCACTGAGGTCGAGTACCAGATGGCGCGGCTCGGCTCCGAAGCGCCGTCGTTCCCGACATCGCTCTACATCATCAACTCGCGCTACGAGAAGACCGGCTTCGCCACCAAGGGCCGCGTGGACCGCCCCATCGAGACGGGTACGGCGATTCCGTTCGACTTCGGCGCGGTCTACCACGGCTACTGCTCTGACTTCGGTCGCACGGTCTGGGTCGGCGAGCCGCCGGCCGAGTACCTGCGCACCTTCGAGCTGATCATGCAGTCGCAGGCGGCCGGCATCGCCGCTATGAAGAGCGGGCAGATCACCGCCGCCCAGCTCGACGCGGTGGCGCGGCAGGTCATTGACGACGCGGGCTACGCGGCCGGTTTCCGCCACCGCCTCGGCCACGGCATCGGAATGGACGTGCATGAGCCGCCGTTCCTGAACACCGGCGACGATACGGTGCTCTTGAACGGAATGTGCTTTACCATCGAACCGAGTATAATTCTGGACGATCGCTGGATGGTCCGGGTCGAGGATGTGGTCGTCGTGCGTGACAACGGCGGCGAGCCGCTGTCCAACTACCCCAAGGACCCCATCGCTATCGTGTAGGAATCGAAACGGGGAAGCCCGGCGCTGGCCGGGCCTCCCCGTCACCTGGCAAGCCTTACTTCGATCTCAGGGGAGGTCAGCGAAGGCGAGATTGCCTCTACACGGACCGAGCACGCCGCCGACCGCACAGCCGGCGCGTTGGCCACAGATGGTTGACTGCTCGCTCGTCCGGAAAGGGAGACAATGTTGCGTAAGCCCCCCCCACTTCGCATCATCATCGCCACCATCGCCCTCCTCACCCTCCTCTGCCTACCGCTGCCGGCGCTGCGGGCGGCCGCGCTCAACGAAGCGTGCATGACCCCAGACGCCCAAGCCCTGCTCGACCTGACGAATCAGGCGCGCGCTGCGGCCGGCGTCGCCCCCCTCAAGGCCAGTTGCCGCCTGGTCCGCTCCGCCCAGACCCACACAAGCGCCATGGCGCAGGCCGGCCAACTCCTGCACCAGTTACCGGGCGAGCTGCCTGAGTGTGCCACCGGCGCCAACAACGACCGCTACGACGCTATCGGCTACCCGTGGATGGCGTGTGGCGAGAACATCGCCGCCGGGCCGTCGTCGTTCAGCACGCCCCAGGCCGTCCACAACGCCTGGATGACGTCGAGCGGCCACCGGGATAACATCCTGCGGCCGGAGTTCAAGGAGATGGGCGCGGCGCATGTCGTCAGCGCGAGCGGAACGCACTTCTGGACGGAGGATTTCGGCGCGAGCACGGAGCCGGCGTGCGCCATGACGGGCGACCTCAACAGCAATGGCGCGATTGACGCGAGCGACCTTCAGGCGGAGGCGGCGCACTGGCGGGCGTCCGGCGGCTCGGCGTATGATCTGAACCGCGACGGCCGCGTGGACGTCGGCGACGTTCTCTGGCTCTCCGCGCGCCTCACGCAAGCCTGCCCGTAGCTGCCATTCCCACCGCAATAGCCGCAGCCGCCTCTTTAATGGTGAAAGGAGGCGGCTGCACTCGTCTCTGTTGGGCGGCAGCAGGTGTTGGGATCAGTACACGCAACCGCCAAGTTATCGTATAATATGGTCAGTTTGCTGTCAAAGAGCCTGTGGCGGTCGTTCAATGCACTCAAGACAACCGAGAGAGTCAACTTTGGATGCTCATCAGCGTGGAATCGTCACCGTCAAGGAGTGAGTAATGCCATCCACGAAACTGTCCCATATTCTTCACCAGGCAGAGGAGCTTTCTCCCGATGAACAACTGGACCTTATCGCATACCTGGCTCAAAGAGCGCGCGAGGGATACCAGACGCGCCGGCAGCGTCGCTGGTCCGACATTCGGGGAATAGCATCCTACCCGCTGGTTGGCGAGGATGCCCAGGACTGGGTCACGCGCACCCGACGAGAGAGCGATGAAAATCGCTGAGGCGCTAGAAGGTACGCAACGCCTGTTCCTGGACAGTGCTCCTGTGATCTACTACGTGGAGGGCCATCCGCATTATGTCGCGCGCACAAGTGCGATTTTCGATCGCCTTGAGCGTGGAGCTTTTGTCGGTGTAACTTCCCCGGTAACGCTCGCGGAGTGTTTGATAATACCCTATCGCGCGGGTCTAGCTGCCATTATCGAAGCCTTCGTTGACGTGATTGTCGAAGCTCCCAGCACAACGTTCGTCACAATCGGCCAATCTGTAGCGCGCAGGGCCGCCGAGCTACGAGTGAAATACAACCTCACCCTCACAGATGCGATGCAGATTGCGGCTGCACTAGACGCGGGCTGCGAAGCATTTCTGACGAACGATGGAGCATTACGGCGAGTAACGGAGTTGCGTGTGCTCGTGCTTGACGACCTCGAACCTTGATTCCTGCCAACTTACCGGTTGTCTGACACCAGCCCGTTGGTCTCGTCCACGCGGCACTCGCACGACTCGCGCTTGTCGCTGCCCTTGACGAGCGTCCCGTCGTACTCCTCGACGCCCTGGCTTTGCGCCGTCCAACCTGACAGCACAAACGGAATCGGGCCGTAGGCGGGCAGCCACTCGCCGTTGTACTTCCGCGCAATGTGCAGGTGGGTGCCGTTCGACGCACCGCCCTCGCACGACGGGTGGCCGATGCGTTCGCCCTGCTTGAGCTGCGTCCCAACGGGTACGCGGTCGTCGTCGGCCACGTGCATGTAGAAGACGACCCAGCCGGTCGTTTCGGTGTTCTCCCCCTGCAAGTTCACCGCCACCTCGCCGTTCTCGCTGCGCACCACCAGACCCGGCGCGACCGCCGTGTCCCAGTACTTCGAGGCGTCCCAGCAGCCGCCCATGGTGTCGCGGCCGGGGATGAAGTCGAGGGCGCCCCACGCGCTGCCGCTGGCCCACGCGCCGTGGGGGCCGCCGGTGTAGTACCACCACTCGCCCGCCGTCCACGGGAGCTTCATCTCCGGCTGCTGGAGATCCGGCGGGACGACCGGATCCACGGCGCGGGCGTAGGGGTCGCCGAAGAGGCGCTGGTAGGTCTGGCGGAACGCGCCGTCCTTCGCCACCGCCTGCGCGAAGGCATCGGACGTGTTGATGGCGGCGAGCATATACTGCACCGCCAGGCTGCCCGGGTTAAGGGCGGGGTTCAGCTTCGCGCGCCTGCCGTCCTTGTAGGTCAGCGACGACAGGTCGCGGCTCTTCCAGCCGTAGTAGCCCTGGTTGAGAGCGTTTGCGGTCCAGGTAGACTGGAGGTACAGGCTCGGGCGGCCGCCCTCGATGCGTCCCATCGGGTAGGTCTTGGCGTTGCCTTCCGGCGCGGGGTTGCTGAGCCAACCGCCGTTCATCTCGAGCAGCGTCAGCAGCAGGCGCGGGTTCACGCTATAGCGCGTGGCGACGAGCTGGATTATTTCCGGCCCCGTCAGTTTGCGCCCCTCGACAATCTCGGTGTGGCTTTTGAGGTAGCCCGGCTGGCTCGCGGCGAATCTCGCTACGTCGAAGTCCCTCGCGCTCGGCCCGTAGACAAGCTCGCTGTCCGGGATGAGCGGATCGGTCGGCGCCGAGGTATCCACCTGGGCCGGGATTTTGAGCACCTGGCCGATGCGAATCTTGCCCGGATCTGTGATGCCGTTGGCGCTAATCAGCGCGCTCATCGGGACATCGAGGCGGTCAGCGATGCCGCTGAGGGTGTCACCCGACTTGATGGTGTAGGTATCGAAGGTGGGGCGGTCGGCGCGCGGTGTCCAGGTCGGGCGAACGCCGATCGGGGTCGAGGGCGGGCCAGCGGGGCGCGGCGGGTTAGGCGTCGCCAGCGCCGCTGGGCTGCTGCTCGCGCCTTTCGCGTCGGGCAGCGGCGTCGGAGCGAGCGCAGCAGCGGCGGCCGGCGTCCCGATAGTCGGCGCGGGGGGCGCGGCGCTCTGGCAGGCTGACAGGCTAACGATGAGAACCAGGAACAAGAAGGGGCTAAAACGTCTCATGCGCGATGGCTCCGGCCTAGCTCGGCTCGCTTAACTCTCCCCACCATAGCGGCGGAGGACGAGGTCCCGCGCCTCGCGGATCAGGTCTTGCTCGTCGGCGTCTTCGGTGTCGGCGAGCAACAGGCTCGCCACAGTTTCGATCTCCCCGGTCGGGCTGACGCGCTCGCCGCCGACGCCCATGGGCAGGTTGTCCTCGCGCACCAGGTACACGCCGTGACGGTCGAGGTCGAAGTAGAAGTTAAGGCTGCTGCCCAGGTTGCGCACATCCCACCAGCGCACAGTACGGAAGGCAGCCATCGTCATCGGCCCTTCGAGGCGCAGCTGGAACAGCTGGCCCTCGCGCGAGTACGCCCGCACGTAGTCCATGAGATGCTCGGTCGGCTGCTCGGCGGGCAGGTCTGTGGTGCGGATCGTGTCGCGGTGCATCGCCTGGGCGGTGATGTCGTGATACTTCACATCCAGCCTGTCGCGCTCCGCGCGCACCTCGATAAAGCCTGGCTTGACGCGATACTCGCCGAACGTCATGCGCTCGGTCGGGCCAGAAAAGGCCACCTTGACGTCGCCGATGGTCTGGACGCTGCGCTCGTGGACGTGGCCGACGAGGAGCAGGTCAATCGGGGCCAGCGCCGCGATGCGCTCTTTGGAGATGATGGCCTCATTGACGTCGTCCAGCATCGTCCCCTCGACGCCGTAGTGCATCATCAGGATGGCGTGGTCCACGCCGGACGGGGGCGTCAGGCCCTCGACGTTGTCGAGCGGGTCATCCCCGTACCCCAGCGTCGGGTCCGGGGCCAGCCCACCAATCGCCAGGCGCACACCGTCCGCCTCGACGATTTCCCACTCCACATCGTGCGGCCGGGTGAACACGTGGGCGACACGCAGCTCGTGGAAGATGCGTAGCGGGGTCGCGCCCTCGCTGGTCGAGCGCGGCACGTCGTGATTGCCGCCGATCGCGTAGACCCCGACGCCCGCCTCGCGCAGCCGCTGGAACTGCCGCGCCACCCAGACCAGCTCGGCCGTGCGCGGGCTGGCCGTGTCGAACAGGTCGCCGCCGTGCAGGTAGACCGTGGCGTCGTTCTGGAGGGCGAAGCTGACAGTCTCCGCCCATGCTTCGCGCAGCCGCCGCCGGCGAGCGCCGAGTTGCTCCGGCGTCATGCGCGCGTAGTGCTTGCCCAGATGATTGTCAGCCGAGAAGATCAGGCGAACGATGGGAGCCTCCAGTGCTAGGCGGGCTGCGTGGCTTGCTGCGGCGCCGACGGCGCCGACGGACGGTGCAGCTTCTCAATGATCGCGTCTACGTATTCCTGGGTTGACGCCGAACCGCGCAGGTCGCGGGTGATGTGCTTACCGTCAGCGAACACATCCAGGACGGCCTGCTCGATGCGGTTCGCCACATCGTAGCGCGCCATGTGCCGCAGCATCATGACGCCGCTCAGGATGACTGCCGTCGGGTTCGCCAGCCCCTTGCCCGCAATGTCGGGCGCGGTGCCGTGGACCGCCTCGAACACCGCCGCGTGCTCGCCGATATTGCCGCTGCCCGTCAGCCCCAGGCCGCCGATCAGCCCGGACGCCAGGTCCGAGATGATGTCGCCGTACAGATTCTCCATCACCAACACATCGAACTCCTCCGGCCGCTGCACCAGGTGCATGGTCATCGCATCCACGATGACCTCGTCGTAGGTGATGTCGGGGTAGTCGCGGGACACGCGGCGGGAGCAGTCGAGGAACAGCCCGTCGCTGAGCTTCATGATGTTGGCCTTGTGAACCGCCGTGACGCGCTTGCGCTTCTGGCGCCGCGCCAGCTCGAAAGCGTAGCGGGCAATGCGCAGCGACGCCTTCTCGGTGATGATCTTGAGGCTCTCGACGACACCCGGCACGACCACGTGCTCGACGCCGGAGTACAGGCCCTCGGTGTTCTCGCGGACGACGACAAGGTCCACGTTCTCGAAGCGGGTGTGGACGCCGGGCAGGCTGTGCACCGGGCGGACGTTGGCGTACAGGTCGAGAGCCTGACGCAACTGGACGTTCGCCGACTTGAAGCCCTTGCCGATGGGCGTGGCGATAGGCCCTTTCAAGGCAATACGGTTCCGCTCGATGGAGTAGATGGTTGACGGCGGCAGCACAGCCCCGTACTTCTCGATCACGTCGCCGCCGGCCTCGTGGACGTGCCACTCGATACCCGCGCCGGCAGCATCAAGGACACGGCGGGCGGCGGCGGTCACTTCGGGGCCAATCCCGTCGCCGGGAATGAGCGTAACAGGGGTCGGCATGGGGCCTCCTGAGCGGATGCGTCGGCAAACTATCCAGCCTGGCGGCTAAGCGCCAGGCTGTAGGGGACAATATTATACGCTTTGCGCCTGATGCGCAAGTGAAAAACCTCTCAGCCACGCCAGCCCATCGAGCAACGCGACGCCGTGCCAGCCGCAGGCCCGTCCATCCACCAGTTCCATCCGCCGCCGCCACATCTCGGCCGACGGCGCGAGCCGTGCCAGCTCGTCGGCCTGGCGTTCGGCGAAGGGGTATGGCTCGCTGGATAGGAACACCACGTCGGGCGCGCGCGCGAAGAGATCTTCCGGGGTCACCGCGGGATAGGGCAGCGAGGCATCGGCGAAGGCGTTGACGCCGCCAGCTTGCCGCAGCAGGTCCGCGACATATGTTCCCGCCCCTACGGCCATCCAGGGCCGCCGCCAGATGAGGTAGGCATAGCGGAATGGATGCGCCACGACGCGCACGCCGGCGAGGAGGTCACACGCCTGCGCTGCCAGCGCCGCCCCCTCCGCCGCCCGCCCAACCACCATGCCCAGAACGACGAGGTCGGCAATCGCATCCTGGACGGTGTGCGGGTAGAAGGAGTGAACCGGCGCGACGCGCATCAGCCGTGCGACATCCTCGGCGCGGTTCTCCTCGGCGTTGACCAGGATGAGGTCGGGGCGCAGCGCCGCGATGCGGGCGATGTCCGGTGTCTTCGTCCCGCCGATCTCAGGCACGGCCCGCGCCGCCTCGGGCAGCAGGCAGAATGCAGTGCGCCCGACGACGGTATCGCCGGCGCCGAGCGCGAAAAGGGTTTCGGTGGTGCTGGGGACGAGAGAGACGATACGCATGACTGTCAAGTGCGAGAAGCTTAGGCCCAATCTGCCAAGCGAAGACCGATAACGCGGCTGAACTCGCGCGTGTTGTGCGTCACCAGAATCACATCGTGGGCCAGAGCGATAGACGCGATCATGAGGTCATTCGGGCCAATAGGTGTACCGCGGGCGGCCAGATCAGCTCGCAGACGGCCACATATCTCGGCTGCGGCATCATCGAATGGCAGACTGCGAAACTCCTGAAACACGGCTTTCAGCAACCCAAGATTAGCCTCAATGCGTGCGCTCCGGTAAGCGCCAAACAAGAGTTCAGCTTTCACTACCGAACAGAAGGCAATGTCCGCTAGACGCTGGCTCCGAAAGTTATCCTTGACGGATGACGGACCAGGGTTCAGATAAGCGACCCAGGCGTTAGTGTCAGGCAGATAGATCACTCTAGAGGGTCTCGTACTTCGTAGTTTCCCTCACTGTCGCGGACCAGCGCCTCGCCCTGCCACGCCCCGGCCGTTGCCTCATAGAAGCCGGGGGGCCAGTCAGAGTCCGTGACAGCGTCAGTTCCTGTTGCGGTCATTGTCACCGGCGAGAACACGACCACCAGATCAACGTCTTGATTGGCGAAATCCGCCGGCAGTGGCAAAGTCACTTGGCCCTGTGCATCCACATGGACCCGCAGGTGCAGGCTCTTCATCATAAGCCCTCCCAATCCAATTATAACATAACTCACGCTACTCGTCAGGCTCAGTGTGGATGGTGTTGCTCTTGCTGCCTTCTGACACAGCGTCTCGCTCGGCGTGGGGCGCGACGGCAGCCGCAGTAGCAGTTCCCCCGCCCGTCTCGTGAACCACGAGCAGCAAGCCCTCGCGCAGCGCCACCATGCCTTCCTCGCTGTACAGCCGGTTACTGATGCCCAGCGTCGGCCCGAAGTGCAGCACCCCATCCTCCAGCGGGTATTCCAGGCCGCGCGTCGTCACCCCGCGAGCGTGCGCCGTCAGGGGAATTAGCGACACGGTGTCCCCAACAGCGCCGTGGATGAGCGCCTGGTTGCGGACGACGAAGACTTCCTCGCGCTCGGTGCAGATGCGAATAGGCACACCGCTAAACTGCGGCTGCGCCAGCAGAAAGACGTTGGCGAGGGTCTGATCGAGGCGGCCGCCGACGGCCGCCATGATCGTGATGGAGGTTGCGCCGCGCTTGATCGCCTCGGCGACGGCCAGTTCAAGGTCCGTCTCGTTCTTGTGCGCCGGGAACTTCAGCACCTCCACCTCAGCCTCGCGCAAGGTGTCCAGCGCCGCCTGCGGCACCGAATCCAGGTCACCGATGATCAGGTCGGGGAAGAGCTTGGCCGCCAGAATGTAGACCGCCCCACCGTCGGCGGCGATGACCAGGTCGGCGCTCTCCGCCTCGTGGCGAAGCTGATCCAGGGACGGAAGCGGACCGTTGGCAATGATAAGGATGTTCATCTGCTGGTTACGCTCCTTTAGCGCGCGACCGACCGCACCCCCAGTCGGGCGGCGCTGAGCGCGTCACCCGATCTTGAGCAGCGCCATGTGATTCATCGGCCCGTGGGGGCCGCGCCCCAGGCGCAGGTCGGCCGAGGCAGCGAGGACGTCGGTCAGGTACTGCTTGGCCCCCGCGACAGCTTCGCGCGCGGGCAAGCCCCTCGCCAACCCGGCGGCGATAGCGGACGCGAAGGTGCAACCCGTCCCATGCGTGTTGCGGGTCGCAATGCGAGACGCCGGAAGGTGCAGGATCTCCGCGCCGTCGAAGAAGACGTCAATGCTGTCGACGTCCTCCAGGTGGCCGCCCTTCACGACAACGTTGCGCGCGCCCTGGGCATGGATCACGCGCGCCGCCGCCTCCATCTCGAGCAGGCTGCGAATCTCGAACCCCACCAGGGTCTCCGCCTCCGGCAGGTTGGGGGTGATGACGAACGCCAGAGGCACGATGGCCCCGATCAGGGCGTCGCGCGCGTCGGGCCGCAGCAGCGCGTCGCCCCCCTTCGCCCGCATCACCGGATCCACCACGAGCCGCTGCACATTGTACGTCCGAATCTTCTCGGCGACCACTTCGATAATCGGCGCGCTCGACAGCATCCCGATCTTCACAGCGTCAGCCCCCAGGTCGCCCAGCACGGCGTCGATCTGAAGGGCGACAAACGCCGGCGGTAGCTCCAGAACACCCTGGACACCCTGGGTGTTCTGGGCGGTGACAGCCGTCAAGGCGCTCATGCCGAACACGCCGAGCGCCGCGAACGTCTTGAGATCAGCCTGAATGCCAGCGCCGCCGCCCGAGTCTGATCCGGCGATGGTCAACGCTGTGTGCATGAAAGTCCTCCCCCGTTATCTACACAAAGAGTGCCACGGCAACCATTCCGGCTGCCCCGGCGAAGCCCAAATAGTCGAGCGCGCCCAATCTCGCGCTGCCGAGGGTCGTCCGGCCGGCGCGGCTGTACCCCCGGCTTTCCAGCGCCTCCGCCAGGTCGTCGGCGAGCTTGAAGGCGTGGACGATCAGCGGAACCAGCAGCGCCGGGTAGTTGCGCACGCTGGCAAGGTCGCCCTCCAACCGGATGCCGCGCGAGCGTTGGGCAGCCATGACATCCGACGCCGCCTGCTGCAACACCGGCACGAACTGGATCGCGCTCGTGAGGATGAAGGCCAGGTGACGCGGCAGGCCGAGGCGCGTCAGCGCGTCCCCCAGGTCCTCCGGCGCGGTCGTCTGGAACAGCGCCAGGAACACAGCCGCGAGAAGCACCAGCCGTGTCACCGCCACCCCCGCCTCCACCGGCCCCACGCTGAGCCACGTCACCAGGGCCAGCAGCACGAGCATCGGCAAGAGCAGGCGCAGCTGCGCCAGCCAGGCGCGAACGCGGCGCACGGCGACGATGACGACGGCCAGCGCCACGGCCTCGACGGCCAGGGCGGCGGGCAGCGCCGTCCCCAGCACCAGAACGCCGGCGCCGACGGCCAGGGCCAGGCGCGCGAGCGGGTTCAGGCCCTCAGAGCGCCCATACATCATGCGCCACGCTCCAGCGTCCGCTCTGGCTGCGGCGCTTCGGATGGGGCGGCCAACCGCCGCGCCACCTCGAACAGATCGGTGGGCCGCAAGCCCGCCGCGGCCATCGCCGCGCCGTCGCCCATGACGGCGTGGGGCGCGCCCTCGGCCGCCACCTGGCCGTCGGCCAGGGCAAACCAGCGGTCGGCCCCACTCGCCAGGTCCAGGTCGTGGGTGACCAGGACGACGGTATCACCCGCCCGCGCCAGGCTGTCCAGCAGGGCTACGAGCGCCTGGCGATAGCGGCCGTCCTGCCCCAGCGCCGGCTCGTCCAGGGCGGCGATGCTCGGCCGGGCGGCCAGGGAGGCCGCCAGGGCGGCGCGGCGCCGCTCGCCCTCGCTCAGGCGGTACGGCGAGCGCTCCAGCAATGGCACGAGGCCCATCCACTCGTAGAGCTGATCGAGCCAGGCCGTGTCGAGAACGCCGAGGGCGCGCGGCCCGGTCTCGATCTCGCCCCGAACGGTAGGGCGGAAGAGCTGCTTGGTGGGGTCCTGGAAGGCCAATCCGACGCGCCGCGCCAGGTCCGCCACCTTGACCCGCCGTGTGTCCTGCCCCAGCACCACAACGCGGCCGCGCTGCGGCTTGAGCAGGCCGTTGAGGTGCTTGAGAAACGTCGTCTTGCCCGACCCGTTGCGGCCCAGGATGGCGACGCGCTCGCCCGCCGCCACGCTGAGGCTTAACCCATTCAGCGCGGGCCAGCCGTCCAGCGCGTGATACACATCCTCGGCGAGGACGGCCGGCGAAGCAGCGTGACCGTTTGGCGGCGCGGCAAACCGCGCGTGATTGGGTTCGCCCGGCGCTATCCCGGCGCGCCGGGCGAGCGCGACGGCCTCATCCACAGTGAGCGGCACGCCGCCCCACCCCCTCTCCCGCGCCAGCTGCGCCAGGGGCGGGAGGTTCAGCCCGCCCACCGCCTCGCCCGCCAGCACATCACGCGGCGCGCCATCGGCCACCAACGCGCCGTCCTGCATGACCAGCATGCGGGTCGCATCGGCGACGAGCCGCCCCATGTGATGCTCGGCGACGATGATCGTCGTACCGGCCCCGTGAATCTCGCGCAGGACGGCGCGCAAGTCTTCGATCCCGTCACTGTCCAGGTGGGCGAACGGCTCGTCCAGGAGCAGGATGGCCGGGCGCATGGCGAGCGCAGCGGCGACGGCCACCCGCTGCTGCTGGCCGCCGGACAGGGCGTGGGGCGGCCGCTCCAGCCAGGGCGTCACGCCGGTCACCTCGGCGGCCCAGCGCACGCGCTTCTCGATGTCGGCGACGGGCAGGCCGAGGCTGGCCGGCCCGAACGCCACCTCCCGCGCCACCGTGCTACTGAACAGCTGCGCGGCCGGGTTCTGAAACACTGCGCCCACGCGCTCCACCAACCGGCTCGTCGGCGTCGCCGCCACGTCCCACCCGCCGACCGTCAGCCGCCCAACCAGACGGCCGCCGTAGAAGTGCGGCGCGAGACCGTTGAACGTGCGCAACAGGGTAGACTTGCCAGACCCGCTCCACCCGGCCAGCAGCACATACTCGCCCGGCCCGATTCTCAGGCTGACCTCCGCCAAGGCCCACTGCGCTGTGTCGGGATAGCGATAACCTAGTCCCGCGGCGACAATCTCGGCCTCGTTCATTACGCCTGCTCGCTCACCGTCTCCGGGCTGATGTCCGGGGCATACCCGGCGCGCCGCAACGCATACAGAACGACGACCGCGATAACCGCGCCGACCAGCGAGCTAAGGAGGAAGGGAATGATGAGCGCCGTCAACGCCGTGGGCCGCGCCATCAGCATCGGCGCGACCATAGCGGCGCCGACCAGCGCGCCGATGATGCCCGTCCCAATGACCTCGCCAGCCGCGGCGATGATAAGGTTGTGCGTCCAGCGCCACGCGAACCCGGCGAGCAGCGCGCCGATCATGCTGCCGGGAAATGCCAGCAGCGTCCCCCAGCCCATCGCGTTGCGGATGACGGAAATGACGAACGCAATCCCGACCGCGTACCACGGCCCCAACAGCACGGCGCTCAAGACATTGATCATGGCCTGGCCGGGGTTGAGCTTGGCAAGGCCCGTCGGAATAGACACGAAGCCCAGGACGACGCCCAGCGCCGCCAGAACGATAGCATACGCCACCTTGCGTGTGTTAACCTGCATTGTCCCCTCTCTCCTCCTTATGAACCTTCAGAAATTGTTGCCGCAGTACGCTCGCGGTGGAGTGCCAACTCCACCGCCCGCCGAAGGCGCTGGAGATGGCTCTCCAGCGCCAGCATAGGTGTGGCGACCATTGGGTAAGGCTCATAGAGTGTTACGCCGTCGAGAAGCCTCTGAACCACGAAGGTCACGCCTGTCAACCTAGTGGCTTTGGGCGCGGGCCGCGTCTATCTCGATGCGGAGGCGGCGCGCGGCCGCCTCAGGATCGGCCTGGGAGACAATCGCCGAGATGACGGCGACCCCCGCCGCGCCATGCTCGATGCACGCCGCCGCCCGCCCCGGCCCGATGCCGCCAATGGCGACGATGGGCAGCCCTGTCGCCTGGGCCACCAGGGCCAACCCGTCGAGGCCAATCGGCGCGCCCGCGTCGGCCTTGCTCCCCGTCGCGTAGACCGCGCCCACACCCAGGTAGTCGGCGCCGGCGGCGTGGGCCGCCCGCGCCTCATCCGGCGTCGCCGCCGACACGCCCAGGAGGCGGTCGGGGCCGAGCAGCGCCCGCGCCGCCGCCGCCGGTAGATCATCCTGGCCGACGTGGACCCCGTTGGCGCCCACCGCGAGCGCCACGTCGAGCCGGTCGTTGACAATGAACGTGACGCCCATCTCGCTCGTCAGTTGACGCAGGGCGTGGCCGAGCGCCACCATGTCGCGCGTCGAGCCGCGCTTCTGGCGCAACTGCACAACCGTCGCGCCGCCGGCCATCGCCGCCCGCGCCACCACCAGGTCGGGGCGGCCCAGGCTCAGCTCAGAATCCGTGATGACGGTCAGCGACCAGTCTGGGCTAAGCCGACTCATCGGGCGCGTCCTCGACGTGCGCTATCCGCGCGCGATGCGCCAGCATATCGGGCGTGATGCTGTGCAACCTGTCGAACAGGGCCACCTTGAAGCTGCCCGGCCCCCCGGCGTCGGCGGCGGCCAGCTCGCCGGCCAACCCGAAACACGCCAGCGCCGATGCCGTGGCGACGAGAGGGTCATCCCCCACCGCCAGGAAGCAGCCAATCATCGCCGTGGACATGCAGCCCGTGCCGACCACGGTCGAGAGCAGGGCGTGGCCGTTGTCCACAACCAGGACGCCCTCCTTCCCGGCGATGACGTCCCGCCGCCCGGTCGCCGCGGCCACAAGCTTCAGGTCGCTCGCCAGCCGCGACGTCGTCTCAATCGGGTCGGGCGCGCTGATGCTCTCGACACCGCGCACCACGCCGCCCAGCCCGGCCAGACGACCGATCTCGCCGGCGTTGCCGCGCACCACGGTGAGGCGCAGCCGGGCGAGCAGCCGCCGAACCCCCTCGGTGC
The DNA here is from genome assembly GCA_046328535.1 of Anaerolineae bacterium. GTDB lineage: Bacteria > Chloroflexota > Anaerolineae > Epilineales > JAHCIE01 > JBDHWG01. The sequence goes on from JAXLWJ010000024.1 coordinate 27,510, forward strand.
GCAGCGAGGTCGTGCCGATGCCGACGGGGTCCAGGACGATGGGGCGGTTCCGACGGTTCATCACCTCGCCCGCCAGGGACATGGCGGCCTGTTGGTCGAGGTTAGGCGTACCCAGGTTCAAGACCAGCGCGTCGGCGTGGGCCGCCATCTCCGCCGCCTCGTGGGACGATGGGGCCATGATGGGCAGCGCGCCGGTCAACAGGGTGATATTGGCGACGTCGTTGACAGTAACATTGTTCGTGATGTGATAGACCAGCGGGTGGCGGCCCTGTATCTTTTCGAGCAGCGCCGCTGCTTGCTGACCAAGCGACTGGTTGTACATGGTAGCCTTTCTTCGGCTGAGAGCCGGCGTGATCTATGCGTTCTGCTCCACTTCGGGCGACCGGCGCGCGACACGCAGCAGATACGCCAGGCCGACATACGCGCCGAGTGAGACGACGAAGCTGGGAATGGTTGCGCCGAGGTCGGGTTGGGCCCGCGCAATCCACTGGTAGACGGCGACCCCAACCAGCCACGCGATGATGCCGGCGATGTTGAATCCGCCCCGATACCAGTACGCCCCGCCGGCGCGGAACATGTCGGCGGTCACGTACTGGCGGCGGCGCACGACGAAGTAGTCGGCGGCGAGGATGCCGAACAACGGCACGAATATGGAGCCGACGAGCAGCAGGAACCACTCGTAGTCGGCCAGGGGCAGCGTCGCCGCCAGCACAGCCACGACGGCGCCAATGCCGATGGCGACCGTGCGCAGGGACAGCTTGGGCAGGATGTTCTGGGCCGAGACCGCCGTCGAGTAGATGTTGGCGAAAGCATTGTCGGTCTCATCCACGAGGATGATGAGCAGCGCGATGCTTCCACCCGCGAGTGTGGCAATCGCCGGTATCAGGTCCAGCGGGTCAGTCAGCTTCAGCGCCATCATCATTGCTGCGCCCAGGGCGTAGAACCACACATTGGCGACGAAGTAGCCGACATACGTTCCCCAGAACGCATCGCTCGAGCGGCGCGCGAAGCGCGAGTAATCCGACACCAGGGGCAGCCACGAGACCGGCATTGCCACAACCAGGTCAACGCCGGCCCAGAAGCTCAGCTCGCCGGTGCCCGGCTGCGCGAACAGCGCCCGCATGTCGTAGTGGCTGGCGATGTACCACGTCAGGTAGAGCGTCGTCAGCAGCACCGCCCAGACGCCGACCTTCGCCAGCCACTTCTTGACGATGGTCACCGGCCCGAGCACGGCCATGAACGTCGAGAGAATGGCAAAGAACGCCACCCACACCAGATAGTTCGACACGCCGATAAGGGCCTGGGTGATGGCATTCGCCGCCTGTGCCATGATGAGCACTTCGAACGCGGCCCAGCCGATGAGCTGGACGATGTTCAGCGCCGACGGTAGATACGAGCCGCGCACCCCCAGGGATGGGCGCAGCGAGACCATCGTCGGCACGCCGGTATCGCTGCCGACGATGCCGGCCATCGCCAACAGCAGGTTCCCCACCAGCGTCCCGACGACGATGGCGACCAGGGCCTCGGCCAGCCCCAGCCCGGGGACGAGCAGACTGCCCGCGACGAGCACGAGCATGCCGACGCCCAGATCCGCCCAGAGGATGCTGTAGTCCCACAAGCGCAAGCGCCGCGCGCTTTGGGGAATCGGCTCGATGCCCCAGTCGTGGGACAGCGGCTCCCGCTCCCCGGCATGACTCTGTTCCGCGATCATCATCCCTCCTCAAGAAAAGCCTCGGCTGTCAAGCCGTCATTGCGAGCGTCAGCGAAGCAATCTCCCGTCCTTGCGAAAGGCGCTCTATGCAGCTGGAGGGCGGCATTGGCCAGCGGGAGGCTGCTTCGTCCTCCTACCGTCGTCCTCGCAGCGACGCCGTGACCTGTGTTCTGAGTAGCGTGCCGAAGCAATCTCCCGTCCTTGCGAAAGGCTGACTGAGCAATGGCGACAGCGATTCTCATCCAGCAGTCCGCAGCGGAGCGCCAAATAGAACAAGCCGCTGCCCTGCGAAGGGTCAGCGGCTTCAAGACGTGCATGGCCCTTCCCTGCGCTGGCATGATCCAGATCAGGTTCATGGGGTCGGAGGCTGTGGCGCGCGCGCCGGGCCTCCCTCTCAGCCTGGCTTTACCAGACTCCCCCAGGGCAACGGGAACTCCGTTGTCACGCTATAGTATAGGAAGATGTACCCACCCCGTCAAATGCCTGCACGTCAGAGTCGCGGTCTGTTACCCTGCTGGCGGTGGAGTGACAACTCCCCCGCCAGCAGGGGGTGGGATCAGGCCCCTCATCCCCCTACCCCTTCTCCCAAGATGGGAGAAGGGGAGCGAGCTTCCCCATCGCCCGTGCGAGAGCACGGTCAGGGGGTGAAGGACGAATCCCCCTCGCTCATCACATAGGGAAGGTTGAGGCGGTACGGGCCACCTAAGCCGCGCCCGCACAGCCGCAGTGAGACGTTGTCCACCAGCAGCGTCGGCTGCGCCGCGCTGTTGCGCGTCACGGCGAGGTAGACCTGCGCCGGGTGACCGTCCGGTCGCGCAGTGATGGGAATGTCCACCTGACGCCACACGCCATCGCCCGCGCCCGACAGGCGCAGGAGGTTGACGCGCCCGCCCGCCAGGACATCGCGCAGCTCCACGACTCGCGTGTCCCCGTCGGCGCCGCCTTGCGCCATGTACGACAGGCTCAGCGTGGCCGAGGTCACGCCGGTCGGCCACACGAAGTCCTGCCATGCCGCGGCGAAGCCGAAGCCGCTCCCGCCCCCGCCGAGGCGCAGAGCGTTGGCGGACGACGCCGTCTGCCCCGTCGTGACGCCCGCGCCAAGGTCCGCCGGCTGCAACGTCCAGGCGCGCGGGGCGTCGCCGTCCAGGGCCTCGAAGGCGCCGTTGACGGTCCAGTTGGCGCACGAGACCGCGACGGGCGTCGGCGGGGGCGCCAGCGTCCGCGTCGGCGTCACGGTCGGCGTGGGCGTGCGCGTCGGCGTCAGCGTCGGGGTTGCGGTCGGCCCGCCACACACCTCCAGCGTTATGTCGTCTACCCGCACGTAGCTCTTGAGGCCGTTGCCGTCATTGTAGACGCCCAGGTAGAGGCTCACGGTCCCGCCAGCCGCTGCCTGAAGCGCGCCGGTGACGTCGCGCTCGAAGTAGACCCAGCCACGATAGTTGTGGGGTGGCGTGTCATCCACGACGCGCCCGTTGGGCAGGACGGCGCCAGCGCCGTCGCGTAGCTCAACCACAAAGCGGTCGCCGTCGGCGCCGTCACTATACGGCGCGTACCAGAACGCCAGGCGGCCGCGAACGATGTTGCTGGGGAGTGGCGCGGCGGCGGATGTGGCGCTGGACCACGCGGCGCCGTCCTGCTGCGCCCCGGTGCGCCCCAGGAACAGCCCTAGCGGGGCGCTGAGGGCGCTGGTCTGCGTCACATACGCCGCGTTCAGCATCCAGCGGTCGTAGCTCGTGAAGTCGCCCTGGGGAATGATGGATTGGCAGCCTGCGCCCACCGGCGGTGTCGCTATCGGCGTCGCCGGCGCTGGCTCGATGGGGCGCGGCGTCGGTGGCGGCGGCAATGGGGTGAGCGTCGGCGGGGGCGCGATCGTCGGTGTCGGCTCCGCGGGTTGCGAGTCCAGAACGGCCTGGACATCGTTGCGCATGCCGTCGAGCAGGGCATAGAGATTGTCGCCCGGACACTGCGTCGCCAGCAGATCGCGGTGGCCGCACATGCCCAGGACGGTCTTGTCCACAACGAAGCGCTGCTCCCACGGGCGGATGCCGTAGGTGTGCAGCAGCCAGGCCATGATGCTTACGACGCTCTGCCGCGTCTGGGGTGTCAACGCCGTCAAGGGAACACTGATGTTCGGCTGGTAGTTGCCGAGCGCCACCACCGCGCCTGAGCCGCAGTTGTAGCGTAGAGCGTGGCCGCCTTCGGCGATATAGCCGGCCGGCGGGGCGCCGGACGTGCGGCCCTGGTAAATCACACCGTTGCGGTCCACGACGTAGTGATAGCCAATATCACCCCAGCCGAGGACGTTGGCGTGCTCGTTGTACACGATGCGCACCCAGGCCGCGCCGTCAATGTCACTGTGTTCGTCGGCGGTGTGGTGGACGGCAAAGGCGTTGGGGCGGATATAACCCTCCTGGTCGCTGCGCCCGCCGCTGGAGCAGGCATCCCACAGAACATAGTCTGTCGGCGCGCCCCACGCCGCACGCCCCACGATAGGCGGCTGGAGCGCGTTCGTCTTGGATGCCAATGCCGCGTGCGCCGCCAGCTCCGCCGACGTCGGCCCCTGCCGCGCGTCGAAGTAGTGGACACGGAGCCGCTCGATAGTCGGCGCGGTTGTCGCTATCCCCGGATCGAGCGTCAGCCGCACCTGGGCATAGCGGCCAGTCTCGAAATGCAGGCCGGACGCGCGGTCGCTGACGTCCTCGCGCCCACCGTCTGGCTCGGCCACCTCACGCCACGGCGTCCACGCCTTGCCGTCGCCGCTGATGCGCACCTGGACGCCCACGCGGCTGCCCGGCGGCGCCGGCGGCTCCCAGTGAACGCTGAGCGCCTGGAACTCGAAGTCGGCGGCCAGGGCCTCGGTGGTGTAGAGACCTACCTCGCTCGGCCGCTGCGGCGCGAGCCGCCCGCCTTCGACGCTGGCCTTCTCAGGTGTTCCGTTGCTCCACGCCGCGCCGCTGATGCGCCACTCGCTATGCCGAACGCCCGCCGTCCCGCCCGCCGGTTGAGAGTCGGCGGAAGCGGCGCTGGCGGGCGTGGCGGTGGGTGTGGCGACGGCGCGCTCCACCGACAGGCCGGTGTAGTAGTGGCGGAGGATTTCGGCGTAACTCGCGCCCCAGTCGGCCAGCACCATCGCGCCCACCTGACTCATGCCGACGCCGTGACCGTAGCGGCGGTTGTAGGGATCGGGAGAGCCGACGGAGCGGAGGTAGGACAGCGGCGGGCCGCCGAACCCGTCCTCGTTGCTGCGCGTCGCCACGGTCGTGTGTCCGAAGTAGACCGTGGACGAGGCCAGGAAGCCGTTCTGGCGCAGGACGACGCCGCTGGTCGCGTCCACGGCCGCGTTCGACGTGTCGTAGCGTGGGCTGGCGCGCCACACCTGGGTGCGCGTCGTCGTATCCACGTTGGCGTCTATGCCAGGTTCGCAACGCGTCGGGTCGCCGGCGCTATCGGCCAGGCAGTGCGTGGCGGCGTAGGTGCGCGCCGCGACCGCCTGGGCCTTCTGGGCCTCTGGTGGCGAGCCTGCCCCAATCTCGAACGGCACGACCCCCTTGAGGTAGTCGTCCATGTCCAGCGTCTCGATGTGGCCGTCGGGCATGAGGACGCGCACGGTCGGCGGCACGGAGGAAATGGGGCCGAGGGGTACGGCTGCCACCGCCTTGCGCTCGCCGTTCGCTGACTCGCCGGTTCGCGGGAGCGCGGCGGCCAACGTTGGCCTAGCGTTTTCGTCGGGTGACGTGGGGATCATCTGAATGTCAAGGCGCGTTGCCAGGCCGGCCGGGACAACCTCAGCCGGGTACGTCATGCCGATGTAGCCGGCGGCCTGGACACGCACGACGTGCGCGCCCGGCGGAAGCGGCACGCGATAGTCGCCCGCTCCGTCCGCCGTCGCGCTCATCCCTGCAACGCGGATGGTTGCGCCAGCGATGGGATCGCCGGTCACCGCGTCGGTGACGCGGCCGGCCAGCTCGGTCTCATCCTGGGTCGCCATTGACGACGCGCTGACGACGGCAGGGCCGGCGCTCGTCCCCGCGCCGACAAGCGCGAGCGCGACCGCGCCAGCCAGCGCCAGGGCGACGGCCCACGGCCACAGGAGCCGTCCAACCTTCGATGGCATAGTGTTCAAGGCTCTTCCTCTTCAGGCGAAAGTGTACACTACCCATGACGTGAACGACGCGTGAAAGGATATGGGCGAGGCAAAGAAAAAGGGACCAGTGGGCCGTTGCCCGCTGGTCCCTTTCCAAGTTCTGGCCGTTCTGTCGTGACGACTAATGAACTTTCACCAATTATCGCCGCAATTATGCTGGCGCTGGAGAGCCATCTCCAGCGCCTCCCACGGGCGGCGGAGTTGTCACTCCACCGCCAGCGGAATGTCGCAACAAAGAACGGTCTATTCCTCCGGCTGCACCGCCACGCTCACGTGAGCCGTGACGTTGGTCATCAGGCGCACGTCCACCTTGTGCTCGCCCAGGCTCCGAATCGGCTCTTCCAGCTCGATGCGGCGGCGGTCAATCTCCTGCCCCGTCTGCGCCTGGATCGCCTCGGCGATGTCAGCGTTGGTGACCGAGCCGTAGAGGCGGCCGTCTTCGCCCGCGCGGCGCTTGAAGACAAGGTTGAGCTGGCCGAGGGAGTTGGCGAGGTCCTCGGCCGCGTTTATCTGGCGCTGCATCTTCTTGGCCTGCGCGCGGCGCAGGTCGTCAATGTTCTTCACCGCGCCGTAGCTGGCGAGGATGGCCAGACCTTTTGGAATCAGATAGTTTCGGCCGTAGCCGTCAGCCACTTCTTTGACATCGCCCACCTTGCCGAGGGTAGGGACATCTTGTGTCAAAATCACGCGCATGGAGTAATCACCTCAAAAAGTATGGGCGCACAGCAACGACAGAGCAGTATACCACAAAACTCGCCAACGGGCGAATCTTGGTAAGTCGGTTTAGTAGACGGGCCGCATGGTGCGCTTGAGAACCTCGTAGTACTCCAGCGCCCGCCCCGCGCCTCGCGCGCAGCAGCCCATCGGGTCTTCCGCCGGGTAGAAGGCGATGCCTGTTTCCTCGGTCAGCAGCCGGTCCAGGTTGCGCAGCAGCGCCCCGCCGCCCGTCATGACCGCGCCGCGATCCACGATGTCGGCGGCCAGCTCCGGCGGCGTCTTCTCCAGCACTTCCTTGGCCGCGCCGACGATGGCCGCCAGCGGCTCCTGCATCGCCTCGGTCACTTCCGCCGACGAGAGTTTGATGGTTCGCGGCAGGCCGGCGACCTGGTCGCGGCCGCGCACATCCATCGTCAGCGGCTCCTCCAGGGGAATGGCGCTGCCGATGGTGATCTTGACGTCCTCGGATGTGCGCTCGCCGATCAGGAGGTTGTACTTGCGGCGGACGTAGGCGGCGATAGACTCGTCAATCTTGTTGCCGCCGACGCGCACCGACGCCCACTGCACGATGCCGTTGACCGAGATGATGGCCGCCTCGGTCGTGCCGCCACCCAGGTTGATGACCATGTTGCCGGTCGGCGTCGCCACGGGCAGGCCCGCGCCAATTGCCGCCGCCAGCGGCTCGGGGATGAGAAACGCCTGGCCCGCGCCGGCCTGGATGGCGGCGTCGTGGACAGCGCGGCTCTCGACCGACGTCACACCGACAGGCACGGAGACCATCACCTCCGGCTTGAACATGCGGAAACGCCCGCACACTTTCTGAATGAAGTAGCGCAGCATCTTCTCCGTCACGACGTAGTCGGCGATCACGCCGTCTTTGAGCGGGCGCGCCACCTCAATGGTGTCGGGCGTGCGCCCGAGCATCTCAAGGGCTTCCTGCCCGACGGCGACGATCCGGTTGTCGTTGATGGAGATCGCCACGACAGAGGGTTCTTTCAGGACGATTCCCTGACCCCGCTCGTGGACCAGCACGTTAACCGTGCCGAGGTCAATACCAATGTACCGCTGGAACATTCATCCATTCCTCAGGGTAAGACGACAAAGGCGCTTGCGGCCGAGGCGTCACGCAGGCTTCGTGCGGCCGGAAACAGCGACTCCGGGCGCTATGCGCGGCTAGGAGGGGAACGCGGCGTGACACACAGCGCCGATTCATGACGCAACCGCACAAGTATAGCGTTCGCGCGGGAGACAGTCAAAAAGGCGTAGGGGCGCACCCCGCCCCCACGCCTTTTAAGGTCATTACGATAATCGGACGGCTGTCACCCCGAGAACTCCATACGACAGGGGAGTATGCGCAAGGGCAGAAACTGGTCGCTTGTCGCTCTGAGCAGCGCGAAGAGCCTCCCGGCGCGCCGGGGGATGCTTCGTTGCACTCCGCATGACAGCCGGACGTGACGTAGAGACGGGCCATGGCGCGTCACTACGCCTCTGCCGCCTGCGGCGCATCCTCACGGATGAAAGTCGCGCCCCAGATGCCGACTGAAGTCGGCGCTACAGGAGACGAACGATGTGTAGCGCCGACTTCCAGTCGGCTCTCCGCAAGGCCCGGCATCGTCGTAGCGCGGCGACGCCGATTGAAATCGGCGGCTGGTAGGCTCAAGCCTGCTCAAGCAGGCTGGCGATGCGACGTCGCTCCCAACCCAGCCTGCTTCAGCAGGCTTTACCGTCTCAGCCACCGACTTGAGTCGGTGGCGTCGGCGGGCAACTACGCGGCCAGTACTAACTTTCACGGCAGCGAACGCGAAGCATCCCGGCGCCAGGAGGCCCTTGGCTGCAGTCAGGGCGACAAATCGGTACGTTCTACTGCGTCGGGCGAGACCGCTCGCGACCGCGCCGCTGCTCGGCGATCTTCAGGTGCAGGCGAGCGCGCTTGAGCGCCGCCAGGGCGCGCTCCTCGTCCTCGTGCTCAAGCGGCTGGGCCAGAAGCTCCTGGGCGCGCTTGCGCGCGGCCTCGGCCTCGGCAATGTCAATATCCTCGCTGCGCTCGGCGCTGTCCGCCAGCACCGTCACCCGGTCGGGGCGCACTTCCATGAAGCCGCCGCCGATGGCGATGATCTCGTCCGGCAGACCGGTCTTCTTGATGACGAGCTGGCCGTAGTTGAGGCCGGTCATCAGCGAGGCATGGCGCGGCTTGATGGCCATCTCCCCCTCGATGCCGGGCGCAATCACCGTGTCCACCTCGTCGCTATAGACCGTTCGTTCCACCGATACGACGTCCAGATGAATGGGCATAGCCTACTCCACTCAGCGCATCTGCTTCATTTCTTCAGCAGTCTGCAGCACGTCCTCGATGGTGCCTTGCATGTAGAACGCCTGCTCCGGGATGTCGTCGTACTTCCCTTCCAGGATCGCCTTGAAGCCCTGCACCGTGTCGGCGATCTTCACGTAGCGCCCCTCGCGGTTCGTAAAACGCTCGGCGACGAACATCGGCTGGCTGAAGAACTTCTGGATCTTGCGGGCGCGCGCGACCGTCAGCTTGTCTTCCTCGCTCAGCTCCTCGATACCGAGGATGGCGATGATATCCTGCAAGTCCTTGTAGCGCTGGAGCACGCGCTGCGCGCCACGCGCGACCTGGTAGTGCTCGTCGCCGACGACGCGCGGGTCGAGGATGCGGCTCGTCGAGGACAGCGGGTCCACGGCGGGGAAGATGCCCTGCTCGAAGACCGACCGCTCGAGGGCGATGGTCGCGTCGAGGTGGGCGAAGGTCGTCGCCGGCGCCGGGTCCGTGTAGTCGTCGGCGGGGACGTACACCGCCTGCATCGAGGTGATGGAGCCGCGCTTGGTCGAGGTGATGCGCTCTTGCAGCGCGCCCATCTCGCTCGCCAGCGTTGGCTGGTAGCCCACGGCGGACGGCATGCGGCCCAGGAGCGCCGAGACTTCGGAGCCGGCCTGCACGAAGCGGAAGATATTGTCAATGAAGAGGAGTACGTCACGGCCTTCGTCGCGGAAGTACTCGGCCATCGTGAGGCCGGTCAGGCCGACGCGCAGGCGCGCACCCGGCGGCTCGTTCATCTGCCCGAACACCATCACCGTCGAGCCGAGGACACCGTACTCCTGCATCTCGCCGTACAGCTGGGTCCCCTCGCGGGTGCGCTCACCCACGCCGGTGAACACGGAGTAGCCGGAGTGAACGGCGGCGATGTTGCGGATTAGCTCAGCGATGGTCACCGTCTTGCCGACGCCCGCGCCGCCGAAGATGCCTGTCTTGCCGCCGCGCGTGAACGGCGCGACGAGGTCAATCACTTTCAGGCCCGTCTCGAACACTTCCGTTCGCGTGATCTGGTCCACGAAGGCGGGCGCCGAGCGGTGAATCGGGTAGAACGTCTCCGCATCCACCGGCCCGCGCTCGTCAATCGGTTGGCCGAGGACATCGAAGACGCGCCCGAGCGTCGGCGGCCCCACCGGCACCAGGATTGGGCCGCCGGTGGATCGGACGTCCATGCCGCGCCGCAGACCGTCGGTCGAAGTCAGCGCCACAGCGCGGATCACGCTGTTGCCGAGCTGTGTCTGAACCTCGCACGTCACCTCGCCGCGGTCACCCTGGATCACGATGGCGTCGTAGATCTCAGGCAGATGCTCTTCGGGGAACTCGCAGTCCACCACCGTTCCGATGATTTGAACGACCCGCCCCAGGACTGCCTGGGTGTCGGCGCCGGCTACTGTCGCTTGCTCTGTCATAATGTATCCTCCACGCCCCCGAAGGGTTTTACAGTTGCTACGTATCCACCGGCCGCCCCTGACTGCTACCGCGCCTGCTCCAGCGCCGCCGAGCCGCCGGCGATGTCGAGGATCTCGCGCGTGATGCCTTCCTGGCGCGCCTTGTTGTAGGTCAGCGTCAGGTCCTGGATCAGATCACCCGCCGCCTCGTTCGCGTTGCGCATCGCCACCATGCGGGCGCTATGCTCGCTCGCCACCGACTCGAGGATCGCCTGATAGACCTGCAACTCCGTGAAGCGGGGCAGCACGACGTCGAGAATGGCTTCCGGGCTTGGCTCGTAGATGTAGTCCACCATAGACGGCTTCTGCCCGACCCAGACCGGCTCCAGGGGGAGCAATCGGCGCACCTCCGGCTTCTGGCGCAGCGCCGAGACGAAGTCCGTGTAGCCAATGTAGACGGCGTCGGTATTGCCCTTCAGGAACTCGTCCAACGCGATGCGGGCAATCGGCAAGGCGAAGCCTAGTGTCGGCGGCTCAGGCAGCGGCGTAAACTCGGCGGCGATGGGCCGACCGATGCGGCGCACGAAGTCGCGCCCCTTCTTGCCGACCGTGATGACGCTCACTGTGCCGGGCTGCTCGCGCATCCAGCGCAGCGCCTCGCGCAGCATGTTCGAGTTGAAGCTGCCGGCGAGGCCGCGGTCGGCCGTCACGAGAATCAGCGTGACATTGCGCTGGTCGCGCTGCTGCAACAGGGGATGGAGGGAGCTGCCGCCCCGCGACTGACGCGCCAGCGAGCCGAGGACCTCCTGCGCCTTGCGCGCGTAAGAGCGCGAGGCCAGGGTCTGCTGCTGCGCGCGGCGCATCTTGGAGGCCGACACGGTCTCCATCGCCTTGGTAATCTGCTTAATGTTCTTGACGCTTCGAATACGGCGTCGAATCTCGCGGGAACTTGGCACGGTTCGCTCCATGAGTTGACGAGCAACTCACCAGTAGTGACGACTTCAGTCGTTCTTGTTCTCAGAGCCGACTGAAGTCGGCGCTACACGTCCCAACGCACATGGGACAACCCACTACTGCGGCGGCTGCCACTGGGCCTTGAACGCATCTATCGCCGCGCGAAGCTGCTGAATCGTCGGGTCCGTCAGGCGCTTGTCCGTGACAATCGTCTGCAACAGGCCGCCGTAGCCACGATCCAGGAACGCGTACAGGTCGTTCTCGAACGCGGCCACGTCCTTGACCGCCACGTCATCCAGGAAGCCGTTGTTGACGGCGTACAGAATGACGATTTCTTTGGGCAGCGCCACCGGGCGGTACTGCGGCTGCTTCAGGATCTCCTGGATGCGCATACCGCGTTCCAGGGTGCGCTTCGTGGACGCATCCAGATCGGAGCCGAACTGGGCGAAGGCCGCCAACTCGCGGAACTGGGACATCTCGGCGCGCATGCGGCCGGCCGCCTGCTTCATGGCGCGCGTCTGGGCGTCGCCGCCGACGCGGGACACTGACAGGCCGAGGTTCACGGCGGGACGGATGCCGGCGTAGAACAGGTCGCTCTCCATGAAGATCTGGCCGTCGGTGATGGAGATGACGTTCGTCGGGATGTACGCCGAGATGTCGCCGGCCTGCGTCTCGATGATTGGCAGCGCCGTCAGCGACCCGCCGCCCATCTCGGCGCTAAGGCGCGCGGCGCGCTCCAGCAGGCGGGAGTGGAGGTAGAACACGTCGCCGGGGTAGGCTTCGCGGCCGGGCGGGCGGCGCAGGAGCAGCGATACCTGGCGGTAAGCCCAGGCATGCTTCGACAGGTCGTCGTAGACGATGAGCGCGTCGCGCCCGGTCTCCATGAACTCCTCGCCCATCGCGCAGCCGGAGTACGGGGCGATGTACTGGAGCGAGGCCGGCTCCGACGCCGTCGCCGAGACGATGATCGTGTGATCCATCGCGCCGTACTGCTCCAGCGTGCCGACGAGGTTGGCGACCTGCGACTCCTTCAACCCGATAGCCACGTAGATGCAGATGAGATTCTGGCCCTTCTGGTTGATGATGGTGTCAATGGCGATGGCCGACTTGCCCGTCTGGCGGTCGCCGATGATCAACTCGCGCTGACCGCGGCCAATCGGGAACAGGGCGTCAATGGATTTGACGCCAGTCTGCACCGGCGTATCTACGTTCTGGCGCTTGACCACGCCCGGCGCGATGCGCTCCAGGGGGCGGAAGCGAGTCGTTTCAATCGGCCCCTTGCCGTCAATCGGCTGACCGACGGCGTTGACGACGCGCCCGATGAGGGCGTCGCCGACGGGAACGGAGCCGATGCGGCCGGTGGACTGGACAAGGTCGCCTTCTTCAATTTCGGTGTAGTCACCCAGGATGATGACGCCCACGTTGTCGCGTTCCAGGTTGAACACGAGACCGAGGACGCCGGTCTTGGTAAACTCCAGCAACTCCGCCTGCCGCGCCTGGGTCAGGCCGGTGATGCGGGCGATACCGTCGCCAATCTGGCGCACCGTACCCACATCTACCGTTTGGACCGGCGCCTCGAATTGCATAATCTGGCGTCGAATGACATCGGTTACGTCGGCCAGGTTGGTAGCCATACTCTCTCACTCCTTAGAAGGACGTCATAAGCCAGCAGCCAGCCGCCGGGCACGGCTCGAACGACGCGCCGCTGAGGGACCCTCGCACCTCGACTGCCGGCGCCACGTTTTGGCCTGCGTCTAGCCTGCTGGCCGCCGTCTTGACTACAGCGCGTTCCAGATACTCTCACGCAATTGCCGCAGGCGCGTGGCTACGGAGGCGTCAATCACCTGATCGCCCACCCGCACGACGACCCCGCCGATGAGGTTGGGATCAACAAGATAGGTGTAGTCTATGTCGCCGCCGACTTCCCGGGTGAGCTTCTGGCGCATCTTGTCTTTCTCGGCGTCGGTCAACGGGACGGCGCTGGTGATGACCGCCTCCGTCGCCCGCTGCCCGCCCGTCGCGGCGAAGTGAAGCTCCGCCGCCACCGGCCCGAGCAGGTCCAGGGCCGACTCGCTGAGGAGATACTGTAGAAACCTTTGCACATCCGGGTATGCGTCGGCCGGAAGGTAACCCGTCAGCCGGGCGGCCTTATCCCGAAACTCGACCAGCGGGTCGGCCAGTACCTGGCGCGCCGCAGGATCGGCGCGCAGCCCCCGCTCGACGGTGTCCAACTGGGCGGCCACGCTCTCAGTCACGTTCTGCAATAGAGCTTGCGCGTACACTTGAGCGCGGTTAGAGTCGCTCACGGGGCGCCTCCCCCACCTGCGCTGCCGTTGGCGCCGACGCCACGGAGCGCCAGCTCCTTGTCGAGGAACTCGGTCACGAGCTGACGCTGGCGGCCCTCGTCAAGCGAAGTGCCAATGACCTTCTGCGCGGCGAGAACGGCGAGGTCGGCGATCTGGCGGCGCGCGTCAGCCAGGGCCTGGGCCTGCATGTCGCTGGCTTGGCGCTGCGCGTTGGCGACAATCTGCTCGCTCTCTTTTTGAGCCGCAGCGACGATTTCCTCGCGCACCTGTTGGCCCTGCTTCGCCGCCTCCGCCATCTGCGCCGTAGCCTTCTGGCGCTCGTCGGCGAGCCGCTTTTCAAAGGCGGCCTGCTCCTGCGCAGCCTCCTGGCGTACGCGCTCCGCCTCGGCCAGGCTCTCCTGGATGCGCTGCTTGCGCTGATCCATGAGGTTCACCAGGGGATTCCAGACGAATCGCCAGAGGATGAACAGGATGATCACAAAGTTGATGATCTGTGAGATCAGGAAGTTTAGGTTAATGCCCAGCGCTTCCATCACCACCTCCTAAGTGGTATTGGGTCGGTCGCTCTCAGCGGCGCGGCGGATGCCTCCGGGCAAGAGGCACGTCGCGCCATGATGTCCCACTCTATCTCAGCCCGCCGCGGCGACGAACTTGAGGAGGAGGAAACCGACCAACGCGTAAATGGCGATGGACTCGGCGAACACAATGCCGAGAATCATGTTTGTGCGGATATCATTACCGACTTCCGGGTTGCGGCCGAGCGCCTGGAGAGCGCCTAGCACGACGAGACCAATGCCAACACCTGGGCCAATCATGCCGAGGCCGACGGCCAGACCAGCGGCCAGCTGAGAAGCAGCGAGAGCATTCATGAGACGTTGCCTCCTTAGGGCAGCAATGATAGGGAAGAAAGAACTGTCTGAAACTCGAACAGCTGAACGGGCTATCTCACGCAGCTAAGACTTGGTTCGACAGCCCCACGTTTCGCAAGATCAAGCGTGCTGGCCGGCCTGGGCCGCCTGATGCTCTGCCCGCTCCCTCTGATACGCTTCCTGGAAGCTGTCTTCCACCGGGATCTCTGGATGATGCTCGTGGCTCTCCATAGCGCCGGCCGAGAAGATGATCAGGAGCAGCGCGAACACGCCGGCCTGGATGACGCCCATGAACCCTTCCAGGGCGGCGAAGGGCATCGGCACGATCCAGGGCAACAGATGGCTCATGACGAACACGAGTACGGTGCCGGCAAAGATGTTGCCGAAAAGTCGGAAGGAGAACGAGATGATCTTCGCCAGTTCCGAGATCAGCTCTAGAATTCCGACGAACAGGGCGATGAAGCTAGAGAAGTTGAAGAACTTCTTCATGTAACCGAAGCCGTTGGCTTTGAAACCGCGATACTGGATGTAGCAGAACGCGATCAGCGCCAGCGCGAGCGGCATGTTCAGGTCGGTCGTCGCGGCGCGCATGAACGGCACAAGCACGCCCTCCGACGGCACCGCATGCCCCTCATCGGTCGCCTCGGCCTCCGGGTGTTCCAGCGGCTTCGAGATACCGGTCTGCGGTTTGGACACGGTGTAGAGCACATTGGGGATCACCGGATTGACCGTCCACACGGGCAGCCCGGCCTCATGCGGCACCTCGATCAGGCCAATCGACTCGACGCCCGGCACGCGGCCCCACAGGTTGGCGCACAGGATGAGCCAGAAGATTGTGAGGGCGACGGGGAGGATGGCGCGCGCCATCTTGGGGCCGATGAGGTCCTGGGCGAGGTTGAGGAAGAACTCGGCGATGAACTCCACCGTGTTCTGAATGCCGCTCGGCACGAGCGCCTTCTTGCGAACCGCCAGGAAGCCGATGATAAGCACCGTGGCGTCAGCGACCAGGGTTGCCAGGCCAGTGTTAGTGAAGGGCTGACCGAAAACGGTGAGATGCCCGATCTGCTCGGGCGCGAGAATGATCGTTGGGAGCGGAACCGGGAACAAGAGAGCGCTGCCAATGATCAGAGCAACAATGACCAGGATCCAGATGATGTTTCGGGCTGAGAATATTCGGCTCACAGCCGCTCGTCCTCCTTGACCGAGGCTTTTGTGGGATTCTGCGATGGATTACGGGAGTGCGCCTGTTCGATCCGTTTGAAAGCCTCGAACGTGTAGCGCACGACGAAATACGTTGCCGCCAGGATGCCCAGGAGAAACGCGATCAAGGCGCCCCACGGCCACAAACCCAACTGACGGTCTACCAACAGCCCGCAGGCCATCGGCACAGCGAGGAAAGCAAAAACCGCTAGCCCCATGCGGACGGCTCGTGCGCGCAGTTCGCCTTTACGCATGAGCGCGTTGCCCCGAGTTCAAAATGATAGCCACAGTTCCCTGGCACGGCGCCCAGCGCGAGTCAGTTTGCCGTGGCCTTTCTGTTTCGAGCGTGCGGTTCCCGCTTTAAGTATACCAGGGCGCACAGTTTAAGGCAACTCTAATGTGAGACTGGTTATGCAAGGCGCGTCTGAATCCGGTCCAAACTCGCCTCAATGATGGTGCCAGCCGCCCTCCTCGATGACGCGGAAGATGTCGGTGTCGCTCACGATGCCCACCAGCTTGCCGTGATCGAACACGGGCAGGCGGCGCACGCGGTTCTCGAACATGATCGCCGAGACCTGGCGCAGGTTCATGTCGGGCGGGATGCGCAAGATCGGCGAGGTCATGATTTCGCGCACCTGAAGCTCGGCCGGGTCGAGATCGTTGGCGACGACTTTCGAGATGATGTCGCGCTTCGTCATGATGCCCCAGTCTTCGCTGGCGCTCTCTGGCCTGACGAGAATGCTCGAAATTCCTCGCTCGCGCATTGTATGAAGCGCCTGCTCGACGTTGGCCGACGGCTCGATCGCGACAGGGTTGTGGGTCATGATATCCGCAACGGTCAGGGGTTGGGACATGCTGCCTCCTTTGGCCGCCATTACGCTTTGCGTCATTTGCGCCCTCATTATACGTGAGCGCCCTGCACAAAGCAAGGTCAAATGCAGGGCCAGGTATACCCCTTGGCGAGTTGCCCTATGTTTGCAGTTTGTGTCTGGTGGGGAGGCTTGGAGGGCGCAGCCCTCCAAACCACCCCCTTTCCCCTTCTTCAGTAGGGACTCCGCCGCTGCACAGCAAAGTGCAAAGATAGAGGAGTTGACTACCGTGGCGGAAAACTGATAATTGCGAGAAGGAGGCAATTAGCCAATGAAGCGCAGCGCACTTTTGGCGTTGGCCGCCGCTATCCCCCTCGCCCTGGGTTGCCTGCTCGCCCCCCCGCGCCCCGCGCTGGCGCAGCGCCCCGGCGGCGCGCCGCCGGCGGAGGTTGTCGGCCCGGGCGAATCGCTCTCACTCAACCCGCATCTCGAGGTCTTGCGCGACCCTGGCGCCGGGTTGACTATCCAGCAGGTATCCGATCCGGCATTCGCTGGTTTCATGCCGAATGGCGGCCAGACACCGGGGTTCGGGTTCACGAGCGACGCCGCGTGGGCACGCTTCACACTACGCAATCCCTCGGCAGAGGCCCGCAGCGTCTACGTTCAGCTGGCGCTCCCCGGCGCCGGCCTTGTGGATTTCTACAGACCAGGTTCCACAGGCGGCGCGTTCGCCGCGACCGCCACGGGTTGGGAGCGCGTCGCCGCGCCGCGCCCTGTCCGCTCCGCCGACTTCGTTTTTCCTGTGACTCTGCCAGCGCAAAGCGAAGCCACCTACTATCTCCGCGTGGCAGGCGATCGGACAGCCGTCCGCCTGCCGATTATGCTGTGGGACGAGGAGGCATTCGAGGCGAGTAACCGCAGCCTGGACACGCTGTGGGGGGTAATCATCGGCGGGTTGCTCCTCATCGCCGCCTACAACTTCGCCCTGTTCGTGCGGCTGCGTGAGCGGAACTACCTGCTGCTGGCTCTGTTTGCCGCGTGCTATGGCGTGTTCACCTTTCTGACGACCGACATGGCGTTTCTCTGGTTGGGTCTTTCAGGAACAGCGGTCATCTGGCGGTTCTATCCACTGCTCTCCACGGTCGCGCTGCTGACGTTCCTGGCCTTCTGCGACTCGTTTCTCGAGCTGCCGAAGCGCTTGCCCTGGGCGCACTGGGCGACGATCAGCCTGGCGGCCCTTAGCCTCGTGGTCCTGGCGCTGGTTCCGCTTGGCCTTACCCCCTTCGCCAACATCGCCCTCGTCGTCGCGGGTCTGTTCACCAGTGTGATTGTTCCCGTGTTCGCCTTCCTCATTTGGCGCCAGGGTTTCAAGCCCGCCGGCTACTTCTTCCTGGCGATGCTGTTGCCGCTGCTCGCCAGTACGGTCGTTGGGCTTGGCCGCCTCGGCGCTGCAAACTGGGAAGCCTGGTACGTATTCCTCAGCCCCGCCGTCACCCTCATGGTGATCATCATCATCTCCCTTGTCATGGCCGACCAGATCAACGGGCTGCGGCGCGACGCCAGCCGCAGCGCCCGCCGCCTGGGCGAATACCTCGACGCGATTCCCGTCGGTGTCGCGGTGTATGACGCCGCGCAGCGCCCCATCTACATCAACGATGCCACTACCAATCTCATCGAGTCGCAAGTCGCGCCGAACGTCGAGTATGTTCTGGCGCGGCAGGTCTTTCCGAGTTACGTCGCCGGTAGCGACCACCCGTACCCTGACGAGAAGCTGCCCCTGTTTCGGGCGTTGCAGGGCGTGGAGGCTAACGCTGACGACCTCGAGATTGAGGTAGCCGGCAAGCGCGTCGCGCTCGAAGTCTGGTCGCGTCCGCTCAAAGACGAGCACGGCGCCGTCGAAAGTGTCGTCTCCACCTTCCTTGACATTACCGAGCGGCGCGAGCGCGAGGCCGAGCTGGACGCGTACCGCACCCACCTGGAGGCGCTGGTAGACGAGCGAACCCAGTCCGAGCGCCGCCAGCGGGAAGTGGCCGAGGCGCTGCAAGAAACGGCCTCAGCGCTGGCGAGTACGCTCGACACGGATGCTGTCGTCGAGGTCATCATGGGGCAACTGAGCCGGGTCACGCCCTATTGCGGGGCCATGCTGGCGCTGCTCGACAGTCACGACCTGGTCGTCGTGGATGCGCAGGGCATCTGCGCGGCGGCGCTGCATCGGCGCGAGCGCCTCGCCCCGGGAGCGCCATCGGCCAACACGCTGCAGGCGGCGCAGGTCCAACTGTGGCGCGAGCTAACGCCCGCGATGAATGGGGCGGCGCCGACGCGACGCCTGGTCAGTGTCACGCTGACCAACAAGGACCAGGTGTTCGGCACACTCGCCATTGTTCGAGAAGCGGAGGACGACGTGTCCGCCGAGGATTTGCATCTGCTGCGAGCGTTTGGGGATCAGGCGGCCACGGCGGTCGCCAACGCGCGCTTGCACACGCAAGCGCAGGTGGCCGCTGTCGCTGAGGAGCGCGAGCAATTGGCGCGCGAGCTTCACGACGCGGTCACCCAGACACTTTGCTCCGCCAACCTGCTGACGACGACTGCGCTCGGTCTGTGGGCCGACGCCCCCCCCACCGCGCGACAGCCCCTCGAAGACGTACAGTGGATGCTCACCAGCGCGGTCGCCGAGATGCGCGCCCTGCTTCTGGAGTTGCGTCCCTGGGCTTTGGCGGCCAGCCCGATCGAGGCCATCCTCCCGCCGCTTTTTGAGGCGTTCACCGGCCGAATGCACATTCCTGTCGCTTTCACGACGGATATCGCGGCCACGGACCCGCTGCCGGAGGACGTCAAACTCGCTATCTACCGCATTGCGCAGGAAACGCTGAACAACATCGCCAGGCACGCCGAAGCCAACCGGGTGACCGCACATCTTGTCCGCCGCCCCGGCTTCGTTCGCCTGTCCATCGCCGACGACGGCGTCGGCTTCGACCCCGGCGCCGTCACGAGCGATCACATGGGGCTGGAGATCATGCGCGAGCGGGCGGCGGCGGCCCACCTTGCGCTGAGCATCGCCAGCCGCCCTGGTGGCGGCACGCAGGTGCGTGTCGAATGGAGCGAACAATGACGACCGATCCTCCGGCGCCCATCCGGGTGTTGGTTGTGGACGACCACCCGACGATGCGCTACGGCCTCAAGGTCTTTCTGTCGGCCCAATCCGACATGGTCTGTGTTGGCGAGGCCAAGAGCGGCGAGATAGCGATCAAGATGTGCCGCGACCTAGACCCCGACGTCGTCCTCATGGATGTCGTCATGCCCGGCATGGACGGCCCGACGGCCATCGCCCGCATCCGCAGCGAGATGCCCGCGATCCAGCTCATCGCTTTGACGACGTTCGGCGAGGTTGCCCTGGCGCAGAAGGCCATTCGCGCCGGCGCGTCCAGCTACCTGCTCAAGACAATCTCCACCGACGACCTGGCCGCCGCGGTGCGCGACGCGGCGCGGGGGCGGCGCACCTTCTCAGCCGAGATTACCCAGGCCCTCGCTGACGCCGCCGCCGATGACCCTCGCCCACCCGCGCCGCATCTGTCGGAGCGCGAGCTAGAAGTGCTCGCCCTGGTCGCCAGAGGGAACACGGACGCCGAGATTGCCCACGCCCTCAACATCACCAAGTCCACCACACGCTTCCATCTCAAGAGCATCTTCGCCAAGCTCGGCGCATCGAACCGCACCGAGGCCGTTCACATTGCGGCGAGCTACAAGCTGATCTGAAACTCTGCGTGGCCGCCTAGCAGAAATGACAGTCAAGTTCGATACCGAAAGACTGGCGATTCGGGGAGTCTCTAGCAAGCCGGCTTGCTGTATGCTAGAAGCGCGGCGGGCAGCGGATAGCGCTGCCCTTGTCGAACTGGATCCGCCCATGCGTATTGTGATGGCTGGCGACTCTATCGCGCTGCTGGATACTCTCCACGCGCTCCAAGTGACGGATACGAGCCTGAGCATCGTGGGCCAGGTCCACAACGAAGGCGAGCTATTCAGGGTTGCCCGCACCGAGCGGCCGGAGGTCATCGTCGTCGACTCGGAGCTTCGTCTGCGCTTCACGACCGACTGGGCCGCCTACCTGAGCGAGATCTCCGGCGGCGCGCGCGTGATCGTCGTCTATGCGCCCCACGGGTAAGCGCGAATGGGCGACGGTGAGACGAACATGTTGCGGCGCCTGCCTAACGACAGGCGCCGCGCTTTTTTACACGTAGCGGGGGGTGTCCGATGGCGCGGGGTGGCTCACCATGCGCCGCAGCATGCGCTCGCGCAGCGTGTCGTAGATCGGCGAGCTGCCGAGAAGCGTCGTCACGAGCAAAGCGGCGGCCGCCGCCACGAGCATCGGGGCGATCAGGGTGGTCGTGGCGGTCATCTCGATCACCAGGACGAGGCCGGTGAGGGGCGAGCGCACAACGCTGACAAAGAAGGTTGACATGCCTACAATCGCAAAGGCTACCGGCGACAGGCCCAGCCCCGGCATCAACACCCCCAAAACGCCCGCGAACAGGAAACCGAACGCCGCGCCGATCACGAGCAGGGGCGCGAACAGACCACCCGGCGTACTGGCCGAGTAACAGAAGGGGCCGAGAAACCAGCGCAGCAGGAACACGGCCGCCAACGTCGTCAGGGGAATACTCCCCACCAGCACCCGCTGATTGATTACGTCGCCGCCGCCCACCAGCCACGGATCGAACCAGGCCAGGCCGCCAACGACAGCGCCGACGAGCGCCGCCCGCAGCTCGACCGGGTAGACGGCGACACGCTCGAAGATGTCCAGGCCGATGATGATAACGCGGTTGTAGGCCGCGCCCAGGACGCCCAGCGCCAACCCTAGCGCCAGGTAGACCGCCAGGGCCAGGAAGCCCGGCATCGTGGGCGGCGTGACGGTGAACTCGATAGGGTTGCCCAGGAGTAGATGCGCGACGCCCATCGCCACCGCGCTGGCCGCCAGCGCCATGACGGCCAGGCGCACGCGGAACACGCGCGCCACCTCCTCGAAGACGAACAACGTCCCGCCCAGCGGCGCATTGAACGCGACGCCCAGGCCAGCCCCCGCCGTCGCCGCTTGCAGCGAGCGAATGTCCTCGTCAGGCAGCCGCAGCCATCGCCCACACCACGACCCAATCACTGAGCCCATCTGCACGGTCGGCCCCTCGCGGCCCAACGCCATGCCCGCGCCCAGGGACAGGAGACCACCGACAAACTTGACCGGCAGCACGCCGGGTGGCGGCGGTTGGGCCTCGCCCCGCATCACCGCCTCGACGTGCTGCACGCCGCTGCCGGCGGCCAGTGGCTCGAAGCGCACGAGAAAACGGGCGATGGCGACGCAGATGGCGGCGCCCAGCACGGGGAACAGCCAGCCAAGATACGGATAGCCGTGGCTGAATGTCACCGCCGCGACCCGTGCCTTGTCGGCCCACTCCAGCCCCAGGCGGAATAGCCCGCCGACCAGGCCGGTCAGCGCGCCAGCGCCGAGGGCGACGAGGGTCAGCCGCACCAGCCCCTGCGAGAGCTTCTGCTGTTCAGCGTGCGGTTCAGCGGCCAATAGCTCCTCCATGCGCGGCGTAGCTTGCCATCTCTGTGAATACAGCGCGGTGATCCGTGACCGACGGTCGGGCCGCTGGCCCAAGTATACCTCACCCCGCCCTGAACGAGCTACTCCAACTGACAGGAGTCAGGTATCGAGTTTGCCTGCTAGAAATGATAGGTCAGTCTTTGCAGTTTGTTGCGGACGGGGGGTGGGGGCCTGCGGCCCCCACGAACCTCCTGCCTCGGCTCACCTCGCGGAGCCTGGCCGCCGAGCGAACGGCAAAGGGGGTGGTTTGGAGGGGTTTCCCCTCCAAACCACCCCGACAAGATGACCGCAAGGAGAGCGGTGATAGATACCCGCCGCTGAGAACAGGAGATGTTAGGCCGTGAAGTCGAGCACAAGGGTGGTCCAGGACTGGGGATGCGCGCCCAGACCGGCGCCCGTGAGCGGGTTGTAGTATTCCCAGAAGCCTGCCCCTTCGACCATCGCAAAGGTCCGCGCCGCCAGATCACTGGCGATGTCCTGGTAGCCATAGGACAGCAGGCCGTGGTACACTAACCAGTTCAAGTGGACCCAGCTCGGGCCGCGCCAGTAGCGGTCGGGCGCGAACAGCGGCTCGCTCAGCGCGACGGTCGGGAGGGGATACGCGGGCCAGAACTGCGCAGGGTCGGTCAGGCGGCTAACGAGGCGGGCCGCCTGCGCGGTTGTGGGTATGGCGGCGAACAGCGGCACAAAGGTGGTGGCCGTGAACTCCGGCAAGGGAACCTCATCGCGCCCGGCGAGGTCGCGGAACACGCCCGCCGTCTCGTCCCAGCAGCGCGTCTGAATCGCCGCCGCCGTCGCGTCGGCCTGCTGGCGGTAGCCCCGCGCCGCCTCATCCAACCCCAACGCCTCGGAAAGCCGCGCCATGCTGACCAGGCTGCCCCCGAAGAAGGCATTCAAGTCGCACGATTCGACGGTGAACAGGCCCGCCGCCTGCGCGCGCTCGATATCGTAGTCGAGCTTGCCGAGGGTCGCGACGAGGGCCATGCGCGCCCGACGGCTCTCGACGTCACTCGGCGCGCGCAGCCCCATCGGCGCGTCCCAGGCCGGTGAGGCGTCCCAGCCCGTTTCCCACGGGTGGATGGCGCTGACCAGGTTGTCGCCGTCGGGGTCACGCCGCCGCAGCCACCAGGCGTGGTACGCCTGGAGCGCCGGGTAGACGCGGCGCACAAAAGCGATGTCCTGCGTCGCCGCGAAAACCCGCTCGACGGCGTAGGCGATGACCGGCGGCTGCGTGATGGTGCTGCGGTCGCTCCGCCCCCACAGAGCCTCGCCGCCGCCGTCCCAGTACGTCATGTGCGGCACCATCCCCTCGTCCGGCCCGTCGGTCATCTGGTGCGCCAGCAGCGCCTCGATCTCGTCTTTCGCCAGCGTGTGGTCAAGGTGGGTGTTGACAATGGCGTGGAAGCACGAGTCCCACAGCCACTGCTGCTCATAGGTCATCGGGGCGGGGCGCGTGTAGCGATGCCCATCGGCGGTCACGACGAGATTCTGGCGCAAGACGGCGCGCGCCTTTTCTACCAAATCGTTCGGTATAGTCATTGCGAGCGGTCCTCAGCCAGCAAGTCAAGGAAGACGGCGGCGGTCCACGTCATGAGCCGCGCTCCTAGCGGCGCGCCGGTGTAGGGATGGTAGTACTCCCAAAACAACGGCCCGGGACCCGTCGGGTCAAAGGGGCCTGGCTCTTCGTCGGTATACGTCCAGCCGACGGCGGCGACCGCGCTATCCCACAGCCAGGCGTGCTGGTATTGCTGGCGCGACGGCGTCGTCGTGCGCCCGCCGACGCTGTTGTACGCCATCACCTGGGTGGCGCGTTCCCACCAGCGCGCCGGATCGTCGTCGCTCTCCGCGATCATGCGAAGCGTGCTGTCACGCAGCCGCCGCGAGAGGTCCGGCGCGAGAGAGCGCAGCGCCCGGTGGAGCAGCCAGTTTGGCACCGGCCAGCTGGGGCCAGTCCAGTAGCGGAGCGGGTCGAAGGCTGGATCGGTGGCCGCCGTAGATGGCACGGGAAAGGGCGTCCAAAACTCGGCCGGGTCCTGGAGGTGCGCTAACAAACGGGTCGCCTGCCGCGCATCGGCGATGTCGGCCAGCAGCGGCATGAAGGACGACACGGTCGCCACGGGGATCAACTCGCCGCGCCGCGCGTCGCGGGCGTAGAAGATGCCGTCCGCCTCGGACCATAGCAGCCGCCGGATGCTGTCGGCGACGCGACGCGCAGCCGCGGTGTTCGCGTTCGCCCGCTGCCGCAACGCATCGGCGCGGCCGGAATTCTGGGACGTCAGGAGGCTTGCCAGCGATTCCTCCAGCCGCGCCGTCGCATACAGCGCATCCACCAGCAACGCATTGAACAACACATCCTGAAGCAGAAACGGCGTCGCGGCGGCAATCCGCCGCTGGTCGTAATCGTGCTGCTTGAAAATGGCGATCAGGCCGAAGTACGCGGTGTAGTCTTTGGCCGTCGGCCGGTGCTCGACGGCGACGTGGACCATGTCGGCGCGGCCAAACGCATCTATCACAACTGCCTTCTCCGCCAGGTACGCCCGCGTCGCCCCCAGCAGCGGCTCGAAGGCGGGGCTGTTGTCCGTGCCGGTTTCCCAGGGATGCAGGCACACCACCAGCCCCTCGCCGGTCGGGTCACGCTCCGTCAGCAGAAAGTGATGGAACCGCTCCAGCCCATCGGCGATGGCGAGCCAGTCATCGAGATGCGCCTGCGGGTCGGGCAGGCGGCGGAACACCATCTCGGCGCACGTCCCCATGATCGGCGGCTGGGTGATGCCGGACGTTTCCATCGCCGACAGCCCGCTCGCCGCCGGGCTGATGCCCCAATCGCCCGGATCCGGGCGGTAGCCCGACTGGTCCGGGACGTAGCGGACGTGGGGCAGCAGGCCGTTGGCCCACTGCCCATCGAACATGGCGAGAAGCTCGTTGAGAGCGTGGCGCTGGCCGTACGAGAGGAGAGCGTTCATGCCGAAACCCTGCCGATGGGCTGACCATTCTCCGGATCGAACCAGCGGATTTTGGCCGGGTCCAGGCGCAACTGCACGATGTCGTCCTGGGCCACCGGGAAGTCGGTATTGGCGATGACCTTAAGCATCTCCGTGCCGAGGAAGACGCTCAGGAGGAGGTGGGAGCCGAGCGGCTCGACGACGAGTACCCGCGCCGGCACGGTCTCCGGCCGCGCGTCGTGGCCGACCTCGATGTTCTCAGCGCGAATGCCCATCAAGAGCGGCTGCCCCGGCGGGACATTCGCCACGGGCAGGATCGGCACCGGTTGCCCGGCGACGTCGGCCTTGAACGCGCCGTTGGCGGGCATGAGGGTGGCGCGAACGAAGTTCATGGGCGGGTTCCCGATGAACCCGCCGACGAATGTGCTGCCGGGGGCATCGTAGACCCGGCTCGGCGCATCCACCTGCACCATGTTGCCGGCCTGCATGACGGTAATGCGGTCGCCCATGCTCATCGCCTCGACCTGGTCGTGGGTCACGTAGACCGTCGTAGATTGCACCTCCTGGAGCAACCGCTTGAGTTCGGCGCGGGCCTGGAGGCGCAGCAGAGCATCCAGGTTGCTCAGCGGCTCGTCCATCAGCAGTACCTCCGGCTCGACGGCCAGGGCGCGGGCGACGGCGACGCGCTGACGCTGGCCGCCGCTCAACTGGGCCGGGTAGCGATCCAGGTAGGGGCTAATCTGCATCATCTCCGCCGCCTGCCCGACGCGCTTCTGGACCTCTTGCTTGGGGCGATTCTGCATCCGCAGGCCGAACGCGATGTTGTCGAAGACCGTCAGATGCGGAAATACGGCGTAGCTCTGAAACACCATGGCGATCTGGCGGCGGCGGGGTGGCTCGTGGGTCACGTCACGCCCACCGATGTAGATGCGCCCCCCTTCAGGATGCTCCAGGCCGGCGATGCAGCGCAGCAGCGTCGTCTTGCCGCAGCCGCTCGGTCCCAGCAGGATCATGAACTCGCGGTCCTGGATTGTCAGCGACACGTCGTGGAGAGCGGTGAACTTGCCAAACGTCTTGCGCACGCTCTCGATGCGAATCTCAGCCATAGTCTCCTCCAGCCAGGTCTCCACGGTGGTCTACTTGACGATCTGCCCCCACATGCCGAGCAGGTACTTGCGAATCATGAAGATGAAAATCAACGCCGGCAGCACCAGGAAGAAGCCGCCAGCGTATCGGAACGGCAGTGGCGAGTTGTTCAGCTGGCTCAGCATGAGCGCCGGCAGCGTCCGATTGCGCAGCGTCAGGATCGTGGCCGCGAAGACCTCATTCCACGATAGGACGAAGGTAAAGATGGCCGCGGCGGCCAGACCGGGCAGGGCCAGGGGCAGGGCCACGCGCAGGAAAGCCTGCACCGGCGTGCAGCCGAGCGTCTGGGCGGCCTCCTCTAGATCACGCGGCACGCCCGCGAAGATGCTGCTCGTCACGAGGATGGTGATCGGCAGGGCCAGCGACGTGTGCGCCAGGGTGACCCCGAACAGCGTGTCGTACAACCCCCAGTTGATGAAGATCACCGCCAGCGGGATGGACAGAATCACGATGGGGAAGGCGCGCGTCGTCAAGATGGTCAGCTTGAATGTGTCGCGGCCGGGGAAGATGAAGCGGGCCAGGGCGTAGCCGGCCGGTGTGCCGATCACGAGGGCGAGAGCCAGCGTGCCGATGCCGACGACGATGCTGTTCCAGAGCGAGGTCAGGACGCCGCGCGAGTTCAGGAAGAACTGCATCGTCTCCGTCGAGAGCGTGGTCGGGAGCAGGCTCTTGGGGTAGCTGTAGATGACGTCTGGCGGGCTGAAGGCGGCCAGGGTAATGAGGTAGATCGGCACCACGATGAAGAGGGTCAACAGGATGGCGAGCGCGTATAGCCCGACGCGGGTCCTCTGGCGGCTGGTCAGTACGTTCATTGTCCAAGCTCCTCGTCACGCGTGCGCAGCATGCGCAGGTAGAACACCGTGGTGATGAGCGAGAAGATGAGGATGAGCAGGGCATACGCGGCCGCCACATTGGGGTTGCGGTTGTCGTAGTACCAGTTGTAAGCCTCGCTCGCCAGAACGGGAATACGGGTGCCGGCCAGCGCCAGAACGATGGCGAAGACCTGGAAGGCCAGGATCGTTCTCAAAATGAGGCCGACCTGGATACTTGGTCGCAGCATCGGTAGGGTCACGTAGCGCATCCGCTGCCAGTAGCTCGCGCCGAAGACGGCCGCCGCCTCGTCGTAGTCGGGCGGGATGAGCTGGAGGCCCGCCACGACAATCACCATGACAATGGCCGTCGCCCGCCAGAGCTCGGCGATGACCACGCACATGTACATGCTCACGGGATTCTCGTAACTGAGGAAGGCGAAGGGCGTGTTGATCAGACCGAGAGTCTGTAGAAACGAATTGAGATAGCCCCGATCCGAGAAGATGGACAGCCACACGAGGCCGGCGGCCAGGTCGGAGACCGCCAGGGGAATGGTCCACGCGTAGAGCAACAGGCTCGATCCTTTGAGCTTGGCATGGATGAGCAAGGCCATGATCACGGCGAGGCAGAACTGAAGCGGAATGACGATGATGAGCAGCAACAGCGTGTTGCGCAGGGCATCCGTGAAATTGACGTCCGCGACCATGCGCTGAAGGTAGCGCGTCGTCCACTCACCCTCGGGCGTTCGCACCGACAACAGCAACGCGCCTACCATCGGCCACGCGATGAAGACGATCAGGAACACGACCGCCGGCAGGAGCAGGAAGTACGGCGCCCAGGATGTGGGCCGCCGCACGAACTTCGGCGGCGCCACGTCACTCGCCTGTCCTGTGGGTGGCGCGCTCACAGACGAATCGGGAACAGCCATAGGCACTCCCTTTGGTCATCGAACGACAGCATAGTCTGCCCCCCCTCATCCCCCTGCCCCTTCCCCCACAGTGGGGGGAAGGGGAGAAATCCTTCTGGCCCCCCTCTCCCCTTGTGGGAGAGGGGCTGGGGGAGAGGGGCCAATCTGCTCCGGGTTACTTCACCTGGCAAGTGCCGGTGCTCGGCGCATCCGGCGGCCAGCACGCGGCCTTCGTGTCGTCCAGGATGCCCTGCATGATCTTCGCCTGCTGGTCCAGCACCTTGGCGGGGTCGTCGCCCTTCAGGATGATGCTGTTGAACGTGTCCTGGTAGACCTTGTTCCACTCACCGTTCTTCGCGCCCAGGCCCACCGGCAGCAGCGACGGCAGCGCGTCTTTGGCGTTGGCCTGCTTGGCGACGGCGTCGGCTTCGATCTTGACACCCGCTGATAGATCGCTCGGCAGGTCGCCGGCGACGACCGGGAAGAAGGCCAGTTCCTTCAGCACCGTCCCCTGGGTCGCGGGCGTCGTCATGTACTCGATGAGCTTCTCAGAAGCGGCCTGGTCGGCGACACCCTTAGGAATGGCGAGGCCGCCGATGACGGGCATGAAGCCTCGCCCCTTCGGCCCGGCCGGCGCCGGCACGAGGATATAGTCGTCGGGCTTGTCCTTGACGGCGTCAATGAGGCGGGCGACGTGGTCCCAGGCAATCCACACTTCACCCGCCTTGAGCGGCTCCTGCATGAAGTCGTAGTTGGTCGAGGCGGGGTTGACGTACTGCCACAAGTCCTTGAAATCCGTCCACATCTTCACGGCTTCCGGGCTTCTGAAGTTGGCGACCGGCTGCCCGGTGTAGGAGGGATACAGGTAGCCCTGGCTGAAGCGGTGCATGAGGCCCCTGGGGCCGGCCGGGAAGCCGATCTTGCGCTCGTTCGTGGCCTTCTGGATGTTCGCGCCCCACTGCTTGAGCTGATCGTATGTCAGGGCGTTCACATCCGCGCCCTGGGGCAGATACTGGAGCGCCTTCTTGTTGATGGCGAGAACGTAGGTCGCCTGCATCCAGGGAATGTAGTACTGCTTGTCCTTGGAGCCGAGCTTACCCAGCTCGACGAAGGCGGCCGGGAACTTGCGGTCGGCCAGCTTGTTCAGCAGCGGCGTCAGGTCCTGCAGGACGTCCTCCTTGGCAAAGGTGGCGAAGTCACCGTGCAGACCGCCGATGATGCCGACGTTCACCTTGCCGGCTTTGTTCTCCGCCAAAATGCGGTCAACGAACGGCCCTGGGTCTTCGGGGCTGAACTCCACCTTCATCGGCGCGTCCTTGAGCACGATGTTCTGCATCTTCTCGCGCTCTTGAACAGGCGTGAACTGCGAGGAGTGGAACAGGATAGAACCGGGCGCCGGCGCGGCCGGCGCAGCGGCCTTCGGCGCGGCAGTCGCAGCGGCCGGCGCGGCCGCTTTTGGCGCTTCGGTCGCGGCGGCCGGCGCAGCCGGCGCCGCGGCGGGCGCGGCCGCCTGGCCGCCGCACGCCACGATCACCAACGCCAGCAGCGCCAGAACAAAGAAGGCGGCAACACGGATCTGGACGGGGTCGCATTCATGAGTCCTCCTCCTTGGAGTAGTCGGTAGGGCCAGAATCCAAACAGGCCCGGAGGGCCCAGTCGACTCGCGGATGACAGAGTCGGCGCGAGCAGGCTCTGGGTCTGGTCGAGCGACTCGCCGCGGATGAATCGCACGAGCATCGCACAGATGCGCTTGCCGATATCGTAGACAGGCTGTTCGAGGGTGGTGAGGGGCGGGTGGGCATTCTCCGCCAACGGGATGTCGTCGAAGCCGGTGACGGAGACATCGCGGCCGACGGCCAGGCCGCGCTCCTGCGCAGCGCGCATCGCGCCTAGCGCCATCAGGTCGTTGAAACACATGATGGCCGTCGGCGGCGCGGTTCGATCGAGCAGGGCAGCCGCCGCCTCGTACCCGCCGCGTTGGGTGAGGTCCGACTGAACAACAAGGTCGGCGTCAATCGTCAGGCCGTGCTCCGCGAGCGCGGCGTGATACCCGGCCAGGCGGTGCGCGACGAACGTCAGATCGGGGTCCGCGCTCAAGCAGGCGATGCGCTGGTGGCCGAGGCTGATCAGATACTCGACCAGCTGGCGAAAGCCCTCTGTTCCATCTGTGTCCACATAGGGTAGGACGCATCAGTTCGGTGCGGCCAAAGGCGACAAAGGGAAAGCTGCGGTGGCTCAGCTACTGGACGCGCTCATCGTGGCGGCGGGTTCGACGAGGATTAGCCCATCCACCAGCCGCCCTCGACCAGGCGTCGGTAGGCCGCTTGCTCCTGGGGGCCAGGCGCTCGGGCCGAGACGAGCAGGTCAAACCCCAGGTCGGCGGCCTGATTGCCGATGCCCGCCAGGAACTCGGCGAAGAAGGGGTCAGAGAAGCGCGGCCCGAAGGTGGGGATGACAAAGCCCAGGGTGTCCGTGCCCCTTTGCGCAAACGTTGGGCCGTCGTGTCGGGAACGTAGCCCATGTCGGCCGCCGCCGACCACACCCGCTGCCTTGTTTGCTCGGCCACATCGTCATAGCCATACAGGGCGCGGGAGACCGTCGTGACCGACAGGTTCAGTTCGCGGGCGATGTCCAGAGCGTGACGGCCATTGGCACCCCGAGCGTGGTTCCCAAACGTTTTGGAGATGGCTCCATTGTATTCCAAACGTTTTGGTTGTCAAGGGGCTATTTTGCCGCTGCCCTATTGCCCGGACGATAGGGCGCGCAGAAAGCGGAGGGCGGCCGGGAAGCCCCCTGGATCACCGGGCGGCTTGCACTCGATGGCGAGGACGCCGTCAAGCCGATGTCCCGCAGCGCGGGCGAAACTGCCACTCCAGTCGGTGGCCCTGGCCAGGCAGCTGGCGGTTGAGCGTCGGCGAGGTAGGTGGCCGATGACGGCGGCCTGCGCCCGCAGGCTGGCTGGAATGTCGGCCTCCTCGATGCTCAGTGAAAGAAGTCCGGCATCAGCTTGAGATGTGGACTCGGCAAGGCGTCATGATGGCGCGCGCCTCCGCCAGCGTGTTGAGGACGCATCCTCGTAGCGATTCAGCGGCTCCAGGTACAGCACGCCGCCGCTGCGCTGGGCCGAGGCAAGCGCCTGTTCGAGGCTATCTAGAAGGAGCGCGCGGTCCTCGTCCACCGTGAAAGCGTAGCGCGCCGGCGGCAAGCCCGCCCGCGCCCCGATGCCGTAGGCCGCCGGAACGACAAGTCCGGCAATGCCCATCTCGGCCCCGACCGCCAGGATGCGCTGAATCTGACCAATCGCCAGGGC
This sequence comes from Anaerolineae bacterium, assembly GCA_046328535.1. Lineage (GTDB taxonomy): Bacteria > Chloroflexota > Anaerolineae > Epilineales > JAHCIE01 > JBDHWG01. The sequence goes on from JAXLWJ010000024.1 coordinate 58,648, forward strand.
GCGGGCGCGCGGGTTGCGCTCGACGAGCCAGCCCTGATACCCGCCGCAGACCGAGGTGACGCGCAACCCCGTCGCCTCGCTGGCGCGGCGCACGTCATCGGGCCGCTCCAGGAGATCCGCGCCTGAGACCTCGACGCCGTCGTAGCCCCATCGAACCAACTGGTCGAACTTCTCATGCAGGGTGTCGCCCGGCACAATCGTCGTCTGCACAGCGAAGAGCATGCTCTCTACTCCTGCGTCATATCGAGCGCCACCTGGAGCGTTTGCGCCGGTTCCTGGTCCAGAATGCGAAACGCCTCGGCGGCCTGAGCCAATGGAAAGGTCTGGGTGATCAGCGGGATCAGATTGACAATGCCCTCGGCCTGCAAACGCATGATCGTCTGGGCCATCCGCAGGCGGTCCCAGCGGTACGACAGCTCGGGCGCGACACCGCTAATCTGCGAGCTGATGATGCTCACTCGGTTGTGGTGGAACTCCTCGCCCAGGTAGAGGCCGCGCGCCTCGCCCTGCACGAAGCCCATCGCCACAACCTTGGAGGAGTAGGCGGTGGCGCGGACGGCCTCGGCCAGGGCCGCCGCTGACCCTGATACCTCGATAGAGACATCCGCGCCCCGGCCGCCGGTCAGCGTCTTGATCTGCTCGGCGGCCGGCCCTTCGGCCGGGTTAACCGCCTCATCAATCGCCCCCAGCTCCCGCGCCTTCGCCAGCCGTGTCTCGAACAGGTCCACGCCCAGCACACGCGCGCCCGAGCGTTTCGCCAACTGGGCCACAATCTGCCCTGGCACGCCGAGTCCGAAGACGGCTACCGTCTCGTGATGCTGAAACTGGCGTCGTGGACCCCGGTGATGGCGATAGCGCCGATCTGTGAGGAGATACCGGCGACAGGCGCCAGGTCAGCGGGCAAGCGCCGCTGCCGCGCGTACTCATCGCCGACGACGTGGCGGGTGCGATGCCCCCAAAAACCGTAGACGCGGTCGCCCACGGCGACACCCGTGGCCTCCGCCCCGACCTCGATCACCTCGCCCACTTCCTCGTAGCCCCAGCCACGCAGCGGGTACGAGGACGTGGGGGTGTCCGAGGGGACGAACAGGCGTTGGCCCGGCTCCCACCGCTTGTGCATGGAGGTTACTGCCGCGATAGGCGGTCAGCTCCGTCCCGGCGCTGATGCCAGTACAGCGTGCCGCTCGTCTCAGCCCCTTTGAGGGGCGGCTCCTCCTCCTCAAAGGTGATACAGCGCGGCTCGGCGAAAACAAGGACTGTCCCATGCGCGTCTCCTCGTACGGCGTGAACGTTGGCGAGAACATCCGCCCGATGACCAGTAAGCCAGGGCTGAACAAGAGGCTACCACGCCACCCCGGAATTCAGCCTGACCATAGCCGCTGCGCCTTTGACCAACTCAACATGCAGCTATGGCTTATTAACCCCTTGCAGCACCCTCACGCTTAACACGCCGTTAACCCTATTTCAAGCTCCGAGCGTATGCTGCTCTTTGCCTTACAATTTAGGAGTTCCGAAAATTGCGCCTTACCGATTTGACCGTGGTCGTTCGGAAACTCGCAATGAACGCGACAATCTCCCGCCTTCCTCGCCTCCCTGCCGACGGAGGTCGAGCTAATCCTCGTCGACGCCAGCGACGACGAGACACTCGTGGCCGCCGGCCTTCGCCCCCACAAAACGCGCATCGTGCGTCGCCCACTGCGCATTCCCGCCGCGCGGCAGCTTGGCGGTCTACCTGATCACACAGACACCGTGGATGCTCTGCACCGACGCCGACGTCGTCTTTGCCCAGCTACTTCGATCGTCTCCGCGACTACCAGAAGGCCGGACACGCTGTACGGCCCAAAGCTCTCCGCCGACGAGTACGCCGACATTACCGCTGGTTCGTGCGCGGCCAGCGCTGTCCCACGCTCTCGGCATCGGCGGCTTCTGGCTCTAATCTCCTGCTGTCGCGCCGCGCTTTTCTGGCCGTGGGCGGCTTCGACTGCCCGGTTGACCGTTAACGAGGACACCGAGATTGTCTGGCGCGTTCAGCGCGCGCCGGCTACCGTGTGGGTTTCTGCCGCGGGCCCTGCGGTCTACGCCCGCGACCAGCGCCGCCTTCGCCGGGGCGCTGTTGCGCAAGACGGCGCACTCGGTAGCTCGCTGCGCCCTGCTCTACGCAGGCCTGATGCCTGAACAGTGGCGGGGCCACGATTGGGGCTATTGGACGTAAGCGGGTCACGGCGCCGCCCTCGTCTAGTCTCCACCATAGATTGAAAGGAGAGACACATGCGGGTCGCGCTGTTCAGTGAAGTGTTTATCCCCCAAAGTTGATGGCGTCGTCACAACCCTGCGGTATCTCCTCGACCACTGGCCCTCCGCGGCCGCTGAAGCGTGCTGTTCGCCCCCGGAGGGTGGCCCGAGGCGCTACGCTCGCACCGTCGTCTGGGGATTGCAGGGTGTATCGTGTCCCTTCTACCCCGGAAAACGAAGCAATACCGCCGAGCGTTGATCTGCGAGCGCACCTGGACGCTTTCCGCCCTGACCTCATTCACGTTTTCAACCCGTTCTCCCTGGGCATCGTCGGCCTGCGCCAGGCGCACCGCCTCGAAGTCCCCTCATCGCCTCATACCACACCGGCTTGTCCCCGGCTACGCCAGCGCTGGGGCATGGGGGTTCTCCGCAGCCCGCCCTGGGCCTACGTGCGCTGGCTCCACAGCCAGGCCGACCTGAACCTCTGCCCCTCGCGCACGACCCTGGCCCGATCTGGCGGAACAGGGCATTCCCGCGTCAAAATCTGGACGCGGGGCGTGGACCGCGCGTTTATCCTGCTAGACGCACGGCGGAATGGCGGAGCGCCTTACCCAAAATGACCCTGACGCGCACTGCTGCTCTACGTCGGCCGCCTCTCCGTCGAAAAGCGCGTTGACCTCCTGTGCGCCCCCATCCTCGACGCCCTGCCCCACGCCAAGCTGGCCATCGTCGGCGATGGCCCAGGCGCCGCCGTGCGATGGAAACCCTATTCATAAACGGCACGCACTCTCTTTACGGGCTATCTACACGGCGAAGACCTCGCGAACGCTTACGCCGCCGCCGATATGTTCGTGTTCCCCTCTGCCAACGAGACGAACGGGCAATGTTGTTCTCGAAGCCATGGCGTCACGGGCTGCCGGTCATTGCCCCTGCCGGCGGCATCTGGAAGCGACACGTCGTCCCGGGCAGCACTGGGCTGCTTTTTGCGCGCGACGATAGCGCGGAACTTGTCAGCGCAGCGCAGCGTTGACAGCGGATCCTGGCTACGCGGCGGCCCTCGGCATCAACGGACGCGAGCGAGCGGTGAGGCGAAGACATGGCCCATTGTGCTAGACGGTCTCCTCGACGACTACCAGGCCGTCCTGGAACGCCGACCATCGCGACAAGCCGCCTGAAGAGAGGGCCCGCGTGCATCCTCTATTCGACCACCCAAACCCTTCATCCTGGCCCATCGCGGCGCGTCGGACTACGCCCGGAGAACACGCTGGCAGCTTTCACAGCGGCCGTGCAAGCCGGCGCCGACATCATCGAGACCGACCTGTGGTTTACTGCCGATGGCAGGCCCGGTCTGTCACCACGATGCGACGCTCAAGCGCATCGGCCAGACGGCGGGCCGCGTAGACCAGACGGCGGCGCGGCGCACGGCCTCGCTGCCGATCAATCGCCAATGGGCGCACGCTGGCAGAGCGAGCATATCCCAACCCTGGCCGAGGCGCTCGCCGTGATCCCGATGGGCGTCATGTTGGCCGTCGAGTTGAAGGGCCCCGCGTTTTGCCCAGCGCGCCTGGGCCGAAAGCTCGTCCGCCTCGTCGAAACGCGCATCGAGCAGCGCCAGATCGTCGCCCTCGCCTTCCAGCGCCCGCGGCTCGATGCCATGCTGCGCGCATGCCTCGCTTCAACGGGCTACATCTCGGTCATCGAGCCAATCCCCGTCGCCCACTCTCGGATTCTCGGCCCGTTCTGGCCGACCTTGTACGCCAGCGGGCTATGCCCTTCCCGCGCGCACAGGCAGGGCCAGTGGGTCTGCCGCTGGATACGCGACCCGGAGAAGCGCCTGGCGCGCTATCTTCGGCTGGGTGTGGATGCCGTCGCAGGCAATAACCCGGCCGCTCTTCGCGTCCAGATTGACCAGCTTGTCGCATCGGCAGACGGTCGTTGAAGGAGGAACTTATGTCCCTACCGGAGCTTGAGCATCGGACGATCGCCGTCGGCGACTCGACACTGAGCTACACCGTCTGCGGCGAAGGGCGCTGTACTCATCCACGGCTACGTTGCGGTTTCTGGGAACACATCCTGTCGGTCATCCAGACGACACCCACGGCTTTCGCCTATACGCCTTCGACATGCCGGGCTGGCAGCGCGCTGGGGCGTTGCGCGGCGGCAATACCCTGGAGGCATTCAACATAGCGCTGGCTGAGGCCATGGACGCGCTCGCCATCGAGGGGCCGATCATCTAATGGGCTTGATCCGCCGGGCGCAGTCTCCGCGCTGCTGTTCGCGGACCACTACCCCTACGCGTCGGGGCTCGTACTCGTCTCGCCGCCATTCTCCCTTCTGCGCGACGGCCCAGACCGCCGCCTGCTGCGGTGGGGCATTCGAGCGGCGCTCAGCAGAATCGGCCACTCCTGTCGGTGGTCTCCGCGCCCACAAGACGCGCTGGTACAACTACTGGATTACGCGACAGACGGCGTTCTACGAATACAACCCGTGGTTCTTCAGGAAGGTCATTCTGCCTTCGGCGCAGGTGTGCGACGAGGAAACGTCGCTCAGCCACACCTTGAGCATGTTCGACCTAGATGTGTGGGACATGGCGCGACGGGTGATGCACCCGACAGCCATCATCGTTGGCGACCACGACCCAGTCATCAGCGTGAGCGGGCGCGCATGGCGATGCAGTTGTTCCAGCACGGGGAGATGTTCGTCATCCAGCGCGCCAGGCACGCCATCATGATGGAACGCGCCGCCGGCTGTGCGAGACAACCTTTGCATTCCTATCCCAGGGAGAAATAGGTTCCTCGGCAAGGCAGATAGACAGTTCGCGCGCATCGTAAGTACGCCATAACAGTTTGGGGCAACGCGGGCGTGTGGAGGCCGGGCAAGCCCTCCGCAGGCCCTTTCCTCAACTGCTGACTTGAGCGTTCCTGTTCCGTTTTCACCAACGCGGGCGGAAGGGCAGATAGAACGGGTCGCGGCGGACCATCTCGGCCGTGTCGTCCCGGCTCCGCCAGTTGCCGCGCTCGTAGTTCTCGTGCAGGGCGGCCAGGCGGTCACCGTCCAGCGTGACGCCCAACCCCGCGCCAGTGGGTGGCTCAAGACAGCCATCCTTGAACTGGAGCTTCCCACCGGCGATCACATCCTCCGTCTGCCAGGGATAGTGCGTGTCGCAGGCGTAGATGAGGAGGGGTGTCGTCGCGGCGAGGTGCGTCATCGCCGCCATGCTGATACCCAGGTGGTTGTTGCTGTGCATGGACAGGCCAAGGGCGAAGCTCTCGCAGAGTCCCGCCAGCCGTTTGCAGCCGGTCAGCCCGCCCCAGAAGTGATGGTCGCACAGAATCACCTGCGCGGCCCGCATCTCGACGGCGACAGGAATCTCATCGAAATTCGTGACGGCCATGTTGGTGCTGAGGGGGATCGCGGTGTGACGCGCCACGGCGGCCATGCCGGCCAGACCCCACGTTGGGTCTTCGAGATACTCCAGGTCGCAATCGGCGAGGGCGCGGGCGACATGCAGGCTTGTCTCGACGGACCAGATGGCGTTGGGGTCAATCCGCAGCTTGTGCGTCGGGAATTCCTGGCGCAGGAGCCGCATGGTCTCGATCTCGGCCTCCGGCGGCAAGACCCCGCCCTTCACCTTGATGGTGGTGAAGCCGAACCCCTCGTGGAAGCGCCGCGCCAGGCCGACCATCTCGTCCGGCGTCCCCACCTCGCCCCACGGGTCGTTCGCCCCGGCGTACTTGAAGAACAGGTAGCTGGCGAATGGGACGCGCGGCCGGACCAGCCCGCCGAGCAGATCGTAGAGCGGCCGCCCAATCGAGCGCGCGCAGGCGTCGAGGCAGGCCACCTCGAGGATCGAGAACGCCCGCGGCCGGTCACGCAGCTTGAGCCGAATCCGCTCCAGATGCCACGGGTCCTCGCCGCGAATCGTCGGCCCGGCCGCGGCCAGCTCGCCTAGAAACGCCGCGCCCCCCGGGCCTTCGGATAGCCCGACCACACCCTCATCCGTCTCAAGCTCCACGATGATCCGCAGCGCATAGGGGGCGTGAACGCCCCAGGAGTTGCGCAGAGGTGGATCGGCCACTGCCACCGGGGTGAGTCGGAGACCTGTGATTCTCATGCGACACCGCCTTCAAACATTGGGGGCGACTATGGCAGTTGCAGGTCGAGCGAATCCGCGACTATCTCCTCGAACCACGTCGTCGCCGGGTACTGGTGCTGGCGGGCGACCGCCTCATCCAGCGTGACACCGATGCCGGGTCGGTCAGGGACAGTGATATAGCCGTCCTGGATAATGTCGTCTTTCTCTTCGATGATCGTCGTCCAGTAGTCCCGGTGCAGCCAGTGGAATTCGAGGACGAGGAAGTTCGGCACCGTGGCGCACACGTGGGCTGACGCCATCGTCCCAATCGGCGAGGCGACGTTGTGCGGCGCGAACGGGATGGAGTACAGCTCGGCGAGGTTGGCGATCTTGCGGCACTCCGAGAGACCGCCGCACTTGGGAATGTCCGGCATGATGATGTCCACGGCCTGCTGCTCGATCAGGTCGCGGAAGCCGTGGCGCAGGTAGAGGTTCTCGCCCGCGCAGATGGGCGTGGTCGTCGCGCGCTTCACCTCGCGCATGGCGGCGACGTTCTCCGGCGGCACCGGCTCCTCTAGCCAGAGGAGGTGGTACGGCTCCAGGTCTTTGACCAGTCGGATGGCGCTCGGCACGTCGAGCCGCGTGTGAACATCGGCCGCCACGGCGATACCTTTGCCCGCCGCGCGCGTGACCATGTCCACCAGCTCGATCATGCGGTCGTGTTCCCACTCGCTGGCGGTGTAGTTGAAGCGGTCGCGCAGCAGCTCGCGGTCATCCTGGCGGCCGCCGGTGTACGCGCCAATGTCCAGGTCAATCTTCAGGGCGGTGAAGCGCCGCTCCAGCACGCTGTCTACGACGCGCTGAATGGCGTCGTAGTCCATGCCCGGCTCGACCTGGCAGTCGGCGTAGACGCGAATCTTGTCGCGGAATTTCCCGCCGAGCAGTTCGCAGACGGGGACACCGAGCGCCTTGCCCTTCAAGTCCCACAGGGCAACCTCAATCCCGGTGAGCGCCGTAATGAGCGCGCCGGCGAACCCACCGTCGAAGACGTGAGCGCGGCGCAGCTCTTCAAAGATCGCGTCAATGGCGAAAGGGTCACGCCCGATGAGGCGTGGCGTCAGGTCCTGGATGATGGCAATCGCCTGCCGGCCACCATGCACACACTCCCCCAGGCCCGTGACGCCGGCGTCCGTCTCGACCTTGACCCACAAATGCATGCCGTGGCCCACAGTGGCGGCAGTTTTGACAGCTGTGATTTTCATGCGTCCCTCTCCCTCAGTGCGTAGCTGATGCGCGCCAGGCCTCGTACTCGGCCCACCCTTCGTCGCTCAGCGGATAGTACTTTGTCAGGCTGCCGCCCTCGGCGAGCTTCATGCGGCTGAAGATCTCCCAATCTTCGTGGGCTGCCCCGTGCTCGACCAACAACGACGCCATCCCGGCCGGAACGAGAACCGCGCCGTCATCATCGGCGATGATGATGTCCCCCGGCAGCACAAGGACACGGCTCAGGGCGACGGGGACGTTGTAGGCCCAGGGAAACAGGGACGCCTGGGACGCGTAGTTGGGCGTGAAGCCCCGCGTCCAGACAGGGACGCCGATTTCCTGGACGCGCGGCCAGTCGCGGATGCAGCCGTCCACGACGATGCCGACCCCGCCGCGGCCTTTGAAGTAGGTAATCAGCATCTCACCCATGCAGCCCGTGTGCATGTCGCCCCACGCCTGCACGCACAGCACATCACCCGGCTGCACCGTCTCGAACACGGCCCACAGCGCGCTGACGCTCTCGACGTGCTCCTGCGCCATGCCCGACGCGACGTCCTCACGCTGAGGCATGAACTGTAGCGTCACGGTCGGCCCAACGATTTTAGCGCCCGGCTGACGCGGCAACGGACCTTGAATGAACGTCTGGCGCACGCCCATGCGGTGCAGCAAGGCGCTGGCGGTCGCGCTGCTGACCGGGCGGAGCGCGTCAATCAGCGCCGCGTCGGGACGCGGGACCGGCGGTCCGCTGATGGGCAGCTCGCGGGCGATGGGTGGCGGCGGCAGGATGGGGGTGAGGTGGGTCTCATCGGGGCGCGGCATGGCAACCTCCTGTCGCCGTCTGTGCAGTGGGGGAGGACCCAGGGAGGCCGGATTATAGCACACGGACTCGCCTTGTCAATTGCCAACGACGAGCGGCGGCAGGCAGTATACTCGATGTCATTTCGAGGGGCCAGGTTGCACGTTTGCAGGGAGTTCTGTAGAATAGCGACTCCTTGTTTGCCCGTTCAGGCCTTGCTTCCAACACAAAAGGAGACCCACGATGGCTCGCAACGCTTCGAGGACGAGGCTACCCCGGCTCAAATGGCTGGCCGCGCTGGCGGTCGCCTTGATCGGGGTCTTGTTGGTCGCCTGCGGTGTCAATACGGCTGCGCCGGCCGCCGCCCCAGCGGCCACGAGCGCCCCGGCCGCCCAGGCCCCCGCCAAGGCGACCGACGCGCCCAAGGCAGCCGCGCCCGCCCCCGCGCCCACGGCTGTTCCGAAGGACCTTCCCCAGGGCGCCGCCGGCAAGCTCACCGTGATCCACCGCACCGAGTATTTCCCGGCCGTTCAGGAGCGGTTCAAGAAGACGGTCGAGGATTTCGCCAAGGCTAACAACACCCAGTTGGACATTTCCACGGCGAACTCCGAGGTCTTCGGCGACTTCAAGGCGAAGATGGTCGCCGCCGTCCGCGCCGGGAATCCCCCCGACATCAGCTACAACACGGACAGCATTCAGCAACTGTACTCCCTCGACGTACTCGAGGATGTCACCGATGTCGTGGAAGAGGCGATCAAGCGCTACGGCGCGGTCGTTCCCGCCGGCGCGGAGCAGAACGCCAAGATCAACGGGCGCTGGTACGCGATTCCTTTCATCAGCAACTCTGGCTCGTGGTTCGCGCGCAAGGATTTGCTGGATGCGAAGGGTATTCCGATGAGCCAGTTGGACACCTGGGACGGCCGCCGCGAGGCGGCGCTGGCAATCTCGGACCCGGCCAAGGAAGTTTGGGGTTGGGGGCTGACCGTCAACAAGTCGGGCGACGGCCACGGCTTCATCATGGACGTGATTCAGTCCTTCGGCGGCGCGATCTCGGACCCGTCCGGCAAGAAGGTCACATTCAACTCACCGGAGACCGTCGCCGCCGTCAAGTGGCTGGCCGAGACGTACACGTCGCCCAAGTACAAGCCCATGCTGCCGCCCGGCGTCGAAAGCTGGACCGACACGAGCAACAACGAGGCGTGGCTGGCCGGCAAGATTGGCTTCACGCAGAACGCCTTGAGCATCTACGGCCAGATGCGGAAGGACAAGAACCCCTTGCTCGACAAAACGGCCCTGATCCGCAAGCCGCAGACCAAGGACGGCAAGGTCCTCGAGAATGGTGGCAGCGGGTGGCTCACGATCTTCAAGGGCGCGAAGAACAAGGAGATGGCGAAGAAGCTGGCCCTGGAGTTGCTCGATCCCAAGAACTCGACGCCCATGTTCGCCGAGGCTGGCGGCCTCATTCTGCCGGCCTACAAGAACCTGTGGACGGATGAGTTCGTGAAGTCCGACCCGAATCTGCCGCGCCTGAAGGAGATCATCTTCAACCCCGAGCCTTACTACGGCACCTCACACCCCGCGCCGCCCAGCGCGGTGCATGACGCTGTGCTTTCGGAAGCGATTCCAAGCCAGATGATGGCGAACGTCATCAGCGGCAAGATGACTCCCGAAGAGGCCGTCGCCGACGCCCACAAGAAGATCGTCGTCATATTCGAGGAGGCCGGACTGAAGCAGTAACACGTCACTGGGAGAGACGCCCGCTCGAGGGGCGTCTCTCCCAGCCGCTTCCGCTTACCTTCGGAGAGGAAGACGCATATGGCAGAGCGAGTTGTCAGCGGCGCAACCCAATCAGTAGCCGGTGGCGGACCCCGGAGCCTCTCCGCGCGAGCGAAGTCGGTCCTGGGGCGCGACTGGAAAGTCGGCCTTCCCTTCGTCCTCCCTCTCCTTGTGTTGATGATCGGCCTGATCCTCTGGCCGTTCATCAACGCGATCCTCATCAGCTTCACGACGCGCTCAGTGCAGCGCGTGGATGTCTGGGTTGGGCTGGACAACTACGTGCGGCTGTGGAGCGACTCCGACTTCCGCGAGTCGGTGCTGAACACGGTGAAGTTCACCTTCTGGTCGGTCGCCATCAAGCTCGTCGTGGGCATGACCATCGCCATGCTACTCAATAGCAAGCTGCCCTACCGCAACGTGCTCGCAGGGCTAATGCTCCTGCCCTGGATCGTGCCAGAGGTGGTGACGGCGATGGCGTGGCGCAGCATCTACGACCCAATCTTCGGCGGGCTGAACCCCATCTTGCAAGGGCTAGGGCTGATTGATCGGCGCGTCGGCTGGCTGTCCGAGACGGGGCTTGCCTTACCGAGCGTCATCGCCGTGAACATTTGGAAGGGCATCCCGTTCTACACCTTACTCCTCCTCGCGGGCCTCAAGGCTATTGATAAGGAACTGTACGAGGCCGCCGAAGTGGATGGCGCCTCCGCCGTCGCCCGCTTCCGCCACATCACACTGCCCGGCCTGCGGTACGTGATCGCCGTCACAGTGCTGCTGTCCACGATCTCAACCTTCAATACCTTCGGGCTGGTGTACTTGATGACGGGGGGCGGGCCAGGTGGGGCAACGCGGCTGTACTCTGTGCTGGCCTACGAGCGCGCCATCGTGAGTCTACGCTTTGGGCCTGGCGCAGCGGTCGCCTTGAGCATGGCGCCGCTGCTGGCGATTGTCATCCTGCTGCTGGCGCGCTTCATGCGGCACGAAGACCACGAGCGCGCCAATGACACGCGGGCCGATCGCATCCTGGGCCGAGTCGGGCGCGGCCTTGTGGCGGCCTTCGATCTCTTGTGGCTGCCGATCGAGTGGGTTATCGAGGGCGTGGGCAAGGTGTTCCATTGGCTGACCCGCCCAATCAGGGCGGCGCGGCGGCCCGAGGCCCACGGGCATCCTCTCCTCAGCCGGCGGGCGCGAGAGCGGGGCGGCGTCGCGCTGCGCCTGCTGCTGCTCATCCCATTCCTGATGTTCGTCCTGTTTCCCTTCTATTGGATCATCATCACGTCCTTCAAGACCGACCTGCAGATCCAGCAGCGCATCAACCTGTTCTGGCCGCAGCCCTGGACCCTCGAACAGTTCAACAGTCTGCTGTTCAAGACACCTTACCTGACCTGGTTCCGCAACACGGTCATCGTCGCCACAGCCAGCACGTTCATCGCCGTCAGCCTGGCCGCCCTCGCCGGCTACGCCCTCGCCCGCTTCCGATTCATCGGCGCGGGCGCGATCACCACGGCGCTGCTCATCACCTACCTGCTGCCCGGCGCTCTGCTCTTCATTCCCATGTATCGCATCCTGACGAACATGGGCCTGATCAACACATATTGGGCGCTGATTCTGACGTATCCGACCTTTCTCATGCCCTTTGCCACCTGGGTGATGCTCGGCTACTACCGCTCGATACCCCGCGACCTGGAGGACGCGGCGCTAATTGACGGCGCCACGCCGCTGGGCGCATTCCTGCGCATCACGCTCCCCCTCGCAGCCCCGGCCTTACTGGCCGTCACCCTCTTCGCCTTCACAAACGCCTGGAACGAGTTCCTATTCGCGTTCGTGTTCATCAACAGCGACGAGCTAAAGACTCTGCCCGTCGGCCTGCAGCTCCTCGTGTTCGGCGACATCCAGCCGTGGGGGATGATGATGGGCGCCGCGCTACTCATGTCAATCCCCGTGGTGATCCTGTACATCTACGCGCAGAAGTACATGGTGGAGGGGCTGACCGCCGGCAGCGTCAAGGGCTAAAATCTGGATTCCGCGCCATCGTCGCCGGGGTCCAGCGACACATCTCCCTGTTCGCACTCTGCACGCGCCCATGTTATCATAACGGTAACGATCTGTGGGTGCATGATCCGCGCCTGGGTCACAGCAGACAGAGAGCGGCGGCGCCATTGGGCCGCTCCACAGGGAGATCAGCATGGCTTCGCCGCGAAGGCTGGCGCTTATCGTCATCGCCGGCGTACTGCTCGCCTTGAGCGCGTCCGCGTGCAGCGCCCCGGCCCAGGGTCAAGGGCCAGGCCGACAACCCGCCGAGCTACCCCTCACCGCCGCCTCGATGTCGCTGGAACCGTATATCGAGGCGCTGCGTGATCCCGACGGTCAGTTGACCATTGATCAGGTCACGGATCCGGCGCTGGCCGACCGCTTCGCGCTGGCTTCGTCCAGCACCCGGCTCAACGACCTGACCGGCCGGCCGGCGTGGGTACGCTTCACCGTTCGCAACCCGTCGGATCGGGCGGCAGACTACTACGTGCAGGTGGCGACCGCCACCCCAACGGCTGTGGACTTCTACGCGCCGGATCCGGGCAGTGGAATCTACAGCCTTCTTCCCCCCGGCGCATCCCGTCCGGGCATGCTTCTCCCACTGCCGTCAAGCAGCTTCGTCTACCCCGTGACTGTTCCGGCGCGGGGCGAGGTCACCTACTATCTCCGCCCGGAGAGGGCGAACGCGGGAGTGCGCATGCCGCTGGAGTTGTGGCGGCCCCTCGCTTTCGAGCGCACGGACAAGATACAGTCCGCCGTGTGGGGCGCTCTCGTCGGCTCGCTACTCATGACGGCAGCCCTGAGCCTTTTCCTGTTCATCGGCCTGCGCGAGCGCAACTTCCTGCTGTTGGCGGCGTTTGCCGCCGCCTATGCCCTCTTGACCCTCGCCTCGGGCAGCGGCAGCATGCAACCAATATGGCCCGGCTCTGCGACCGATCTACGTCAACAAGGCCACCGCCACTTTGATTGGGAGGCCTGTCGGCCTCGGCCAGCGCTCCTACGCAGAGGCGCGGCAGGTGATGCCTGCCTTTGTCGCGGGAACTGACACGCTCTACCCGCTGGATCAGATCCCCATGATGCAGGCCTATCAGGGTCAATCGGCCCATGCCGACGACCTCGAACTCGTCGTGAGCGGCAGTCGTGTGGCCCTGGACTCCTGGTCTCAGCCGTTGCTCGACGCCCAGGGCAAGGTCGAGGCTGTCGTCAACACCTTCCTCGACATCACCGCGCGGCGCAGAACGGAAGCCGAGCTGGTCCGCTACCAGGAGCACCTGGAAGACCTGGTGGCGGAACGCACGGAGAGCGAGCGCCGGCAGCGCGAGGTGGCGGAAGCGCTCCAGGACACATCGGCGGCCCTGGCCCGCTCGCTGGACCGTCAGGAGGTGCTCAACGCAATCCTCCTGGAGCTTCGGCGCGTGGCCGACTACGACGGCGCATTGGTGGCCCTGGTGGAGGATGGCGACCTGGTCGTGCGTGAAGCCAGCGGCTGCTGGCGCGAGACCGTTGGACAGAGTGCGCCGCTAGATGATAACCTGCCGTTGATCGAGGCCTTGCAGGCGGCTCACGGGCAACTCTGGGAAGAGCTAATATCTGACTCCGCCCTGGCGCCGCCCGTCGCCGCCCTCCCCCTTGTGAGCGGCGACGAGGCCATCGGCTTGCTGGCTGTGGTGACGACTCCCGCTGTCCCACTCCAGGCCGATACACTGCGGGTCTTGCAAGCCTTCGCCGACCAGGCCACGACGGCGGTCACGAATACCCGGCTCTACCAGCAGGCCCAGTTCGTCGCCGCGGCGGAAGAGCGCGCCCGGCTGGCGCGTGACCTCCACGATGCCGTGACGCAAACTTTGTGCTCGGCGCAACTGCTGGCCGGTACGGCGCTGCGCTTGTGGGCCGACGCGCCACCGCCAGCCCGCCACCCCGTCGAGCTTCTCCGCACGATGCTCATGAGCGCCGTCGCCGAGATGCGGCTGTTCCTGATCGAGCTGCGCCCGTCCGCCCTGTCATCGGCGCCGCTCGACTCGCTGCTGACCTTTGCCGTTGAAGCATTCAACAGCCGCACCCACGCCGTCGTGACCTCGCACCTGGAAACGGTAGGGTCGCAGCCACCGGAAGATGTTAGAATCGCCGTCTTTCGCATTGCGCAGGAGGCCTTGAACAACATCGCCCGCCACGCTCGCGCCCAACACGTGACCGTCGCCTACGACGCGCGACCCGGCCGCCTGTGGCTCTCGATTGCCGACGACGGCTGCGGCTTCGACCCGACGCAGGTAGAGGCCGATCATCTTGGCGTAGAGATCATGCGGGAACGGGCGGCGGCGACAGGTCTCGACTTGGATATTATCAGCCGACCGGGCGAAGGCACGCGTGTCGTCGTGCGGTGGGGAGAACAGTCATGAGCGTGCAAGAGACCCCTGCAATCCGCGTCCTGGTGGTGGATGATCACCCGACAATGCGGATTGGGCTGGTGGTGTTCCTTTCGGCTGAGCCGGGCATGGAATGTGTGGGAGAGGCCGAGAATGGTGAGCAGGCGCTTGCCATGTGTCGCAAGGTTCAGCCCGACGTGGCGCTCGTGGATATCGTCATGCCCGGCATGGACGGGCCAACGGTCATCGAGCGCATTACCCAGGAAATGCCGGCGGTGCGTGTCATCGCTCTGACGAGCTACAATGACACGGCGCTGGCACGGCGGGCGATACGGAGCGGCGCACAAGGGTATCTGTTGAAGACGGTGTCCACCGAGGAATTGGCTGCGGCGGTGCGAACGGTCCACGACGGGCGGCAGGTCTTCACGCCGGATGTGACCCAGGCCCTCGCCATGAGCGACGCGAGCGACCTGCCGCCGGGGGGCGGCCTCTCAGATCGCGAGGTGGAGATTCTGCGGCTGGCGGCAGCAGGCAGAACCGATATCGAGATCGCGCGGAGCTTGAATATCAGCAAGTCCACCGCTCGCTTCCATCTCACGAACATCTACGGCAAGCTCGGCGCGGCCAACCGCACCGAGGCCGTGCGCATCGCCATCGAGCACAACATGCTGTGACGCGCCGTCAACCGACCAGCCGCCGCAGGCGATACCCCTGGCCGCGTTCGTTGACGATAAGCGCGGGGAAGCCGTGCTGGTTGAGCTTGCGGCGCAGGCGGCACATGTGGACCCACAGATAGTCATGGCAGCTCGCATAGCTCTTGCCCCACACGCGACCGAGCAACTGCCCATTGGAGACCGGCCGGCCGTCGGCGGTGATGAGGTTGTGCAGCAGCTGATACTCAATCGGCGTCAGGCGAACGGCGCTGCCGGGGATGCTGGCGCTGCGCAGATGCGGGTTCAACTGTAGAATGCCGAACTCAATGTTGTCCTGATAGTTGGCGCGCTGAAGCATAGGCCCTCCCTGTTTGCTCATTCAGGACCAGGATACAGCGGCCAGTTGGGGATGTCACCCTTGCAAATGCTAAATGCCGCCTGTCATTGACGCCTATTAACAATGACAGGTCGCATTTGTTGAATGTGTCGGTGACTTTCAAGGCACGGGCGTGTATAATGGGCAAATGACCAAATCCTCATACTTGCTGAACGACAGCCCAAGGAGCCGACCATGTTCAAACAGCTATCACTCGTTCTCGCCCTCGCGCTTCTGCTGTGCCTCGCCCTCGTCCCCGCTGCGTTCGCCGACGGTCCGGTTCACTGGAGCTACGAAGGCGCCGAAGGGCCGGAGTATTGGGGTTCGCTGAGCAAGGACTTCGCTCTGTGCTCCACGGGCAAGGAGCAGTCGCCGGTGAACATCCCGTCGTCCGCCGCCGTCAACCCGGCCGACCTGAAGTTCGACTACAAGGCCTCGCCCCTCGAAATCCTCAACAACGGCCACACCATCGAGGGCGAGTACCACGAGGGCAGCACCTTAACCCTCGACGGCGTGGCGTACAAGCTCGTCCAGTTCCACTTCCACAACCCGAGCGAACACGAGGCCAACGGCAAGCTCGACGCGATGGAGCTGCACCTGGTACACAAGAACGACAACGGTGACGTCGCCGTCGTCGGCGTCTGGATCGAGCCGGGCGCGGAGAACAAGGCCCTCGCGCCTGTGTTTGGCAACCTGCCCAAAGAGCAGCAGGATGCCAAGCCGGTGGCGGGCGCAACCGTCAACGCCGCCGACTTCCTGCCCACAACCCAGACCTACTACCGCTACAGTGGCTCGCTGACGACGCCGCCCTGCACCCAGGGCGTCAAGTGGATCATGATGTCTACGCCGGTGACCGCTTCGGCCGAGCAGCTCGCCGCCTACAAAGCCATCATGTACCCCACGAACCGCCCGGTGCAGCCGCTGAATGGCCGCCAGTTCCTGCTGACCTCGGAGGCCAAGACGGCCGCTACTGTCCCAGCCGCTCTGCCGGTGACGGGCGCGGCGCCGGGCGCTCTGGCGCCGTCCCTGCTCGTCGTCATCGGCCTCTTGACCGCCGGTGTAGGTGTCGCCGCCCGCCGTCGCTCCGTCGCCACCAACAAGTCATAGAACGCGCCTACGGACAAGGGGCATCCCGCGATGGGATGCCCCTTGTCCATAAGTAAGGGCGCGCATGGAGAGTGAGAATGGAACAAGACACGTCGTCGAATGCGCTGGCGGTCGAGGCTAAACCCGCGCCGCTTGTCGCCCGATTGTTCGACGTTGGGCAGCACCGTCGGGCCGAGTTGCTCGACATCGGCCGAAGCCTGCGCAGCGGCACGCCGCGCCTCAGCCTCGGGACGTGGCACAGGCCGGATGACCGCCCCACCCCCTTAGCCACTCTGGAGGGCCAGGCGGCGGATCGCGTCCCGTATCTCCTACCGCTGCGCTACGGCCGCATGCTCGCCTCGCCCTTCGCCTTCTATCGCGGCAATGCCGCCATCATGGCGTGGGACCTGGCCCGGTCGCCGAGCAGCGGCATCAACGTTCAGGCGTGTGGTGACGCTCACCTGATGAACTTCGGCGTCTACGGCGATGTCTCAGGCAATCTCATTTTCGACATCAACGACTTCGACGAGACGCTGCCGGCGCCTTTCGAGTGGGATGTCAAGCGCCTCGCCGCCAGCTTCGTCGTGGCGACCCGCGACATAGGGTTGTCGGACAAGGTGGGACGGCGGGCGGCGCAAGCAACAGCGGAGCAGTACCGGCTGACGACGCACGAGATGCTGGGGATGACCAGCCTCGACATCGCCCGCGAGCATTTCTCCATCGCCGCCATGCTCGGCCTCGCCAACAACCGCGAGCGCCGCCTGCTGCTCCACACGCAGGCCGACGCCTTGCGGCGCACGAATCAGAGCGCCGTCGCCAAATTGAGCCAGGTGGTAGATGGGCGGCTCGAACTCGTCAACAACCCGCCGCTGGTCGTCGTCCGGCCGGATGAAGAGACTGCCGCCGTCAACAAGGCTCTCAGCTTCTACCAGAGTACCCTCCCCCACAACGTGCGCCACCTTCTGAGCGAGTACACGCTGCGGAGCATCGCGCGCAAGGTCGTCGGCGTCGGCAGCGTGGGCCTGCGCACCTTCATCCTGCTGTTCGAGGGCAAGGGGCCTGAGGATGGGCTGCTGCTCCAGGCAAAGCAAGCGCCGGCCTCGGTCATGCAGCCCTACGCGGGCGCGAGCGAGTACGTCAGCAACGGCGAGCGCGTCGTCGCCGGACAGCGCATCATGCAGGCGCTCAGCGATCCGTTCCTGGGGTGGCTGCGGCTCGGCGAGTGGGACTTCTACTTCCGCCAGTTCCGCCACCTCAAGACGTCGGTGGAGCTGCAAGCGACCCACGCCTTCTTCGAGAACTACGCCCGGCTGTGCGGCGCGACGCTGGCCCACGCCCACGCGCGCTCGGTAGACCCGGCGCTGATCGCCGGCTACCTGGGCAAACAAGACAACTTCGACCGCGCCCTGGCCGACTTTGCCACGGCCTACGCTGACCAGACAGAGAGAGACTACAAGGCCCTAAAGAAGGCCGCCGCGAACGGGGACATCGTCGTTGAGGAAGCGGCGGCGACAAACGACGGCTAGAGTTACTCTATGTTTGCACTTTGTGTCTGGTGGGGAGGCTTGGCGGGCGCAGCCCTCCAAACTACCCCCTTTCCCCTTCTTCAGTGGGGACTGCGCCCCTGAACGACGCGGGGAAGAGGGGATTCGTGGGGGACTGCGCCCCCTTTTGGCGGTTGCCGCGTGGCTCCACCCCCAAGGAGCGAGACGTGGCAGGCAACCGCCAAAACCCACACCCCCGCTGCACAGTAAAGTGCAAAGACAGAGCGTCAGTAGGCGCCACGACATCTGGCGCTGACTGTTGTGGAGAACATGAGCGGCGGCCGGGATATCTATCCGGCCGCCGCTTCTGTGTTGTCCACGCGCCTATCGGCGAACAATCGCCGGCGGGCGCCACTGTCCGGCAATCGCCGTCTCGTCCGGGCCATACAGCCGCAGCGTCAGGTAGAACGGCTCGTCCGGCGCGGGCAGCCAGTTCGCCATCTCATCCTCGCTGGGCGCGTCGTGCTGGACGTAGAGCGTCAGCGAGCCGTCGGCCCCGTATTGCACTCCCTTTGTTCGGTCGCCAATGGAATAGCGGTTGATGGGGTTCTCGACCAGCATCCCGTCGCTGAGCTTGTAGATGGTCAGCGACCAGAAGAAGGCGACGGGGGGCGTCTGGCCGGGGGTGAAATGAATGACGTAGCGGTTACCCTGGCCGGTGAGCATTTCGCCGTGGCTGTCGAACACGGCGCTGGGGTAGAGGGACTCCTCGACGACGTTCGCCAGCGGGCCGCCGACCCACACACTGGCGCGCTGCACGTAGTCGAAGCCGTACGTTCCGATGTTCCGGCGCATGACGCGCCAGCCGTTCTCCAGGTCGCCCGCGGTGGGGCCGACGGCCTGCGCGACCTTAACGGCGTCCACGTGGGCACGGGTGAGCGTCGCATCGTCGGCGGGGAACTGCTGCGTGGCGGCGCTCGGCCCGATGCCGATGGCGGCGAACTGGGCCATGACGCTGGCTTCGCCATCCCGGACAGGAACCATGCCCGTGAAATCACTCACGCGCTCAAACCATGCCGGCGCGTCTGGGGCCGCGAAGAGCGGCGCATCCTGCTCGGTGGCCGGATCGCTGCCGTCCAGGCTCTTCTCAAAGCGCGACAGCGACGCGATGCGGAACTGCTGCTGGAGGGCCACCACAGCCGGCGCGTCATCGGGGCCGTCCACCAGAATGCGCAGGAGCAGGCACACGAACGGGGTCTCGCTGCGGATGGTGTGGGTCACGGTGGGCGGCAAGTCGCCGCTCCAGCCCGGACCGACGACGGCGAAGACGCCCGCCTGCGTGCCGTAGAGGCGCGGGCCGATGTTGGTGATCGTATCGGAGAAGAGATCCAAGAGCTGCGCGGTGTAGTAGCGGCCGTGGGTGTCCGGCATGGTCAGGATTGACGGCTCGCGGCGCACGTCCAGCCACGCCGTCGAGTACAGCGTGTCGTTGTTGGGGGCGCGGAATGGCGCGTAGGTGGGGGTAGACAGTTTCGTGAGGTGGACATAGGCATTCAACCGATGCGTGCGCGTCGCCGGATCGGCCACCTCGGCCGAGAGCCGCTGCCACATGCCCAGCGGCGCGATGCCGTAGATCGCCGCCTGGAGTGCGGTCGCGTACTGGAGATCGTGAATCGGGTTGGGCTGCCCTTCTGTGTTCGTCATGAGAATTCCTTTCCTGGCAATCGGCCTCGACGGTCATGCTGAGTGCAACACAGCATCCCCCGATGCGCCTGGGAGCCTTGCGTTGCACTCAGAGGCTGCCGAGCATGCCAAAGGGGCGACAGTGATGTTCGGCTGGCCGTTCTACACTTTGGCGACGGCGGGGATGACGTACTCCCCGTTCAGCAGCGCCGGCTCGGGGCCGTAGCAGCGCAGAATGAGGTAGAACGGCTCGCGCGGCGCCGGCAGCCAGTTGGCCGCCTGCTCCCCTTCGGGCGTGTCCGCCTGGATGGTGAGCCGCAGACTGCCGTCACCGCCATACCCAATGCCCGGCGTGCGGTCGCTGATGGAATAGCGGCTGATGGGGTTGGGTACCAGGAAGCCGGTCCGCTTATAGTAGAGAGTGACCGACCAGAAATACTTGACCGGCGGCAGGTGTCCGGCCGCGAAGTCGAGGACGTAGCGCCCGGTCGCACCGTCGAATTGCTGGCCGTTGGCGTCCACGTCGGCGGTCGGGTAGAACGCCTCCTTGGGGGACTGGAGGTAGATGTACTTCCACGCCGTGGCCGAGCGCAGGAGGTAGTCGGTCCCAAAATCGCCGGCGGTGGGTGGCGAGTAGCTCCAGCCGTTCACCACGCGGCCGATGTGGTCGGCCTTCTGCTCGATGACGGCGCGCCCGTCGGTAAACCCTTGCTCCAGCGCCGCCCACGTCTGCGGCGCAAACGCCGACTTGTCGAACGGCTGCCCGGCTTTCACGCCCAACGCGGCCGCGTCGGCCAACGCCGCGTCGTCCGCGGGCGCGTAGACCTGCCACTGCATCATGAACGCCAGGGCGTTGAGAAAGCCGTCCAGATCGCCGCTGCGGGCGTCGTAGAACGGCAGCCAGGAGACGGCGGCCGGCGGCGGCGGGGCGGGCTGATTGAGGTATTGGCTCAGCGGCATGACGACGAACTTGTCTTGCAGCTTCGCCACGTTCGCCAGGTCCGCCTCGCCATGCACGGCGATGCGCGCCGGGGCAATCACAAACCGGCTCGGCGAGCGCAAGACGCCCGTGATGCCGGCCGGAATATCGCCCTGCCAATCCGGCCCGGCAATCAGGTACGTCCCCGCCTCTGTCCCCGTGGCGCGCGTGCCGATGTAACCGACGTCGTCGGTGGTGCAGCCGATAATCTGGATGCTGTAGTAGCGGTCCTGAATCGCCGGCACTTGCAGCACCGTCGGCTCGGCGCGCAGGTCGAACGCCGCGCCGGCATAGACAGTATCGTTGTTGGGGCTGACGTTCAGGTCGAACTCCGGCCCGTAGAGCTTCAGCGTGAAAGTGTACTTGTACTCGGCCACGCGGCGCGGCGAGTTGGGACTAAACGCCGCCCAGACGGCCTTGTAGTGCTCGACCAGGGCAAACGCGAAGATGGTGACGCGCTCGCCCAGCTCCCGCGCCTGCGCCGTGTCCATGTCTATCAGCTTCAATTGTGTCATGCGCGTTCTCCTTGTTGATGAGACGGACTACTTGCTCGATGCGGCGGGCTGCGGCGGAGCCGGCTTCGCCTGGGGCTGGGGCGCCACATTGCGCAGCAACAGAGACGCGCCCAGCGTGACCAGCGTCACGACCAGGCCGAGCCAGGACAATGTACCCAGCGCGTTTGCCTGCGCTGCCGCGTCCGTCGCGCCCGGATTGCTTGCCATGTAGGCGCCCATTAGAGCGCTCAGGCCCGCTGTCAGCATCGCCACCCACAAAGCCGTGCCGAACTGGCCTGCCAGCGGGAAGATGCCGGCCACCATGCCGCGCTGCTCCAGGGGCGTCTGGTTGAGCGCCGCGATCTGCACCGGGTTGGTGAACGCGAAGCCGGCGCCGCCAATGATCGTCCCAATCAGGATCACCCACAAATTTTGTGCGGGGAAGCCGAAGCCGAGCAGCAGAAGGCCGACCGCGAGGAGGGCCATGCCAAGGGACACGGGCCGCCGCGGGCCGCCCTTATCCAGCATCCGCCCGGCGATGGGCGCGGCCACGACCTGGGCCAGGACGGGCAGGATCATGAGGAGGCCGGCGACCGTGGGCGACAGGCCGAGCACCTGCTGGACGTAGCGCGCCACGAAGGCGCCCATGAGCACGTTCGGCAGGAACCGCATCAAGGTCAGAAAGACGCCGACCGCCACGTTGCGAATCTTCATCAGGCGGAACTGAATGAGCGGGTGCTCTTTGCGGAGGGATAGCAGCACCAGGACGGCGCCGGCGACGAGGCCTGCCCCAACAAGCAGCAGCACCGACTGCGACGCCAGACCGTCGGAGCCGGCCTGCATGATGCCGATGATGATGAGCGAGACGGTGACGAAGACGAGTACAGCGCCGACGTAGTCGAACGGTGTCCGCTGCGGCTTCTTCTGGTCGTACTTGACGCGGCTGATGAGAAACAGCGTGACCGCCGCGCTGACAATGGTGAGGAGATAGGCATACGGCCACGAGATGACCTGGATCACCAGGCCGATCACTGTCGGCGCGAAGGCGGTGATGAACATACTGATCATCATCATGCGGCCCTGCGCGCCGCCGCGCTCCTGCTGCGGAAAAACATCGAGCAGCAAGGCTGTGGCGGCCGGGATGGAGAAGGCCGCGCCCAGACCCTCCAACCCGCGGCCCACCATGATGATAGCGAACTGATCGAGCAGGCCGCCAGCGAAGGTGATAGCCGCGCCGACGCCGAGTACCAGGATGCCGAGCCGAAACATGCGCAGCCGGCCCAATCTATCGCCGAGCGCGCCGCCGACGGTGACGAACCCGGCCAGCATCATGAGGGACAGATTCAGAATCCACTGACTAGCCGTCACGGAGATGCCCAGGGCTGACTGCATGCTCGGCAATCCCACCTGGGTGGCGGCGTTGTCAATGGCCCAGGTGGACAGACTCGCCGCCGCCGCGAGTACTGCGAATCGCCTAACCGTCTGGTCGTTCATGGCTACTCCTCAACAATGCGTGGGCCGTTGGCGGTTTATAGGGTTGCGATGCGGTCGTCAGGCTCTCGACCCACAGCCTGAAGCTCGATCGCGCGGTCGAGGAATGGAGACACAGACGAACCGACAGTCTCGCCTCACCGTGGTTGCAGCGCGAAAAGCTGCTAGGGCCAGTATATCGAGGGCGGCTCGAAAAATCACCGTCACAAGTGCCAACGTTTACCTGGCACTGTCACCTGTCAGGAATGATAGGCGGCAGACCGACAGGCTGGCCCGCCGACGGACGTTGCGAGCTACCTGGCACAAATGCCAACTACATTCGATACTGAAAGATTGGCGATTGTACCAGTGTCTTGTTGGTCGTCATGCTGTATGCTAGTCGGGTGGCGCGACATTCGGCGGCGCCAGTTCAACTGTCGGAGGCAGGGGAGGCAGGGGTGCGTATCCTGATGGCTGGCAACTCAGACGCGCTATTGGACACTCTCCAGGCGCTGCACGTGACCGACCCGGACGTCCGCATTGTCGGGCAGGCTCTCGACGAAGGGGAGCTATTCGCAGCGGCCCGCGCTCAACAGCCCGAGTTGATTTTGCTCCATTGGACCTTTCGGTCGCGGCTGACGTCGGAGTGGGCGGCTTACCTGAGCGCCATTTCTGGCGGGGCGCGCGTTGTCGCTGTCTACGCGCCGGGCGCATAGGCTGCGACTGAGCCTGCGCCCGGCGTGTCCCTGGCAGCAAGTGTAACGACCGACGAGGCCAGCAGTGGGAGGATAGAATCGTGACCCAGTTTCTGCTCCAGACCGTGAGCA
>JAXLWJ010000025.1:0-81073 GCA_046328535.1 Anaerolineae bacterium
CAGCGCAGCGAGGCATCTGGGCGGCAGTCCAGACCCCGAACAGAGTGAGGGGTGACAGCGATTATCATCTGACAGCCAGGATGTGCGCATGCCGCCGGCGAGTCTTATCTTCCTTTGCGTCTCTGCGCCGTTGCGCTACAACAAGTCGTTCAGTGTCTCATGCCTGGGTGGGAGGGGCGGAGCGGGGGCGGCGAAACTCGTGGCGGTGGCGCCAGACGAGGATAAGGAAGTTGCCGAGCCACACGCCGAGCAGCCAGGGCGCGGCGTGGGTGAACAGCAGGACGGCGAGCAACGTCAGCATCCCCAGCGTAATGGCCCATGCCTCGACCTTCAAGATGAGCACCCACAGGGTGAGCGCCAGGCCGAGCGTGACGGGGCCGAGCCAGGTGGTGAGGGCCAGCCAGACGCCGAACGAGACGGTGATGGCCTTCCCGCCCTGGAAGCGCAGGAACGGCGTGTAGCAATGCCCCAGGATGGGAGCCAGCGCCACCGCCGTCAGGTCCCACCCCGATATCCCGCCGATGCCCATCGCCAGCCACAGCGGGATCGCCCCCTTGAACCCGTCCAGCAGGATCGCTGTCATTCCCCACGCGCCCCCACCCGCCTTGAACACGTTCGTCGCGCCGGGGTTGCCGTCGCCGTAGTCGCGGATGTCCACGTGCAGCGCCACCCGCCCTAGCCAGTAGGACAGGGGCAGCGCGCCGAAGAGGAACGCGACGACAAACCAGAACGGCGTGGTCGGGTTCACTCGTGGACCTGGGGCGCAGTCTTGCGGAGGGAGAGGCGCTGGCGAATCTCGCGGAGGCGCTCGCCGCCCTCCTGCGACATGACCAGGATGGAGCCGAAGGTAATGAGCGTGTTCGTGGCGAGGAAGAACACGAACTCCTCGACCGGCAGGACACCGCCGATGAGGAGGGGCAGCGAGGTGGCGGGGGCAATTGTCCACGTCCCGCCGCCGATGGCAAGCGAGTCGACGGCGGCGAGATACAGGGTGAGCGAGGCGATGGCGAGGACGGTCAGCCGGCCGTAGCGGCGGAGGATGTCGCCGCCGAAGCCGACCTGGAGGGCGATGGGCGGCAAGGCCCAGGCCAGGATGAGGGCGAGGTATGTGCCGGGCGCCCACCCCGCGGCGAGAATGATCACGCTGGCGAGCCACACCACGCCGATGAACGGCAGGGGGGCGTAGCGCCAGCCCGAACGCAGCGCTGCCATCTGGCGCGGCAGCGGGACGTGGCGCATAAGGAACAGTAGCCACAGACCGGCCAGGATGGTCTGGACGACGAAGAAGGTATACTCCTCGATGGGCACCCAGCCCAGGGTGATGCCGATCACGAGTCGCGGATCATAGACCCAGACCCCCGTCGCCACGAGGTAGTTGTCCCAGGGCGTCGTGTACACCACGGCCAGGACGATGTGGAGCAGCGTCGCCGCCCAGATGGGCCAGTTGCGCAGGCTCGGTGGCACGGTCTTGCCGCGCCTGCCGTCCACCACGGCGACGACCGCCAGGATGAGGGCGGGGACCGCCACAAAAGTCAGCAGGAAACTAAAGTACGTCATTCGTCTTATACCTGTCGGCCGCGCCAGTGGAGGCCCCGACCGAGAACTTTGCGGGCGATGCCCCACAGCGAGGCGGCGAACACGATGCCGCCACCGACCGGGCCGAGCAGGGCCAGCCGGGCTTGCCCGCGCCGCTGCGACCACGGCAGCATGCCGAGGGACGCCGCGCCCCACGACAGCAGCAGCCAGCGCGGGTGAACCTTGCCGGTCAGGACGCCGACGACCGTCATCAGGGGCGTCACCTGGGCCGTCACGAAGAGCATGGTGATGAGACTGCGCAGGCCGATATGCCCCATCGAGCCGGAGGCGAGACGCGCCATGCCGTCCCACATCTGCCGTGTATCGGCGTACATGTACACCTTCGCCGCGTTCTCGCCGCGCATGATCGGCGTCTGGTAGCCCGCCTGACGCAGCACGCCGCCCAGGGCGACGTCTTCGATCATTTCACCCTTGACGCTCCCAAACCCGCCGCTCCTTTCGTACACGTCGCGGCGCAGGAGAATATACTGCCCGTTGAGCATCCCGGCGTCGCGCCGCAGCCCGGCGAACAGTCCGGCATAGGCCACGTCCAGCGTCAGCCGGTCAATCAGGCCGAAGGATTGCTGGTCGAGGAACAGGCTGAGGCCGTCCCAGCCGCGCTCCATCGCTGTGCGCACCGCCTGGGCGGGGCCGTCGGGCGCGTGGGCGGTGTCGGCGTCGGTGAACAGGAGCCACTCGCCGCGCGCCGCCATCGCTCCCTTGTGGCAGGCGTGGGGCTTGCCGAGCCAGCCAAAGGGCAACCCGTCGAGGCGAATGACGCGCGCGCCGAACGAGCGGGCAATGTCGCCGCTGTCGTCGGTGGAGCCGTCGTCCACGACGATGATCTCCACGTCGCCGGGGTACTCCAGCGCCGTGAGCGTCGGCAGGAGGCGGCGCAGATTGGCGGACTCGTTGCGCGCCGGCACGATGATGGACAGCGCGGGGAACGGCCCCTCGACGACGGACCACGCGAGGCGCGGCAGGCTGTCGTAGACCTGGCGGGCGCGCAGGCCGAGGGGAATGGCGAACAGGCCCATCGCCGCGTTCTGCCGCCAGTTAATGAGCATGGGGCCGCTCCCGCCGCGTCACGCGCATCATCACGCCGGGCCGCGGCTCCAGGGTCGCGCCCATGTACGGCTTGACCTGCGCGCCGTTGAGAAGCTCGAAGTTGAACGTCTGGAGCAGGCGGCCCAGGACAACCTTGCCCTCGATCTGGGCGAAGATCGCGCCGATGCAGTTGCGCGGCCCGCCGCCGAACGGGATGTAGGAGAAGGCCGGCCGATGCTCGTGGGGGTCGAAGCGGGCCGGGCAGAATCGCTCCGGCTCGGGCCACTCCGGACCGTCGCGGTGCGTCAGGTAGATGGAGTACATGACGCGCGTCCCCTGGGGGATGTCGTAGCCGCGAACCTGGAAATCTTCCCGCGCCTTGCGGTTGCCAACGTGAATGGGTGGGTACATTCGGAGCGTTTCTTTAGTGACCTGCTCCGTGTACGCCATCCCATCGAGCTGCGCCGGCGTCGGCGGCGCGTCGCTCGCTCCGAGGACGTTGTCTACCTCGGCGACGACCCGCTCCATCACATCCGGATGACTGCCGAGCAGGTACAGCGCCCACGCCAGGAAGGCGGTGCTGGTGTCGTGGCCGGCGATGAGCATGGTGAGGAGCTGGTCACGGATGAGATCGTCGGTCATGTTGGGCGTGGTGATGAGCTGGCCCAGGAGGTCGCCAGCGTCCGGCGCGGCGCCACTGGCGGCAAGCTCGGCGCGGCGGCGGCGGATGATGCCGTAGAGGTAGTCGTCCACCTCGCGCCTGGCGTGGCGGTACTGCGGGCGCGGCATGTTCGCCCACATGATCCACGGGCCGGGCGAGATGTATTCGAGGAGACGTAGGATGCTCGGCCACAGCCGCTCCATGTCGGGCGCGAAGTCCACGCGGAACAGCGTGGCGACGAGGATGAGCAGCGCGATCTTGCGCATCTCGACCAGCATGTCGCGGCGCTCGCCGGACGCCCACGTGTCCGTCACCTGATCGGTGATGCGCCACATCGCTGCGACGTGGCCGAGGGTCTGGCGGCGCAGGAGCGTCGGCTCCATCGCGGAGCGCAGGCGGTCGTGTTCCTCGCCGTCCACGACGAGGACGCCGCGCCGCAGCAGCTTGGTAACGGGGTCCGTCTCGCTCCGCCACTGGAGCTTCTCCCGCTCCGTGACCAGGACCTGGTGGGCGGCCTCGCGGCCGATGACCACCGCCGGCTGGAAGCGGGGCATGGTAATCTGGAAGACGTTGCCGACGTGCGCGTGCATCAGGGCCAGCGCCGTCAGGAGTGAGCGGTCGCGGGCCAGGCCGCGCAGGATTTTGAGGCCGGTCGGGCCGTCGGCGACCGGCAGCGGACAGGATGACACCACGCCTCCTTGCACTGCGTCCTCGATATCATAGCTAATCTACGGATTTCAGGCGCGGCGGTCAAATTGGAGTGACAAGCCCCCTCGCCCATTTTGGGAGAGGGCGGGGGTGAGGGACGGAAGCCATGCCGAAGTTTGGGAAAACGCGGGCGGGGTGGGTATAATTCTCCAGTTACGTGTTATGGTAGCTGGCGGCCGGTGCATCTGGCGTTGAGGGGCCGCCGTCGGAGGACATGGTGAGAAGTTGGCGTTTCTGGTTAGGCATAGCGGTTAGCGCGTTCTTCCTCTATATCGCGCTGCGGGGCCAACAACTGGACCAGGTGCTAGTGGCGTTGCGCACCGCCGACTACTGGTGGCTGATCCCCGGCGTCGCGGTCTACTTCCTGGCCGTCGTGGCGCGAACGTGGCGCTGGCACTACATGCTGCGCCCGATGAAGTCTATCCCGGTTCCGCGCCTGTTCCCGATGGTCGTCATCGGCTACATGGGCAACAATATCTATCCGGCGCGCGCGGGCGAGGTTCTGCGCTCGTACGTTCTGCGGCGCAGCGACGGCGTCCCGATGAGCGGCAGCCTGGCGACGGTACTCATCGAGCGCCTGTTCGACGGCCTGACCATGCTCGTGTTCGTCTTCCTGACCCTGCCCCTCTTCACCATCAGCGACACGATGCGCCGCTTCGTGGTCGCGTTCACCATACTGTTCCTGATTGGCCTGGTATTCTTCCTGTACCTGGCAAGCGCCCCGCACCGCGCCATGTGGCTCTACACCCTCGTCGTCGAGCGGTTCGTGCCGCAGCGTTTTCGCGGCGCGGTCAGCGACGGCCTCGACCGCTTCATGGGCGGCCTGTCGTCGCTACGCAGCGGACGGGATGTGGCGATCATCTTCGGCACGTCCGTCGTCATCTGGCTGCTGGAGACGCTCAAGTACTGGTTCGTGATGCACGCTTTCCCGTTCAGCGTGAGCTTTTTCGTTCTCATGCTCATGAACGGCATTGTCAACCTGTTTACGACCATTCCCGCCGCGCCCGGCTACGTCGGCACGTTCGACGCGCCCGGCATCGAAATTCTCAAGGGCGCGGGCGTGGACCCGGAGGTCGCTACGGCTTACACCCTCGTCCTGCACGCGGCGCTGTGGCTGCCCATCACCCTGCTAGGCATCTTTTTCATGTGGCGGGCGCACCTATCGTGGCAAGGAGTGCAGGAGGAGCTGGCGCAGGAGAGCGAGTCGCCGGTGTCCGTGCAGACAACCTCAGGACGATAAATGAGTCATTCGATTTCAAACGAGAATAGCGCGCGGCGCATCGCCGTCATCGGCGCGGGCATCGCCGGCCTCGCCGCCGCCAATGACTTGACGAAGGCCGGCTACCGCGTCACCGTCTACGAGGCCGCGCCGCAAGCCGGCGGGCTGGCGTCGGGCTTCCGCGACCCGTCGTGGGAGTGGCCGCTGGAGCGCTTCTACCACCACATCTTCCAGACGGACCGCGCCATCCTCGATCTCGCCAAAGAGATCGGCTACGCCGACAGGACCTTCTTCCGCGCGCCCGTGACGGCGCAGTGGTGGCAGGGCAAGGGCTACGCGCTGGACGGCCCGCTGCCCGTCATGCGCTTCCCGGCGCTGCCGGTCGCGGACCGGGCGCGGTTCGGGGCGGCCATCGCCTACCTCAAGTACGGCGTCCGCGACTGGCAGCCGCTGGAGGGGACGACGGCGGCGGCGTGGACGCGGCAGGCGATGGGCGAGACTGTCTACCAGACGCTCATCCACCCGCTGCTCGAAGGGAAGTTCGGCCCATACGCCGACGAAGTCAACATGGCGTGGCTGTGGGCGCGCTTCAAGACGCGCAGCTTCAAGCTCGGCTACTTTGTCGGCGGGTTCCAGGGCTTCACCGACGCCCTCCTGGCCTACGTCCGCCGCGCCGGCGTCGCCGTGACGTTGGGGACGCCCATCCAGGCGCTCAACCCGCTGCCCGACGGCCGCTGGCAGGTGGTCGCGCCGGCGACGGACGCCGCCGCGCCGGGGGCGACGTATGACGGCGTGGTCGTGACCGGCTCGCCCGGTCTCCTGAACCGCCTCGTCCCGGCGCTGCCGCTGGAATACCTGGGCAAGCTCAAGACGCTTCGCTCGATGGGCGCGGTGGTGATGACGATCGCGCTGCGCAAGCCGCTGACGGGGGGCCTGTACTGGGTGAACATGCCCAAAGACCAGTTCCCCTTTCTGGCGCTGGTCGAACACACCAGTTTCATCGAGCCGGCGCGCTATGGCGGCGACCACTTGATCTACTGCGGCGACTACCTGGACCCGTCCCACGAGTATTTCCGGCTGAGCCAGGATGAGCTGCTAGGGCGCTTCTTGCCGGCGCTCAAGCAGGTCAACCCGGCGTTCGACGAGTCGTGGGTGCGGGCGGCCTGGCTGCACCGCGAGCCATACGCTCAGCCCATCGTCACGGTCAATCACTCGCGCAACATCCCGCCCCTGAAGACGCCGCTGCCGGGGCTGTTCTGGGCCAGCATGAGCCAGGTTTACCCGTGGGACCGCGGCACGAACTTCGCCGTCGAGATCGGCCAGCGCGTCGCGCGAACCGTCGCGGCGGCGGGAGCCGTGCCTGCGCCTGCTCAGGTCCTCGCCGTGTGATGGTGATCGTGTCGTAGAGACGCGCCATGGCGCGTCTCTACGAAAGTGGCGACGATTTGACATATTACGCTCGGTCACATACAGTTGTGGCTCTCAGGCGACCGGCAGGGCGGCCGACGCCTGGCACAGAAGGAAGTGAGACTTCATGAAGAACATCTCCGTCATCGGGACAGGCTACGTCGGGCTGGTGACTGGCACCTGCCTGGCCGACCTGGGCAACAACGTCACGTGCGTTGACATTGACCCGAACAAGATCGAAATGCTGCGCAATGGCATCATGCCCATTTACGAGCCGGGCGTTGAGGAGTTGGTGCGGCGCAACGTCACCGCCGGCCGCCTCACCTTTACGACATCCTACGAGGAGAGCGTACCCGACTCCGACTTCGTCTTCATCTGCGTGGACACGCCCTCCGGGGCCGGCGGCGAAGCCGATCTGAAGTACGTGCGCAGCGCCGCCCTCGGCATTGCCCAGGTCATGCGCAAGCCCCTCATCATTATCAATCGCAGCACCGTCCCGATCGGCACCGGCGACTTCGTTCACGATGTCGTGCGCGGCCACGTCAAGGGCAACATCCCGTTCGCCGTCGTCTCCAATCCGGAGTTCACGCGGGAAGGCACGGCGGTGTGGGACTTCCTCAACCCCGACCGCGTCGTCCTCGGCTCCGCCGACCGCGACGCCGCCGAAGCCGTGGCCCAGCTCTACCTGCCCCTGCGCGCGCCCATCATGATCACGGACCAGCGCACGGCGGAGATGATCAAGTACGCCTCGAACGCCTACCTGGCGGCGCGCATCTCGTTCATCAACGAAATCGCTACGATCTGCGAGCAGCTCGGCGCGGACATCAAGGAAGTGGCGACGGGGATGGGCTACGACAAGCGCATCGGCCGCGCCTTTCTCGACGCGGGCATCGGCTGGGGCGGCTCGTGCTTCCCCAAGGATGTCAAGGCGCTGGAGTACATGGCCTCGGCCTACGGCGCGCATCCCCAGCTCCTGCGCGGGGTCATCGAGATCAACCGCACCATGCGGCGGCGCGTCGTCCAGCGCCTGCGCCAGCTCCTCGGCAAGCTCAACGGCGCTACGGTGTGCGTGCTCGGCCTGTCGTTTAAGCCCAACACGGACGACATGCGCGAAGCGCCGTCGGTGGAGATCATTCACCTGTTGCAGAACGAGGGGGTCAACGTCCGTGCCTACGATCCCGTGGCGATGAAGGTCGCGCAGCGCTTCCTCCAGGATGTGACGCTGGGCGAGGACGCCTACGACGCGGCGCGGGACTGCGACGCGGTGATCGTCGTCACGGAGTGGAACGAGTTCAAGCAGCTGGACATGCCGCGCCTCAAGAGCGTGCTGCGCCGCCCCATCCTGATTGACGGCCGCAACATCTACGATCCGGCGAAGATGCACTCGTTCGGCTTCGTCTATCGCGGGATCGGCCGCGGCCACGGCGACGAGGTTCACGACGAGGCGGAGGCGCACCCCGTCATCATCCAGACGCCGGTCCCCTAGCCGTGCTGGCGACGGGTGTGGACCTGATCGAGGTTGAGCGCGTCGCTCGCTCCGTGGAGCGTTTTGGCGAGCGGTTCCTGAACCGCGTGTTCACGCCCCAGGAGCGAGCGATCCTCGGCGACAGCCCACCGCGCCTGGCAGCCCGCTTCGCCGCCAAGGAGGCCGTCGCGAAAGCCCTCGGCACAGGCATTGGCGCGTTCGCCTGGCGCGACATCGAGATCGGGCGGGACGAGCGCGGCGCCCCGTTCGTGACGCTCCACGGGCCGGCGGCGGCGCGCGCCGCCGAGCTGGGCCTGCGGCGGTTCGCCCTCAGTCTCAGCCACACCCACGAGCACGCCATCGCCTTCGTCGTGGCGACATAAGCGCGGGGACCACGAAGCCTAGCTTTGGCTTAGTACTGCAACACGGCGTAGATGTCGTAGTTGGACAGGTTCGCCCGCCCCCCCAGGTCCACCAGCTCAATCAGGAACGCCAGGCCAACCACCTCGCCCCCTAGCCGCTCGACAAGCTCGGTCGCGGCGGTCGCCGAGCCGCCGGTGGCGATGAGATCGTCCACGATGAGTACGCGCTGCCCCGGCGCGATCGCGTCGGTGTGCATCTCCAGCGTCTCCGCCCCGTACTCCAGCAGGTACGAGACGTGAATCTTGTCCGACGGGAGCTTGCCCATCTTGCGGATAGGCACGAACCCGGCGCCCATCTCATACGCCAGGGGCGCGGCGAAGATGTGGCCGCGCGACTCGATGCTGGCGATGACGTCAATCGGCGTATCGCGGTAGTGGTCGAGCAGGGTGTGGATGGCCGCGCGAAAGGCGGTGGGGTCCTTGAGCAGGGTCGTGATATCCCGGAACAGCACGCCCTTGACGGGGAAGTCCGGGATCTCGCGGATGCGAGACTTGAGGTCCATAGAAACGCTTCTCCTCCAGGCAGTGTCGTCGCGGCCCATATTGTACCGCCCGACAGGGGCGGCGGCAAGCCTGCGCGATGCAGGCGGTGGCCCAGAAGTTGCTTCGCCAACGCCTAACGGCGTTCAATGTTTATCGAGGTTTGGCGGAGGTGGGATATGGAAAGTCGCGCGAAGGCTCTGGGGCATCCTATTCACCCCATGTTGATTGTGTTCCCGCTGGGGCTATTGAGTATGTCGGTGATTGTGGACATCATCTACCTTATCACGGGCAATACCCGGTTCCCGTTCGTCTCGTTCGTCATGATCATCGCTGGCGTAATTGGCGGTATCATCGCGGCCTTCTTTGGCCTGTGGGACTTCATGGCGATCCCGCGCAACACCCGCGCCAAGAGCATCGGGCTATTCCACGGCGGCGGCAACGTCGTGGTCATGCTGCTATTCCTCGGCTCCTGGCTGCTGCGCTACTCCAGCGTGGACTACGTACCTTCGCCTGGCGCAGTCGCCATGTCGGTGCTCGGCTTCGCGCTGGCCGGTGTCACCGGCTGGCTGGGCGGTGAGCTTGTGGACCGCCTGGGTGTCGGCGTGGACCGCGGCGCCAACCTCAACGCCCCCAACTCGCTCGGCGGCGGGCCGGCCGACGCGACTGAGGCGCGGGCCGGTGACGTGCGCTCAACGGCGAAGTAAGGTTGCGCCTCATCTCCTGGACAGGATGATGCCACTCCGATATACTCCTGGCTGCCGATCCTCGTGGGATCGGCAGTTTCGTCTGTCTCGGCCGCTCGACGCGGCGAAGGAGGATGAGGATGAGTGGTCCGCGCGTGGCCGAGTCGAAGGTCATTGATGCCCCGCCGGCGGCGGTGTACGATCTGCTGGCCGACTACCGGGTCGGGCATCCGCAGATTCTGCCGAAGCCCTACTTCCAATCCCTCGTCGTCGAGCAGGGCGGCCGGGGCGCCGGCACAATCGTTCGCGTGACGATGAGCGTGATGGGCAGCCAGCAGACCATGCGCCTGACGGTCACGGAGCCGTCGCCGGGCCGCGTGCTCCAGGAGGAGGACGCGACGGTCGGCGTGACGACGTGGTTCACCGTCACACCGCTAGATGGCGGCGCCCGCAGCCAACTCCAGATCGCCACCGAGTGGCGGGGCAAGCCCGGCCTCGGCGGGTGGATCGAAGGCCGTCTGACGAGGCTGTTTGCGCCGCGCATCTATCGCCGGGAGCTAGACCTGATCGCGCAGCACTTCGCGGCGACAGCGAAGGGCTGAGACTGTGACCGGCGCCCGTTAGTGACCATACCCTATCCGAAATCCAGCCCGCGCCCACGTGCGTCTACGGGGTGTACTTTCCCTGCATTGGCACGACTACCGGGTGTGTGATGAGAAAGGAAGGTGTGTCATGAGTGCGCCCACCGTCGTCAATCGCAGCGCCGCCGCCGCCTCGAGCGCCTCGTATGAGCGGTTCGCCGGCGTCTGCGCGATCCTGGCCGGCGCCGCCGGGTTCCTGTACTCCGTCGGCTTCATCCTTCTGCGCAATGATCTGGTATACGGCCTGTTCCAACTGCTCGGCGGCCTGCTGGCGACGGCGGCGCTCGTCGCCATCTACAACCGCCTCAAGGACACCGACGCCGGGTTCGCGCTGTGGGCCTTCGCCCTCGGACTGGTCGGCACGCTGGGCGCGGCGATCCACGGCAGCTACGACCTGGCGAACGCCATCAACCCGCCGGCCGCCAACGTGGCCGCGCTGGCGGACCTGCCGAGCCAGATAGACCCGCGCGGCCTGCTGACCTTCGGCGTGGCCGGGCTGGGCCTGGTCGTGATCTCGTGGCTCATGGTGCGCTCCGGACAGTTTCCACGCGGCCTCGGCTACCTGGGCTATCTGCTGGCGGCGCTGTTCATCATCCTGTACCTGGGGCGGCTCATCATCCTCAGCGCCGCCAGCCCGGTCATCGTCGGGCCGGCGCTCCTGGCCGGGTTCATCGTCAACCCCGTCTGGTACGTCTGGCTGGGCCTCGTCCTGTGGCGCGGCGCGCGATCATAGGGCGGATGGTTGGAAGCGCAGCCCCTTCGGGTAAGCGTTCTTGATGATGCCCTGGGCGCGGCGGCCCCAGCCAATCGGAAAGCCAGACACAGTGATAAGAAGCCAGCCCGCCTCACCCGCCTCCTCCAGGGGATGTCCCTGCAGGTAGCGGGCGAGGCGGGCATCATCTGGGGCCAGGTCAAGGATCGGCAGCGCCGCGCCGCGAAGCTCGGCTGGCCGGAGCGCGAGGGCGAGGGCGTGCGACGGCTCGAACCGATCCCCCCGAACATCGCCTAGCCACAGACCGGGCCGCGCGACATGCAAGCCGTCTAGCGGCAACGTGTCGGGGACAGCATAGAGCCGGCTGCCGTGGAGCGCCAGCGGCCTATCGGCCGCCGGATCCGCCGCCAGGCGAGCGGCGAATTCGCGCCAGAGCCGCACCGCCGGGCGAGGAGCGGGCGGCGAGTGAGCCGGGCGCGCCGGGGCGAGCGTCCCGGAAACCTTGCGCAACAACGCGACGAAATGCCCTTCACCAGGGACGAGATGCGGCCAAAGCCGGGCGGCGCCGGCCAATTCGGCGCGAACGTTCGCCGTCGCCCACTCCGGGCGGCCCCGGGCGATAGCGGGCAGGTGGATCGGCTCCAGCGCGAAGTCGGGATGGGTGTCGAGGAAGCGCGCGATGACGTCCTCGTCCTCCTCCGGTGCGAACGTGCATGTGCTGTAGGCCAGGGAACCGCCGGGGCGAACCAGCGCCGCGGCGGCGGCGAGGAGATTGCGTTGGCGGAGGGCGCACCCCTGCACCAGCTTCTCGCTCCACTGCGCCACGGCCGCCTCGGACTTGCGGAACATGCCTTCCCCTGAGCACGGCGCGTCTACCAGCACGCGGTCGAAGACCGCGCCCCATCGCTCGACCAGACGCTGCGGCCACTCGCCGCTGATGACTGCGGACCGAGCGCCCCACCGCTCAAGGTTGGCCGCCAGAGGCCCCCGCCGCGAGGCTTCGACCTCGTTGGCGACCAGGAGGCCGCTGTCGCCCATGAGCGCGGCAAGCTGCGTCGCCTTGCCGCCCGGCGCCGCCGCGAGATCGAGGACAAGCTCGCCGGGGCGCGGGGCCAGGGCCTGCGCGGGCGCCATCGCCGACGGCTCCTGCACGTAGTACAGGCCCGCCGCGTGGTAGGGATGGCGGCCAGGCTGGCCCTCCCCAGCGACGATGAAGCCAGCTTCGCACCACGGCACGGGGTCGAGCGGCCAGGGTACAAGATCACGCAGCGCGTTGGGGCTGAGCTTGAGGGTATTGACGCGCAGGCCGGTGAAGGGCGGGCGGTCGAGGCTGGCGAGGAAGGCCTCAGCTTGCGGGCCAAGCAGGCGCCGCATGCGCTCGGCGAAAATGGGTGGCGTGTCCATGGCGGAGGATTCCACCGCCTCATGCCTGTCCTCGCGCGTGTCGCGCTTCTTGGTCGTGGTGGACATGCTGCTGTTCTCCCGTGGCTAAGTATGGATCAGGGTCTTCTCCCTGTCCACCACAGCGGCGGCGACCCCGCCGGTCTCGGACTCGCCACCCGCCCCCCCCTGTGATATACTCCCTGTCACCCTGGCCGTAACGAACAACACTGCCATTCGTTCATAATTGACAGAGGAACCGCCTATGCCCGTAGAACTCCGCTGGGATGGCAAGTACAACGCTGATGGCACGCGCTCTAGCCCGCTGCGCGTGGCCCTCCCGTTTCAGAGCGTCGAAACCGTCAATGAGAGCGCCCAGGAACGGCAACGCATGCTCGACCTCTTCAGCGTCGGTCGGCCTTCGGACTGGCGCAACCGGCTCATCTGGGGCGACAAGAAGTACGTTCTGCCCTCCCTCCTGCCAGAGTTCGCCGGCCAGGTCAACCTGATCTACATTGACCCGCCATTCGCCACGGGCGCCGACTTCTCTTTTACTGTAGAAATCGAAGGCGAGATGTTCACGAAAGAGCCTTCCCTGATTGAACAGAAGGCTTACCGTGATACATGGGGACGTGGACTAGACAGTTACCTACAGTGGTTCTACGAAACTGTTGTCTTGTTGTACGAATTGTTGGCCGAGGATGGAAGCCTTTACGTACACTGTGACTGGCACGTTAGCGGACACATCAGGCTTGTGCTGGAGGAAGTGTTCGGACCAGAAGCTTTCGACACAGAAATCATCTGGAAGCGAAAAGATGCACAAAGCTCAGCAGAGACATATGGTATTGTTCACGACACCATATTCTTCTTCAGGAAAAGCCAAAAAGGGACATTTAACAAGCAGTTCATTCCCCTGAGTGAGGAAACAGCAGACACTTGGTACACAAACGAAGAACGTGTGGAACACGATACAGTGAATCGTAAAGGGCAACTCATAAGGGCAGGAAGCACACGGCGATACAACAAGGCGGACATCAGTGCGCCGGGATTGCGTCTAGGGACAGAGGCCCATTATGAGTGGCGGGGGCATTTGCCTCCAGCGGCGAGGCACTGGGCCTATCGGAAAGACGTGATGCAACGTCTAGAGGGTGAGGGGAGACTTAGTTACTCAAGCAGTGGGCGAGTTTATGAAAAGCGTTACCTTGATGAGAGTGTTGGGGTTCCTGCTCAGTCTATTTGGACGGACATTAGCTTCCTTCGTGGTATGTCAAAGAGAAGCGCAGAGAGCGAATGGGTGGATTACCCCACCCAAAAGCCCGAAGCCCTCCTTGAACGCATCATCAAGGCGAGCAGCAACGAAGGCGATCTCGTTCTCGACTGTTTCTGTGGCAGCGGGACAACCGCCGCCGTCGCGGAGAAGCTGAACCGCCGCTGGATTACCTGTGACCTCGGACGCTTTGCCATTCACACGACCCGCAAGCGTCTGCTTGGCATCCCCAACGTCAAGCCGTTCGTCGTCCAGAACCTCGGCAAGTACGAGCGCCAGTTGTGGCAGGCGGACGAATTCGGGCCGAACGCGGCGCAACGGGTCGCCCGCTACACCCGCTTCATCCTCGACCTGTACCACGCCCAACCCCTCAGCGGCTACACCTGGCTGCATGGGGTCAAAGGCGGGCGCGTCGTTCATGTCGGCGCGGTGGATAGCCCTGTCACCCTAGCCGACGTGCGAAGCCTCATCATCGAGTGGCGCAAGAGCCTGGGCAAGACCGGCGCGAAGAACAGCGGCATAGACGTGCTAGGGTGGGACTTCGCCTTCGAGCTAAACGAGACGGCGCGGCAACAGGCGGCGGAGGCAGGGGTAGACCTGCGCTTCCTGACCATCCCCCGCGAGGTGCTGGAAAAGAAGGCCGTCGAGCAGGGCGACATTCAATTCTTCGAGCTGGCCGCGCTGTTCCTGGAGCGCCACGTCGCCGGCCGCCAGATCACCCTGAAGCTCACCAACTTCATCCCGCCCCTAGAGTATGTGCCGCAAGACGTCCGAGGCAAGATCACGAAGTGGGACGCCTGGATTGATTACTGGGCCGTGGACTGGGACTTCAAGGGTGACACCTTCCACAACCAGTGGCAGAGCTACCGCACCCGCAAGGACAAGTCGCTCCACACCAGCGTCGTCCACCAGTACGAGACGCCGGGCGTCTATCAAGTCCAGGTCAAGGTGATTGACATCCTCGGCAACGACACGACGAAGACGATCGAGGTCGCGGTGGACCGCTAAGGCGCTACAAGATTGAGAACTGTTCTTCCCTTAGCGCCTTAGCGCCGTTGCGCCCTGGCGTTGAAACATTAGAACGCAAAGACGCAAAGACGCAAAGACGCTAGAAGTCTGAACATTCATGTCCCTTAGCGCCGCTGCGTCCTTGCGGCCTTGCGTTGAGAAGGACCCTACCGTGACTGAGAATGAGATCAGCCGATACCTTGTTGCCGCCGCACTTGAGGTGCATCGGACTCTCGGTGGGCCGGGGCTACTAGAAAGCGTGTACGAAGAGGCGCTGTGCTACGAATTACTTCACCAAGGTCTGCGCGTGCAGCGCCAACTCGAAGTCCCAATCGTCTACAAGGGCTGTCACCTGGCAACGCCGCTGCGTCTCGATCTCCTGGTTGAAGGCAAGGTCGTCGTCGAAGTCAAGGCCACGACGCAGTACCAGCCCGTGTTCGAGGCGCAGGCGTTGACCTACTTGCGCCTGCTCGACCTCAAACTCGCGCTGGTCATCAACTTCGGCGAGCGCCACGTCCGGGGCGGTATCCACCGTGTGGTCAACGGCCTGGAGGAGTAAGCGCCAGGCTGCCAAGAAGGTCAGAACGCAAAGACGCCGGGAAGCCAAAAGGCCGATGTCTTATTTCCCTTAGCGCCTCTGCGCCATTGCGCCATTGCGTTAAGAGATTTGGAACGCAATGACGCCAAGTCGCAAGGCCGCAAGGGTTGAGTTCTATGTCCCCTAGCGCCTTTGCGTTGAAATGGAGTACAAATGGCCAAGAAGACTATCGCCGACCCCCAACAACCCGGTCTGTTGGATGTGGCTACCCGGCTGCGAACTGCCCCTTGCGTCCCTGCGATTCGGCAGGAAGTGGCGCAGTGGCAGGCAAAGGGGCGGCCGGGCGTCACCAAGACGACCAGGCGTCTGCTGGCGTGGTGGTTCGAGAACGACCACCGGCTGCGGGACGGCGCGAAGTTCGAGTATTACGACGCCCAACGCGAGGCGATTGAAACGCTGATTTACCTCTGGGAAGTGAAGGGCATCCACCGGCGCGGCGACCTATTGCTCACGTATGCGAAGGGCCAGAAGATCGCCCTCCCGCCGAACGATGACTTTGGCCGCTACGCTTTCAAGATGGCGACCGGCAGCGGCAAGACGAAGGTGATGGCCCTGGCAATGGCGTGGCAATACTTCAACGCCGTCCGAGGGGAAGGTGACGACTACGCCACAACATTCCTGCTCATCGCGCCCAACGTCATCGTCCTCGAACGCCTCATGGCCGATTTCCAGGGGGGGCGGATTTTCCAGTCTGACCCGATCATCCCGCGCGACTTCAAGATTGAGTGGGACTTCGACGTGTATGTGCGGGGAGACGCGGAACGGATGCGGAGTGAAGGCGCGCTCTACCTGACCAACATCCAACAGCTTTACGACAAGGGCGAGGCGGACGAGGACGATAACCCGGTGTCTGACTTGCTCGGCAAAGCGCCACCGGCGACGTTGCAGCCGGTGGAGAGCTTCATAGACCGGATTGCGCGGCGGGGGAACTGTCTCGTCATCAACGACGAAGCCCACCACACCCATGACCCCGGCAGCGCGTGGAGTAGTGTGATTACTGGTTTGCATGACAAGCTCGGCGCCAGGGGGCTGACGGCGCAACTCGACTTCTCCGCCACCCCGCGTGATGCTACGGGGCAGTTGTTCAACTGGACGGTCATGGACTACCCGCTCAAGCAAGCGATTATTGACCGGGTGGTGAAGCGCCCCTTGAAAGGCGTGGCGCAAGGCATTACCGAGGCGCAAAGCGACCATGCCTCCGTTCGCTTCGAGGGCTATCTTGTCGCCGCCGTCGAACGCTGGCTCGAATACAAAGACCAACTCAAGTCCCTCGGCAAGAAGCCCATCCTGTTTCTGATGCTCTACGACACGAAGAGCGCCGACGACGTGGCCCACTGGCTCCGACAGAAGTACCCCGGCCACTTCGAGGGCGACAAGCTGCTCATCATCCACACGAACAAGACCGGCGAGATCAGCAAGAACGAGTTGGAGGATGCCCGACGAGCGGCGCGGGAAGTAGACGACGACACGAGCGGGGTGCAGTGCATCGTCTCCGTCCTGATGCTGCGGGAAGGGTGGGATGTCAACAACGTCACGGTGGTTGTGGGCTTGCGTCCCTTCAGCGCCAAGGCCAACATTCTACCGGAGCAAGCGGTCGGGCGTGGGCTGCGTCTGATGTTCCGCGGGCAGGGCGACTACTACGAGCATGTAGACATCATCGGCAACGACAACTTCATGCAGGTGGTCGCTGACCTGGAGAAGGAAGAGGGCCTCAAGCTCGATACCTTCGACTACGGCAAGAAGAAGACGGCCTTGGTGATCCGGACGATCCAGGTGGTGACGGAGCGGATAGACGACTACGACATTGCCATCCCGGTCTTAACGCCACGAGTAGAGCGCAAGAAGGACATTCGCCACGTCATTGATGACCTGGACATCGGCAAAGTCAAGCTCGGCTACCCGCTCAAGCTCGATATGTCCGTCGTCCCGCCCGACAGCTTCACCTACGAAGGGCGCGACGTGATTGACGACAAAGTGATCGTGAGCCGCGAGTATCAGATGCCCCAGGCACACACGTCGGGGGAAATCATCGCCTTCTACGCCCAGATCATTGCCCAGGCTCTCAAACTCCCGACGCAATTCGCGGCCCTCGTTCCCAAAATCGAGCAATTCCTGAGAGAGAAGGCGTTTGGGCAGGACGTAGACCTGGATAGCAAAGTCGTGCTGCAAACCCTCAATCGCTCCAACGTCCTTGCCTTCACCGAGCGCGTCTTCCTGAAGCTCCTCCGCCCCCGCCTCACGGAAGAGCGGGAAGTGGTGGTGGACGGCGAGCACCGCTGGCTCTCCACAACGCCGCCGTTTCCCTGGTCGGGCAAGGTGGCCGACGTGGGCAAGACGCTCTTCAACGTCACCCCTTGCGCCAATGACTTCGAGATGGCCTTTGCGCACTTCCTGGCGAAAGCGCCGGATGTGGTGACCTTCTCCAACGTCGGCAACCTGACGCCCAACCTCGCCATCGAGTACCTGGACGCCGAGGCGAACCTGCGTTACTACGAGCCGGACTTTGTGGCGCGGGATGCGAGCGGCGTGCATTGGCTGCTAGAGCCGAAGGGCCGCGAAGACCTGGACGTAGCGGTGAAGGAGACGCGAGCGCGGCAGTGGTGTCAGGACGCGACCGAGTTGACCGGCGTGACGTGGGAGTACCTGAAAGTACCCCAAGACGACTTCTTCAAGTTCAAGCCGCAAACGCTAGAGGAGCTAGTCGGCAGCATCCGCGCTGGTGGCCCGCTGTTGTTGGAGGAGTGAGCGGCTCTGGATCAGCGGGCGAGCAAACACAAACCCCGTAGCATGGGCGCTACGGGGTCTTGCTTCTTCCACTGGGGATGCGCTAGACTACGCCGCAATCTCGCTCCCGCACCTGGAGGCCCCCCAATGGATACCCCTCGCCACTGGGCGAATGACATCTATGACGTGTTCAAGCGCCAGCGCATTGCGCTGGTTTCCTATGTCCCCGACGCTGGACACATTCCGCTCTTGAAGCTGTGTGAAGCTGATCCTGACGTCCGCCTTGTGTCCCTGACGACCGAGGAAGAGGGGGTGGCGTTCGCCGCCGGCGCGTACCTCGGCGGCGTCCGGGCGGCGCTGCTCATGCAGTCGAGCGGCGTCGGGAACTGCGTCAACATGTTCTCGCTCCTGAAGACGTGCGGCTTCCCCTTCCTGACGCTGGTCACCATGCGCGGCGAGTACGGCGAGTTCAACCCGTGGCAGGGCCGATGGGCCAGGCGACGCCGAGAGTGCTGGACGCGATGGGGCTGGTGGTCTACCGGGCGAGCGAGCCGGCCGAGGTGGGCGAGGTGGTGGACGCGGCGGCGCGTCTCGCGTTCGATAGCTACTGCGCCGTCGCCGTGCTGCTGTCCCAGCGCCTGATCGCAAGTCATTTGCGGAGAAGAAGTGATGCCCCAGGGAACACTGAACCGACGTGCGGTCGCGCAGGCGCTGCTGCGGGAGCGGGGAGACTTGCTGGTGATCGCGGGCCTGGGGGCGACGGCGTGGGACGTGGCGAGCGTTGGCGATAGCCCGCTGGATTTTCCGCTGTGGGGGGCGATGGGCGGCGCGGCGATGATGGGCCTGGGCCTGGCGCTGGCGCAGCCGGCGCGCACGGTGCTCGTCCTGACGGGTGACGGCGAGATGCTGATGGGCCTCGGCAGCCTGTCCACGATCGCGGCGCAGCGCCCGCGCAACCTGCGCATCGTCGTGCTGGACAACGAGCGTTATGGGGAGACCGGCCGCCAGCCGACGCACACCTCGCTGGACACGGACCTGGCGGCGGTCGCGCGCGCCTGCGGCTTCCCCCACGCCTACACGGTGCGCGAGATGGAGGACGTGGCGGCGCTGCGCGACGACATCCACGCGCGGGATGACTTGCTGCTGGCGGTGGTCAAGGTCGCCATGACCGACGACCCGATGGTCCTGCCGCCCCGCGACGGCGCGTACCTCAAGCACCGCATGCGCGCGGCGATCTTGGGGCCGGATGCCGCGCGGGAGTAGCCGCATTTTGTCTTGACGGCACTACATTTTGTAGCTACACTATGAGCGTGAAGCATGAATGCGTCATTCGAGTGGGATGAGGCCAAACGCGAGGCGAACATCCACAAGCATGGCATTGATTTTCTCGATGTGCCAGAGGTTTTCAAAGGCGATACTGTCATCGTTGAGGACGACCGCTTCGACTACGGCGAGACGCGCTTTGTTGCTCTTGGACTTCTCCGAGGGCGCGCAGTGGCAATAGTCTTTGTCGAATACGAAGACACTATTCGGATCATATCCGCTAGAAAAGCGACACGACATGAAGAACGAGCATATTTCGAACGTATCTCGCACTGACTTCTCACGCCTGGATGCGATGTCCGACGAGGATATTGACCTGTCTGATCTGCCTGAGGTGACCCTTGAGATGTTTGCCAGGGCCGTCGTCAAACGCGGCTTGAAGCCGCATACCAAGACGCAACTCACCTTGCGCCTCGACCGCGATGTCTTGGAATGGTTCAAGCAACAGGGGCCTGGGTATCAGACGCGGATGAATGCACTTCTCCGCGCCTACATGGAAGAGTGTAAGGCGCGGGCAGAAAACGGGAAGACCGGGGTTTAGTCTGCTACCTCTTGCTATTTGATGCTCGGTTGTGGTATACTGTCGTTATGGTCTACTGAATTCTCTGCCGGTTGTTGGACTTATCCCGGAGGTTGTCATGCGGCGCTTCGTTTCTTCGCGCGGCCGGTGGCTTGACTCCGCCGTGCCGCCGCTGCTCCTGCTGTTCCTCGCACTCCTGACCGCTGTGGTGTGTGTCCTCGTCGGCGAGACCTGGCTGGCGTCGGCGGATGTGACACCCGCGCCTGCGCCTGCGCCCCTCGCCGACCAATCCTCTGTCATCGTCGCTGTCCCGCAGACCGTACTCAACATGCGCGCTGGGCCGGGTACAGGTTTCGCCCTGCGGCGCGTAGTTGCCGTGCGGGAGCGGCTGACGGTGCTGGGGCAGAATCCAGAGGGGAACTGGTTCTACGTTCGCGCCGCTGACGGCCAGGCGGGCTGGGTGCTGGCGGCGTACCTCACGCTGTCCAGGGTAGCGGCCGGCAGCGCCGCCCCGCCGCCCCCGCCGCCCCCGCCCGCCCAATCCGCCCCCGTGGCCGCGCCCGTCGCGTCGGGGGGCGGCATTACGGCCATCGGCGACTCCATCATGCTCGGCGCGTCGGACGAGCTGCGCCGCGACCTGGGGAACGTGACGATTGACGCGGCGGTCGGCCGGCAGGTGTCCGCGGCCATTGCCGTCTTGCAGGCGAAGGCGGCGGCCGGCGCGCTCGGGAACACGATTCTCATTCACATCGGCACGAACGGCACGTTCACCG
Organism: Anaerolineae bacterium; assembly: GCA_046328535.1. GTDB lineage: Bacteria > Chloroflexota > Anaerolineae > Epilineales > JAHCIE01 > JBDHWG01. Next base: position 20,617 of record JAXLWJ010000025.1, read on the forward strand.
CTGATCAGTTCGACACGATCATGCGACTGGCCGGCGGGCGGCGCGTCGTGTTCGTCAACATCAAGGCGGGACGCAGCTGGCAGGACGGCAACAACGGCCTGCTGTGGACAGTACCCGAATGCCTCGCTGGTGGACTGGTACAACGCCAGCGTCAACCATCCGGAGTACTTCGCCGGCGACGGCATCCACCCAAGCGCCGCCGGCATCCGCGCCTACGGCAGCCTGATCGCGTCGCGCCTCTCTCGCTAGTCAGAACACCCCGCGTCTCCTCTTTCTCCCCCTCGCCCTGCATGGGAGAGGGGGTTAGGGGGTGAGGGAGAACTGCTGTAGAATAGAGCTACTCGGATTGGGGGAGCGTCGAGGGGATGATGGTGACACAACTGGACATGGAGCTACTGCGGCGGCTGTCGCAGGCGGACGGGCCGCCGGGCGCTGAGGGGCCGGTGCGGGACATTCTGCGCGAAGTGTTGCGCGAGCGCGTGGACGAGCTGCGTACCGACACGATGGGCAACCTCTTTGCCGTCAAGCGCGCGACGACGCCCGTCGGAGCGAGCCGCCCGCCCCGCGTGATGCTGACGGCGCACATGGACGAGCCAGCGTTGATGATCGTCCTGGTGGACAGCAACGGCCGGCTGCGCTTCCAGGCGGCAGGGCGTGTCGAGGCGCGCGCTGATTGGGCAGGCGGTGCGCATCGGGTGGGGCGCCTGGCCGGGGGTCATCGGCGTCACGCCGTTTCACCTGACATCGCCCGACGGCCGCAAGAATATCCCGGACATGGATGACCTGACGATTGACGTGAGCGCCGACAACCGCGATGGCTGAGGCCACCGTCAGCCGTGGCGATTACGCCGTCTTCGACACGGCGTTCGAGCCGCTGGGAGCGCTCGTCAAGGGCAAGGCGCTGGACAACCGCGCCGGCGTCGCCGTTCTGGCGGCGCTTCTGGCCGGCGACTATCCTTGCGATGTCCACGCGGTGTTCACGGTCCAGGAGGGCGTGGGGGCGCGGGGGGCGCAATCGCGGCGTATGCCGTCGCGCCGCGGCTTTCATTATTGATGGTCACGCCGTGGACGAGCGCGACCGAAGAGACGGCGACGAGCCGCCGGTGCGCGTCGGCCTGGGGCCGGTGATTACATTGAGCGAGAACGGCTTTCTGGCGCACCCGGCGCTTGTCGCGCGGCTCACTGCTGCGGCCGAGGCGGCGAACGTTGCGGTTCAGCGGGCGGCCCGCGGGGCGCAAGCGGGCGAGGGGCGGGTGATTCACGTCGCCCAGACGGGTGTTCCGACGGCGCTCGTCGGCCTGCCGGTGCGCTACGCCCACACGGCAGCGTCGCTGATGCGCCCGGCGGATCTCGACGGGGCGGCGGCCCTGCTGGCGCAGACGCTGCGGACGATGGATGAGGTCACACCATGATTGATTTGCTGGAGCGGGTGAGCGCGGCCTACGGCCCATCCGGGAATGAGAGCGCGATCCGCGCCGTGGTGCAGCAGGAAATCGCCGGCCTGGCCGACGAGGCGCGCGTGGACGCCCTGGGCAACCTGATCGCCATTCGCAACGGGCGCGGCGGCGAAGGCAGTCGGCGGGTGCTCATCGCCGCGCACATGGACGAGATCGGCGTCATCGTCACGCAGATTGACGAGCGCGGCTTCGCCCGCTTCACCAACGTCGGCTACGTCAACCCCAATACCCTGCTCGGCGCGCACGCCGTCTTTGCCAATGGGGCAGTGGGCGTGTTCGGCGCGGAAGGTAAGCCGCTGCCGAACGACAAACCCGACGCCGCTGGGATGTTCCTCGATCTCGGCGCGACGAGCCGCGCCGATTGTCCCGTCGCTGTCGGGGATGTCGCCGTCTTCCGCCAGGGCTTTGTCCGTCTGGGCCGGCGTGTCGTCGCGCCGAACTTCGACGACCGCGCCGTTGCCGCGCTCATTGAGCTGCTGCGCAACCTCGGCGACAGCCCACACACCCTCATCGCCGTGTTCAGCGTGCAAGAGGAGTTCGGCGCGATGGGAGCCGGCCCGGCGGCGTATGGCCTCGAGCCGGACCTCGCCATTGCCGTGGACGTGACGCCCGTCGCGGACACGCCGAGGGGGAAGCCGGAGACGGCGCGCCTCGGCGGGGGAACGGCGATCGCGGTCAAGGACGTCGGACTGGTGGCGCATCCGGGTGTGCGGCGCGCGCTCCAGGCGGCGGCGGAACGGACGGGCGCGCCCTACCAGCTCGACATTGGCTACTTCGGGACGACCGACGCCTACGCCATGCACACGACGCGGGCCGGTGTGCCGTCCGGCGCGCTCAGCATCCCGGCGCGCTACATCCACACGCCAGCGCAGATGGTGGACATGGACGATGTAGCGGCCACCGTGGCGACTCTGTGCGAGCTTCTGTCAGCGCCAATTTACCTGTAGTGTGTGACTGTCTGTCCGTTGGGACTCGGAAAGTTTGCACATCAGGGCCTTATGGTGTATACTTCCTCCCCAGAAGGAAAAGGCGCGTTTGCACCGCCCAGTTCTGCCGTGAAGGAGGCTTCCAGGTGTCGCTTAGCAAGACCGAGAAGGAGACTATCATCCAGGAGTATCATCTCCACGACGGCGATACCGGCTCGCCTGAGGTCCAGGTAGCCCTGCTCACCACGCGTATCAATCAACTCGTCGAGCATCTCAAGACACACAAACACGATAATGCTTCACGCCGTGGCCTGCTCAAGCTCGTCGGCCAGCGTCGCCGCCACCTTGCATACCTGAGCAAGAAGGACAACAATCGCTATCGCGAGGTGCTGCAGCGGCTTGGCCTGAGGAAGTAACACAGGTCGGATAGATGTTGACAAAACGAGTAGCGTGGCCTTGAGGCCCGGTCTACTCGTTTTTGTTTCGCGGCAGCGCCGCAGGGAGTGCAAAAAACGTCTCAATCGCTCCGGAGATGGGCCTAGCCTGAAGGCATGAGTCCTGCAGGGCAGCCTCGGAGGTACAGGAATTGGAGAGTGGGTCGAACCGGCCGGTTCGCTTCACTTCCCAGCTCCTGACCTCCACTCACCCACAGGTCCGCGCCGGAGACCGTCACTCGGCTCGCATTTTGGAACGACACGTGCCGGAATGTGGTAGAGTATCATTGGAGGAAAGGTAGCAATGCAAGAGACAACGACGAACAACGGCGCCGCCGCCGAGGCGAGTATCATCCACCTCGACAGGGGGACGCATGGCGAGCGCACGTTCACGACCGAGATTGGCGGCAAGGAACTCCGCATTAGCACGGGCAAGCTCGCCGGCCAGGCCGGCGGCGCCGTCACGGTGCAGGTCGGCGAGACCGTCGTCCTGGTCACGGCGACCAGTTCCCGCGAGCCGCGCGAGGGCATAGACTTCTTCCCGCTGACCGTTGACTACGAAGAGCGGCTGTACGCCGCGGGCAAGATCCCCGGCAGCTTCTTCCGCCGCGAAGGTCGCCCGACCGAGAGCGCCATTCTCCTGAGCCGCCTCGTGGACCGCCCGCTGCGCCCGCTGTTCCCGAAGGGCTACCGCAACGACGTTCAGATCGTTATCACGTCCCTCTCGGCGGACCGCGAGAACCTGCTAGACATCCCCTCGATTATCGGCGCGAGCACCGCGCTGACCATCTCCGATATCCCCTTCCAGGGTCCCATCGCCGGCATCCGCGTCGGCCGCATCAACGACGAGTTCGTGTTCAACCCGACCGTTAGCGAGCTGGAGCAGAGTACCCTCGATCTACGAATGGCCGGCACGGAAGACGCCGTCCTGATGATCGAGGCCAACTCGGACGAGATTGACGAGGCGCTGATGGTGCAGGCCATCGAGGCCGGCCACAAGGCGATGCAGGCTGTCATCCAGCTTCAGAAGGACATGCAGGCCGAGCTTGGCAAGCCGAAGCGCGACTACCGCACGTTCGACCTGAGCGACGCGACGCGCAAGCGCGTGGCCGAGAAGCTCGACAATCGCCTGGAGCGCGCCCTGAGCGAGTCGGAGACGAAGGAGCAGCGCAACGAGGCGATTGACCTCATCCGCGACGAGCTGATCGTGGACGCCGACGACCCCGGCGAGCGCAAGGAGACCCTGGCCGTCTTCGACGAGCAGCTCAAGCAGCAGGTGCGCGAGCGCATCCTGAGCGGCGTGCGTCCCGACGGGCGCGGCCCGAAGGACATCCGCCCCATCTGGTGCGAGGTGGGCCTGTCGCCCCGCGCCCACGGCTCCGGCCTGTTTACGCGCGGTGAGACGCAGGCGCTCACGCTGGCGACCCTGGGAACGCCGCGCGAAGAGCAGACGCTCGACGGCCTGGGCGCGGACGAGAGCAAGCGCTACATGCACCACTACAACATGCCGCCGTTCAGCACCGGCGAGGCGCTGCCCATGCGCGGCCCCAAGCGCCGCGAGATCGGCCACGGCGCTCTGGCGGAAGGCGCGCTACGCGCCGTCATCCCGCCCGAGGATAAGTTCCCGTACACGATTCGTCTCGTGTCGGAGATTCTGTCGTCGAACGGCTCGACTTCGATGGCAAGCGTGTGCGGCAGCACCCTGGCGCTGCTCGACGCCGGCGTGCCGATCAAGGCCCCGGTCGCCGGCATCGCTATGGGCCTCGTGCTGGACCCGGCGAGCGGCCGCTACACCATCCTGACCGACATTCTGGGGATGGAAGACCACCTCGGCGACATGGATTTCAAGGTCGCCGGCACGTCCGACGGCATCACCGCTCTCCAGCTCGACATCAAGATCAAGGGCCTGACGTACGACATTCTCCAGCAGGGCCTGGCCCAGGCGCGGGAGGCGCGCCTCCACATCCTGGAGATCATGCGCCAGACGATCGCCGATGCGCGCCCCGACCTGTCCGCCTACGCCCCGCGCATCACGACGATGCAGATTGACCCTGAGAAGATCGGCATGCTCATCGGCCCCGGCGGCAAGACGATCCGCGCGATCATCGAGGAGACCGGCGCCAAGATTGACGTCGAGGACGACGGCACGGTGTTCGTGGCGTCGGCCGACGGCGACTCGGCGAAGGCCGCCATCGCCCGCATCACCGCCCTGGTCGAGGATCCGGAGATCGGCAAGATCTACACCGGCAAGGTGGTTCGCATCACCGACTTCGGCGCGTTTGTGGAAATCCTGCCCAAGAAGGACGGGCTTGTCCACATCTCGCAGCTCGCCCCCACCCGCGTCAACAAGGTCGAGGACGTGGTGAAGCTGGGCGACGAGATCATGGTGATGATCATTGACATAGACGGCGACGGCAAGGTGCGCCTCTCGCGCACGGCCGTCCTCGAAGGCTTGACCGCCGAGGAAGCCCGCGAGCGCGACCAGCGTTCGCGCACGCCGCGCCCCAGCGGCGGCCCACCGCGCGGTGACCGCGGCGGCGACCGTGGCGGGGATCGCGGCGGTGACCGACGCGGCTCCTCCGGCGGCTACGGCGGTGGACGCCCACCCCGGTAAGACGGCCTATAGGACGTATCTGATCCAGTGAAGCGCAACGGGGCGGCATCACCAATGTCGCCCCGTTTGTCATGTCTGCAATCAACAAGGAGACCCTCATGAGCGAGCCTAACCTGCGCATTCCCGGCCCCACGCCGCTGCCGCCGAGTGTCTACGCGGCGATGAACCGGCGGATGATCAACCACCGTGGCCCCGAGTTCGCGGCGATGCAAGCCGAGATCGTTGACGGGCTGAAGGTGTTCCTGCGCACGCAGCAGGACGTGTTGCTGCTGACAGCGTCTGGCACCGGCGGCCTCGAGGCGGCTGTCGTCAACACCCTGTCGCCCGGCGACAAGGTACTGTCGGTGTCCATCGGTTACTTCGGCCAGCGCCTGCGCGACATTGCCGCCGCCTACGGCGCGAGCATTGTTCCGCTCGACTACGAGTGGGGCCAGGGCGCCGACCCGGCTCAGGTTGCGGACGCGCTGCGGGCGAACCCGGACGTTAAGGCCGTCTTCATCACCCACAACGAGACTTCAACAGGCGTGACCAACCCGCTCAAGGAACTGGCCGCGCCGGTGAAGGACGCGGGCAAGCTGCTCATCGTGGACGCCATCAGCTCGGCCGGCTGTGTCGCGCTGGAGACGGACGCCTGGGGCGTGGACGTGCTGGTGACAGGCTCGCAGAAGGGTTGGATGGCGCCGCCTGGGCTGGCATTCATCACCATGAGCCAGGCTGCGTGGGGGGCATATGCCAACGCCCGCATGCCGCGATTCTACTTCGACCTGAAGAAGGCCAAGAAGGCCGCCGAGGAAGGCGCGACCCCCTGGACGCCGGCCGTCACGACCTACTTCGCCTTGCAAGAGGGCCTGCGCATCCTGCTGGAAGAGGGCGTGGACAACGTCCTGGCGCGGCACCAGCGCGTCGCCGACAAGACCCGCGACGGCGTGCAGGCGCTTGGCTTCACGCTGTTCGCGGACCCGCGCTACGCCTCGAACACGGTCACGGCGGTGCGAGCGCCAGCGGGAACGGACGCCGACGCGCTGCGCAAGCGCGTCAAGAAGGCGCACAACGTTGTCCTGGCGGGGGCGCAGGGCAAGCTGGCCGGGCAGGTGTTCCGCATCGGCCACCTGGGCTACGTGAACGACGAGGACATTGATCTGGTGCTGGCCGCGCTCAAGGCGGAGATGGCCCAGCCGGCCACAGCCTAAGGGTGGAATATGCTCAACGACCATTTCCTTGTATCGGACCTCAGCGAGGCGACGATGAACCGCATCCTGGTCGCCGACCCCATTGACGCCGAAGGTGTCGCCCTGTTGCAGGAGCACGCCGAGGTGGATGTCTGCCTCAAGCAGTCAGAGGCGGAGTTGATCGCGCTCATTCCTGCCTACGATGCCCTGGTGGTGCGCAGCGAGACGAAGGTGACGGCGGCGATCCTGGACGCCGGTGAGCGTCTGAAGGTCGTCGGGCGGGCCGGCGTCGGCATTGACAACATTGATGTCGAAGCCGCCACGCGGCGGGGCATCGTCGTCGTCAACGCGCCCACCGGCAATACCATCGCCGCCGCCGAGCACACCATCGCGTTGATGATGGCGCTGGCGCGGCACGTCCCGCAAGCCAACGCGACCCTGCGCGACGGCGGCTGGGACCGCAACAAGTTCATCGGCACCGAGGTACGCGGCAAGACCCTCGGCGTCATCGGGCTAGGGCGCATCGGTCAGGAGGTGGCGCGCCGCGCCGACGGCCTGGCGATGCAGGTGGTAGCCTATGACCCCTTCGTCGCCGAGGATGTCGCCGAGCGCCTGGGCGTCACGCTCGTGGACCTGCCGGATCTCCTGCGTCGGTCCGATTTCGTGACGCTGCACACCGTCCTCAACGACGAGACGCGCGGCTTGATTGGGACGCAGGCCATCGCGCAGATGAAGCCCGGCGCGCGCCTCATCAACGTTGCGCGTGGCGGCCTGGTAGACGAGAAGGCCCTGGTGGCGGCGCTGGACGCCGGCCGCCTGGCCGGAGCCGCGCTGGACGTGTTCGCGCAGGAGCCGCTGCCCGCCGACCACCCGTTCCGCCAGCACACGAAGATCATCACGACGCCGCACCTGGGCGCGTCCACCGTCGAGGCGCAGGTGGGGGTGGCGCGGGACGTGGCCGAGCAGATCGTGGCGGTCCTGGCGGGGCGGCCGGCGGAGCATGCCGTCAACGCGCCCCTCGTCTCGCCCGAGACCCTCGACTTTCTCGTCCCGTATCTGGACCTGGCCGAGCGCCTGGCCCGCTTCTACCGCCAGGTCGCCGGCGGCCGCCTGTCGCGGGTGCGCCTGACCTACAGCGGCGAGCTGGCCGACTACGACACAACGCCCCTCAAGGCGGCCGTCGTGCGCGGTCTGCTCGGCGGGCTGTCGGAGGAGCGCATCAACCTGGTCAACGCGGCGCTCATCGCCCGGCGGCGCGGCATCGAGGTCATCGAGGAGAAGACGCCGTACGTCAGGCAATTCACCTCGCTGGTAACTATCGAAGCGACGACGAACCAGGGCGTGCAGAGCGTGGCGGGAACGGTCGCGCGCGGCGCAGCGCACCTGGTGCGCATCAACGACTTTTGGGTGGACATCGTGCTCGAAGGCAGCCTGCTGGTGAGCCACAACCGCGACAAGCCCGGCGTCATCGGCACTGTCGGCTCGATGCTCGGCCAGGCCAACGTCAACATCGCGTTCATGCAGGTTGGCCGCGACCAGCCGCGCGGCGAGGCGATCATGATTCTCGGTCTGGACGACTTGCTGCCGGAGGGCGCGCTGGAGATGCTCGAGAACTCAGGGCTTATCTACAACGTGCGCCTGGTGCAGGTCTAGCGCGTCACAGGGGGTGACATGCTGGGATTCTCGTCCGACACAACGCGCACAACGCGGCTGCTCGTGATTCGTCACGGGCAGAGTTTGTGGAACCAGGCCGGCATCATCCAGGGGCAGCAGGACATTGCGCTCAGCGAGCTAGGGGAGCGGCAGGCGGCCGCCATCAGCGCGCGCCTGCGCCCCGCGCCCCTCGCGGCGGTCTACGCCAGCCCCCTCTGCCGCGCTCTCCAGACGGCGCAGGCCGTCGCCGAGCCGCACGGGTTGGTGCCGCAAACCGACGCCGACCTGGCGGAGATCCACCACGGTGAGTGGGAGGGCTTGACCGAGGCCGACGTCGCGCGGAGCTATGGGGAGCTGCTGGAGCTGTGGCTGACGCGGCCGGCGCAGGTGCAGATGCCGGAGGGCGAGCACTACGCCGACGTGCGAGCGCGCGGGTTGCGCGCCTTCGAGCGTATCGTCGCGGCGCATCCGGGGCAGATGGTCGCCGTCGTCACCCACGATGTGATCGTGCGCGTGGCTATCGCGCACGCGCTGAGCCTGCCCGACGACCACGTGACGCGCTTCATGGTCAACAACGCGGCGCTGAATGTGATCGAGTACGGCCCGAACGGGCCGATGGTCATCTGCGTCAACGACACGTCGCACCTGGAATCCGTTGCCTGATGTTGACTCCGATGTAGTGGCGACTTCCAGTCGCTCCCCGCAGCTCCACAACGACGGAAGAACCTCGCCGAATCGTCGCCGAATTCCGCTCGCGGTGGAGTGCCAACTCCACCGCGCCTCGGAGGCGCTGGAGATGGCTCTCCACCGCCAGCATGGTTGCGACAGGACTTGCACAAGGAACAGGGGCCTCCCAGCGATGGGAGACCCCTGTTCTTGCGTGGGCAAGAAGGTAACTTTAGCTGGCCGCCGCCGCGCCATTGTTGCGCAGTTGGCGCTGCTGGGCCAGGAGGCGCGCCGTAATCTGCGCGCCTTCATTGTAAGAAGCCTCGTCCAGGCCGTGATCGAACGCCTGCTGGAACATGGCGTCCACGCCCACCTCGGCGCTTTCCGCGTCGGCCCCGTACACGTCGCGATATAGCTCGATGAGCTTGTCGTGCTGGTAGCGCGAGACGCGGGAGACGCGCCGCCCACCCGCCGGTGCGGCCCCGGTGCGCGTCCCACCGTTGTGGACGAACTTGGCCACGCCCGGCTCGGCGATCTGCCGCTCGGCGGCCGGCGGCGTCTCCGCCTCCGTCGCCCGCTGCATATCCTCGGCCGAGGCCAGGCCCGCGCCGGCCAGCGCGCCATAGCCCATCGAGGTCAGCGCGCGGCCCAGGGCCGAGGTCTCCGCCACCTCCCACGGGAACTCGCGCTCGACGTTGCTGCCGTCGAGGCGGCGGGACGTGGCGATGCCGTGGCGGCGGCCGTAGATGTCGCTGTCAATCACCACCATCAGCGTCAGCTGCTCGTCGTTGTCCACCAATACCACCGGATCCTCAAAATTCAGGCGCTTGCCCTGGGCGCGGTGGTCCTGGTTCGCCATCGCAATCTTGCCGACGACGGTCATGTACGCGCTTTCGGTTGTCGTCCACTCGCCGTTGACCTGGCGCGTCGCCTGAACGGGTACCAGGTAATCCACGAAGTCCACGTGTTTGGAGCTGCCCACATCGGGGGTTCGCCGGGCCAGCTCCAGCAATTCTTCTCGTGTCATGTCAGCGCCTCCTGAAGTCGTATGCTGTCCCGAACACTCGTTTCGATGTATAGTATAGCACAAATGTGCGAAAAGTCAAGCGTCAGCAGCGGCCCCTCATGCCGCGCCTTCTCTCATAACACAGGCTGCGGCGTCATTGCGAGACCCCAATACCGTGTGGCGGCATGCGCCGACACAAGAAACGTCGGCTGTCGCCCCGAGCGGAGCGAGGGGTCTGGACTGCGGCGGCCCAGATGCTTCGCCTTCGGCTCAGCATGACAGCAGGGCGTGAAGTTTCTGAGCAGGACGATAGGACGGCGAAGGGGCCTTACGCGAGGTGAAACGCACTCTGGTGCTGCACATAAAGCCTATCACAAGGGCGTGAGATTGCTTCGGCGGGCAAGGCCCGCCTCGCAACAACGCCGCAGCGTGCCCTTACGGCGTTCGGGGTAACAGCGATTGTCATCCGTCGGGTGGTGGACGCACGTCCATGAGGACCTGCTATGAACGTTGTTCCGTGGCCGCCTCGTCGCCCACCGTCGCCACCGACTCAAGTCGGTGGCTGAAAGGGCAAAGCCTGCTGAAGCAGGCTGGCTAGGCGACGTTCTCCCCATCCAAGCCCCCTTGAGGGGGCTTGACCATACCAGCCGCCGATTTCAATCGGCGGCGACGCCGGGCAACGACGATGCCGTGCGCTGTGGAGAGCCGACTGGAAGTCGGCACTACAGGAGACGGGGACGCAACTTGCATCCGTGAGGATGCGCCGTAGCCGTCAGCGAAGCCTCGCGGAAACTTCACGTCATGCTGTCATGCTGAGCGAGGCGAAGCATCCCGGCCGCCACGGGCATGGGGGTCTCGCAATGACCGCCCAGGGTTATTTTCAGATGAGCGGCGCGGGAGATGAGTCTGCGGACCACGAAGGCCACGAAAGGACGCGAAAGGCACGCGCTGGGCGACTTCCTTTCGCGTCTTTCGCGTCCTTTTCGCGCCTGTCGTGATCCAGCGCGTTTTCAATTGTCGTTAGAAAAGGGGGGAGGCGGGGATGGATGGGAGTCGAACCCACCGCGCCGCTTCACGCCGCGCCACCGATTTTGAAGACCGGGCCGGCCACCGGGCCGAAACCACCCCCACGCGAATCATACACGAGGCTCACGTGGGGGTCAAAGAATGTCGCGGCTCGTTACTCGGCGATTAACACGGGGATGTCCGAGTGATCCAACAAGCTGCGGCTCAAGCCATGCCTGAACATGTCGCCCAAGAAGCCATGGTGATGGCGTCCAATGACGATGAGGTCGGCCCCGATGTTCTTGGCGAAATCGGAGATCTGGCTACCCGCCCGTGTATCCAGGGTTTTGGTATCCGGGTGAAGGTCGCTGATGGTCTGTGCTGCCCCTTCGAGGAGTGTCCGAGACTCCTCGAACTCTTCGCCGCTGTAGAAGGCAATCGGCGGTTCCCCGAACAGCGCCGCATCCGCCGGGGCTATGGCGTCCGATGGGGCCGCGGCATGGACGAGGGTGACTCTAGCTCCGCAAAATCGAGCCAGCTCAGCCCCAAGTATCAGGGCCTTGTTGGCCGAGTCCGAGGGGGCGATGGCGATGACAATGGACTTGAACATGGCTGTCTCCGTTAGTGCATGGCGGTCGGGTGAGCGGGCGTGCCACTGCTGCTGGTCTGGACCGTTTCGAGGTTGACCCTGAAAGTCTCTGGCAGGAAGAGTGCGCCGATGATGACGCAAATCAGCGCGACGATTATGGGGTACCACAGGCCGGCGTAGTCGTTGTTGGTGGCTTGAATGAGCGACAGGCCGATGAGCGGCGCCAGGCCGCCGAAGATGCCGTTCCCGATGTTGTAGGGGAGGGAGACCGAGGTGTAGCGAATCCGGGTCGGGAAAAGCTCCACGAGGCAGGCGGCGATAGGGCCGTACACCAGCGCCGCGTAGACGACCTGGACGAACACGAGCAGTCCGAGGACGTAAGGATTATAGTCGCCACTGCGGGGCGCGAAGTGGCCCATTGCCTGGTAGATCGGGTAGTAGGTCAGCACGGCCAGGAGCATCCCCGCCATCATGATCCACTTGCGCCCGACCTTATCCGACAGCCAGCCGGTCACGACGAACAGCGGCGCGGCGGCGACGAGGGCCACGCCGACAATGACGGTCGCGTCCACCGGCGGGACCTTGAGTACCGCCTGAAGGTAATAGAGCGCGTAGACCTGCCCGGTGTACCACACGACCCCCTGGCCCATCGTCGCTCCGAACAGGGCGAGAGCGACGAGGCGCATGTTGACGGGATCGGCGAAGCTCTCCCGCAGCGGGTGTTGCGCTGTGCCGCCCGCGCGCTTCAGCCGGGCGAACATTGGTGACTCGTGCAGGCGCGCGCGAAGATAGAGGGCGACGACAATCAGGACGCCAGACACGAAGAAGGGGATGCGCCAGCCCCACGCGGCGAAGGCCACCTCGCCCAGGACCAGTCGGGTCACGAGGATGACAGACAGCGACGTGAACAGCCCCAGTGTCGCCGTCGTCTGGAGCCAGCTCGTGAGGAAGCCGCGCCGCCCGTGGGGTGAGCATTCGGCAAGGTAGGTAGCGGCCCCACCGTATTCGCCGCCTAACGCGAGACCCTGGACGACGCGCAGGACGATCAGGAGGACGCCGGCGGCCGGACCGAGGACTTCCCTGGTCGGCAGCAGGCCGACGAGGACGCTACACAGACCCATCAGCGCCATCGTGACGATGACGGTGTAGCGGCGGCCGGTGTGGTCGCCGACGCGGCCAAACACGAGGGCGCCGAACGGGCGGACGACAAAACCGACGGCGAACGTCGCCAGCCAGACGATGACGTCGCCGACGGGCGTGCCGGTCGCGTAGAACTTGCTCGCCAGGATGGGGCCGAGACTCCCGAAGACGTAGAAGTCGTACCACTCGAGCAGTGTGCCGGCTGCCAACGCGGCGATAAGCCACGGGAGGCGCGGGCCGGGGAGGGATGTACTGGCAGGCGAAATGGGGGTGGCGGCAGAAGCCATGCGCTAGATTGAGCTTTCTCCACAGAGAGTCGGTTCGCAAGAGCGGGCCGTCTCGCGCTTAGGCGAAGCCGACGCCGGTCTTGCGAACCCATGACCCGTAGGGCGCACCAGGGGCCGGGTGAGGTCCGGCCCTTCGTGCGCGGGGAGTTACACCTCGGCGCCCAAGCCCGTGTTGGCCCGGACATCCAGCTCGCCGTACTTCTCCTCCGCGGGCTTCTCGGCCTTGGAGAGGACTGTGCCGAGGTAGGCGGCCAGGAAGCCGAGCGGGATAGACACGATGCCGGGGTTGGTGAGCGGGAACGGGGCGTTGGGGCCCATGAACGTCGGGCTGATCAGGATCAGGAGGACCGACGCCGCGATGCCCGTGATCATGCCGGCTAGCACGCCGGCGGTGTTGAAGCGCGGCCAGTAGAGCGAAAACAGCAGCGCCGGGACGTTGGCGCTCGCCGCGACGGCGAAGGCCAGGCCGACGAGGAACGCCACGTTCGCGTTCTGGAGGATGATGCCCAGGATGATGGACAGGGCGCCAACCACCAGGGCGGTGTAGCGAGCGACGCGGACCTGCTCGCGCTCGTCTTCCTTGCCCTTCTTGATGACCATGAGCCACAGGTCATGGGCGAAGGCGGACGAGGCGGCAATGGTTAACCCGGCCACGACCGCCAGGATCGTGGCGAAGGCGACGGCGCTGATGAAGGCCAGGAACAGGTCACCGCCGAGCTTTTGCGCCAGCAAAGGAGCGGCCATGTTGCTGTTGGGGATGTTGGCCTTGCCGACCAGAGTCGCCGCGCCGTTACCCAGGAAGTAGGTCATGATGTAGAAGGAGCCGATGATCAACATGGCGTAGAACACGGAGTTGCGGGCGGCCTTGCCGTTTGGAACGGTGTAGAACCGCATGAGGATGTGGGGCAGGCCGGCGGTGCCGAGAACGAGCGCCATGCCGAGGGAGATCAGGTCCAGGGAGCCGAAGGGGCCGTGATAGAGGATGCCCGGCTGGGTGTAGTTTGTCGTGATCGGCGGCTGCCCGTTGGGACAGACACCGTTCACGGGGGCGCCCTGCCAGCAGTAGGTGGCGGTCAGCTTGGCGATGGCTTCGTAGAAGGCCGTGAAGCTGAAGCCGAACTGGGCCATGACCATGATGGTCAGCAGGATGGTACCGGCGATCAGCAGCACGGCCTTGACGATCTGCACCCAGGTGGTCGCCAGCATGCCGCCGAAGACCACGTAGACGATCATCAGCACGCCGACGAGGACAATCGCCAGGTTGGTGCTAATCTGGGGGATGAGCAGCTTGATGAGCGAGCCAGCGCCGACCATCTGGGCGATCATGTAGAACAGGCTGACGGTAAGGGTCGAGATGGCAGCCATCGAGCGAACGGACGGGTGGTTGAGCCGGTAGGCCAGCACGTCGGCCATGGTGTACTTGCCGACGTTGCGGAGCGGCTCGGCGATGAGGAGCAGCACGGTGAGATAGGCGACGAGCCAGCCGACGGAGTACATGAAGCCGTCGTAGCCGTTGAACGCAATCAGGCCGGCGATGCCGAGGAACGACGCGGCCGACATGTAGTCGCCGCTGACGGCAATGCCGTTCTGCAAGGCGCTGATCGAGCGGCCGGCGGCGTAGAACTCCTTAGCGGTGTGGGTTCGTCGCGACGCCCAATAGGTAATGCCGAGGGTGATCGCTACGAAGATGATAAAGATGACCAGGGTGAGGTTCACGACCGCCCTCCCTTCAGCTTGGCAATAATCTTGGCGACCATGGAATCGAAGACGTTAGCCCGCCGAATGTAGAGGTATGCCACAATCCATGCCATGATGAACTGCGACATGGCGAATACCAAAGCCAGGTTGATTGGCCCGAGGACCGGCTGGTCCATGAGCTGGGGAGCGTAACCGTTGAGAATCAGGAGCGAGAAGTAGTAGACGATGAAGAAAATCGTCGCTGGAATGACGAATCGCCTCTTCGCCGCGACCAGCGCCTTGAAATCGGGGTCCGCCTCAATGGCGGCCCATTCAGGTCTCGCTGATGTCCCTGGCGCGTCTTGCTCTTGCTTCGTCGCGCCCTTCAAAGTGCCTGCCGACTGAGCCATAGGGTCCCTCCTTGCGGGATACAACGGTTGCTCTGCTTCCCCCGATGCAGAGCGGGTTTCGAGGGCAACGCGATCTGTTCCACGTAGCGAGCTCGAGGCCAAAACCGTCATTGGTCCAGTCTGATGTGTTCGATAATGCCTCCTTTGCTGAGCTGGTGGTCGTCCTCAGATGGGCCTTTCAGCGGCGCGCCTTCAGGCTCGCGCCAAACAAACGCCCGTTAGGTAAGGCGTCAATCCGAGGCAACGGAGTATACCAAAGGGTCTTTTACTTGTCAAACGCGCCGTCTAGCGCCCTAGCGCACGCACTCGCCAGCCCTCACAAGGCTGTGCAGTGTGGCGATGCCGTGGCGTTCGAGGCGCGTCGCCAGCGCCAGAAAGACCTGCGCTGTGGTCACGGCGTCGTTGAGGGCGTCGTGTTCTGGGTAGACCGGCAGGTTTGTTTCCTCGGCCAGGGCGCGCAGCGCGACGGTGGGCGGTTGCTCGGCCGAGCCGCGGCTGAACCGCTTGTAGTAATGCAGCGTTGCCGCCAGCCGCGCCGTGTCAATGGCCGGCCCGCGCAGTCCGACATGGTAGGCCTGGCGCATGACTCGGTGCAGGAACGCGATATCTACCGCCGCGACGTGGACGATGAGGACTCGGCCGCGCAGGCGTTCCAGGAGCAGCGGCAGCACGTCGGCCAGGGGCGGCGCTTTCGCTAGATCGTTGCGCATCAGCCCGTGGATGCGGATGGATTGGGAGGCCACGGCCATGCCGGCCGGCGGCTGCACCAGAGTCTGCCACGCGGACCCCAGCCTGATTCGCCCATGCTCGATATCAATCAGCCCGATGGCGAGGATGGCGTCGCGGCGCGTGTCGAGGCCGCTCGTCTCAAGATCGAGCACCGTGTAGGGCGCTTGCCGCCACGGCTGCTCTCCATCCGGCCGCGGCGCGTCCAGGTAGACCTGGACAAAGTCCGGCCGCGGTGGTGGGCGGCGAAACAAGGAGGTCCAGCGAGCGCCGGCGCCGTTAGCCACGCTACCCTTCCTCAGGCGATCAGCACGGTGCGGAATTTCAGGGCCACGCTGTGCTGGACGGTTTCCACAACGCGCAGCGCGTCTTTGATCTGGCGTCGTTCCAGCGGCGTTAGCTCCGCGATGGAGATGACGTTGTTGGGCGGCTCGCCGCGCGCGATCTGCGCGACCTGGTGGCGCAGGCGCTGGAGACTGAGCAACTCGAAGGCGGCGGCGAGGTCATCGGCGCCCGTGTCGCTCAGCAGGCCGCTGGCGGCGGCCAGGCGGATGCGCATCAGGGTGTTCGTGGCCGCGCTGCCGGATTCGAGCGCGAAGAGACGGGCCAGGTCCACGATGAGCGCTGTTCCACGCAGCTTCAGGTCGAGCAGGTCGCGGCGCGAGCCGTGGCGCTCGGTCACGAACTGGCGGAAGAAACCGAGCGGAGCCTGGTGGCGCAGGGCGGCGCTGGCGAGGCGACCCAGGAAAATCTGCTGCTCGCGGGCCAGGTCGGTGATGGGCCGCAGCGCACCCTCGGCATCCAATGTGCCGCAGACCTGGCGGTAGTCAAAAAAGATTGCCACGTGGAGCAGCGCTTGCTCGTCGGGCGCGAGAATCCAGTCGCGGAACTGGCGCTGCCAGACGCGGAGCGGTTGTCGCCAGCGCGGGTTGGTCGCCATGATCTCGCCGGGGCAGGGGGGAAAGCCGCACGCGATAAGGTTGGCGACGACGCGCTCGGCCAGGGCGGCGAAGTAGGCCTCGGCCTCGGGCGGGGCCTCGTCGGCATAGACGAGGGCGTTGTCCTGGTCCGTGCGCAGGGTTTGCTCGTACCGCCCTTCGCTGCCGAGCACGAGCCAGGCGTAGGGGGCGGGCGGCTCGCCCAGCTCTCGCTCGGCGTCGCGCAGCAGGCGGATGACGAGCCGGTCGTGGGCGACGGCGACGACGCGGCCGATGTCGCTCACGTGCGCGCCCGTGTGCAGGAGTGTCGTCACCGTGGCCGTCACCTGGTCGGCGTAGGCGCGCAGATCTTCGATGCTGCGCGCGCGCTGGAGCTGACGGGCCAGGAACACCGGGCTGCGGCTCTGGTGACGCAGAATGTCGGTGTGCGTGATGAGGCCGATGATCTGCCCGCCATCCGTGACCGGCAAGTGGTGATTGCCGCGCTCGAGCATGCCGAGCAGCCCCTCGAACACCAGGCTCTCGGCGGGCAACGTACGCGCCGGGCTGGTCATGACCTGGTGGACGGGCGTCGAGTCGCTCAGCCCGGCGGCGACAACGCGGTTGCGCAGATCGCGGTCGGTCAGGATGCCGGGCGGGACGCTCTCCACGACGAGGCACGAGATATTCTGGGCGCGCATTTTCTGCGCGGCTTCGCGGACAGTGGCGTCTGGCGCGATAGTAACGACCGCGCGGTGGACCAGCTCGCGCAACGTGGTCTGAAACAACTCCGGCGAGGCGCTCTGGTGGGCCTGGAGGGTCGAGCCGAGGCGTTCGACGGCCGTAGATGCGAAGAAGCGCGCGAACGCCGGGTAGTCGTCGAGCAGGGTCATGAACGTGGCGGCGGGGACGAGGTAGGCGAGCGTCTCTTCGCGGGTGCGTACTGTCTGAACGGCGTGAGTCCCACGGATGAGAGAGTTCGCGCCGAATATCTCGCCTTCGCCCAGCGTGTCGGCGGCCTCGACGCCCTGCTCATCCTCGCGCAGGGTGTCCACACTGCCGCGACGGATGACGTAGAGGAACTCGGCGCGCGGGCCATCCTGGACGAGGATGTTGTGTCCAGCCGGGAAGTACTCGATCTGTATCAGGTCCGTGACACGGCGCACCTGGTCGTACGGCAGAAGGCTGAAGGGCGGGTGCTCGTGCAGGAAGCGGGCGATGTCTTCCATACGTACCTCGAGCGAGTCCGTAGCTGCGAGAGCGATGCCGTTGGTTGCGTTGCACTGGCGCGAGCGTGACGCACAGTATACGAGCTTTGCCATGCTTGTCAACTGGCCTCCTTGCCCACTTGACCGAGTTAGTGTATACTCCTCGCTCACACCGGGCCTGTTGACCGCAACCAACATTGCTCTATGTTTGCACTTTGTGTCTGGTCGGGAGGCTTGGAGGGCGCAGCCCTCCAAACTACCCACTTTCCCCTTCTTCAGTGGGGGCTGCGCCCCCGAACGACGCGGGGGAGAGGGGTTCGGGGGGGCCGCCGCCCCCCACACCCCCGCTGCACAGCAAAGTGCAAAGATGGAGCAACATTTGACAGATGCTCTATTTTCCCTTTAATCAAGGGCGCATAGAGCGGGCGAGCATTGTGCTTCGGCGACGGGCCAGACAGCCAGCACAAGGGTCCCGACAATCAACCCCACCACAGGCGGAGGAGGCAGCACATGGAAGTGATCAATCCGGTGGTTCGGCGGTGGCAACGCGAGGCGCTTGAGACTCCGGATCCGTTCTGGGCACGGGCGGCGGAAGGCTTACCCTGGTTCAAGCTCTGGGACACGGTGTACGAGGCCGATTACCCCTCTTTCCGATGGTTCGGCGGCGGCGAGACGAACATCGCTTATGCCGCGCTCGACCAGCACGTCAAGAACGGGCACGGCGACCAGACGGCGCTCATCTACGTCACGGAGCGGGGGGAGCGCCGCACGTTTACCTACTCGCAGTTGTTGCACGAGGTAGAGCGCGTCGCGGCGGCGCTGCGCGGTATGGGCATCAAGAAGGGTGATCGGATTACCGTCTACATGCCCACCTCGCCGGAGGCGATCATTGCCATGCTGGCCGCCACCCGCATTGGCGCGATCCACGTGGTCGTATTCGCCGGCTTCGGCGCCGGGGCGCTCGCCGACCGAACGCGGGCCAGCGGCTCCCGGCTGCTCCTCACCGCCGACATCACCTACCGCAAGGGCAAAGACGTGCCGCTGAAGGGTATCGTTGACACGGCGGCGGCGATGGTGGGCGAGGGTCTGGAACACGTGATCGTCCTGAAGCGGGGCAGCGGTAATGTTCCGATGACGCCGGGGCGCGACATCACGTGGGACGAATTCCTGGCGAAGGGCGAGGGGCATAGCGGCGAGTATGTCCACATGGAGGCCAACGAGCCGGCGTTCATCCTTGCCACCTCCGGCACGACAGCCAAGCCCAAGCTGGCCGTCCACACGCATGGCGGCTATGCCGTCTGGATTGTCAGCCAGGGTAAGTGGGTGTTCGACCTCAAGCCGACTGACGTGTGGTGGTCCACCTCCGACATCGGGTGGATCGTCGGCCACAGCTACATCGTCTACGCGCCGCTGCTCATCGGCGCGACGACAGTCGTCTTCGAAGGCGCGATGGACTACCCAGGGCCAGACCTGCTGTGGAAGATCGTCGAGGAGTTGGGGGTGACGGGCATTTTCACGTCGCCGACAGCGGTGCGCCTCCTGATGCGCTATGGCGATGGGCCGACCCAGGGCCACGACCTGTCGTCGCTGGAGCGCGTGTTCTGCGCGGGCGAGGTACTAAACCCGCCAGCGTGGGAGTGGCTGCAAAAGCACGTCTTCAACGACCTCATCCCCGTCATTGACCACATGTGGCAGACGGAGACCGGCGGCCCCATCTTCGGCAACCCGTATGGCCTCGGCCTGCTGCCGATCAAGCCCGGCTCGGCCGGCGTGCCGCTGCCCGGCATCGAGGCCGCCGTACTCAACTCCGACGGCGAGGCGGTGGCGGCTGGCGAGAAGGGCATCATGGCGATTCGCCGCCCGTTCCCCGGCCTGATCCCCACCCTGTGGGGCGAGCCGGAGCGATACGGCCGCGACTACTGGAGCCGTATCGAAGGCTGGTACTACGTTGGCGACGCGGCGCACGTGGACGAGGACGGTTACGTCTGGTTCGCTGGCCGCGCCGACGAAATTATCAAGATTGCCGCACATCGCCTGGGGACCATCGAGGTGGAAACAGCGCTGCTCAAGCACCCGGCCGCGGCGGAAGCCGGCGTGACGGGGCGACCGGATGAGCTGCGCGGCGAGGTCATCTCGGCGTTCGTGGCGCTCAAGCAAGGCTACGAGCCGTCTGAAGAGCTGCGCAAGGAGCTGATAGACACCGTGCGCCAGGAGCTTGGCGCCGTCGCGGTGATCGGCGACCTGGAGTTCGTCCACATGCTACCGAAGACGCGGAGCGGCAAGATCATGCGCCGCGTGCTCAAGGCGGTCGTACTCGACAAGGACCCCGGCGATATCAGTACAATCGAGGACGAGACGTCCGTGGAGGAGGCGCGCCACGCCTGGCAGGAGATGAAGGCGGAGATGCAGAGTTAGGCGGTCGGCGGTCCATGTGGCTTGTGGCATTGATACCCCCTACGACCCAATAGGTCTGAAGCCCAAGGAGGGAGCGGAGTATGACTGACCTGGTTCTGGAGCCTCGGCGCGCCCTGGATATCGAGGAGGCCGAGCACGAAGTCTACGAGCCGGCGCCGGAGGTGATCGAGCGCTCGTACATCAAAGACCCCGACGCATTCTACGACGAATCGATCAAGGATATACCGGCATTCTGGGCGAAGCAGGCCGAGGCTCTCGATTGGTACAAGAAGTGGGACACGGTGCTGGACGACAGCCGCGCGCCCTTCTATCGCTGGTTCGTCGGCGGCAAAACAAACATCGTCCAGAATGCCCTGGACCGCCACGTCAACACCTGGCGCAAGAATAAGCTGGCTATCATCTGGGAAGGTGAGCCGGGCGACACGCGCACCATGTCTTACTACGCCTTGTGGCGCGAGACTAACAAGTTCGCCAATGTTCTGCGCGGCATGGGCGTCAAAAAGGGCGACCGCGTCACGATTTACATGGGCCGTATTCCTGAGATTGTCATTGCCATGCTGGCCTGCGCCAAAATCGGCGCCATTCACAGCGTCGTTTTCGGCGGCTTTTCTGAGAACGCCCTGGGCGACCGTATCGAAGACGCGCAGAGCCGCGTCCTCATCACCCAGGATGGCAACTGGTTGCGCGGCAAAGTTGTTGATCTGAAGAGCATCGTGGACGCCGCCATTCGCCGCAGCCCCGTCGTCGAGAAGGTCATCGTCGTCAAGCGGACGGAGAACCCGGTGACGATGGAAGCGGGCCGCGACTTCTGGTATCACGACCTGATGAGCCTGCCCATCGCCGCGCCGATCGCCGAGACCGAGGTCATGGACGCGACGGACCCGCTGTACATGCTCTATACCTCCGGCTCGACAGGCAAGCCCAAGGGCCTGGTACACCTGCACGGCGGCTACCAGGTTGGCATCTCGGCGACGCTCAAGTACGCCTGGGACATCGGGGACGAGGACCGTTGGTGGTGTGCGGCGGACCCCGGCTGGGTCACCGGCCACAGCTACATCGTCTATGCGCCGCTCATCCTGGGCCTGACCTCGTTCATCTTCGAGGGCGCGCCCAACTACCCATATCCGGACCGCTGGTGGCAGCTCATCGAACGCTATGGCATCACCCACTTCTACACGGCCCCCACGGCCATTCGCGGCCTGATGCGCTTCGGCCCGGCGTGGCCCAAGCGCCATGACCTCTCTAGCCTGAAGGTGCTGGGAACGGTGGGCGAGCCGATCAACCCCGAGGCCTGGCGCTGGTATCACAAGCATGTCGGCAACGGCCGCTGCCCCGTCATTGACACGTGGTGGCAGACGGAGACGGGCGCTTTCATGATCACGCCGACGCCGGCGCGCCGGCTGAAGCCTGGCTCGGCCACGCGGCCGTTCCCCGGCGTCGTGGCCGACGTGGTGGACGAGAACGGCGAATCGACCAAGGCGGATGAGGAAGGCTTCCTGGTGATCAAGCACCCCTGGCCGTCCATGCTCGCCGGCATCTACGGCGACCCGGAGCGTTACATTAACACCTACTGGGGCAAGTTCCCTGGTACATACCTGGCTGGCGACGCCGCGCGCAAGGATGCCGATGGCTACTTCTGGATCATCGGCCGCATTGACGACGTTATCAACGTCTCCGGCCACCGTCTCGGGACGGCGGAGATCGAGAGCGCCCTCGTGAGCCACCCGGCGGTGGCGGAAGCAGCGTCCATTGGCCTGCCTGACGAAGTGAAGGGCCAGGGCATCCACTGCTGGGTGCTGCTGCGCCAGGGCTTCCAGCCGTCGGATGCCCTCGCCGAAGAACTGCGTCAGCACGTGCGCCGCGAGATCAGCCCGATCGCCAGCCCGGACAAGATTTACTTCCCGCCGGTGCTGCCGAAGACCCGCAGCGGCAAGATCATGCGCCGCGTGTTGAAGGCGCGCGCGCTCGGCATGTCCGAGGGCGACGTCTCGACGCTGGAGGAGTAGGGCCGACTCCCCGCACCCGCTGGCGGCGGAGTGCCAACTCCACCGCCAGCAGGGCAACCTCGCACCCGTAGCGCCGATTTCAATCGGCTCTTGGGATGCCGACTGAAGTCGGCGCTACAAGGTTAGATGAGGTGGTTTTTCAAAGACAAGTGGCAGCTTCCCACTGGGAGCCGCCACTTGTTTTTTGACGTGGTGCGTCACAGAGTTATTGACATCCCCGGAGAACCGGTATATCATAGAAGACAGCAAAAACGATTGCGCAATCGTTTACGGAGGGTTGGGTATGCCGACAATTGTCGACGTTGCCCACCGTGCCGGTGTCTCGCCGACAACGGTGTCGCATGTGATTAACCAGACGCGCTATGTTAGCCCCTCGGTCGCCGAACGTGTGCGACAGGCGATGGCCGAGCTGCGCTATCAGCCCCACGGCGTCGCCCGCAGCTTGCGGCGGCGGCGGACCCACAGCCTGGGCATGATAGTCCCGGATGCAGCCAATCCATTCTTCGCTGAAGTGGCGCGCGGCGTCGAGAGCTGCGCTTTCTCCCTCGGCTACACCGTCATCCTGTGCAACTCGGATGGCGACCTGAGCAAGGAGCAAGCCTACCTCGATGTCCTGATTGAGAAGCGCGTGGACGGCATCGTGTTCGTCGCGGCGGGTGAAAGCCGCGACCACATTCAGGGGCTGCTTGAACAAGAGATTCAGGTGGTGGTGGTTGACCGCGAGATGCCGGGGTTCAATGTGGATTGTGTGCTGGTAGACAACTACGATGGCGGGCTACAGGCGACGGCCCACCTCATCCACCACGGCCACCGCCGCATCGCCTGTCTCGCCGGTCCCCACGAAGTCGCGCCGAGCGCCGACCGGGTGCGCGGCTACCGCCAGGCGCTCGCGGACGCCGGCATCCGCTTCGATCCTGCCCTTCTCGTCTACGGCGACTTCCACACTGACTCCGGATATCTCGCTGCGGCCGAGCTACTCGATCTGCCCGACCGTCCTACGGCCATCTTCTCGTGCAACGATCTGATGGCGATCGGCGTGATGGCGGCGGTGCAAGAGGCGGGCCTGCGCATCCCCCGCAACATGGCCGTCGTCGGATTCGACGACATTGCCCTCGCGTCGTACTCCATCCCGAAGCTGACCACGGTCGCCCAGCCGACGCAGAAGATGGGCGAGCTGTCTGCCCAACTTCTCGTCGCCCGCATCGAGAACCCGACTCGGCCGCCGGAGCGCCATCTGCTACCAACACGTCTTGTTGTGCGCGAATCTGCCTGAATAGCCAGCGCAGCCTCAACGGCGAGGCTGCCCAATCACCCATGACGGTATCGGCTATGAAAAAAACACTGCTTCTCCACCCCGACATCTCCCGCGTCGTTGCCAGCATGGGCCACACCGACCGCCTGGTTGTCGCGGATGCCGGCCTGCCTATTCCTCCCCTGGTTGAGCGTATTGACGTGGCCGTCAGCGAGGGGGTGCCGGGCTTTGCCGAGACCCTGGCGGCGGTCCTGTCCGAGCTGAAGGTCGAGCAGGTCCTGGTCGCCGCCGAGATGCGCCAGGTCAGTCCTGGTCTCTACAGCGCGATTGAGGCCATGCTGCCCAACATCCCCATACGTGAGGTTCCCCACGAAGCGTTCAAGGCCGAGACCCGCTCGGCTCGCGCGGTCATACGCACCGGCGAGTTCTCGCCGTACGCGAACATCATCCTCTGCTCTGGCGTCGTCTTCTGAGAGGTGCGCCATGACGTGTCCACGCATCACGGTCGTTGGCAGCTCCAACTTCGACCTCTTCTCGCGGCCGCCGCGCTTTCCGCGCCCCGGCGAAACACTCATCGGTGGGGAATTTCGCACCGATTTCGGCGGCAAGGGCGCTAATCAGGCCGTGACCGCCGCGCGTCTTGGCGGGCAAGTCACGCTGGTGACGCGCATTGGTAAGGACGTCTTCGGTCAGGGCATGCTTCAGAATTTCGAGGCGCAGGGCATCGAGACACGGTACGTCTTCGTTGACGAGACACGCGCGTCAGGTGTCGCCGATATCTGGGTGGACGACCAGGGGCAGAACGTCATCATTATCAGCCCCGGCGCGAACGGCGCGCTCACGCCAGAAGATGCGCGGCGGGCCGCCGACGCCATCCAATCGGCGGCGGTGGTCGTGTGCCAGCTCGAAGTGCCGACTGAGACCGTCGTCGAGGCGTTCCGGATCGCCCGGGCCGCCGGGGCGCGGACCATTCTCAACACCGCGCCAGCGGCGGCCATTCCCGATGAGCTAATCGCCTTGAGCGACATTGTTAGCCCGAACGAAACCGAGATCGAGCTGCTGACCGGCCTTCCGGCCACAACGCTCGACGGCGCGGCGGCGGCGGCGCAGCAACTGCTGGCGCGAGGGGCGCGCACGGTTGTCGTGACGCTGGGGAAGCGCGGGGCGCTCCTGGCGCAACAGGACAGTCTGCGGCATGTGTCGGCCACGCCGGTGCAGGCGATAGACACGACGGGCGCCGGTGACTGCTTCATTGGGGCGCTGGCGGTGTTTCTGGGCGAGGGGCAGAGCCTCGACCAGGCCATCGAGTGGGCCAATATCGTGGCCGGGGTGTCGGTCACCCGCCGTGGGACGCAGGCATCATTCCCACGCCGCGAGGAGATCGCGGCGC
Organism: Anaerolineae bacterium; assembly: GCA_046328535.1. GTDB lineage: Bacteria > Chloroflexota > Anaerolineae > Epilineales > JAHCIE01 > JBDHWG01. The sequence goes on from JAXLWJ010000025.1 coordinate 45,564, forward strand.
AGCTCGCCTGACACTGAATGAGCGCCGCTGCTACGCCGGAATGAGCTGCTCTAGCAGCGCCTTCAGGTGCTTCATACCCATTTCCGACTGGTCGCGCATCAGCGCCGCCATCTGCGGCCCCAGGTCGGGGTAGTCCAGGTCGCGCCGGAACAGCGTCCCATCCGCCGTCTCCTGCGCCGTATAGGTAATACGTAGATCGCCCATCCCCACCCGGGTCGCCAGGACCAGGCGGTGGGGATGCTCGTCTTCGACCACCGTCCACGTCCCCTCACCGGGCCGGCCGCCAAGCTGCACGCGCTCGATGATCGCATCACCAAGCCGCGCCGGTCGGTCAATCTGACCGGCGACGCTGACGGTGGCCGGGTGCCATTGGGGCCAGTACTTCGCCGTCGTGGCCCTATCGAAGACGGCGGCGATGGGCCGCGCGACCACAATCTCATTGCTGACCAGCATAGGCACAAACTCCTCAATCGGCGCTTTTCGCCAGGCGCGGCCAGGGCGCGCGGCCCGGCTGCCAGACGGCCACCATCGCGCCCGCGAATACGAGTAAGCCCCCGGCGACCTGCGTCCAGCCCAGATGCTCATGCAAAACAGCCCAGCCGAGCAGGCTGGTGTACAGCGGCAGCGTGTTGTAGAAGGCCATGGCGCGCGCTGGACCAAGCCGGCGGATACCGGAGTTCCAGCACAGGAGGGCGATGGCGGCCGGGAACACGCCAATGTACACGGCCAGCAACAGCACTGTCGGATTCCATGTAGGCGGCGTGACCGTCCACTCCAGCAGCATCAGCGGAAGCACCAGGGGAACGCCCACCATAAACGCGGCGCCGGTGGTCGGCAGCGCCTCGCGCGAACGCATGGCGATCCGCCCGATCACTGAGTAGAAGGCCCAGATGACCGCGTCCACCAGCGAGATCGTGTCGCCAAGATTGAGGCCGAACGTGATCGCGCCAAAGCCGACGATGAGAGCGACGCCCAGGAGGGAGATGAGCATGCCCAGAATCTCGCGGGGCACGATTCGGCTGCGCAGCATGATGACCGTGAGCGGGATAGTTGCCAGGGGTGATATTGCCGTGATGATGGCCGCGTTGGCAGCTGTCGTGTAGTGCAGCGCAAAATAGAGCAGCACCTGGTAGCCGACCACGCCCGTCAGGGCCATCAAGAAGAGGAGCCGCAAGTCACGAAACAACTGCCAGCTCAGCTGGCGGCGCAGGAGCCACACGAAAAACAGCGCGGCGACGACGACGCGGATGCTCGTGAGTGTGACGGGGCCGATGTCGGCGCGCAGCGCCCGCCCCAGGGTGATGTTCGTCGCCCAGATAATCGTGGCAATGTTGACCAGCAGAATGGCGCGGCGATCCGTCATCCCCGCTCCTTCACCAGTCAGTGAGGGCAGTTACAAAAGCGTCGTCCAGGTCGCTGATGAACAGGGCGAGCAGGCGCGCGGTGCGGTCAATATCGCGGACGGCGAGCGTCTCGACCGGGGAGTGCATATAGCGCGTCGGCAAGGAGAGGACGCCCGTCGCCACGCCACTCTGGGCGACCTGCATGACCATCGCGTCGGTGCCGGAGCTGCCGGGCATCGGCTCGACGTGAACGGGTATCTCGTACTCCCGCGCCGTCGCCATGAGGCGGTTGTGAATCCGGGGGTGGATGTTCGGGCCGAAGCCGACACTTGGCCCCTGGCCGAGGGGGAACGTCTGGTCATCGGGCGCGCCCGGCTGCTGGCCGAAGCCCACGTCAATGGCGATGCCGACCTGGGGCATGATGTGGAATGTCGCCGTGATCGCGCCGCGAAAGCCGAACTCCTCCTGCACGGTCGCAACAGCGTAGACATCCCAGGCATGGGGGGCGCGCTGGAGAGCGGCCAGCGTCGCCAGGAGACAGGCGACACTGGCGCGGTTGTCCATGGCCGGGCCGGCGACACGTCCGTTCAGCCACTCGATCATGGGGCGGCGGAATGTGATAGGATCGCCGACGGCAATGCGCGCGCGAACATCCGCTTCGCTCAAGCCGAGGTCCACGAACAGGTCGCCTAGCTCAATGACCTTGCCGCCCTGGTCCCCGGTTAGCAGGTGCGGCGGCCGTGTGGCAATCACGCCGGGTATCGTTCCCTCGGCGGCGTGGACCGCCACCTCCTGACCGGCCAGCGTTCGCTCGTCAATGCCGCCGACGGGGACGATGCGCAGGAAACCGCCGGCGGCGATGCCGCTGACCATGAACCCGATCTGGTCCATGTGGGCGGCCAGCATGATGCGCGGCGCGGGACTATCGCTCGGTTCGCGGCGCGTCGCGCGCTTCAGGCCGACCAGGCTTCCCAGGGCATCGGTGCGCATCTCGTCCACCAGGGGACGCATCTCTTCTTCGATGACGGCGCGCACCGGCCCTTCGTGACCGGGGATGCCGGGCGTCTCGGTGAGGCGGCGTAGGAGCGCGAAGATGTCCACGGGCGGTCCTCCTGCGGTGCGCGGGACGATGATGGCGGGCTAACGCTTCGGCGTCGGTGGCGGCTGCTGACCCGGTGGTTGCGCGGGTTGAGGCTGTCCGCCCTGTGGACGAGGTGGTTGCTGGGCGCCTGGCGTTGTGAGTGGTTGCGGACGCGGCGCGCCTGGCGTGCCGTCGGCCGCCGTTCCCTCCTCCTCGCTCGGCACAGGTATCGGTGTTCGCGTGGGCGGCGGCGGAATCGGCGTGTTCGTCGGTAGCGGCTGCTGTGTGGGCGTCGCCTCCAGCGTGCGCGTGGGGCCGGGGCGCTCGACGCTCGTCGGCGTAAAGGTGGGCGTTAGTGTCGGCCCCGGCGTGGGCGTGTCCGTACTCGTCGGCGTGGGGGTCGAGGTGCGCGTCAGCACCACGGGCGCGGTCGCGCCGACAGGTTTGGCGGCCAGCAGGCGCGGGGCCATGATGAGCGAGGCGATGCCGAGGCAGTAGAGCAGGGCCGTTATAGCGCCGACGACTAGCAGCAGGCTGTAGACCATTCTTTGACGTTGTGATAGATTCTGAAAGCGATGCACGGTTCCTCTGCCGGCGGCCTCAACGTTTGGGCGCGCCGCTGGTCGCCGTCGGCAGCGGCCGCGGGGTGTTCGTCGGCGGCCGGGCGGGTGGTGGTTCGGTAGGCGGCACGGCAGTCGGCGCGGGCCGTGGCGTGTTCGTCGCCGGCCGTGGCGGTGGCGCGGATGTCGCCGTGGGTGGCGGCGGCTGGGTGGGCGGCGGCGCGGATGTCGCCGTGGGTGGCGGCGGTGGCGGGGCCGTCGTCGCCGTTGGCCGAAACACCGGCGCCGGGGTCGCTGTCGGCGCGGGCGGCACGACGACGGGTGGCGCGACCGGCGGCCGCGCTGGGGCGCTCGTCGCCGTCGGGGGGCGGGGCGCTGCGGTCGCAACCTGGGTTGGCGCCGCGGTCGGTCGGCCCGAAGCGCCCGGCGTCGCCGTGACGGCCAGCGGCAGAGCGACCGTGGGCAGAGTGGACACGCCGGTTGGGCGCGGGACACCGGGAATGCCAAACGGCAGCGAGGCGGGGACGGCGAGAAGCAGTCCACCGCAGCAATAGAACGGAAGTGTCAGCATGATCATAAAGAGGAATATGGCGCGCCAGCGGCTCGCGTGCATGAGCGATCATCTCCGCGCCGTCTAGAGTGTCTCCATCGTCTCCAGAATGGCCTCGCGCATGGCGTGCAGATAGTCAATTTCGAGCAGGCCATCCCACACGCCCTCCGCGCCCGGCACACCCCACGCGAGACGGCCGGTCTCCTTGAGCCAGTCACGCTCGCGCGCCAGGGAGTGCAGGCGGCCCTCCACGATCCGCAGCCGCAGCCGCAGGTAGCGCCGTAGGCTCTCGCGGCTCATGCCCTCGATGTCAACGGCGGTGCCGGGAAATGCCGGGTGTGGATAGATCAGCCCCGGATATGCGCGCGCCATAAGTCCCCTGCCAGAGCCGACCCGCGAGTCGGCGAGGTTATGTTTAACACTCGGTCGCTGGCGAAAGCTTACCACGAAAGCGCGTGGGCGGCAAAAAGAGAGATAATGGATAACCTCGACCCGAAAGAGGCTGGCCCTGGTCGGGCGTTTGTGCTATCCTTCAATCCGTTGACCCCAACACGCTCGATTCACAGGAGAATCGCGCCATGCCAGAGACCATGGTCGCCGTCATGAAGGTGACAGCCGCGCCGGGCCTGACTCTCGTCGAAGCGCCAATCCCGCACGCCGGCCCGGACGACGTTCTCATCCGAGTGACGGCCTCATCTATTTGCGGCACCGACGTTCACATCTACGACTGGGACGCCTGGAGCCAGCATCGCATCAAGCCGCCCCTCATCCTGGGGCATGAGTTCGCCGGTGAGATCGTGGAGCGCGGCGCCGACGTGCGCGACTTTCGCGTCGGCGATTTCGTGTCCGCCGAGGGCCACATCCTCGGCCACGGCAGCCACCACGTTCACCCCGGCCAGGAACACCTGGCGCCAGGTGTCGAGGTCATCGGCATAGATCGCCCCGGCGCGTTCGCCCAGTACGTGACTGTCCCGGCCCGCAACGTGTGGCACAATCCCGCCGACCTTGCGCCGGAGCTTGCCTCTCTACAGGACCCGTTCGGCAACGCCGTCCACACCGTGTTCGCCCAGGATGTGACCGGAAAGACGGTGCTGGTGACCGGGGCCGGGCCGATTGGCCTGATGACGATTCCCGTGGCGAAGGCCGTGGGCGCGCGGGCCGTCTACATCACCGACATTAACCCGCAGAAGCTGGAGATGGCGCGGCGGCTCGGCGCGGACGAGGCGTTCAACGCGGCCGACCCGGACGTGCTTCAGCGCATCCGTGACCTGACCGACGGCGAAGGGGTGGATGTACTCCTGGAGATGTCGGGCCACGAGGCGGCCATCGCTCAGGGCTTCGGCGCGTTGCGGCCCGGTGGCGAGGCGGCGCTGCTGGGCCTGCCAAGCCGCGACATCCGCGTGAACTGGGGGGAGCTGCTCGTCCTGAAGGGCGCGACGGTGCGCGGCATCTACGGCCGCCGTATCTGGGACACGTGGTACCGCATGCGGGCGCTGCTCGGAACGGGCGCGGTGGACCTGTGGCCGCTCATCACGCACCGATTCGCGCTCACCGAGTTCGACAGCGGTTTCCAGGCCATGAAATCCACGACAGAACTGGTGGGCAAAGTCATTCTCTACCCGCCGCAGTGAGACTGATAGGTAGCTCCGCAGTTTCGCGTGGAAGAGCTATCGTGCTGGCGCTGGAGAGCCATCGCCAGCGCCTCCGGCGGGCGGTGGAGTGCCAACTCCACCGCCCGCCGAGTGCGGCGATAATTGGTGGAAGTTCATGAGTCGCTTCCCGAATGGAGGTCACATGAGCAGTCAGGTTGCCGATAAGCTGCGTTTCATGGCCGACGAGCTGGCCGAGCTGGATAGCAAGGGGCTGCGCGTCCACATTCGCACGGTGGAGTCGCCCCAGGGTGCGTGGCTCGTCGTGGACGGCAAGCGCGTCCTGAACCTGGCGTCGAACAACTACCTGGGTTTGGCCGATCACCCCCACCTTGTGCAGAGCGTGAAGGACGCCACGGACCGCTATGGCGTCGGCCCGGCCGCCGTGCGCACCATTGCCGGCACGATGGCGCTCCACGTCGAGTTGGAGGAGCGGCTGGCGAAGTTCAAGGGCGCCGAGGCGACAATCGTCCTCCAATCCGGCTTCACGGCGAACCAGGCGGCGCTCGGCTCGCTGCTCGGCAAAGAGGACGCCATCTTCTCTGACGCCCTGAACCACGCCAGCATTATTGACGGCGCGCGCCTGTCGCGGGCGCAGATCATCGTCTACCCGCACAACGACGCCGCCGCGCTGGACAGGCTGCTCCAGGAGCGGACGAGCTTCCGCCGCCGCCTGATTGTGACCGACGGCGTATTCTCGATGGATGGCGACATCGCGCCGCTGCCGGCCATCGCCGACATCGCCGAGCGCCACGGCTGTCTGCTCATGGTGGACGACGCCCACGGCGAGGGCGTGCTAGGGCGCGGCGGCCGTGGCATCGTGGATCACTTCGGCCTGCACGGTCGCGTGGATGTCGAGGTGGGGACGCTGTCGAAGGCGTTTGGCGTCGTCGGCGGCTTCATCGCCGGGCCGCGCCTGCTCGTGGACTACGTGCGCACACGCGCGCGGCCCAACCTCTTCTCCAGTGCCCTGACCGTACCGGACACGGCCGCCGCGCTCGCCTCGGTGGACCTGCTCGAAGAATCGACCGAGCTGGTGGAGCGCCTGTGGCAGAACGGCCGCACGTTCCAGGCCGAGATGCGCCGCCTCGGCTTCGACACGGGCCGCACCGAGACGCCCATCACGCCGGTCATGCTTGGCGAGGCGCCGCTGGCGAAGGAGTTCGCGCGGCGGCTGTTCGAGCGCGGGGTGTTCGCCGTCGCCATCGGCTTCCCGACCGTGGCGTTGGGGCAGGCGCGCATCCGCGTCATGCTCTCGGCCGCGCACAGCCAGGACGACCTGGCGTTCGGACTGGAGCAGTTCGCCGCCGTCGGCCGCGAGCTAGACGTACTCGGCTGAAGAGGCGTCTCGGGTGACAATCGAGGGCCACGGTCGCGCCGGGCTGCACCCTGCTTAGTACCGATACAGGACAGTGATTTCTCCCTGGATATACCCGTCGAAGACCTCCTGGCCGTCGACGAGGATCGTGCCGCTGCCCGATTCCCAGCGGAAGTAAGCCCGCCCGTTGCTATCCGTCCGCTCGTCGCTGACGCTTCCCATCCAGCCGCCGCGCCAGCTGATATGCACGCGGGCGCCGCGAACCGGATTGCCACGACTGTCCACCACGTTCACGATGATCATTGTGCCCTCCTGGGCAGACTCTACTTGCGCTTGGGCCCGAAGGTAAGGTTTTCATCGAGCTTCTTGTAGCCGACTCCGACAGCCTTCACGGTGGTACCCAGCAGCGCCATCGTCAAAGCCGCGTTGCGAGCGCGTTTCTCGTCGTCCTGGTGCTTCTGCCATTGGACATAGAATTCCTTGAAGCCAGGCTTGGTGGCTTCGAATCGGGCGAGATCTGCCTTGCGCTGATCGGCTTCGCGCTGGGCATCCGTCTTGGCTCGACGGTACACACCGTATATAAGAACCAGACCGAGCGCGAGTAGGCTCCCAAAAGCCAGGGCCTGCAGAGAGCCATATGCGATCCCCACGTAAAACATAGCCAACATGAGGGGTCCACCGAAGAGGAGGGCGAGGCTGAAGAGCAGAGCCACACTGCCACGCCCTACACTGGTAGCCGTGACCTTGGGCTGAAGGCTCTCCGCGATGGCGGAGTATTCCTCGACCATCTGCTGAATCTCGGCTTCGCGGCGCGCCTCGGCTTCATCGTCGGCCTGCCTGGCGGCGCAGACACCGCACAGCGTTCCCGTGGAGTGGGTGCGACAGTAGAAGCGGCCACACGATCCTTTGTAACCCGGACACTGACCCGACACAGGTTGGCTACAATTGGGGCTGTAGCAGGCCATCCCCCCTACCATGCGAAGCTCCTTTCTCGGCGTGAGCGTTAGCATGACCTGCGGTGAGCAAATCGTCACCGCGCAATCAGTATGGCATGCGTTTTTTTTTTGTCAAGGTAGGATGCGCGATTTCGCGGCGTGTGACAGAGGAGCTAGAGATGACAGTGGGAGACGGAAGAATGGTCGCAGTGACCTTCATCGAGGAACTGCCCGCGAATCCCTGGCCCGCCGAGGTGGTCCAGGCGCTGGACAGTTGGCGGTTGCGTTTCAACGGCGGTGCCACGTCGCGGGCCAACTCGGTGTGGGCCAACTGGGCCGGCGGGCGCGTAACCCCTGGCGGAGCGACTCGCCCTGGTGGAGGACTTCTACGCCCGCCACGGCATCCCGCCGTGCTACCTTGCTCCGTCCGTTCGGACCTTAAGATCAGAGTTTCACAGTGCGACGGCGCGGAACTTGCTGTAAGTCTGTCGCGTGATTAGACTCTTATTCTTGACAGCGGCGATATACTTTTTGTATATTGCGCGTGCTGCTGGTGGTTGCTGGGAGGGTGGACGCTGAATGCCGCGACGACACTGGTCCGGGCGCTGGCTGCTTATTATGGCGATCGGGGTCCTGGCGCTGCTGGCGGCGGTTCCGGCGTTGGCGGATCCAGGGCCGAACCCTGGCGCCGACGTCAAGACGCCGAATGCTGCCGACTGGCCGGCCGAATTCGTGAGCTGGGTGCGCGTGGTCAATCGAACGTATGCCCAGAGCGCGCCCAACGGTCAGCGCGTCCAGTTGCTGGACAACTGGGACACGTGGCTGGGCGTGCGCGAGACGCGCATCGTGGACGGCGAGACGTGGTACCGTGTCGGCTCGGACCGTTGGGTCTATGGCGACGACACGGAAAAGGCGGAGATCAGCCCGCTGCGCGGCTACAACTTCAAAGGCAACGAGACCGGCCAGTTCGCCCTGGTGGTCGCCGAGCCGGCGACGGTGTACAGCAGCCCGGGGCCTTCGGGGGCGGCGGTCGGCGAGTTGAAACGGTATACGCCCACGTTCGTCACAGCCCACGACAGCGGCTGGCTCCAGGTCGGCGGTCAAGGGTGGGTGGCGAACAGCGACCTGCGCCTGCTGCGCACGACCACGCGGCCAGCGGGCGTCGGCCCTGAGGATAAGTGGATAGACGTTGACCTCACGAACCAGACGGTCGCCGCCTACCAGGGCGACAAGATCGTCTGGGCCACCCTGGTCTCGACGGGCAAGGACCCGACGCCGACCAAGACCGGCGTATTCTACATCTACCAGAAGAAGATCGGTGAGTTCATGGCCGGCGGGTGGGCCGACCACGATCCGTACATCCTTGAGGAAGTCCCGTGGACGATGTACTTCACCGAAAGCTACGCTCTGCATGGCGCATACTGGCACGACAAGTTCGGCGAGGTGCGCAGTCACGGCTGCGTCAACCTGACGCCGGAAGACGCCAAGTTCCTGTTCACCTGGAGTGGCCCGGTGCTTCCGCCCGGCCAGGTGAGCGTGAAGTCGTCCCCCGATAATCTCGGCACCTGGGTCTACGTCCACGATAGCGCCGAGCAGTATGCTGAGGCATTGCTCCCCTGACGGAGGTTTCATGTCGCTCTCTCGTGTGTCGCGTTGGATACTGCCGGCGCTCGCCCTGTTCATGCTCGTCGGCGTGGGGACGGCGTTTGCCGGTCCTAGCCCGGACGACGATTACCCCATGCTGCGGAAGCGCGTCAGCGAGACGAACGCGGCGCCGGTGAACATCAAGCCGCTGCTGCCAAAGCAGTACCTCTTCGATGTGAAGCACCAGTACCAGGGCTGGAACAACTGCGGCCCGACGACGACGGCGATGGCGATCAGCGACTACGGCATCACCATGAGCGGCTTCGATATCGCCGCGAAGCTCAAGCCCAACCCGAAAGACTCGAACGTCAGCCCCGACGAGATCGTGGGCTACATCAAGTCGCAGGGGCTGGACGCCCAGGTGCGCGTCAACGGGAACCGCGACACCATCATGTGGTTCCTGAGCAACGACATCCCCGTGATCGTCGAGCAGTGGATGCTGGACGATGGCGGCATGGGCCACTATCGCCTGGCGACCGGGTTCAACAAGGAGCGCGGCACCGTCACCTTCGACGACTCGTTCTACGGCCCCGATCAACGCTGGACGTGGGAGGACTTCGAGGCGCGCTGGGGCGAGTTCAACAACCTGCGCAAGTTTATCCCGGTCTATCGGCCGGAGCAGGCGCCGTTGGTGCGGGCGATTCTCGGCCCGGACGCTGACGACGCCCAGATGTGGGTGCGCGCCGAGGCGGCGGCGCGGGCGAATATCGAGGGCTTCCCGAACGACGGTCGGACGTGGTTCGCGCTCGGCGATGCGCTGCTGGCGCAGGATCGCGCGCCAGAGGCCCTGGACGCCTACGAGAAGGGCTACGCGCTGGGGCTGCCGAAGCGGTTCTACTGGTATCAGTTCGGGCATTTCGAGGCGCTGGCGAAGCTCGGCCGCTGGCAGCGACTATTGGAGCTGACGCAGCCGGTGCTGGCGGCAGCGCCCATCCACGAGGAGATGCACTACTACCAGGGGCTGGCGTATCAGGGTCTTGGCAACAAGGTCGCCGCCCGCGCCGCCTTCCAGTTGGCGCTCAGCGACCATCCGGGCATGGCCCGCGCGCAGCAGGCGCTCGCCGCGCTGCAATAGCGCCCCCTTCTAGAAGAAGCAACGCCCCCGACGAGATGATCTCGCCGGGGGCGGTTTTGTTGGGTGGATACCGAAATCCGGCGCGAGCGCCGCCGCGTCTATAGTCAATCTACCCCACACACTTGGAGGTTCTGATGTCCCTGGAAGCGAATAAGACCGTGATCCGCCGCTGGTTCGAGGAAGTGAATGGTGGCAACATGGCCGCGGCCGACGAGTTTTACGGCGCGGATTACATCCTGCACGACCCGAACGCTGGGCCTGGTGTTCCGATTGGTCCGGCGAGTGTTCGCCAGTATCTTGCGCCCATCATGGCTGGATTTCCTGACAGCAAAGTCACCGTGGACGACGTTTTGGCCGAGGAGGACAAAATCGCCGTGCGCTTCACAGCGCGAGGAACCCATACGGGCGATTTCATGGGCATTCCGCCCAGTGGCAAGCCCATTGCCGCCCAAGGCATCAGCATCATTCGCATCGCCAACGGGCAGATGGTCGAGGAATGGCAAAACTTCGACATGCTCACTTTGCTCCAGCAGATCGGCGCCATCCCGACGATGGCTGGCTGACGCAACGCGCGCCTGCATTCCTCTGCCAGGAGGGATGTATATACCCTAATCCCTCGGCTAGAGCCGAGGGAATGTTTACTCACCGACGATTAAGAGCGCCTCGTTGATACGGGAGGTCAGCCACGCTGAATTTCCCGCTTCAAATCATCGAAATCCACCACGAAGACGTCAGCCTGTTCGCGCGCCAGGGCCATCAGAAAGTCCGTTCGATCCATACCGGCCAGGCTAGCGGCTTTTTCTTGCGATATTTCGCCGCGCTCGTACCAGTGGATTGCAGCGGCAAGACGCATCTCTCGCACGAATTCATCGGGCGAGCGTCTCAAGGCCGAAAAGACCTCTTCAGGCAGTTCCACGACTATCGAAGTCATTGTCGTCTCCCCGTCGGTCTCGCTCCGAACTATTGCCGGGGCCACTGAATGTATTTGAACATGGAGAGATTGTACTCCACGGGACGATGCTTAACAAACAGGCGTGTCGTGATTGACATAATCATTAGTGCAGGAACGTGAGCAGGAGGGTGAGAGTCACGACGCTGGCGAGGGTGCTGACGAAGATGGCGCCGGTGACGAACTCGGCATCCGAGCCGAATTCGAGCGCCAGGGCGAGCGGGGTGACGGCTGTCGGCATGGCGAACTGAAGCACGCAGACGGCCAGCGTGACGCCGGTGATGCCCAGCACGCGCCCGGCGACCAGGGCCACCGGCACGGACAGGCCGAGGCGAATCGCCGAGGCGATGCCCGCGCCGCGCCAGTCGCGCACGCCATGGATCTTGCCCATCTCCGCGCCCAGGGAGACGAGAAGCACCGGCACGGAGGCGGCGCCGGCGAGGGCGGCGGGCTTGGCGATCAAGTCCGGCAGCGTCCAGCCCAACTCGCGAATCGTTAGCCCGGCGATCACCGCCCAGAAGACGGGCAGCTTCAGGATGTTGAGGAAGGATTGGCGGGCCGTCGTCTGGCCGCGCGACGCCAGGAACACGCCTAGGGTGTACATGAGGACCTGGGAGACGGTGAAGAACATGACGGCGCGATCGAGGCCGGCCTGGCCGAAGGCGAATAGGCTCGCCGAGATGCCGTAGTTGCCGGAGTTCATCAGGAGCGTCGAGAGCAGCAGCGCATCCATGCGGACAATCGGCATTCGCGCCGCCCGCGCCCCTGCCCAGACAATGGCGCCGAGGATGGCCGTGGCGAGGAAGACGAAGGCGACGATTTGGCCCAGCTCGGCAGTGCTGAGGGTTGTCTTGGTGAGGGAGTCCAGCGCCAGGGCTGGCGCGAAGATGTAGAGGACGCTGCGGCCGAGGGCGCGGCGGTCCAGGCCAATCGTGCGGCCGACGACGTAGCCCGCGCCGATGATGACGAACACCGGGCCGATCACGCTGAGAAGGACGGATACGATCACGAGTCGGACTTTCGGCAATCTACGCGGTGATGCTAATGGCAGTAACGCAAAGGCGCAGAGCCGCAAAGGGAGAGAGCAGTCTTGTGATCTTCCTTTGCGCCTCTGCGCCTTTGCGTTTCCTTCCTCTCGAAGACCTACGAGTGGGGAGACCTTACATGGATCGGCTCACTCTTCGTCGTAGTCCCACGTCAGGTCGAGATCGTCCATGCCGGAGTCGTCCGCTTCGGCCAGCGCCGCCGCGTTGAACTCGTACTCCAGCCAGTCCTCGCCCTCGTTGAACAGAAGCTCGGACAGGGCGTCCTCCGCCTCCTCCGCAATCTCTTCGTCCTCGCTCTCCGCGACAAGCTCGAGCGCCTGGCGGGCAATCGGGCCGCCGATGCGGCCGAGGGACTGGATCACGCCGATGAGGAGGTCGCGATTCGGCTCCTCCAGCATGTCCACCAGGGTCGGCACCGCCTGCTTCAGCTCCAGTTCGCCGCTGGCCCAGACGGCCTCCTGCCGGATACGGGGGTCGGCGTTGGAAAGCTCCATGAGGACCGTACCGGACCAGTAGGGGTCGAGGCTGCGGCCCATGCCGCGAATCGCGCTGGCCTGCATCGACTCGCTGGGCGCGTTGTAGGCGTCTTCGATGACGCCGCGCACCTCATCGTCGCCGAGGAACGCGAGCGACTCGACCGCGTAGCGCCGCACGTCGGTGAACTCCTGGGGGGTCCGCGCCGCTGCCAGCAGCGCCTGGCGGATGTCCGCCGCCAGTTTCGGATCAAGCTCTTCCATCTCGGCCAGGTACATGTACTTGCCGAGGGCGTTGGCGGCGGCAGCGCGGACGGCAGCGCTATCGTCGTGGCCGAGCAGGCCGATGTAGCGCGGGGCGAGGACGGGGTCGTCGTCCTCCCAGAGATTGCTGATCGCTGTGGCGCGCACCTCGGCGTCCGTATCGTCCAGGGCGGCGCGGTAGAGGGGCGTAAACTCGACTTCGAAGCTCTCACTACCGAGCGCGCCCAGCTGCGTCATAACCTCGCGGCGCCGCTCGACAGCCAGCGCCGTCCAGCGCTGGGTGAACAGGGCGACGTCGGCGCGCCGCGCATTCGACAAGCCGAACAACGCGGTTGGGTCGAGTGGCGCGCTCACGTCGCAGACGCGACCGAGGGCCTTTTCAAACTCTGTTGTTGCCATATTTCTTCTCCAGGCGCATGTCACGCGCCGATTGCGCTTGTATTTGTATTGCTGCTAGTGAAATTATAGCATAACGCCGGGCTGGCGCAGCACTCCGCATAGTTTGACGCACGGCGCGGGTTGTGTTATACTTTCTGCTCCGAAAGGGGGTGAGAGTGAATGTCGGTTGACCTGCGATCGGGCGAGAGTTTCGAGAGTCTGCTGAAGCGCTTCCGCAAGGAAGTCACAAAGACGGGGGTGCTGAGCGCCTACCGCCGCCGCCAATGGTTCGTCAGCAAGAGCGAGCAGCGGCGCCGAGAGCGCCAGAAGGCGGCTCGCAAGCTCCAGCGCAAGCTGTGGAAGCAGCAGTCTGGCTCGCGCGACTAGAACCCCTTTACCTCGAAGATACCGTGGCCGAGTGTGCCTGCACGCTCGGCCACGCTCATTTTATGACGCTGTAGGGCCACTTTACCTTACAGAATCATCCGTCGAGCCGTAACTTTTCTCGTTGTTGTACGTATGATGTAGTTGCAGACTTGACTCGCATTCTGGTGTCTGGTATACTCTCCCCCCATCAGCGGCCGTTACCACCGCTGAACAACGCCGCCACTTATGAGAGCCGTAGACACCGCCGTCCCGTTAGATAGTCAACTGCGCGCCATACCTCGTGTCTGACTGCCGACACGGTGGGCCTTCGTGCCTGCTGTTGTCGGTATTTTCGTGTCAGCGCCCGGGCGCCGGCGGCTCACCTAAAGGGGGTACCGATGCGACCGTTGATTCTCGCCCTGTTTTTGCTTGTCGTCTTTGTCTCGACATGCGCTGCCGCCAGTCCAAATGAGATTGTCCGCATGCGCGTCACCAATTACCACACCTGCGACTCCACGATTCGACCTTACAAGGCATGCAACGGCGTGACCGCCAGCGGCAAGCTGGTGCAGGTAGGCGTTGCCGCCTGCGGGCGCGCCTACCCGTTTGGCACAGTCTTCGAGATTCCGGACGTTGGTCTCGTGGCGTGCTACGATCGCGGCGGCGGTGTGGGAAACAATCTCATTGATGTCTGGATGCCCGACGGCGCCTCCCTGTTTCGCGAAGGCTCGCGTTGGCTGGATGTGACGATCCGCTACGATGTTGATCCGAGTGACGTTCTCGGCGGCGGGATCGCAGTGGAGGGCAGCGCCAATCGGCTGGCCGCACTGGCAGGCGGGGCCGATGGGCCGCCTCAGGCCAGCGGAGCCGCCGATGCCGTACCGGCCGCCGCTGCGCCACAGGCGCCGGCCGGGCCACCCGCCGCCTTCGCCGCCGCCGACGATTCTACTGTTGTCGGGATGCTCATGGCCCCGGCCACCCAGGTAGACTTCGCCGAGAGCGCGATGGGCAACCTGGCCGCCGACATCCTCCGCTCGCAGTATAACGTGCAGATTGGCCTCATCAATAGCGCCGGGCTGAATGCCAGCCTCCCATCGGGAGCGGTACGCGCCGGGCAACTTGCCGCCGCATTTGGGCCGACACAGAAGCCCATTACTCTAGACATTCGGGGTGACGACCTGAAGGCAATCGTCGAGTATAGCCTCAGCCAGATCGGCCAGGATAGCGGCGCCTGGCTGCACTTCTCCGGGTTGCGCCTGGTGTACAATCCGGCGGCGCCCGCCGGCCAACGGGTTGTACGTTTGACGCGCGCGGACAATGGCGAGCAGATCTGGGAGAACGCCTGGTATCATGTCGCCCTGACCGACAGCCTCTACATGCACCCTGGCTTCACCCCGTTGTTCGAGCGCGGCCGCGGCTTCCTGACATACGAGCCGATGGCGAGCATGGCCGCCAAGTGGCTGATGAACCGCGGCGCGGCCAGCCCGCACGTGGACGGGCGCGTCACCGTCAGCCGCTAGGAAGGGAAGAGGGCTTGCGCGGGAGAGCCATCTCCCGCGCGGCCAGCGGCGGCGGAGTTGGCTCTCCACCGCCAGCCCAATGAGGCAATAGGCAGTCGCACAACACTTTGCCCCCGGCGCATCTGGCCGGGGGCGTTTGTTGTGCGGCGCTACTTGCATCTCCGAGCGACATAGGCCAAACTTGAACCGCACCCAGCCCTTTTCCCCTGCTATCTAGACGAAGGAGTCATCATGCCCGGCGTGGGCCGCGTGTTGCGCGTCACAGTTCGTACCCTCTGGGACGATCTGTTTGTCATCTTCATAGTCAGCCTGCTGTGGGCGGCGATTAGCTTCATCCCGACCCTGGTCGTGTTCGCACTCACTGGATCGCGCATCCCGACATTCCTGATGTTCATCGCCGCCACATCCCCGGCGACGGCCGGCGTGTACTACGTGACCAATCGGCTGGCGAACGGCCTGGTGGCGCGCACGGCGCAGATGTTCGAGGCGATGCGCCGCTACGCAATGCCGGCCTGGGGGCTAGGCATTCTGAACGGGCTGGCGCTGGTCATCGCCATTGTTGACATCGAGTTCTACGTCAACCTGCCGCCGCCCCTGAATCTCATTGTCTCCGTCGTGTGGATTGTCATCCTGGTGTTCTGGTTGTGGACGCAGTTCTACGCTTTCCCGATGCTGATAGAGCAGGAGCGCCCGAACATCTGGCACGCGCTACGCAACGGCGCGATCATGGCGCTCAGCATGCCGGCGCTGACGCTGCTTATTTTCGTCCTCGTGATCGGTGTGCTTGTTCTGGCCGGCGTCTTCGTTGAGGTGGCGCTGGCCCTGCTGCCAGTGCTAATCATCGTGCCGGCGATATTTGCCCTGCTCACCAATGTTGCCGTTGTTCGTCGCCTGCGGGTGCTGCGCGGCGAGCCAGAGGATGGCGCGGAGTAGAACGAACGTCGGGTTCTTTGGTGTGAGGCGTCAAAATGGCTATACTAGGGATAACTCCCACTCCGGGGAACTGGGCGAGCGGCCAGTGTGGCTGACGCCCGGTTGTTTCAAAGGAGAGGTTGGACAATGCCCTATAGCCCCGTTCAGTCGTATGACAAGTTCGAAAACGCACGACGCCGGGCATCGGTGCAAGACTTGCTTGGGCTGGTCACGCGCCAGTCGAACACGCTTGTGCCATTTGACGAGGTTCGCGCTCGGCTCCGCACGGCTACTGAAGTGAAACGGGGAACAACGGTGATCCCGCTCAATGCCATCGTCGGCAGTGTTGGACGCTATCGTGACTTTACGCGCGAGTTTCTGCCGCGTGATGTGGCGCTGGAAGAGCGCTGGCGGCGCCTCGATGAAGCGGTGAACTCGCTCCAGGATATCCCGCCGATTGAGGTCTACAAGCTAGGCGACGTGTACTTTGTGCGCGATGGAAACCACCGCGTGTCGGTGGCTCGCGCGAATGGGATGACCGATATCGAGGCCAATGTCACGGAGATCCCGCTCCAGGTTCCGTTGACGCCTGACATGAACGTGGACCAGATTATCATTGCGGCGGAGCAAGCCGACTTTTTCGACCGCACCGGCCTCCACAAGATGTTTCCGGAGGCCGACATGACGTTCACCGCGCCCGGCCGCTACACGGAGATGTTGGAGCATATTGACGCGCACCGCTGGTACATGGGGGTGGCGCAGGACCGTGAGGTCCCCTATGACGAGGCCGTGCGAAGCTGGTATGAGAACGTCTACCTTCCCGCCGTCGCCGTCGTCCGCGACTCGGCCCTCTTGAAGGATTTCCCGAAGCGCACCGACGCCGACCTCTACCTGTGGACGATGCGTCACCTCGCCGACCTCCGCGATGAGTATGGCGAAGGGGTGGACGCGGGAATCGCGGCCGCCGATCTGGCGCGACAGCACACCGAGCGCCCGGTGGAGAAGGTCGTGCGCGCCGTCAAGTCCGCGACCCAGCGGGCGCAGCACCTTGTCACGGGCGAAGCGGAGACGCCGGCGATTGTGGAGGACCTGGTCAACAAACTGGAGGCAGAAGAGCGCCTGCGAGGCGAGATCCCCCCGGAATCGTGATAACCTAAGTAATCCAAAGGAGGATTCGATGATTACACGCACTGAGATCGAGCAGCTCGCCGCCTATCAGCATAGCGCCGCGCCGCTGGTGTCCTTCTACATGGATCTCGACAAGGGACGCCTGGATGGAATGCAGTGGAGCACTCGCCTGAAGAACCTGTTGGCCGACCTGGAGGCCGGCCGCAGCGCGTGGCCGGACGCCGCCTGGGAGTCGGTCACGGCGGATGCTGAGCGCATTCGGGCCTTCGTGCGGGATCAGCGCGTGGTAGGGGGGCGCGGGGTCGCTATCTTTGCGTCGTCGGCCGCCAATTTCTGGCAGACGTATGCTTTTCCGAATCGCGTCGGCAACTACGCCCGCGTCAATCACTCGGCCTACGTCCGGCCTCTTGTGCGCATGCTGGACCGCTACAAGCCTCAGTGCGTGGTGCTGGTCAGCGGGGACCAGGGGCGCGTGTTCTTCTTGCAGGGTGATACCGGCGAAACGATCGAGGAGCGCGGCGACCTCCTGTCCGATGTCCCGCGCCGCCACGGCCAGGGCGGGTGGTCGCAGGCCAATCTACAGCGCCGCCGCAGCGATCTGGTTCACCAGCACCTCAAGGAGACGGCGGACATGACGTTCACGATCTTTCAGCAGACGCCCTTCGAGCATCTGCTGGTGGGCGGCACGGAGCCTGTCGTCAACGAGTTCCAGTCGTGCCTGCACCCGTATTTGCGCGACCGCCTGGTCGCCACCTTCAGCGCGCCGATCTCGGCCAGCCCGAAGACCGTGCAGGAGCGCACGCGCCCGATTCTGCGCGCCCTGGACACGCAGCAGCAGATTGGGCTAGTGGAGCGCGTCGAGGCGGAGGTCCGGCAGCGCGACATGGGCGTGGCGGGCCTGGTGGACACGCTGGTCGCGCTACGCCAGGGCCAGGTGCTCACCTTGATCTTGAACGAGGACTTCGCGGCGCCGGGGCAGCGCTGCCTCGACTGCGGCGCGATCACCACGGATGTCGAGGCGGCTGCCTGCGAGGAGTGTGGCGGTCGGCTGGCGCCCGTGGCAGACATCGTGTCCGATGTGGTGGAGCAGGCGCTGGAGCAGGACGCCGAGGTGCGCGTGATCGCCGCGCCCGCCGCCATGCCCCGGCTTCAGGCGCTGGGCAGCGTCGGCGCGCTGTTGCGCTTCGCCGTCCGCCCAACGCCGGCGATGGCCGAAGCGGTCCCGTAACGGTTATGGATGCGCTGACCTTCTGGAAGACCGTCACCATGGATCAGGCCGACCTGCTCGAGCGTGTGATTGCGCTGCTGACCGACAACGACATTCACTTTCGTACTCGATTACTCTAATTGCCCGCGAGGAGAAAGCCCGTGGCTCCCACCGTTCGCATTTCCGACATCGGCCAATCCCTCGGCCAGACGATCACCCTCAAAGGGTGGGTCTACAATCGCACTGACAAAGGCCGTCTGCAATTCATCCAGCTCCGCGACGGCAGCGGCTCGATCCAGGCCGTCGCGTTCAAGAAGAACATGCCCGAGGCCGCGTTCGAGGCGGCCCGCCACGTTACCCAGGAGTCGTCGGTGATCGCCACCGGCAGCGTCCGCGAGGACCCGCGGTCGCCGAGCGGCTTCGAGCTGGACTTGAGCGACTTCGAGGTCGTCCAGATGGCGCAGGATTACCCCATCACGCCGAAGGAGCACGGCACCGGGTTCCTCATGGCGAACCGTCACCTGTGGCTGCGCTCGTCGCGGCAGCACGCCATCATCCGCATCCGCGCGACGATCATCAGCGCTATTCGCAACTGGCTCGACGACAACGGCTTCATCCTGGTGGACACGCCGATCCTGACGCCAGCGGCGGTCGAGGGAACGACGACCCTGTTCGAGACGGATTACTTCGGGACGCCGGCCTACCTGGCCCAGAGCGGCCAGCTCTACAACGAGGCCAACATCATGGCCTTCGGCAAGGTCTACTGCTTCGGGCCGACGTTCCGCGCCGAGAAGTCCAAGACGCGCCGCCACCTGACCGAGTTCTGGATGGTCGAGCCGGAGATGGCCTTCGCCACCCTCGAAGACTACATGGACGTGGCCGAGGCGATGGTTAGCTACGTCGCCAGGCAGGTACTCGAAAAGAATCGCATCGAGCTGCAAACCATCGAGCGCGATGTCAGCAAGCTCGAAGCGATTGCCGCGCCGTTCCCGCGCCTGCCCTACGACGACGCGGTAGACTTCTTGCAGAACAACGGCTTCCCCGACTTTCCGTGGGGTGAGGACTTCGGCGCGCCCCACGAGACGGCCATCTCGGAGCAGTATGACCGCCCGGTGTTCGTCTACCACTATCCCACCCAGGTCAAGGCGTTCTACATGGAGCCGGTCGAGGGACGGCCGGAAGTCTGCCGCTCGGCCGACCTGCTCGCGCCGGAGGGCTACGGCGAGGTCATCGGCGGCGGCCAGCGCATGACCAGCCTGGAGCTGCTGGAGCAGCGCATCGAAGAGCACCACCTGCCGCGCGAAGCCTACGAGTGGTATCTGGACCTGCGCAAGTACGGCTCCGTCCCGCACAGCGGCTTTGGCCTCGGCATCGAGCGCACCGTCGCCTGGCTGTGCGGCCTGGAGCACGTCCGCGAGACGATCCCGTACCCACGCATGCTGGAGAAGATCTACCCATAGACGCGACTCGCCCCATGCGTGTTCTTGCCTTTGGCGCTTACGACCCCGCTTACAGCCGCAACCGCACTCTCCTCGACGGGTTGCGGCTGAGCGGGGTTGACGTTGTCGAGTGCCAGGCCACCCTGTGGCGCGACACCGACGACAAGGTCGCGGCCATGCGCGGCGGCGCGCTCAGCCCCACGTTCGCGCGGCGCGTCCTCGAAACGTATGCGGCGCTGGTCCGCCAGTACCGCCAGGTTGGCGACTATGATGTGATGCTGGCGCTGTACGGCAGCCTGGTGGACGTATTCCTGGCCCGCCTCCTGAGCCGTCTCAGCCGCCGCCCGCTCATCTTCGACGTGTTCATGTCGGCGTGGGTCATCAGCAAGGAGCGCGGCCTGTTCCAGCCGGGCGACACCCGCGATCGTGCCATACGCGCTGTCGAGGGCGCGGCGCTGCGCGTGGCGGACGGGCTATGGATTGACACGCAGCAGTACGTCGGTGTCCACCAGCGCCTCTACGGCATCGAGCCGGACAAGTTCCGTCTCATCCCCACCGGCTCCGACTCGCGCTACTTCTACCCCGCCGGGGACTACCTGGCGCACGCGGCGACCCGCCGCCCGACGTTCCGCGTCGTCTACCACGGCCTGTTCATTCCCCTCCACGGGACGCGCTGGATCGTGCAGGCGGCCGACCGGCTGCGCGGCGACCCGGACATCGAGTTTACGTTCATCGGCGACGGCCACGCCCGCGCCGAGACGGAGCGCCTGGCGGGGGAGCTGGGGCTGCGCAACGTCGCGTTCACCGGCCGTGTCCCGCGCGAAGCCCTGCGGGAGCGCATCGCGGATGCCGACGTGTGCCTGGGCGTGTTCGGCAGCCAGCTCCAGGGGCAGGTGACTATACCGAACAAGATTTTCGAGGGCCTGGCGATGGGCAAGCCGGTCATCACCGGCCGCACGCCCGCCGCCGCCGATGCCTTCCGCCACGGCGCGGAGGTCTACTTCGTGCCATCGTCCGATCCGAACGCCCTCGCCGACGCGATTCTGGCCCTGCGCGACAACCCGCCGCTGCGGGCAACCCTGGCCTATGGCGGCCAGCGTCTGTTCCGCGAGCGCTACGATCTGCCCCGCCTTGGCGCCCTGGCCCGCGCCCACCTTGAAGAGTTCCTGGCCGGCGCAGAATGAGATTGTCGGTTGTCATCCCCAATCTCAACTCGCCTGTCCTGGGGCAGACGCTGGCGGCGCTCGACGCGCAGACCTGGCCGAAGGATGACCTGGAGGTGGTCGTTGTCGGGCAGGATAGCTACGGCTTCGTCGCGCGCTTCCCTTTCGCCCGCGCGATAGACACCGGCCGGCCGACAAGCTCGGCCCACAACCGCAACCTCGGCATCCGCGCGACCTCCGGCGACGTGGTCGTCTTCCTCGACGCCGATGGCATCCCCAACCCGGATTGGCTGGCTCGCATCGCTACCTGGTTCGCCGATCGGGGCGTGGCCGCCGTGGGTGGCGGCGTAGTCTGGCCGTGGGATGGCCCATATTGGACCGCGTGCGACAACGTGAGTAACTTCTACAGCGTCGCCGTCTCGACGCCGCCGGGCGAGCGCGCTGCGTTGCCGACACTTAACTTCGCCGTGCGGCGCTCAGCCCTGTATCGCTCCGGCCTGTTCGACGAGAGCTTCGGCAAGGCGGCGGGGGAGGATACGGACCTGTGCCTGCGCCTGCGCCGCGCCGGATATGTCCTCCACTTCGACCCGGACGTGGCCGTCGAGCATCGCCACCTGCGCGCCACGCTCAGATCAATCCTGGCAAAAGCCTGGAACATTGGCTACTGCTCGCAGAAGCTCGATCCGAAGTGGGGCGACTACGCCCTGCCGTCGGCCCTGCTGCATCCGGCGCCGCTCGCTCTCGCGGCGCCCTTCATGGCGGCGGCGGTCACGCTGCGCATTGCTCGCAACCCGGCGTTGCGGCGACGATTCGTCTGGCCGGGCGTCTATCTCACCAAGCTCACCTGGTGCGTCGGCGCCGTCTATCGTCTGGTACGCGACCCACCGGCGCGCCGCCGGTAACTAATACCGAGTCTGCTTGCGCGTTGTGCATGACGGAGAATTACGTGAATCTGCCCCTCGCCCCTTGTGGGAGAGGGGTTGGGGTGAGGGTCTTGAAACCTGGCGGTGGCACGAAGACCCTCACCCTGCCCTCTCCCACAAGGGGCGAGGGTATCAAAGGCTTTCTCGCCTTTCGCGGTCCGCCACCTGCTCCACCACATAGCTTCCGACGGTAAGCGGAAGTTCGACGGCGCTGGCAAGCGTGGTATACTTGACGCGGTAGCTCCGCACAATAGCGTAGAGACCTCTGCTGGCGGTGGAGTGACAACTTCACCGCCTCTGGGAGGCGCTGGAGATGGCTCTCCAGCGCCAGCACGATAGGCTCTTCCACCGTACACTATAGAATGAGTGACAGGCGCGCGCGCAATGAGACGCGAGATTAGCGAAACGGCAACCGCATACCTGACGCGGGCCGAGCAAGAGTCGCTGAGCGACTTCCTGCGGCATCTCGACGAGATGTGCGGGCGTCAAGTTGCCCGCGTCATCTTGTTCGGGTCGCGGGCGCGCGGGGACCACACGCCCGAGTCGGACATTGATCTGCTCGTCGTGGGGTCCGATGGTGTTGCTGAGATCAACGCGGCAATCGGCGGGCGTCAACCCGAGATGGGCGCGTTGAGCGTGCTGGTCATGTCTCAGGACGACTACCGCCGCCACCAGTGGCTGCAAGATCCGTTGTACGTGAACGTTCGTCGCGACGGCATCGAGCTGTGGGATAGGGCGCGGTTCATCGCCGAAGACAACGACATCCCGCTGCGCTTCCCAGAAGGGCAGCGGCGGCCGATGGACGCGGCGACGCGGGAAGTCATCGAAGACTATATGACGGTCGCCACGCGTCAGCTTGGTGAGGCTAGAACGCTGTTGAAGGCAGGTTTCGGGGAGGGTGCGATTTCGCGCTCCTACTTTGCCGTCTTTCACGCTGCGAGTGCTGCATTGTATTCAGTAAATGTCGTTCGGGGCAAACATTCAGGTGTGCAGGGCGCTATCAGCCAGTTTCTTGTCCGACCCGGGCGACTGGACAAGCGTTACCAGGATACCTACAACCGTCTGTTTGCGCTGCGGCAGACAAGCGACTACGAACCGAAGTATGTCGCGTCGCTAGACGAGGCGCAGCTTCTCGTCGCCGAGGCCGACGCTTTCGTCGCGCGCGTCTGCCAGTTTCTCGATGAACAGCCCGAGGGCGGCGCGCCACCTTTGGAGACAAACCCTTGAGCTTCCTCGATTACATGTACATCGGACGCGAACAGCGTCACGCTCAGCGCAACCCTGCGTTCAAGGCTTTCTACACGGCGCTCGGCCCACTGAGTACCCACGCTCGCATTCGCGTCGGCCACGTTCTGCGCGCCGTCGAGGAGCTGCCGCTGCCGGAATCGGCGGCCGTCCTGGAGGCCGGCTCGGGGCGCGGCTACGCCATCCTCAACCTGGCCCAGCGGCGCCCCGGCTGGCGCTGCGTGGGCGTCGAGCTGGACCCGGCGTTCGTCGCCGATAGCCGCCGTATTGTTGCGGCGGAGGGTCTGAGCAACGTGCGCTTGTGCGTGGACAACCTGGTGACGCATGTGGAGCAGCCCGCGTCGTTCGATCTCATCCTGAGCGGCGACGTCCTCGAGCATATCGTCGAGGATGAGGTCGTGCTCGCCAACATGTATCGCTGGCTGAGACCGGGCGGCTGGCTCGTGCTGCATCTCCCGAAGCGGCACCAGGTGGCGCAGCGGTTCTTCCCGCGCTTTCGCCGCTTCGAGGTCCACGACCACGTGCGCGACGAGTACACCGAGGCGGAGATCCGCGTCAAGCTCCCCCGCGCCGGCTTCGACATTCAATCTATTACCGGCACATTCGGCCCGCCGGGCGAGCTGGCGTTCGAGCTGAACATGCTCTATTGGGATCGCCCGGCGCTGCGCTACGCCGTCGCTCTGGCGACGTTCCCCGTCTCCCTGGGGCTGGCGTACATGGATTACGTCCGGCCGCCGCGCGACGGGAACGCTTTCCTGATCGTCGCTCGCAAACCCTTGTGAAGAAGGTTGTCTATGTCTCGCGCAGTTCTTCAATGCATCTCCTGCGGTAATCGCATCCCGTCCAACAGCGGCGCTATCTATGCCTGCCCGGCGTGCGGCGACATCCTCGATGTCGTCTACGACTTCACCGGGCTGGACCCTGACGCCGCCCGCCACGAGTTCCGCCAGCGCCGCCTGTCCGACGCGCCGATTGACATCAGCGGCGTGTGGCGCTACCGCGAGCTGATCCCGTTCTACGATGACGAGCGACAGATTGTGACGTACCCGGAGGGCAACACGGCCATCGTGGACGCGCCGCGCTCGGCGCGCTACGCCGGGTTGAGCCGCCTCAGCTTCAAGCACCAGGGGTTCAACCCGACCGGCTCGTTCAAGGACAACGGCATGACGACGGGCGTGACGCAGGCGCGGGTGCTCGGCGCGCGCGTGGTGGCGTGCGCCAGCACCGGCAACACCTCGGCGAGCATGGCCGCCTACGCAGCGCGGGCGGGGATGCTCGGCGTGGTATTCATCCCAGAGGGGCAGGTCGCTTTCGGCAAACTGTCCCAATCCCTGGACTACGGCGCGCTCACGCTCCAGGTGCGCGGCGACTTCGACGCTGCGATGCAGCTCGTTCGGGACGTAGCGCCGCGCGTCGGCATGTACATCCTCAACTCCGTCAACGCCTATCGTCTGGAAGGGCAGAAGACCATCGCCATCGAGCTGCTCGACCAGCGCAACTGGCGCGTGCCGGACCGCATCGTCGTGCCAGGCGGCAACCTGGGCAACTCGTCGGCCCTGGGCAAGGGCTTCAAGGAGCTGTACGACCTGGGCTTCATTGATCGGATGCCGCGCATCACCATCGTTCAGGCCGCCGGCGCCGACCCGCTCTACCGCACCCTGATCAGCCCCGACCCCGACCGCCTGGTCACGGTCTACGCCCGCACTCTCGCGACGGCCATCAAGATCGGCCGGCCGGTGTCGTGGAAGAAGGCCAAGCGCGCCATGGATTGGACGGACGGCTGGGTCACCGAGGTCACGGAGCAGGAGATCGCCGACGCGAAGGCGATCATCGGCCTGGACGGCATCGGCTGCGAGCCGGCGTCGGCGACGACCCTGGCCGGCCTGCGGCGGCTGCTGCATGAAGGCACCGACGCCCCGATTGACAAGGATGAAGACGTCGTGGCGCTGCTCACCGGCCACGTCCTCAAGGACCCGGACTACACCGTGCGCTACCACCTCGGCGAGCTGCACGAGGACTATGTGACCGAAACGACTGTCATTGAAAAAAGCGGCCGTCTCCAGTCCCACTATGCCAACCACCCCATCGAAGTCGAGGCCGACGCGGACGCCATCGTCGCCATTATCGAGGGGCATCTGGCGGCGCACACCGTCTGATGAACCTCCAGCAATTATCGCTGCAATCGTGCTGGCGCTGGAGAGCCATCTCCAGCGCCTCCGAGGGGCAGTGGAGTTGGCACTCCACCACGAGCATAATTGCGGCGGCCATTCGGTAAGGTTCATAACTTACGCGCGCAATCAATCACAATTCAGGAGCCATTGTGTCTGAGAATTCATCTCCATCCCCCGTCCGAGTCGCCGTCATCGGCGCCGGCTCCGTCGCCACCAAAGGCCACCTGCCGGCCCTCAAGCGCAACCCCGACACCCAGGTCGTCGCCCTCGTTGATGTGAACGCGGCGCGCGCCGCCGAGGCGGCCCAGGCGTTCGACATCCCGGCGACGTATACCGACTACGTGACCATGCTCCGCGAGGTCACGCCCGACCTGGTCATCGTCGGCACGCCCAACCTCTACCACGCGCCGGTCAGCGTGGATGCCCTCAACGCCGGCGCTCACGTACTGTGCGAGAAACCGATGGCGCTGACTGTCGCCGACGCGCAGGCCATGGCCGACGCGGCGCGGCGGAACAACCGCCTGCTGACCATCGGCGTCCACAACCGCTTCCGCCCGGAGGCCGAGCTTCTCAAGCGCATCATCGAGACCGGCGAGCTGGGTCGCGTCTACTACGGCAAGGTGACGCTGTTTCGCCGCCGCGGTATCCCTGGCTTCGGCTCTTGGTTCACCAACCGGGACATGGCCGGCGCGGGCGCGCTGTTCGATATCGGCGTCCACATGGTGGACCTGGCGGTGTGGCTGATGGGCGGTCCGCGGCCGGTCAGCGTCATGGGCGCGACCTACAGCGAGTTCGGGCCGCGCGGCCTGGGGCTGGGCGGCTGGGGCGCGGATGCGCCATCGGCCGGCCAGATTCCCGACGGGGCGCGCTTCGACGTGGATGACCTGGCGGCGGGCATGGTGCGGTTCGAGAATGGGGCAACGGTGATGGTGGACATTAGCTGGGCGGCGCACGCGCCGTCAGAGGAGCGCCTTCAGGTTCTCGGCACCGATGCAGGCGCGGAGCTATACTTCCCCGACCGTTTCGGCTCCACAGCGCCGCCGCTGCGCCTGTATCACGACTACGCGGGACAGCCGACGGAGTCGTTCCCGGCCATCCCCGGCTTGCCGTCAGGTGAGACCCCGCAGGGGCGTCAGCTGGCGAATATCGTCGCCGCCATCCGTGGCGAAGCGGCGCTGCGCACGACCGCCGAGCAGAGCATCGAGGTCACGGCGATCCTGGCTGCGCTGCAAGAGTCGGCGGCGCAGAGTCGGTCCGCCGACATTCGCCTGCCCGCCCGAAGCCTGGCCGAGACGATCTAGGCCGTATCGGTCTAGGGGCTTGCCACCCAGAAGACGACAGCCGAATGTCATACTGAGCCGAAGGCGAAGCATCCCTTTGCTCCGGTCGAGACCCTTCGCTGCGCCCTCCTGAAAATAACCCTAGGGCTGTCATTGCGAGCGTCAGCGAAGCAATCTCCCGCCCTTGTGATAGATGCTCCAGTCCAGGTATAGCGTCTCGTTCACCTCGCGTGAGATTGCTTCGGCGGGCAAGGCCCGCCTCGCAACGACGCCACAGCCTGCCCCTACGGCGTTCCGGGTGACAGCGTATTTTCATTCGTCTGGTGGTGGGCGCAAGTCCATGAAAACCTGCTATGAAACTTGGTTCGGGCGGCGTCGTTCCGCGCCGACGCCACCGACTCAAGTCGGTGGCTGAGTGGACGAAGCCTGCTGAAGCAGGCTCGGTTGGGAACGACGTCCTATAGCCAGCCTGCTTGAGCAGGCTTGACCGTAGCAGACGCCGATTTCAATCGGCGACGACGATGCCGTACCCTGCGAGGAGCCGACTGGAAGTCGGCGCTACAGGAGACGGGAACGCAACTTTCATCCGTGAGGATGCGCCGTAGGCGGCAGCGGGGCTGCTCAGAAACGTCACGCTTTGCATCTATCGCTGAGCAAGCATTTGCTGGTGAATCTGCGCCGCGATGTCGTGGACGGTTTGCGCCCCGTACTCGACACTGGGCTGCCCGTTCGTGAGAATTGCAAGGGCGTAGGGCGGTTTGGCGTGGTCTGGTAGGACGAAACCGGCGCTGTTCACCCACCACCCTTCGTCGGCCGAATACCAGCCGTCCTTCGCGCCGGAGTAGACTTTGACGCTGGGGTCGTCCGGGATGCCCGACACCGCGCCCCAGCCGCCGCTCCAGTCCACCGCCTTGAGCATCAGGTCCACAGCGACCGAGCGGTACGCCTCGTCAATCCCCTCGTTCTCGATCAAGCCGGCCAGAAGCTGCGCCACATCCTCCGGCGATGCCTCGGTTTCGCCCCAGAAGCCGTCTTCGTCCGGCGCTGTCTCACGGAGCGCGTGCGCCGCCAAATAGCTCTTCACAGCGTCGGCGCCGCCGACCGTGGACCATAGAGCGTCGGCGTCATCGTTCGAGCTGAGGACGATCATCGGCTCCAGGTGCGCCGTCTCCTCGGCGGTCAGGTCGCGGCCCGCCGCGGCGGCTTTGTCGAGGAGCGTCAGCATGATGAGGACTTTCGCCACGCTGGCAAGGTGGAAGCGCTCGTGTCCATTGGTGGTGTAGATGGTGTGGTACTCAGGCACGATGACGGCGACTCCGACGCTGCCGGCGCGCTGGCCGATGTACTCCACGGCGTCGGGCGATAGCGCCTCCAGCGGCAGCTCGCGCCACAGCGCCCGCGACGCCTGTCCCTGTGGCGGCAGGCCGGGCGCGACGGGCGTCGGCTCCGTCCTTGTGACGCCGGGCGTGTCGTCATCGTTAGGCGCAGCGGCCAGAAGAGGATTGTAGGACGCGACGAGGATGAGGGCGATGATGGCGAAAAGAACAGCGAGCACACGGAGCATGCGGCGAGTTCCTGTTGAGCGGGCGCTGAGATGATGGGCGTCACGAAACAGCGGCGCACCACTCCTGTTGATGGGTATAGTATAAACACGACGAGGCGTCGGCCAAGTTTCGGCCCGACGCCTCTATGTTCAACCTGAGCGAAAAAAGGTCCCTCGCGGGGTGCAAAGCGGCCCGCTCTTCGCTCAGGGCCAGACTCCCAACGATGCCGCCACGCGCCCCCGACCCCTTATCAGGCGGCACGTCGCGGGCTGAGCGAGGCGACGCGCACGCGGTACAGCAGCATCGCCAGA
The DNA here is from genome assembly GCA_046328535.1 of Anaerolineae bacterium. Taxonomy (GTDB): domain Bacteria; phylum Chloroflexota; class Anaerolineae; order Epilineales; family JAHCIE01; genus JBDHWG01. The sequence goes on from JAXLWJ010000025.1 coordinate 74,038, forward strand.
ACGCTGATGCTCGTCCCCGCGTACATCACCAGCATGAGCGGATTCTGGGTGTCAGTTCCCGACATCAGGCTGTGAACGGTGACTAGCGCGTAGAGGAGGAATGTTCCATAGTGGATCGCGCGCCACATGGCGTAGCCGATGTATTTGCGGAGGTAGAACGTCGCCGACACCGGGATGGCGATGTAGGCCGCGAGCTGCCCCAGGCCCACCCAGAACGGCCGGTACGCGGCGCTGCCGAAGGGGATGAGCAGTTGCGACAGGTTGTACCCGATGTACTGGTCGCCGAGTAGCACGACGATGTGGACGGCCACGAAGGACAGGGCGAGCAGGCTGGTGAACTGGTGCAGATCCACCACAGCCGGGCCGCCGGGCCACAGCCGCCCCAGCTTGTTCGTCACGGACAGGCCGAGCATGACCGACAGCCACACCAGGAAGTACGCCACCATGCCCGACATCCGCGAGATGTACCAGAACACCTTCGGTGTAGCGCCGAACATGGTGTTCAGCCACGCCAGCACGAAGGACGGCGCCGCGATCACGCCCAGCAGCGCCGCCGCGAGCGCGCCTAGCAAAAAGAACATCACGACCGTGATGACAATGACAATGACAAAAACGTCTCGCTCGTTCATCTAACGACTCCCTACTCCTGTCCTGAAGTGTACACGTAGCGCGTGAAGCCGGCGCTCATGGATTGCTCGCCGCCTTCGTCAATGAGCAGCCCCTCGACATCCTCGATCCCTTCTAGCAGGCTGCGCCCGGCCGCCGATCCCAGGATCAGCGCGACTTTCGCGTAGAGATCGGCGCGGGCGGCGCTCGGCGCGACGACCGTCACCGACAGCAAGTCCGTCTCCGCCGGCCGGCGCGTGCGCGGGTCAATAATGTGGTGCTGGAGCGCCTCGCCCCGTCGCCAGCGGCGATAATCTGTGCCGGAGGTGGCGATGCCGCGCTCCGCAACCATCAGTAGCGCCAGGTCGCCCTCGGCGGCGCGGGGATCAGCGAGTCCGACGGGCCACGCGGGCCACTCTAGCGGCTGTCCCCGCGCCACAATATCGCCGCCGGCGTCCACGAGGCACGGGCCAACCCTGGCAAGCATCGTTGCGGCCTGATCCGCCGCCCACCCCTTGGCAATGCCGCCCAGGTCTACCCGCAGGCCGCGCGGCAGCTGCACACGCCGCGCGGCCGCGTCGAGCTGAATGTCGCGCCAGCCCACCCGGCGCGGCGCGACGGGGGCCGCCGGCTGTGCGCTATCAGTCAGTGTCTCGAAGGATCTGTCGTAGCCTGCCGCTTCCAGCGCATCCAGGATCGTCGGATCGTAGAGACCATCGGTCGCGCGCGCGCCGTCCAGGGCCAGCGCCAGCACGTCGGCGAGTGTCTTGCTCACCGCCACGGCCTCGCCCGCGCGGGCGTTCAGACGGCTCAACTCGCTCTCCGGGCGAAAGCGGCTGAGGGACGCTTCAGTGGCGCGCATGAATACTTCCACCGCCGCCAGCCGCTCCTGCGCCAGTTGGGCGTCGGCGGTCACAACCCACGCGCCCATCGCGCAGTTCATCGCGCGAAACGAGATACTATGCGTTGTGGCCGCCGTGGTAGCCGTCTGCGAGCGTGTCATGCCTGTGCCTCTTGCCTTCTTCAGCCTAGCGCGAGGACCGGCTGCGGGTGAACGGGCGCGGCGATGACTGGGAGGGCGTGATCTGCTGTCGCTGCTGGGGCTGCTGCGGCGCGACCTGCTGCGGCTGGGTGGGTGTCGCTTGCGGTTGTTGCTGCTGCTGGGTTGGCGTCGCCGGCGATTGCCGTGGCTGCGTCGGCGCGGCCTGCGCCGGCGTCTGGGTGGCGGGCGCCACCTGGGGCTGCTGCCGCGGAAGCGGGGCCAACTGCGCTGGCGTCTGGTTCGACGGCGTCGTGGCCCGGAACTGCGGCCGTGTCTGGCCTGGGGCGGCGTCGGTCTGGCCCACCACGGCGGCCGGGGCCGCTGCCTGCGCCGACAGCGCATCCGCGCCGGCCAGGATGGCTGCGCCGGTCACGGTGATGCCTACCGAGAATGCCGCGAGGGACGCCTTGATGGCCGTCACCTGCGTTCCGGATAGCCTGCGCTTCTTCGTCTGCTGTGCCATAACCTATGCTCTCCTCAAGAGACCAGCCGGTTGCCCGGCCGGTGTAGTTTCGCTGTATTCAGATGGGATGAGCGCGTCCGAAACAAAAGGTTCATCGCCGCATCCGCATGGCATAATGATACCGCGTCCGTCTGAGAATTGTCCGAGAGGTCTCTGAGAAAAAGCTGAGAGAACGTCAATTCAGTTTGGGACGCTCCACGCGCGGCAGCGTCACCGTGAATGTGCTGCCCTGGCCGGGCGCGCTCCGCACACTGATCTCACCGTGATATGAGTCGACGATGGCCTTGGCAATCGCCAGCCCGAGGCCGGCGCTCGGCCCGGTCCGCGACACGTCGGTGCGGTAGAAGCGGGTGAAGATATGGGGCAGGGCGTCGGGCGCGATGCCGACGCCGGTGTCGGCGACGCTGATGGAGACCTGGCGCGTGGCGGCGGCAGCGGTGATGGTGATGGCGCCGCCGGCGGGCGTGAACTTGCGCGCGTTGTCGAGCAGGATGAGCAGGACCTGCTTGAGGTTGTCCTGGGTGGCCTGGACGGCGACGTCGGGGAACTCGTCGCAGACAATGATGTGCTGCGGCGCGAGGAGCTGCGCCTGGCGGCACAACCCGTCCAGGAGCGGGCGCACGCTCACCGGCTCGCTCTGGACGAGCTGTCCGGCGTCGGCGCGCGCCAGCACCAGCAAGTCGTTCACCAGGCGGCTGAGTCGGTCGGTCTCGTCTACCAGGTCGGTCACGACGGCTTTCTCGTCGTCCTGGCTGATGGGCGGCTGCCGTTCCAGCAGGCCCAGATTGCCGCGGATCGTCGTCAGCGGGGTTCGCATCTCGTGGGAAGCGTCAGCGACGAAGCGGCGCTGCGCCTCGAGCGCGTGCGCCATGCCGTGGTAAGCCTCTTGCAGCCCCGTCAACATCGAGTTGAACGTGGTCGCCAGCCGTCCCAACTCATCGTTCGGCCCGCTGTACTCGACGCGGCGGTCGAAGTCGCGCTCAGCGCCGATGGCGGCGGCAGTCTGGGTGATGCGATTGATGGGGCGCAGCGCCGTTCCTGCCAGCAGCCAGCCGATGCCGAAAGCGAGCAGCGAGGCGATGACCGTGCCGACGATGAGAAGGCGGCGCAGACCGGCCAGGAGCGCCTCGGTGTCGCCCAGGCCACGGGCGACCTGCACAATCGTCCCCTGTCGGTTTGGCCCGATCACCGGCGCTGTATAGACAGCCAGGTTCTGGCCCTCGACGGTCGTTCTCTCGAACGAGGCGCGTCCGCGCTTGGCCGCGTCCAGAGCAGCGGGGCTGAGGGGGAGGCTGGCCGAGCCGAGGTTGTCACTGCGGGCGGTGATGCCGCCATCCAGACCGGCGAGCTGCATGTACGACTGGGTCGAGCCGAAGCGGTCGCGGGGGATGGGGCCGAAGCGGCCCGCGCGAGGGTCTGAGCCGGACGAGGGGCCGCCGCGCATGTCGAACGAGTCGGCCAGGCGGTGCGCGTCCTCGGCCAGCGCCGATTGTAGGCTATTGAGGGCGAGGCGCTCCTGAATCACATAGAGGCCCACGCTGAACACGGCCAGCGTCAGGGCCAGGATCAGGGTATACAGCAGGGTCAACCGAAGGCGGATTGACATAATGACTAAGGCTCTTCTCGCAACACGTAGCCGACGCCGCGAACCGTCTGGATCAGCCGCGGCTCCTGCTCGGCTTCGGTCTTGGCGCGCAGGTAGCCGATATACACTTCCAGCACATTGCCGTTCCCCCCGAAGTCGTAGCCCCACACCTCTTCCAGCAACGTATCCCGGGGGAGGACCTGGCGTGGGTGGCGCAGCAGGTAGTGCAACAGGTCGTACTCCTTCGGCGTGAGGGTGAAGCGCCGATTGCCGCGCTGCGCGTCCCGCGTGACCGGGTCCAGGCGCAGATCGGCGAACACAAGCGGCCGGTCCTTGCTTGGCGCGGTGTCGAGGCGGCGCAAGAGCGCCCGGATACGCGCCAGCAGCTCGGCCGGGGCAAACGGCTTGACGAGATAGTCGTCGGCGCCGGCGTCCAGCCCCTCGACGCGATCCTCGACGGCGTCACGCGCCGTGAGCATCAGAATCGGGATGGCGTCCGCGGCGCGGATTCGCCGCGCCACTTCAATGCCCGGCAGGCCGGGCATGAGCCAGTCCAGCACCGCCACGTCCGGTCGCAGCGCCTCTGCCTGGGACAGCGCCTCGACGCCGTCTCGCGCCGTCACCACGCGATAGCCCTCGTAGGTGAGCGTCCGCCGCAGCATGTCAATGATCTTGGGGTCGTCGTCGGCAATCAGAATCGTTGGCAAGAATCTCAGTCCTCCACTGAGAAGACGAACGTGTGTCCCGTTGTCTTACACAGCCTCTCCATGCGTCGGCGTCCCCCGCTCCACGGGGGAGCGAGGGACGATTCGGAAGGCCGGGAGGGAAACTGGACGGTTTAGAGAGCCGCGCCCTGGGCCTTCGGCGCAGTCGGTGTCCCCTGCGGGGCAGCGCCCGGCGCGCCACGGCCGCCGCGGTTGTTCGGCGCGCCCGGCATAGCGCCAGGGCCGAAGCCGCGCCCACCGAAGGGCTTGGTCAGGTCGAGCGTGGCGGCGCGCTGGTCAATCGCCGCCTTCATCTGGGTCGCCTGGTCGGCGGTGATGCGGCCGGCCTGCTGCGCGGCGTCAACCTGCGCCTTCTCGGCGGCGACGATGGCCTGCTTGATGGTGTCCTGGCTCACGCCCTTGCTCTGGGCGATGTCGGCCAGGGTCTTGCCGCTCTGGAGCTGGCTCTGGAGGTCGGCGGTCGTCGTGTTCAGCGCCTTGGCGACGGCGTCGAGAACGGCCGTGCCGCCCATCATGCCGAAGCCGCCCTGGCCCTTGCCCGCGCCGGGGCCGAAGCCCTGCGCGCCCGGCATGGCGCCGGGGCCGAAGCCGCGTCCACCGAAGGGCTTGGTCAGGTCGAGGGTGGCGGCGCGCTGGTCAATCGCCGCCTTCATCTGGGTCGCCTGGTCGGCGGTGATGCGGCCGGCCTGCTGCGCGGCGTCAACCTGCGCCTTCTCGGCGGCGACGATGGCCTGCTTGACGGCGTCCTGGCTCACGCCCTTGCTCTGGGCGATGTCGGCCAGGGTCTTGCCGCTCTGGAGCTGGCTCTGGAGGTCGGCGGTCGTCGTGTTTAGCGCCTTGGCGACAGCGTCGAGAACGGCTGCGCCGCCGAAGCCGTGGTCACCAGGGCCGAAGCCGCCGGGGCCGCCACGGTCGCCACGGTCGCCACGACCGCCGCGCTCGAAGGGCAGGCCCTGGCCGGGCTGCCACTGGTCCACGCGCTGGTTGAGGGCATCGGCCTGCGTCTGGGTCATGCGGTTGTTCTGCACGGCGTTGGCGATGGCTTCCTTCGCCGCGTCCTTAACTGCCTGCTGAAGACGGTCCAGGGTGACGCCGAGATGACTCGCCAGGGACTGCCAGAAGGTCTGGTCCATGGTGTTGGTGGGAGTCGTCGGGGTCGGGGCCGCCTTGCGCGAATGCGGCGCTAGGGCCGGGCGACTGCCGCGAAGAGCGCGACCAGCAGGGCGACGCTCGCAGCAAGGGTTAGGAGCTTTGTCTTGCTCATACGGTGATGTGTTCCTTTCCACGTGATACTTACTGCTACACATGTGGAGATCCAGTGATCTCTGGAAATAGTGTACCGCTCAGGGCTGAGAAGTCGCCAAGAGCAATCTAAGAAAACAGTAAGAACAGATCAGGGGTTGCCAAGCGCCTCCCAGGCGTGATATGCTTCGCTCAACATAGGTTGCAGCGCCAGCAGGAGACGTAGCTCCGGCGACGCGCCGCAGGCAGGGAGAGGCCCGTGGAGAACAATCTTACTGACAAGACAGGCGCGATGCGCCTGACGTGCGAGCATAAGGGGGGCCTGGTTTGCATTGATAGCCGTCAACCGCGCCTGGCCTGGCAGATGGCATCGCCGCGCCGGGGCGCTCGGCAGACGGCGTACCAGGTCCGCGTCGCGGCGACCGAAGGGGATCTCGCGGACGGCAATTCCCTCTGGGACAGCGGCAAGGTGGCGAGCGCCGCCCTCACCTGCGTCTACGCCGGGCCGCCCTTGCGGTCGCGGCAGACGTGCGCCTGGTCGGTGCGCCTGTGGGACGAGGACGACGCCGTGGGCGCGTGGGCGGCGCCCGCGTTCTGGGAGATGGGCCTGCTGGAAGGGGACGACTGGGCGGCGAAGCTCATCCAGCCCGACTTGCCGGAGACGCCCGACAGCCCGCGCCCCTGCCCACTGCTCCGCAAGGCGTTCCGCATCACGGGCCAGGTCACCCGCGCGCGCCTGTACATCACGGCCCACGGCCTGTACGAAGCCCACATCAATGGCGTGCGCGTCGGCGACGAATACTTCGCGCCGGGCTGGACGACGTATGACAAGTGCCTGCAATACCAGTCCTATGACGTGACCGACCTGCTGCACGCGGGCGATAACGCCCTCGGCGTCATACTCGGTGACGGCTGGTACCGCGGCTACGTCTCGTTCCTCTACCTCAACAATGTCTATGGCCGCCGCCTGGCGCTCCTGGCGCAGCTCGAGATCACATACGCCGACGGCTCGACCCAGGTCGTCGGCTCCGATGCCACCTGGCGGTGCGCGACCGGCCCGATCTTGCAGAGTGACATGTTCGACGGCGAGACCTACGATGCGCGGCTGGAGCGGCCCGGTTGGGACCAGCCGGGCTACGACGGGCGCCAGTGGCGGCGTGTCCTGGAGACGCCGTTCGACGGACGCATCCTCGCCGCGCCGAAGGGCGTCCCGGTCCGGAGAATCCAGGAGCTGCGGCCGGTCGCCATCCTGCACACGCCGGCTGGCGAAACCGTGTTCGATATGGGGCAGAACATGGTGGGCTGGGTGAGGCTGCGAACGTCGGGTGTGAGGGGCGCGGCAGTGACGTTGCAGTTCGGCGAAATTCTCGATC
>JAXLWJ010000026.1:0-80974 GCA_046328535.1 Anaerolineae bacterium
CCCTTCATCGCCTGGTCCATGCAATCCATTGACCTCTCGATCTGGACGGCGAAAGAGGCGCTGGCGCGGGCCGGCGTCCTGGCGTCGGCGGCGATGCGCGAGCCAGCGACCCTGCCAGACGAGGCGCTGCGCGGCGAGTTTGACGTGTTCCAAAATGGAGCAGTTGACAAGTGAGACGGATTGCGCTACAATCCCGCGCTTATTAGGGGCCGCGCGCTCGCCGTTTGCAGCCCCAGCCCACCACCGGATGTCATTCAGGAGGACACGTTGAAGAGCCACGCTCGCATCCTTGTTGCCCTCGTGGCGATCCTCGCGCTCGCGGTGATCGCCGGCTGCACCGCCCAACAGCAGCCACCCGCCCCCCAGGCCCCCGCCGCGAACGCCCCCGCCCAGTCGGCGCCCGCCCAACCGACAGCGGGGCAGCCCGCCGCCGCCGCCAAGCCCACCGAAGCGGCAAAGCCCGCCGCCCCCGCCGCCGCCGCTGGCGGCGCCGTCAACAACGTCGGCAAGAAGCTCCCCGACGACGCCGCCCCGCCCGAGCAGCAGGTTCTCGTGTTGACCAACGACGCCCAGGCGCAGTCGGAAGGCGCGCGCTTCATGGACATCATGGCGAGCGTCTACAACCGCGGCCTCGGCAACGACCTGTTCTCGATGCCGCTCATCCGTCTCAACAAAGACTTCGAGGTCATCCCCGGCGCCGCCAAGTCGTGGAAGGCGTCGGCGGACGGCAAGACCTGGACGTTCCAAATCCGCGACGACCTCAACTGGTCGGACGGCACGCCGGTGACGGCCGAGGACTGGGTCGCCAGCTTCCGCCACATCGCTGACCCCAAGACCGGCTATGACTTCGGCTGGTTCTTCGAGGAAGCCAACATCAAGAACTTCGCCGAGGCCGAAGCGGGCAAGGCCAAGCTCGAGGATATCGGCGTCAAGGTCGGGGCGAACCCGAAGGAACTCGTCTTCGAGACGACCAAGGTCATCCCCTACTTCCCGATGCTCATGCTCTACACCCCGCCCCTGCAGGCGAAGCAGCTCGCCGCCAAAGGCCCCACGTATAACTCCGACCCGGCCACCTCGGTGTCCGCCGGCCCGTGGATCCTGAAGGAGTGGAGCAACGACCGCGTGGTGGTCGAGGCGAACCCGAAGGCGCCCGATGACCTGAAGCCCTACCTCAACAAGGTCATCTTCATCAAGCCCAAGAACGAGCTGCAAGCCTACCAGGCCGGTGAAGTGGATCGCGCCCGCGCCGGCAGCGCCGCCGACGTCAAGGTCATCACCAGCGACCCCGCCCTGTCGAAGGACGCCTCACCCGACGTGGGCGACTTCCGCGTCCACTACTTCTTCTTCGACAACTCCAAGCCGCCCTTCGATAACATCAAGGTGCGCCAGGCGTTCGGCCACCTGTTCGACCGCGAAACCATCATGAAGACCGTCCTGCCGCCGCCGGCGGCGCAGCCGGCCTCGTCGTTCCTGGCGCCCGGCTTCCCCGGCTCGAACATGGACGCCCTCAAGGACTTCCAGAAGTATGACCCCGAGCTGGCGAAGAAGCTCTATGCCGAGTCGGGCGTCAAGATCACCGACAAGCTCACCCTCCAGGTGCGCGTCGGCAACCCCATCGAAGAGGCGCTCGTGGCGATGGCCCAGGTCTACGCCGACGAGATCAAGAAGCAGCTCGGCGTAGATGTCGAGGTCAAGCGCGTCGAGCCGAAGGTGTTCATGAGCGACCTGAACGCCAAGCCGACGAACATCCAGTTCGGCTTCGTGTCCTACGGCATGGACTACCTGGACCAGTCGAACATGCTCAGCGTGTTCAAGCCGGGCGGCCGACACAACTGGAACAACCAGCAGTACCAGACCCTGCTCGACCAGGCCGGGCCGGAGCAGGACAAGGCCAAGCGCGAGCAGCTGTACAAAGACGCCGAGAAACTGCTCGTCCAGGAAGCGCCGGCCGTGTTCGCCCTCCAGCAGTTCGACGTGTGGACGTGGCGGCCGTGGGTCAGCGGCGCGACGTTCAAGCCCGGCAAGGTGAACACCGCGCGTGGCATCGGCTTCCCCGGCTGGGGTACGTTCTCGCCCGCCTCGATTGACACCTACGTCACCAAGGACGTCGCGCAATCGCGGCCCAACCCGCCAAGTGAGCGTGATTTGACCTGACTCGCCGTGGGAGAGACGCCCATGCGCGCGTCTCTCTACGGCCCTCGGGCTCCCTATGCTGGGCTACGTCTTTATGCGGGTGCTGGGTCTCATCGGCGTGACCCTCGTCGTTTCATTCATCACATTCGCCATGCTCTACCGCTTGCCGGCGGCCCTTCGACGAGCAAGCAGCCGCTGTCGGCGACCGCCCTCGCCAACGTCCGCGCCAGTACAACCTGGACAAGCCGTTCTACATCGTCTGGGCCAGCTACATGGAACGCGCGCCCACGGCGACTTTGGCACGTCCTACAGGCCGAGGGCAAGCCCATCATCGAAATCTTCCGCGAGCAGTGGGGCACCAGCCTGCTGCTGCGTGTCCTCGCCCTGGCCTGGAGCATCCCGCTGGGCATCTACTTTGGCCTCGTGGCGGCCACCAGACGCAACAGCGTCGTGGACTACATATTCCGCTTCACCTCGGTCGTCGGCACAACGGTGCCGAACTTTGCCCTGGCCGTCTTCGGTGTCTTCATCTTCTCCGTGCTGCTGCGCTGCTGGCTCCCCCACGGGCGGCTGGCTGCCCAAGGACGACCCGCGCACCCTGGCATGCGGTCATCACCTCGGCCTGCTCCTTCGGCATCATCATGCGCTACACCCGCAACGGCGTGCTGGAGACGTTGACCCAGGGCCACGTGCGCACGGCGCGCGCCAAGGGCTTGTCGAGCAACACCATCCTGATGCAGCACACTTTCCGCAACGCCCTCATCCCCCTCGTCACGATTCTGGCGGCGTGATCCCCAACGCCCTCACGGCTCGGCGATCCTCGGCGCGCCTTTCCGCATCAACGGCATTGGCAGCATTGACGCCGTCGCGACTATCCGATGGTCATGGCGACCGTCCTCATCGTCGCGTGTGGGGGCCTTCTTCCTCATCGCCGACCTCATCTACACCTGGTTGACCCGGCGCATCCGCGTACATAAGGGCTAACACATGGTTGCCAGCAAGACGCAGACGATCACCGCGTCGCCGAGCGGCCGAAATCCGCTCCCACCGCTCTCGCGCCCTGATGCGCTTCTGGCAGAACAAGGCCGGCGTCGCCGCCATCATCGTCACCTTCATGCTGTTTGCCTTCGGACTGACGCTCTTCATCCCGTTCCCGTCCACGAACATTCCTGCAAGCCAACAAGATGCCCTTCGAGGCCGCCGGGCCACCCCCTCGGCACGGACATCGCCCCGGGCGAGACGGCCGCGCTTGCTGGCGCATGGCACGCGGACGAGCCTCACCATCGCCCTCGCCGTTCAGCTGCTCGTCGTCCTGATTGCCGTTGTCCTCGGGTTCACGGCGGGCTGGTTCGGCGGTCGCATAGACTTCGCCGTCAACCGCACCATCGAGATCGCTTCACGGCGATCCCGATCCTGTTCAGTATCCTGTTCATCATCGTCCTGGGGAACTCGGTGCCGATCCTCATCCTCGCCATTGGCCTGCTGGCCTGGGTCGAGCTGGCGCGTCTGGTGCGCGGCAGGTCTTGCAGACGCGCGAGAAGGAATGGAGGCCGCCAAAGCGTTCGGCGTCATCGACAGGGCATCGCCTGGAAGCGTCCTGCCGAACATCCTCAACCCCGTCATCATCGCCATCAGCCTCAGCCTACCCGCCATCATCCTCGCCGAGTCGACGCCGAGCCTCCTGGGCTACGGCCTCAGCGAAGGCATGCCCAGCCTGGGCAAGATGGTGGGCGTGTCGTGGCAATACATCCAGGCGTACTGGCACGTGGCGCTTCTCCCCACTCTCTTCTCGCTCTTGATGATCGGCATCACATTCTTCGGCGACGGTCTGCGCGACGCTCCTGACCCGCGCGCCAAGTTGTCGCCACGGCTCGCGGCTGGAGGTCACCTCCTCGCTCTCTGCAATAGCGTGGCTACCCCTTGCTGGCGGTGGAGTGACGGCGGCGCCTTGGGAGGCGCTGGAGATGGCTCTCCAGCGCCAGCACAATTCTTCCATCCTCAACGGCGGAGCGCAACGTCGCTGGCACAAAACAAGCTCAATTGTGACTCAGAGCAGCCGATGCTTTCGGCCACGAGCGCTCGATGGAGACCACCAGCCGTGCGGGCAGCTTGTCGTCAACCGCCTGCTCTCGCGTGTTGAGGACCTCCGCGCCGGCGGCATCGCGGACGATGACATACAGATCCGCCAGAGAAGCTATACTCCACTCCGGGCCATCCTCGTCATCCACGAAGGCGGCGGAGTCGTAAGTAAACAGCACCTCGCCGTTGTCATCGGTGACGCCCGTTCCCAGAAGGTCGTCGGGGTTCGTCACATCCTTGTCATACAGCGATATCGTCGCGCCAGGCACGCCTGTTTTTGGCGAGTCGGTCAGAACCAGCTTGACGCGGGTCATGATTTCCATAGTGTACCTCTCTGAGTGGGTGGATAGGCAAGATGCGGCGGTTCCCCATATTATACTGACGGCGTGAATCTGCCGTAAACGCAGCTTGCCCCCCCTCATGACCTCTGGTATACTAAGCGCCATAACCCCGGACCACTCCAGCACTCCTGACACAACGAGGGCCACGACCGAGCGCCGAAGCACCGCATCGAAAGGGAGTACGCTTTGCTGAGCATTCGAACGGAGGAGCGCGCCCCGTTTTGGCTGCTGTTTATCGAGCTATTCTTCCTGGCCGTCGGCGTCATCCTCACCCAGACTGCGGCCTTCGCTCTTTTCCTGGCGACCTTCGGCGGCGGCGCGATTCCGTACGCTGACATTGGCATCGCCGTGGTTGCCGCCGCGATCTCCATCGTCAACCTCCAGGTCGCCGGCCGCGTCTCCCTCCCTCGGCTCGTCACGGTTGATGTGGCGTTCATGATGCTCGGCACGCTGGCCCTGTGGCTCGGCTTGACCGCGGCCAGTCCAGCCTGGCTCATCTTCATCCTGCCGGCGTGGTTCCAGTCGAGCATCAACCTGACCTTCTTCGTGATTTACACCCTGGCCGGCCGCATCTTCGACGTGCGACAGGCGAAGCGGCTGTTCGGGCTGCTCGGCGCCGGCTATCTCGTCGCGTACCCTATCGCCGGCTTCGCCGTTCCTGTGATTGTGAGCCGGGTCGGCACGGCTAATCTTCTGGCCCTGGCCACGGTCGGCTTCGCCATCGCTCTCGCCCTCCAGTTCTATGTCCTGCGCCGCTATCACACTCACTTCCAGACACGATCGGTCGGCCCGCAGACGGCCGCCGAAACGCCGCCGCCCATTCTCCGCAACCGCTACGTGATGCTCATCGTGGCGATCATTGTCGTCTCGTGGGTCGGTTTCTTCGTCGTAGACAACATCTTCTACGCTTTGGCGGCGCTTCGCTACCCGAACGCCGACGAACTCGCCGCGTTCCTCGGCCTCTTCGCGTCCGTTGTCGGAATCGTGTCGCTCATCTTCAGCATCTTCCTCACCGCTCCCATCTTAAGCCGCTATGGGGTGCGGGGCGGCCTGCTGACCATGCCCGCGTCGCTGACGGCCGGCGCAATTGGCATCATCATCACGAGCCTCGCCAGCGCCTTCGCGGCGCTCGTCTTCGGGTTTGCCGTACTCACCAAGCTTTTCAGCGTCGTCTTCGTCGGCTCCATCGAGCTGGCGTCGGTCGTCATTCTGTACCAGCCGCTCCCGCCGCGCCTGCGCCTGCGCGCCCAGAGTTTGGGCGACACGATCTTCCAGCCCATCGGCATCGGCATCGCCGGCGTCGTCCTCATTATCTTCACGTCGGTTCTGTCGTTCAGCCCGACGCAGTTGGCCTGGGTGTTCCTGGCCGTCGCCGCCATCTGGATCCCGATCGTCATTCTCGTAGCGCGGGCCTACAAGCGCGCACTGGCCGAGGCCCTCCACCAGAGGAAGCTCCAGGCTTCGGCGCTTGACCTAAGTGACGCATCGAGCATCGCCACCTTGCGGGCCGGTCTCCAGAACCCGCATCCCGATGCCGCCCTGTTCTCGCTCAACATGCTGGCCGAGGCCGACCCGGCGGCGCTGCGCGACGCCCTGCCCGACCTGCTCGACCATCCAGCGCCCGAAATGCGAGCCGAAGCCCTCGACCGTATCGCCGTGATCGGCGTGACCAGCACCACCGCCCGCGTCCGGGAGTCAGCCCTCTCAGACCCATCCCCGACCGTCCGCGGCCACGCCGTTCGCACGCTGGCAACGCTCCGCGGCGCCGGCGCCGTTCTACCCATGCTGGACGACCTTTCGCCAGAGGTCCAGAAAGGCGCTCTGGTCGGGCTGCTTGGCTCCGGCCGTCCGCAGGACACTGAGGTGGCGGAAACATGGCTGGACGGCGCGGCTCGCTCGGCGCACCCGACACAACGCGCCCTCGCAGCCCAGGTGATCGCGGGGGCGCCGGACCACGAGGGCGGGCGGCTGAGTAAGTTACTCGCCGACCCCAACCCGGAGGTCCGTCTCGCCGCGGTCCACGCGGCGGCAGCCGGGAGTCCGCCCGACACCTGGCCGCTCGTCATCGCCGCCCTTAACGAGCCGCAAACACGTGGCGCTGCCCGACAGGCGCTTACTACGGCGGGGGATGCCGCCATGCCCGCGATTGCGGCTGCCTTCGCCGACAGCGAGACGCCGTCGGCAACGCTCGTCGAGCTTGCTCGCGTGTGCGGACGGGTGCGCAGCGAGACAGCGGTGGCGATTCTGGAGGGGCAGATTCAGAACCCCGACACTGCGCTACGCGATGGAGTTCTCCGCGCCCTGGCTGCCGCTGGCTACACGGCAAGCAGCTCGATGGTCACACGCATCCATGAGCAGGTCCACACCGAGTTGGCCCTGGCGGCGTGGACGCTGGCGACGCGGGAGGATATCGGCTATGATAGCGCGGTGAGCCTGTTACAGGACGCCCTCCAGGCCACCGAGCGCCGCCTTCGCAACCGTCTGTTCTGGCTGCTGTCGTTCATCAAGGATCGCCAGGCCATCCTGCGGGCGCGTGACGCCTACCACTCGTCTGACGCGGTCCAACGCGCGTACGCGCTGGAAGTGCTAGAAACGCAGCTCCCGAAAGACCTCAAGGATGTCATGGTGGTCCTCGACGACAGCCATCCGGGGCGGTCGTTGAAGCAGCTATCTGCGCGCTACGCCCAGCCGAGGCTGACACGCGACCAGCGTCTCATCGAGATAATCTCCGGCCGCGATGGGGTATCGCCCTGGCTGCGCGCCTGCGCCATCTACGCGGTGGTTCAGTTCGACGCCACGCCGTGCGCCGACGTGGTTGCCTCGGCCCAGGACGAACACGCCCCGATTGTGGCCGAGACGGCGCGGTGGGCGCTGACGAGGCTTCGCGAGAGTACGCAGGAGGGGTCAAGCATGCGCTCCACGCTGGAAAAGGTTATCATTCTCAAGGGTACGAGCCTCTTTGCGGGAACGCCGGACGAGGTTCTGGCGGCCGTCGCGAGCCAGATGCGCGAGGTCACAGCCGCGGCGGGCGAGACCATCATTCACAAGGGCGAGACGGGCGACAGCATGTACATCATCGTGCGGGGGCGGATGCGAATCCATGACGGGGATCATACTCTGACCTACCTGGGACCGGATGAGGTTGTCGGCGAGATGGCGCTGCTCGACCCGGAACCCCGCGCCGCCTCGGTCACGGCCGAGGAGGATACGGAGCTGCTGCGACTCGACCAGGAGCCGTTCAACGAGCTAATCGAGGATCGTATCGAGGTCACCCGCGCCATCATGCGCATCCTCACCCGCCGCGTCCGCGCCCTCGATCGAGAAACCGTCCAGCTTCAGGCGCAGATCACGAGCCAAGCATGACACACGATCGCCAGGCAGCGGGAAGCGATGCTCTGATATGACAACCGAAGAGCTAGATGCCTATCTTCCCCGAGCCGTGCGGGTCACTATCGAGGAAGGATACTACGCGGTCATCAACCATCAGGGTTCTCTCGAGGCGCTCCGCGAGGACCCCGCGTTTATGTCCAATCCCACGAAGCACCCTGGCCTGTTCGCCGACCACGGCGTGGTACACGTGCGCGATGTAGCCCATCGGGTGGTGCGCCTCCTGGATACCGTCCTCGGCGTTCTGATCCCGGCCCGCCACCCGCAGTCACGCGCGTTCATGACCGGCTACGGTATCATGCTGGCCTATGTCCACGACATTGGCATGACGGACTTCACGTCGTTTGGCCGAGCGATGCACCCTGAAGTGGCGGCGCACCTCATCTTCAGCCCGGCGTTCGACGAGATCATCAACGCGATTCTGGCCGATGAGAGCAACCCCGTCGTCGGCCGCGTGCAGGCGCTCGCCGACGCCTATCGGCTGACGCCCGACGTGAGCGTCGTGCTGCGCGAGTTGATAGCCCTGGCTCTCGCCCACAGCAAGACCAAAATCCCCGTGAGCGTCCTGAACGATCCACAGCGCCTACGCGCGGCCATGCTGCGCACCATCAGTGCCGACCTCCGTCTGCTCTACGCGCTGTTCCAAACGGAGAAGGCGCGGCGCACTCTATCGCGGGCCAGCCGGGATGACGCCAGCGCCGAAGAGATGGACCATTTGCGACGGGCGCTCGGCCTCGCCGAGCGGGAGATGGTGGAGGCAACGGCGCGGTACGACGGCGCTGCGGAGCGGCCGCTGCTCTCGCGCTACTATGTGGATGTCGAGCGCGACGCCTATGCCTGGCTCACATCGGACGACGAGGCGGTGCGCCAGATGGTCGGCGACGTGATAGACACAATCCGCGTGCTGCGAGCCGCAGATGCCTTACGGCAACGCGGGACGGCGCTCAAGACTTCCGGCGGCCATGAAACGTATGTGGACCAGACGACCGGCGCGGCGATCTATGCTTTGCGCTCCCGCGCGGGCGAGCTGTTCTTGCTCACGGCACCCGACCCCATGTCGGCCGGCGAAGCCAACATCGCCAGCAGCGACATAGACCCGGCGGGTAACCTTCGCATCTCATTCCATCGTGGCTCATTCGTGACGCCCGAAATAGCGCGTCAGGCCGCCGACTGGGCCGCCGCAGTCGTCGTAGACATCCAGATAGATGCCATCCAGAGCTTCGAGCGCCCCGCCACCCCCGACGACGCGCCCCCTCTTAAGCACGCGGAAGATATGCTTGTCCTTTTGGAAGAGACCGACGACAACCTCGCCTTCAGCGACATGGTCGCGCACTTCATCGCCGAGCATGCGCCGGAGCTGCGCGGCCGCGTTCGCGTCGTGCCGTCGCTGGAGCACGTGCCGATGGTGGAGCGCGCGCGTTATCTGTCGGCGACAGAGTTTCGCGGCTCGGTCGCCGCCCGTCAGCTCGTACTCGAGCGCGTCGCCCGATCCGGTCACAATACTCAGCCTATTGACCCGGCCGCGGCGTTCGACCACGTCAAGGTGCTACACCTGGCGCGCGGCGAAGCGCTTCTTGAAGCTGGCTCGCCGCCCGGATTCGTCTACGTCCCGATGGCCGAAGGGCTGCGTGTCTACCCGCTTGGCGGCTACGAGTCGGCCAACATTCCGGCGTGGACCCCTGTCGGGGACACGGGCGTGATTCGAGGGGCGGCCCGCAACGCCACCGTTGTTGCCGACGAGTCGCTCAGTCTCCTGATCATTCCGCGTGCGATCTACCTCAAGCACTGGCACCACCCCTACGCCGCGCATGAGCTAGCCACGCGCCTGCGCCAGCGGGAGGCAGCCAACGAGGGACTCGGAGGCCACGCCGCCTGAGCCGCGTCCCTTCGCCTACAGCGCATCCTCACGGAGGCAAGTGCGCGCAAGATGCCGACTGATGAACTTTAACTAATTGTTACCGTTATCGTGCTCGCGCTGGAGAGCCATCTCCAGCGCGTCCGATGGGCGGTGGAGTTGGCACTCCACCGCGAGCGCGATAACGGCAACGTGGCGAAACCTTCCTGCACTGTTGCGAAACCTACGCTCTCGTGGCGTCGGGGTGGATATACAATCATAAGTGGGTAGAGGCAATGGCGGCTCCGCCCTGAACGCATCATCCTTAGTTCTCCCCGTCCCTGGGTCGAGCGGAAGCCGCCTGCTTCCCCCGACCCATTTCTGTTGTCGGTGAAGAGGACGCGCAACGCGGCCTGGCGTTCACGGAGGCAGCCATGTTCAAAGACTTTGGATCGCACCGACCGGATACGGCAGTGGTGCAGCAGGAGTTGCAGACGGCAGGAGTTGAGGTCGTGATGGAAACGCCCCCGTTCGGCGGCGTCGAAGTCGTCGGTGTCCTGCGCGACCACGGCAAGATCGTTCTGACCTTCCAGCGGCGCAGCGACCACTACCACATCGAGGGGTTCATCCCGCAGGAGGTGGTGGACGCGCTGGACACGCATCCGGCGGGCCGGGGGTTCACGCACCTCGAGCACGACCTGGCGCTCGTCTTCGACCAGGCGGCCCTGAATCTCTTCGTGGCGCGCATGCAGTACGCGATCGAGCCGGTCCCGGCGGGTCTGGTTATGCACTGGGAAGGCTGAGCGCTCCTTGCTCGTCAAAGGTCACGTTGACGAGCGGGCCAGCCTGTTCTAGCGACGGCGCGGCAGCGACATCCGACAGCAGCGCCTCGGAGACCCAGAGCGTATCCAGGGTCAGGGTGTTTCGCACCCAGACCACGCGCGCTCGGCGCTCTCCCACCCCGGCGGTCGCAGCGTGAATCACGTCGCGGTCCGTCGGCAGGGTGATGGGGATTTTCCCGCCGGCCAGGTTTCCCGCCGTGAGACAGTTGGTATAGGTCGCGGCCAGGTCAATCTTGTCGCGCAGTCGCTGCGTGATGAGGTCGGCGTGGCCGACGCCAATCGCGTTGCCGTGGCTATTCTTGGTCAGGTCGAGCGCCGCCACGACCTTGAACTGCGGCGTGATTGGCCCGCCGAGCCGCCGCCACATGCCGATCACGTTTAGGTCCATGCCCGTCCCGCTGATGTCCTTGCCCAGCTCTTGCACGATGAGCAGGTCCAGCGGCTCGAGCGGGATACCCGGGCGCATCGTCCGCGCCAGGTCGAGCAAGGCCGGTTCCTCGGCCTCGATCCGCGCCGCCGGGATGACGGCAATGCGCGCCGGCTCGTGCAGCCCATTCTCGACGATGCCCACGCCAAATAGCACCGGCCGCTGCGCCAGGATGAACCGCGCCACGGCGGGGAACGTCTCCCCCACCCCGCGCGCGTGATACGCCGCCGCCCCCTGGCGCTTGCCAAGCCCCACGGCGAGCATCTTCATCAGCCCGCTCTCCCACGGGCCGCGAAACGACGTGTGCTCCTTGATGCGGTTGACGATCACGACACCGTCGGCCTCGTTGGCAAACCTGTCGAAGTAGACCGTCGTCCCATCCTCCGTTTCGCCAATCGGCGCCGCATCCATGTCGCTGTAGATGGGGACGCCGAGCGTTGCCGGTCCCAGGCCGTAGCCGTCCAGTACCGCGCGCTGCCCCTCGGCGGTCCCGCCACCGTGGCTCCCCATCGCCGGCACGAGGAACGGCTCAGCGCCGGCCGCGCGCAGCTCGCCCACGACGGCCGTCACCACCTCGGTGATGCACGAGATGCCCCGGCTGCCGACGCCGACGGCGACGCGCATGCCCGGCCGCGCATACGCCGCGAGTGGCAGCGCCCGCAGCCCCGCACGCACCGCCGCCGCTACATCGGGCGTCCGCTCCGTCACCACACGCTGCCGCACCGGCGCCATTCTCAGCTCCACACTGTCCTCCCGCTAGAATACCCAGCCGTCGCCTGCCACCGATTGTAGCACCGATGCCGCAGGTGGGCGATTCACGCCAGTCGGAATATAATGGCGTCTCATCAAGACGGCGAGGGAGAGCGACATGAGCGGCTATCAGGACGGTCAGGGGTTCGAGGGTACGGGGGCAGACATCCTTGTGGAGTGCCTGGCGCGGGCCGGCGTGAGCCATGTCTTCGGCGTGCCGGGCGATACTGGCGTGACCTTCTACGACGCCCTGTATCACCGGCAGGACGCGATCCAGCACGTCCTGGCCCGCGATGAGCGCCACGCCGCATTCATGGCCGACGCCTATGCCCGCGCCAGCAACACCGTCGGCGTCGTGGAGGCATCGAGCGGCGGCGGCGTCACCTTCCTTGTCGGGGGTCTGGGCGAGCCGTGGGCATCGTCGGTGCCGCTCCTCGTGCTGACCACGGACATCCACCGCCGCAGCCGCAACACGGGCGCGCTCACCGAGATTGACCAGATGAAGCTCTTTTCGGCGGTCACCAAGTGGCAGTCCACCGTAGACTCGGCGGCGGACATCCCACGCCTCGTGGGCGAGGCGCTGTGCGCCGCGACCACCGGCCGCCCGGCCCCGGTCAGCCTGGTCATTCCAGAAGACGTGATGGACGAGCGGGCGCGCGTCAGCATCCCCGCTATGATCGTGGCGGTACCGGGCGACCGACGGCCCGCCGACAGCAACGCTGTAACGCAGGCGGCTAGCGCCCTGACATCGGCGCACCGGCCGGCTATCGTCGCCGGCTCCGGCATCCACCTCTCCCAAGCATGGGCTGAGCTGCGCCGCCTGGCGGATACGTGGGGCATTCCCGTCGCCACGAGCATCCACGGCAAGGGCGCGTTGGCCGAGGACAGCCCATGGAGTCTGGGCGTCGCTGGGGCGAACGGCGCGCGCGACTACGCCAACGACTACCTGGCCGCCGCCGATGTCGCTCTCTTCGTCGGCACCCGCGCCAACGCCACCGACACTAACTCGTTCAAAAGCCCGCCGCGCACGGCGACAACGATCCACATTGACGTCGAGGGCGAGCGAGCGGCCGAAACTACCCGCAGCATCGCCCTCGTCGGTGATGCGCGGACGGCGTTGGGCCAGATCATTAACGCCCTGGGCGAGCCGGACGCGGCGCGCAGCGCCCAGATTCGCCGCTGGATCGCGGAGCGCCGGGGGGCGTGGGACAACGCCGCCGCCGCGCCGGCCGACACAGGCGGCCCGAACCTGCTTCCCCCGCGCGATGTCGTGCGCACTATCCGCCGCCTGGCCGGCGCGGACGCGCTCATCCTCGGCGAGCCTGGCACTGCGACGCCCAACATCGCGTCGTACTGGGAGACGGCGCGGGGCGAGCGGAGCGTCATCATTCCGCGCGGCCACGGCCCGATGGGTTATGTCATCCCTGGCGCGATTGGCGCCGCGTTCGCCCACCCTGGCCGCGCCATCGTCGGGCTGACCGGCGACGGCAGCTTCGCCATGGCGTGCGGTGAGCTGGAGACGGCGGCGCGCTTCAACTTGCCCGTCGTCTACGTGCAGTTCACCAACGGCTCGCTCGGCTGGATCAAGATGCTCCAGCGCCTCTACACGGAGGCGCTACTTCGGCGTGGACTTCGGCCCGATAGACGCGGTCAAGGTGGCCGAGGGCATGGGCTTGGCGGCCCACCGCGCGACGAACCTGGACGACTTCGCCGCCGCCTTCGAAGCGGCGCTCGCCCGCCGCCGACCCACCTATATTGACGTACCCGTTCCCGACGAGATCCACCTGACGCCGCCCGTCGCGCCGTGGCAAGAGACGCTGACCAAGAAGGCCGGCCGCCAGGCGTACTAAACTGAGGCCGACGTCACCAATGCGAAGAGCCGACTGGAAGTCGGCGCTACACATCCTCGTCTCCCGTAGCGCCGACTTCCAGTCGGCATCTGGGGCGCGGCTTTCATCCCCAAAGATGCGCCGTAGGCGGCAGGCGGAGCGCTCCGCAGTTCGCCGTGCAAGCGCATATCGCGCTGGCGCTGGAGAGCCATCTCCAGCGCCTTCCACGGGCGGTGGAGTTGGCACTCCACCGCGAGCGGAATGCGGCAACAAATAGTTAAGGATCATAAGTCGTTACTACGTCCCGCTATTGCACCTGTAACGAGCATGTAGATTTCACCGTGGATGAGTATAGGATTTCGCGCTCGCGCGCGGGCGCCCGGCTGAAGCGCTGGCGCTAAGCGAGTAAAGTCCTGCGGACTCGTTGAGTCCCGTCCCTTTCCGTGTGTTCCGTGGTAGGTCTTCTGGCGCGCAGCCAGATCGCCTTACCGGCGGTCCACCGCCACGACCGCGTGCATGAGCGCCGCGACACCCCGCGCCAGGTCCTCGGGGTGGGTCTCCTCCTCCGGACAGTGGCTTCGGCCGCCCACGCTCGGCACGAAGATCATCGCCGATGGCGCGATGTGGGCCAGGTGCGCGCTGTCGTGGCCTGCGCCGCTCGGCAGTGTGATGGCGTTCGGGTCTAGCGCGCGGCACGCTGCCAGCACCAACTCGAGCAGCCACGGCGGCGGCGCGGCGGCGTGCATCCGCGTGACCGCCGAGATGTCCAGACCGACGCCGCGTCTCGCGCACATCGCCCCCGCTTCAGCGACGAACTGCTCCCAAATGCTGTCCAGCGTCGCCTCATCGAGATGGCGCATCTCCGCCGTCAGCTCGACTACCCCCGGCACGACGTTGCTCTGGTTCGGGCTGACCGCCAACCGCCCCACGGTGCCAACCGCCCCCGGCTGCGCCCCCGCGATCCGCTCGACCGCCGCAATGACCTCGGCTGCCGCCGCCAGCGCGTCGCGCCGCAGCGACATGGGCGTCGTGCCGGCGTGGTCCGGCCGGCCGCGCAGCTCGAAGATCGCCCGCAGGATGCCGACGATGCCGCTCACCGCACCCAGCCCGATGCCGCCCGTCTCCAGCACCGGCCCCTGCTCGATATGCAGCTCCAGGCACGCCGCGACTTCGCCCGGTTGCCGCTCCGCCTCGCCGATAGTGTCCGGTTTGCCGCCCACCGCCGCAATCGCTTCGGCCAGCGTTTGCCCATTGAGCGTCCGCGCCAGCCACGCCGGGTCGAAGCCGCCGCTCATGGCGCGGCTGCCGATGCACGATACGCCGAAGTCGGTCGCCTCCTCCGCCAGGTAGTCGGCGACGATGAGCGGGTGGCGCAAGCTGACATTGGCCTCGGCTAGCGTCCGCGCCGCCTCCAGCGCCCCCAGGACGCCGAGCGCGCCGTCATAGCGCCCGCCGCCGTAGACGGTGTCGCTGTGGGAGCCAATCATGATGGGCGGCAGGTCGGCCCGGCCGGGGCGATAGCCGAGGAGGTTGCCGGCCGCGTCTATCGTCGCCTGGAGGCCCGCCTCGTCCATGCGCTGCCGCAGCCAGCGCCGCCCCGCGACGTGCGCCTGGGACGGGAAGCGCCGCGTCGTCCCCGGCGTCCCCGGCTCGACGAACGTCGCCAGGGTGAGCAGGTCCGTCATCAAGCGGTCGAGGTTGGGCGCGGGAAGGGATGGCATTTGGTCCGCATCAATGCTTGTCATGGTCATCCTTGTGTATGAGCGTCCCCGCGTGAATGCGCGGTGCGGGGTGTTGCGTGCTATACTTTCGTCTCCAACAGGAAACACCCGCAAGCCATAGGAGCCATCATGCAACTCACCGACGACCAGGTCGCGCTACTGCGCCGACCGAGCCTCTGCTACATCGCCACCACGATGACCGACGGTTCGCCCCAACTGACCCAGACCTGGGTAGACACCGACGGCGAACACATCATCATCAACACCGTGCAGGGCTTCGTCAAGCTCAAGAACATCGCGCGCGACCCCCGCGTGGCGGTCGCCGTCTCCGACCCCGACGAACCGACGCGCTACTTCCAGGTGCGCGGCCGCGTCATCAGCGCCACCACCGAGGGCGGGAGCGAGCACATCGAGATGCTCGCCCAGAAATACACTGGCAAGCCCTACGCCTGGTACGGCGGGCGTCAGCAAGTGCGCGTCATCATCGTCATCGAGCCTGAGAAAGTCAGCGGCGTGATGTAGCCCGCCGCCACAGCCCCCATTATACTCCGGCTCTCCCTCGCGTCAACGGTTGGCAGGTCCAATCCCTCATCCCCCCGCCCCTTCTCCCATTTTGGGAGAAGGGGGGCCAGACAGAGTCTTCTCTCCCCCCCTCGCCCGTTCTGGGAGAGGGGACAGGGGGTGAGGGCAAAGACAAGGCTCCTCGCAGGGAGGAGCCTGTTGAGGTCCGGTCAGGGGCGCGCTATCATGGGTGGCCGTTCGGCGTGGCCGCGCCGTTCGAGCCAGGCTTCAGGACGACCTTGATGCAGCCGTCGGCCTGGTCCGCGAAGATCTTGTAGGCATTGGGGGCCTGGGTGAGCGGCAGGGTGTGGGTGATGACGAACGACGGGTCTATGTCACCGTTCTGGATGCGCTCCAGCAGAGGCTTCAAATACCTCTGTACGTGCGTCTGCCCCATCTTGAACGTCAACCCTTTGTTGAAGGCCGCGCCGAGGGGAATACTGTCGCCGATGCCGGCGTAGACACCAGCCAGGGATACGGTCCCCGCCTTGCGGCACGCCATGATGGCCTGGCGCAGCACCGTGACGCGATCGGTGACCATCATGACGCTGCGCTTGGCCTCGTCCACCTGGGCGTCGAAGTCAGCGCCGTGGGCCTCGAAGCCGACGGCGTCAATGCACGCATCCGGGCCGCGGCCGCCGGTCATCTCCATCAGCGCGTCCAGCACATCCTCCTGCGAGCGGTCAATCGTGATCGCTCCGCCCCGCCGCGCCAGCTCCAGGCGCTCTGGGACGTCGTCAATGGCAATCACGCGAGCGGCGCCGAGCATGACGGCGCTGCGGATGGCAAACTGGCCGACAGGGCCACAGCCCCACACGGCGACGGTATCGCCCGGCTCGATGTTGCAGTTCTCGGCGGCCATGTAGCCCGTGGGGAAGATGTCGGTGAGGAACAGGACCTTTTCGTCGGGCAGGCCGTCGGGGATGACAATCGGGCCGATATCGGCGAAGGGAACGCGGGCATACTCGGCCTGCCCACCGGCGTAACCGCCCATCATGTGGGAGTAGCCGTACAGACCGGCCGGCGAGTGGCCGTACATCTCCTGCGCCATGTAATTGTTTGGGTTCGAGTTGTCACCGCACGAGTACAGGCCACGCTTGCAGAAGAAGCACGAGCCGCAGCTAATCGTGAACGGGACGACGACGCGGTCGCCGACCTTGAGATTTTTTATACTCGGCCCCACCTCGACCACCTCACCCATGAACTCGTGGCCCAGGATGTCGCCGTGCTCCATCGTCGGCACCACGCCGTCGTAAATGTGCAGGTCGGAGCCGCAAATCGCGGTGCTTGTGATGCGGACGATGGCATCGCGCGGGTTGATAATCTTTGGATCGGGGACTGTCTCGACGCGGACGTCTTTCTTGCCTTCCCAACACAGTGCTTTCATAATCCTTGACTAACCTCCTGGCTAACGGCTTCCAATATCAGCAATCGTTCGATGGTGCGCCAGGGGTTAGCCCGACGTCACGGCGTCCGCCGCTTTCTCCACGGTCGAGCGCGTCCCATGCGGCTGGCCTTCGGTCGTCGCAATCTCGCCCGTCTCCATGAGCTGCTTGAAGCGCCACAGCGCCGTGAACACCTGCTTGTCAGGGTCATTCTTGAACAGGTTGGCGAAGGCCGCGCCAACCTTGCCCGCCGGCGGGTGGTACTCCATCTCGACGTGGACCTCGGTGCCGCGGCCGGTCGACGCTGGCTGGAAACGCACCTCGCCGCTGTTCGGCACGCTCGCCTTCTCGGTGGACTGCCAGCGGATTAGGCTTGGCTCCTCGTCCTGAACGATCTGAGCGTCCCATTCAACGGTCGTTCCGACCGGCCCCCGCACTTTCCAATGCGAGTGGGTGTTGTCCTGGACCGTGACCGACTCCAGGAAGGGCATGAACTTGGGGAGGTTCTCGAAGTTGCGCCAGGCGCTATACAGCTCTGCCTGCGGCCTGTCAATCGTCACCGTCTCGACCACGCTGGGCGCGTCGCTTTCGCCGCCCCCCTTGCGCTGGCGGCGGTAGAGCATGTACGCGGCGACGGCGACACCGCCCGCGGCGAGCGCCCAGCGGCCCAGATTCATGCCGCCGCCTTGTCCGTCGCCATTCTCCGGCGCGGCCACACGCGGCACGCCGCCGCCTTCCGTCATTGCCGCCAGCCGAGCGCCGACGGCGCGCAGGGGGTTCGGGTCATCGAATGGGTAACCAAAGAAGCTCATCAGCATTGTCCTCCTAATATCTGTCCAGCTAACTTCCACTCTTTGAACATTGGCGTTGGTTCCGCAAGAATTGTGCCAGTTGCCGCATCAAAATAGAGGGCGGGCCATGCGCTGCGCATGCCCCGCTCCCTTTGGCACCCAGCAGGCCACCCATATGAATTATGTCGCGTTCCTAGAAGCGGACGGCGCATGATATCCTTTCGTCACCGAAGCGCCTGGCAGGCATTCCGACCCCACGCGCCGCCCGTGATCTACTGCCTCTGTGTCACAGCGTGGCTTCTGCTGCTGTCCCTCTTTGCGTATGGCATGGGAATGCAGGCTGAGCGGCGCGGGGACGTCTTCGACAGCGACCCAAGCTGCGCGGCAACGGCCAACGTCGCGCCGGCCTCTGGAGCGTGCCGAACGGAGCGGGCGGCCGTGGACAATCTGCGCCTGGGGACGGCGCGTGGCCCGACGCCGGGCTTCGACGCACGGTTGGGCGACGGCTCGACGGTACGGGTGGATCTGCCCCACGGAACCAATGACGCCCTCCTGCGGCTGGCGCCCGGCGACATCCTTCCGGTGCAGGTGTGGCAGGGGACGGCCGTGCGCGTCTGGATTGACGGGCAGGGCTACGCCACATCCGACAACCCAACCCAACAGGCCGGGGCGTGGCTCCAGGGCGCGCAGATGGGGGCGCTCGTCCTGTGGCTGCCGCTCCTCGCCGGCGCGTGGCTCGCCCTGCGCGGCTGGATCCTCTCCCGCGAGCCAACCTACGAGTAGCGCATCATCCTATCCCGCGTCGAAGGCCCAGGCCCCCTGGCGCATGACGGGTTCAGCTCCGCCGTCCGCCCGCATCCCGTCCACGTCCACCGCGCCTGACCCGATCATGAAATCCACGTGGATCGCGCTCGTATTGCCGCCGCGCGCCCGGAACGCCTCGTCCGACAGCTTCTCGCCGTCCTGGAGGCTGAAGCGGTACGCCCGGCCGAGGGCGATGTGGCTGGCGGCGTTCTCGTCGAACAGAATGTTGTAGAACGTCAGCCCCGACTGGAAGATGGGCGATGCCGTCGGAACCAGGGCGACTTCGCCGAGCCGCGCCGCGCCTTCGTCCGTCGCCACCATCTGCCGCAGAACGGCTTCCCCCGTCTCCGCCGCCACGTTGACCACCCGCCCGCCCTCGAACGTCACGCTGAAGTTCTCGATGAGCGCGCCGCCGTAGGGCAGCGGGCGCGTCGCCGCCACGACCCCGTCCACCCGCTCGCGGTGCGGCATGGTCGCCACCTCCTCGGTCGGCACGTTCGCCGTGAACGGGATGCCGGTCTGGCTGGTCATGCGTCCGCCGCTCCAGACGTGGTCCGCCGGCAGCCCGACTGTCAGGTCCGTGCCAGGCCCGCGGAAGTGGAGCGCCGCGTAGCGGCGGCTGTTGAGGTGGTCGCACCACGAGCGCAGCCGCCTCAGGTGCGCCTCCCAGGCGGCGACCGGGTCGGGCTGGTCGGCGCGGACGACGTGGAACACCACGTCCCACAGGCGCGCCTGGCGCTCGTCGGCCGGAACATCGGGCAGCACCACGGCCGCCCAGCCCTGGCCGGGGTAGGCCACCACCGACCAGTTCATCGCGTTGGCGGAAAGAAGGGTCGAAAACGGCGCGGTGTGGTTCGAGCCGCTGCGCTGCGCCTGGGACACGAGGGCCGGCTCCTGCCCGGCCAGCAGGTCCGGGTTGCTGCCGCTGATGATGAGCACGGCATCGCCCCGCTGGGCGTACTCAAACGCCGTGGTCGCCTGCCACGTCGGGTACTCGTCGAACGAGTCGCGCGGCGCGCTCTCGAACCGAATGCGGCGTAGGTCTTCGTCGCCCCACATCACATCCACGAAGCGCGCGCCCTGGCGGTACGCTTCCGCCGCGATCCGCCGCACCAGCGGCGCCGCCTCGAGCGGGACACCGTTCTGGCCGCCGGGGCCAAGCACGACGAGGCGCTGGCCCGGCTGGAGGTTCAGCCCGACGCGCACCGTGAGTTCCGCGTATCGCTGTAGCTTCGTGTCGAAGGCGTCGGCCATGTCATCCCCCTGTGTGCGCTGTCCTGAGCGCGGCAGCGCGTGTCCAACGAATGGCGCGGATGATAGCCTTTCACTGCTGAGAGTCAAATCGCGGGCGGATGAGGGTAATGAGTGCGGCGCGTCATGCGCTCAAGAGGGGCGTACACTTGAGACGACATGGAGACGGAGACATATGACACCCCAGCCTCTTCCAGACACTGTATTGCAGAGCCACGTCAGCGGCCTGAACATCGCGCCAGGGACGCTTGCCGATCAGCTCGACCCACAGCGCCCGACGCTGCTCGTCTTCCTGCGGCACTACGGCTGACTGTTCCCCCGTGAAGTCGTAATGGATTTGCGACACACTGCGGAGAGCGACGCCACCTACCCGCGCATCCTTTTCGTTGGGCAGGGCAGCATCGAGGAAACCCAGGACTTCTTCGAGGAGGTGTGGCCGGGCGCGCCCGTGATCGCCGACTCGTCCCGCGATCTCTACCGCGCCTTCGGGATTCAACGCGGCGGCATGATGCAGATGGTCGGGCCAAGCGTGTGGGCGTGCGGCATCCGCGCCGCCAGCAAGGGCAACTTCATCGGCAAGCCGATGGGTGACCCGCAACTCCTGCCCGGCGCCTTCCTGGTACAGCATGGCCGGATCGTGTGGGCGTATCGCGCCAGGCACGCCGGTGACAACCCGAACTGGGCGAAGGTTCCGCAGCTAGAGGCTGCGGTCTAGCTGCCACATTCCGCTGGCGCCGGAGAGCCATCTCCAGCGCCAGCATAAGGGCGGCGACAATTTCGGTAAGGTTTATCCGTCGCCACTTCCCTCTCTACTCTCGCGGCTTGAAGATGCCGCGGCTGATCATGTCGGCCGCGGCGTCGTAATACTGCTGGCGCTGCTGGGCTGTGAGATGCTCCGGCCCCGGCTCCCACTCCCACAGGCAGTCCACAACCAGCGTCACGACGTCGCTTGTGATGTCCAGGTCAATGTCCGGCCAGGTCAGGCCCTGGCTGGCGGCGCGTCGAAAAGCCACGCGCACTTGCTGGCGAATGAGGCGGTGCAGGCGGTTGTGGTACGCGGCGAGCTGCGGATCGCGCGGCGCCAGCTCTTGCCAGGCGCGGGCCAGGCCATAGTCACGGGGAGCCTTGTCCATGGCGCGGCGGATCGTCTCGCGCATCACGCGACGTGGGTCGTGCGAGAAATCAAGCTCGTCAATGCGCAGCGCCAGCAACGCCTCGAAACTCGCCGCGAACAGCGTCAGGAACACCTGGCGCTTGTTGTGAAAGTAGCCGTAGAACGTGCCGACACTCACGCCGGCGGCCGCTGCGATATCGTCGGTTGTCGTCGCCTCGTAGCCGCGCTCGGCGAACAGGCGGCCGGCCGCCTCCAAGAGGGCGTCCCGCTTCTGGCGGCTGCGCGCCTGCTGCGGCACGCGCGGCAGCTCCATCTCCTCGATGAGTGATGGCAGATTGTCGTCTCGCGTCTCCATATCTCTCCAGAGGCTGCGTTCATTCGCGGGGCGTGACGCCCACGCGCAGGCCCGGCTCGGCGAACGTGGTAATCATCCCGTACTCGCCGGGCCGCGGACCCGACACGGGCGTCATGTCGAAGCTGCGCAAGATATGCTCCGTCATCGCCTTGACCTCCGCCGTCGCCAGGTGCATCCCGATGCAGATGCGCGGGCCGGCGCCGAAGGGCAGAAAGGCGAACGGGTGGCGCTTCTGCTCCTCGCGGCCCGGCGCAAAACGCTGCGGGTCGAAAACGGTCGGGTTGTCCCACACTGTCGGCAGCATGTGCGTCGCCGCGATCGAGTAGCGGATCTGCGTGCCGACGGGAACCGTGTAGCCGCCGAACTCGAACTCCTTGACAACGCCACGCGGCGCGTTGCGCACAGGCGCGTGGAGGCGGCCCACCTCGTCAATCACATAGCCGAGGACCTTCATTTGCCGCGTCGCCTCGGTCGTCAACCCCTCGTGCGCGCTCATGACCTCGTCCAGTTCGGCGCGAACCCGCGCGGCCCAATCCGGCCGCAGCGCCATCTCCCAGAACAGCCACGCGCTGAGGCTCGTCGTCGTCTCGTGCCCGGCGACGAGCAGGATGTTCACGTGCGCCAGGATTTGCTCGTCACTCAACAGCGCGCCGTTCTCGTCCTTCGCCTGCACCATCATGCCCAGGATGTCATCGGTCGGGGCGCGGCGCCGCTCGCGGATCTTGTCCAGGATGATCATGTTCAGGTCGCGCTGCGTCATCATCATCCGATACATGAACGCCTCGCGCGTCTCCAGCTCGGAGTCCCAGCCGTGAAACAGGGCGAAGAACAGATCGCGGATGCGGTCCACCTCGGCGCCCGTGCGGAAGCCGACCAGCGCCTCGGCGGCGATGTCGAAGGTGATCTTGCGTGTCTCGTCGTACAGCTCGATCTCGCCCCGCGCGGCCCAGTCCCGCGTGCGGTCGCGCACAACCCGCTGCATCAGCGGCAGGTAGTGTTTCATGTACGACACGGTGAATGCCGGATTCATCATCCGGCGGTGCAGGTCATGCGCCGCGCCGTCCATGTTCAGCAGCCCCTTGCCGATCAGCGGCCCGACGATCGGCGTCCACCCCAGGTCGTGGCTGAAGTCGTCGCGGCGGGTGTGAAGGATCCTCGCGTTCGCCTCCGGCCCGACCATGAACACGAACCAGGGCCGCTCGATATCCGTGTCGAACCAGGAGGCGTCCGGCATCTTCAGACGGAAGATGGGGCCATTGTCCACCGCCATCTGCGCCAATGTCGCCCCCAGGTGCGCCGTGTCCTCGAATCGCAGCTCCAACGTCGGTAGCTGGCGAAGTGTCTTCGGCATCGCTACGCTATCCATGCGCGTCTCCAATCTCTAAAATATGAACCAGACCTCATATTCGTGATTATAGAGGAGACAGTGCGCTTTGTCAAGGGGGTTTCGTCCCTCATCCCCCTACTCCTTCTCCCAAGATGGGAGAAGGGGTGTCAGAAATGGTCTCCAGTTCCCCCGCTCCCCTTCTGGGTTCAAGGGCGGACAGGTCTGGCCCCTCTCCCACTGGGAGAGGCTGGGTGAGAGTCTTGAGAGGCCCGCCAGGTTTCAAGACCCTCACCCCAACCCTCTCCCACGGGGAGAGGGGGGCCAGAAATGGGACAAGATCGCCCCGAACTCGCGCCTGTCCGCCCTTGAACCCTTCTGGGAGAGGGGGGAGTCGCCGTTGGCGTCAGTCCGTAGCGCAACGGCGGCGAGAAGGGGCTGAGGGAGAGGGATGAAGTTACACGCCGGCGGCGGCGAAGGCGGCCTGAACGATGGCCTGCGCCTCCTCCTGCACGGCGCGCAGGTGGGCCTCGCCCTTGAAGCTCTCGGCGTAGACCTTGTAGACGTCCTCGGTGCCGGACGGGCGCGCCGCGAACCAGCCGTTCTCCGTCACCACCTTCAGGCCGCCGATCGCCGCCCCATTGCACGGCGCGTGGGTCAACCGGGCGACGATTGGCTCGCCCGCCATCGTCTGCGCCGCCACCATGTCGGGCGAGAGGTTCGCCAGGGCGGTGCGCTGCGCGGCGTTGGCCGGCACGTCAGTGCGGGCGTAGGCCGGGCGGCCGTACTTGCCCTCGAGGGCCGTGTAGTGCTGCCCCGGATCGCGGCCCGTGCGCGCCGTGATCTCGGCCGCGAGCAGGTCGAGGATCAGGCCGTCCTTGTCGGTCGTCCAGACCGCGCCGTCCTGCCGCAGGAACGACGCCCCGGCGCTCTCCTCGCCGCCGAAGCCGAGTGAGCCGTCCAGCAGGCCATCCACGAAGTACTTGAAGCCGACGGGTACCTCGCACAGCCGCCGGCCGAGGCCCGCCGCGACCCGGTCAATCATCGAGCTGGACACGAGAGTCTTGCCGACGGCCGCGTCAGGCCGCCAGCCGGGGCGGTTCTGGAACAGGTAGGCGATGGCTACGGCCAGGTAGTGGTTCGGGTTCATCAGCCCGGCGCTGCGGGTCACAATGCCGTGGCGGTCGGAGTCGGGGTCGTTGCCGAACGCGATGTCGAAGCTGTCCTTGAGGTGAATGAGGCTCGCCATGGCGTAGGGCGACGAGCAGTCCATGCGGATCTTGCCGTCGTGGTCCACGGTCATAAAGGCGAAGCGCGGGTCCACGTCGCGGTTGACGACCTGGACATCCAGCCCGTAGCGGGCGACGATGGGGTCCCAGTAGCCCACGGACGCGCCGCCCATCGGGTCCACGCCGATTCGCAACCCCGCGCCTCGAATCGCGGCCATGTCCACGACGCTGCCGAGGTCGCTCACATAGGGTGTAACGTAGTCGTAGGCGTGGGTTGTCGGCGCTTTGATGGCCTGGGCGTAGGGCATGCGTCGGACGGCTTTGAGGCCGTCGCGGATGATCTGGTTGGCGCGGTCCTGGACGACCTTCGTCGTGCCGGTGTCGGCCGGGCCGCCGGAGGGCGGGTTGTACTTGAAGCCGCCGTCGGCGGGGGGATTGTGGGATGGGGTGATGACGATGCCGTCGGCCAGCCCCGCGCTGCGGCCAGCATTGTACGTCAGGATGGCGTGGGAGATGACCGGCGTCGGGGTATAGTCGCCGCCCTGGGCGACCATCAGCTCGACGCCGTTGGCGGCCAACACCTCCACGGCGGTCACGAGCGCCGGCTCTGAAAGGGCGTGGGTGTCCTTGCCGATGAACAATGGGCCGTTGATGCCCTCGGCGCGGCGATACTCCGCGATGGCCTGGCTAATGGCGGCGATATGGTCGTCGTTGAACTTTGCGGCGACCGATGTCCCGCGATGCCCCGACGTGCCGAACGCGACGGCCTGGGCCGGATCGGCCGGATCGGGGTGGTAAGCGTAGTAGGCGGTGATGAGTTGTGGAATGTTGGTCAATAGCTCGCGGGGGGCTGTCTTGCCCGCCAGGTCACTGAGCGCCATGGCTTCCTCCATCGCGTTGATCGGAAACGAGGATTCTGGCTTCGACCAGGTTCTCTTCGGCGTTGTACTCCAACTTGAAGCCCAGGTTCTTGGACACACGCTGCATCTGGTAGTTCTCCGGGTGGATGAAGCCCACGATCTCGTGCAGCCCCTCATCCCGCCCGATGCGAACCAGGTCACTGAGCATCTGCGTGCCGAGGCCGACATTCTGGAACTCGTCGGTGATGAGCATCGAGAACTCGGCGTTGTTCGTCCCATACATGCGGCTCAAGCGGCCAGCCGCGATGATCTCGCGCTTGCCTGTCGCAGCGTCCTCCCGCACCGCCACGAGCGCCATCTGGCGGTCGTAGTCCACGTAGGAGATGCGCGACAGGCGCTCGTGGGACGCGCGCTGGTCGAAGGCCAGCGGGTGCAGGAAGCGCAGGTAGACCGTGCGCTCCGACAGCGTGGCGTGGAACTCCCGCATCAGCGGCTCATCCTCCGGCCGGATCGGGCGGATGAGCAGGTCAACGCCGTTGCGCGTCGTGAACCGCTCAATGTACTGGATCGGGTAGGGGCGAATCGCCAGCTTCGGCAGGTCCTTCTCCTGGACATCCGGCCCGAACACGATGACGCGCGCATCGAGGGCAACCAGGCCATCGGGCGACGCCAGCAGCGGGTTGATGTCTAGCTCCTGGATCCAGGGATGCTCGACGATTAGCTCGCTGAGCTGGACGATAATCTGGGCCAGCGCATCCACGTCCACCGGCGGACGGCCGCGCACGCCCTGGAGAGCGCGGTAGATGTTGGTGCGCTCCATCATGCGGCGGGCCAGGGTGGTATTCAGGGGCGGCAGGCCGAGGGCGCGGTCCTTGAAGACCTCGACGAGCTGGCCGCCGAGGCCGAACAGCATGACCGGCCCGAATTGCGGGTCGAGGCTGCTGCCCAGGATCAGCTCGTAGCCTTCCAGCTTGATCATCGGCTGGACGGTTACGCCCTGGAAGTGGCCCGCCCCGACCTTCTCCGCCACGGATCGCTCGATGAGGCGATAGGCGTCGCGCACGCCCGCCGCTTCGAGTAGGTTGAGTTGCACCCCGCCCACATCGGTCTTGTGGGTGATCGTCTCCGAGTAGAGCTTGAGGACGACGGGGTAGCCGATGTCCTCCGCCGCTGTCACCGCATCGTCTTCCGTCGCAGCAATCACCGTCTTGACGGTCGGGATGCCGTAGGTCTCCAGCAGCGCCTTGGCCTCGTGCTCGGTCATGATCGTTCGCCCCGACGCCCTCACCCCCGCGATGATGTCGCGGGCGCGCTGGCGGTCGGGATCGTAGCCGGAGCGGGTCGAGGGCGTCTCGTACAGCAGGCGCAGGTTGTCGCTGTAGCGCCACATGTAGGTGAAGGTGCGCGCGGCCTGGTCGGGAAAGTCGAACGTCGGGATGTTTGCGCGATTGAGGACCTGGACGGCCGACTCCACATCCGCGCCGCCCATCCAGCTCGCCAGCACTGGCTTGTGGGGGATCTTCGCGTAGGGGATGAGCGCCTGGGCGGTTTGCGTCGGGTCGGTCATGGCCTGGGGTGTCAGGATGACGAGCAGGCCGTCACTGTTCGGGTCCTTGGCGGCGATTTCGAGCGTCTTGGCGTAGCGTTCCGGGCTGGCGTCGCCCAGCACGTCAATCGGGTTGTTGTGGCTCCAGGCGTCGGGCAAAAACTCATTGAGGGTGGCGAACGTCTGCTCTGAGATCTCGGCCAGCTTGCCGCCGTTGACGATAAGGCTATCTGTCGCCAGCACCCCCGGTCCGCCGGCGTTGGTGACAAGCGTGAGGCGCGGGCCGCGCGGCCGCGGCTGCTTGCCCAGCACCTCGGCCATCGAGAATAGCTCGGCGATGGTGTCTACGCGCAGCACGCCGACGCGGCGGAAGGCCGCCTCCAGCACGTCGTCGCTGCCGGTGAGCGACCCGGTGTGGGAGGCCGCCGCCTTCGCCGCCGCCGCTGTCCGGCCGGGCTTGATGACGATGATCGGCTTGGTGAGCGCCACCTCGCGCGCCGAGGAGAGGAAGGCGCGGGCATCACCGATGGTCTCCATGTAGATGACGATGCTCTCGGTGTTCTGGTCGTCACCGAGGTAGTCAATCAAGTCGCCCCAGCCCACGTCGAGCATGGAGCCAGTGGAGACGAAGGCGCTGAAGCCGACGTTCTCGCGGTAGCTCCAGTCAAGCACTGCCGTCAGGAGCGCGCCGCTCTGGCTGATGAACCCGACTTTGCCGGGCCGCGCCATCGCCGCCGCGAAGGTTGCGTTGAGGCCGGTGATGGGGCTCATCACGCCGAGGCAGTTCGGGCCGATGACGCGCATCAGGCCGCGCCGCGCCTCAGCCATGATCTGCCGCTCCAGCTCGACGCCCTGCGGCCCCACCTCCTTGAAGCCAGCCGAGATGATGATGCTGGCTTTCACGCCGGCGTCCACCGCCTCGCGGATGATGCTGGGGACGGTGGGCGCGGGCGTGACGACCACCGCCAGGTCAACCTTCGCCGGGACATCGCCGATGCTGCGGTAGGCCTTGATGCCCAGCACCGAGTCGCGCTTGGGGTTGACCGGGAACACGGTTCCGCCGAAGGGCGTGCTAATCAGATTCCATAGAATCGTGCGGCCCACGCTGCCGCGCGTCTCCGTTGCGCCCACGACGGCGACATTCTTCGGCGCAAAGAATGCGTCCAGGTCGCGCGGCTCGTAATGTAGAATATCTAAAGCGCGGTCAACGTCTTTGTATGCTTTTTCAGCCTGGCTCATCGTTATGCTATCCTCCAGGTGAGATTGTGCCACAACCAGAAATGCCCGTCAATGTCGCTCCCCTATAGTATGCGCCTCGTTTGCGCCTGTCACAAGCGTCAAAAGTGGGGTAAAATGAGGGTGTATCATGAGTGCGCTGCCAATCATTCTACTCGTGAAAAAGAAGGCATGTCATGACGATACAGACGAATGAGAGGCCGAGGAATATCGCCGTCCTCACCAGCGGTGGCGACTCCCAGGGCATGAACGCCGCTGTTCGCGCCGTCGTCCGCGCCGGCATCAGCCGCGGCGTCGAGGTGTACGCCATCTACAACGGCTACCAGGGCATGGTAGAGGGCGGCCATCAGGTTCGCAACATGGCGTGGGGCGACGTCGGCGGCATCCTCCACCAGGGAGGAACCGTCATCGGCACGGCCCGCTGCGCCGAGTTCCGCACCCGCGAAGGCCGCCTGAAGGCGGCGCTCAACCTAATCGAAAAAGACATTGACCGTCTTGTCGTTATTGGAGGCGATGGCAGCCTCACCGGCGCGGATATCTTTCGGCAGGAGTGGTCGGGCCTGCTGGCCGAGCTGGCCGAGCGGGGCGAGATTACCGCTGAGCAGGCGGCGCACCACGCTAACCTGCGCATCGTCGGCCTGGTCGGCTCGATTGACAACGACATGTTCGGCACCGACATGACCATCGGCGCCGACACCGCCCTCCACCGTATCGTCGAGGCCGTGGATGCCCTCGCCAGCACCGCCGCCAGCCACATGCGCACGTTCGTCGTCGAGGTGATGGGCCGCCACTCCGGCTACCTGGCGCTGATGAGCGCGATCGCCACGGGCGCGAATTACGTCCTCATCCCGGAGAACCCGCCGACCGGCGAGCACTGGGAAGACGAGATGTGCGAGGTCATCGCGGCCGGGCGGCAGGCCGGCCGCCGCCACAGTATCGTCATCGTGGCCGAGGGCGCGACGGACCGTCAGGGCAACCCCATCGAGAGCGACTACATCAAGCGCGTCCTGGAAGAGAAGCTCCACGACGACACCCGCGTCACCATTCTGGGCCACGTCCAGCGTGGCGGCACACCGAGCGCCTTCGACCGCTGGCACAGCACCCTGCTCGGCTACGCGGCCGTTACCGAACTACTCGATTCGCCGACCGATGCAGAGCCAAAGCTCATCGGCCTGCGGCAGCACGATGTCGTCGCGACGTCCCTCATGACCAACGTCGTCAAGACGCAGGAAGTGGCGAAGGTGATCGCCGCCCATGACTACGAGCAGGCGATGGCGATGCGCGGCGGGAGTTTCGCCGAGTCCTACCGCATCTTCCGCACCCTGCTCCGCGCCCATCCCCGCGAGGTGGACCCTCGTCAACGGCAGCTGCGCATCCTGGTCATGCACGGCGGGGGGCCGGCGCCGGGCATGAACACGGCGATTCGCGCCGCTGTGCGTCTCGGCCTCGACAAGGGCAACCGCATGCTCGCAGCGTACAATGGCTTCGAGGGCCTGGCCGCCGGCGACGTGCGCGAGATGAACTGGATGAGCGTCCACGGCATGGTGGCGCAGGGCGGCGCCGAGCTGGGGACAAGCCGTCACACTCTCGTGGCGGAGGACCTCACCGCGATCGCCGACAATCTAGAGAAGTTCCAAGTTGACGCCATCTTGATGATCGGCGGCCTGGCCGGCTATCGCGGCCTGTACGCCATGATGGAGAGCCGCAAGACCTACGCCGCCTTCAACATCCCGATGATCTGCATGCCCGCCTCGATCAACAACAACCTGCCTGGCTCGGAGCAGAGCGTCGGCGCAGACACTGCCCTCAACGGCATCGTCCTCGACGTAGACAAGATCAAGCAGTCGGCGGTGGCGACGCGCCGCGTCTTCGTCGTCGAGGTCATGGGGCGCGACAGCGGCTACCTCGCGCTGATGAGCGGTCTCGCGGCCGG
This sequence comes from Anaerolineae bacterium, assembly GCA_046328535.1. Taxonomy (GTDB): domain Bacteria; phylum Chloroflexota; class Anaerolineae; order Epilineales; family JAHCIE01; genus JBDHWG01. Next base: position 29,733 of record JAXLWJ010000026.1, read on the forward strand.
CGCCGAGCGCGTCTACCTCCCAGAGAAGTACATGACTCTGACCGAGCTGGAAGCCGATACGGCGCTTCTCCGGCAGGGGTTCGAGCACGGCAAGCGGCTCGGCCTCATCATTCGCAACGAGAACGCCGACCGCATCTACAACACCGACTTCGTGGTCTCGGTGTTGGAACGCGAGGGCGGCGATGTGTTCGACGTGCGCAAGGCCGTTCTCGGCCACGTCCAGCAGGGCGGCACACCGTCACCCTTCGACCGCATCCAGGCGACGCGGCTAACCTCCCGCTGCATTGACTACCTCATGGAGGAAGCAGGGCAGGAGCCGCCGGGCGCAGCGATGATTGGTCTCATCGGCGGCAAGGTGACCTTCACCGACCTGGCGTTCATGCCGGCGCTCATGGACGGGAAGCTCTCGCGCCCCAAGAACGAGTGGTGGATGCGGCTGCTTCCCATCGCGCGCACCATGGCCCAGTCGCCCGACGGGGAGTGAGGTGTGTCGTGGCGAAAACGATCATCACCGCCGCCCTGACCGGCGTCCTGACCACCCGCAAACAGTCCCCGGCGATCCCCTACACGGCCGAGGAGGTCGCCGCCGAGGCGCGGCGCAGCGTCGAAGCCGGCGCCAGCATCGTCCACATCCACGCCCGCGCGCCCGATGGCGGCCCGGCGTGGGATGTGGCGAGCTTCCGCCGCATAGACGACGCCGTGCGGGCGGCGTGCGACGACGTCATCATCAACTACTCCACCGGCGCGGTCGGCCTGCCCCGCGAGGAGCGCATCGCCCACATCGCGGCCCTCGCGCCGGACATGGCCGCCCTCAACATGGGCTCCATGAACTACGCCATCTACTCGCCGAAGACCAGGTCCTTCCACCACGACCTTGTCTTCGCCAACCCGTTCGGCGACATCGCCTTCTTCCTGACGCGCATGAACGACGCCGGGACGCGGCCGGAGATGGAGTGCTTCGACAGCGGCCACATCCGCAACGCCGAGCCGCTGATTGACATGGGCCTCCTCCAGCCGCCGTACCAGTTCAGCCTCATCATGGGCGTCCTCGGCGGCATCCCCGGCACGACGCGGGACCTGGTCCACCAGGTCGCCTCCCTGCCGCCCGACTCCTTCTGGCAGGTCATTGGCATTGGCCTCAAGCAGTGGCCTCTGGTCGCCGCGGCGCTGAGCATGGGCGGCAATATCCGCGTCGGGCTGGAAGACAACCTCTACCTATCGGCGGGCGAGCTGGCCCGCTCCAATGGGGACCTCGTCGCCAAAGCCGCCGCCCTCGTCCGCGCCTTGGGCGGCGACGTCGCGTCCGTCGCCGAGGCGCGGGAGATCCTGAGCCTACCGAGGAAGAGCCATGCCCCGCATCGAGTCCCGGATCAACCTACGGAGTGACGAGTTCGCCCGCAACCGCGAGTGGATGCGCGGCCTCATCGCCGAGCTAGAGGAGCGCCAGGCGGCAGTGCGCGCCGGCGGCGGCGAGCGCTACGTCCAGCGGCACCGGGCGCGGGGCAAGCTGCTGCCCCGCGAGCGGCTGGAGCTGCTCCTCGATCCCGGTACGCCGTTCCTGGAATTGTCGCCCCTCGCCGCCTACGGCATGTACAACAACGAGTCGCCTGGCGCATCGCAGATCGCCGGCATCGGCGTCGTCAGCGGCGTCGAGTGCATGATCACGGTCAACGACGCCACGGTCAAGGGCGGCGCGGTCTACCCGATCACCCTGGACAAGAGCCTGCGCACCCAGCGCATCGCCGCGGAAAACCGCCTGCCCTGCATCACGATGGTCGAGTCGGCCGGCGCCAATCTCCTGTACGCCGCCGAGTACTTCGCAGACACCGGCGGGCGCGGCTTCGCCAACCAGGCGCGCATGTCGGCCCAGGGCATCCCGCAGATCGCCCTCGTCTTCGGCTCCTCGACCGCCGGCGGCGCGTATGTGCCGGGCATGAGTGATTATGTCGTCATGGTGCGGCGGCAGGCGAAGGTGTTCCTGGGCGGGCCGCCGCTGGTCAAGATGGCGACCGGCGAAGACGTGGACGATGAGACGCTGGGCGGCGCGGAGATGCACGCCCACCAGTCGGGGCTGAGCGACTATCTGGCCGAAGACGACCGCGACGCTATCCGCATCGGGCGCGACATCGTGGCGCGGCTGAACTGGACAAAGGCGCTCGCCGGTCGGCGGCAGGCGCCCCGCGAGCCGTACTACGACCCGGACGAGCTGCTTGGCATCGTTCCCGCCGACGCCCGCCACCCCTTCGACATGCGCGAGGTCATCGCCCGTATCGTGGACGACTCGGACTTCCTCGAGTTCAAGCGCGACTACGGCCCCACGCTGGTCACCGGCCACGCAAACATAAACGGCTATCCGGTCGGGCTGCTCGGCAACAACGGCGTCCTGTTCTCGGAGTGCGCCAACAAGGCGGCCCAGTTCATCCAACTCTGCAACCAGTCACGCACGCCCCTTATCTACCTTCAGAACATCACCGGCTTCATGGTCGGCACGAAGTACGAGCGCGAGGGCATCATCAAGCACGGCTCGAAGATGGTCAACGCCGTGTCCACGTCCACCGTACCGCAGTTCACCGTCATCGTCGGCGGCTCCTACGGCGCGGGCAACTACGGCATGTGCGGCCGCGCCTACGACCCGCGCTTCCTGTGGACGTGGCCCAACAGCCGCATCGCCGTGATGGGCGGCGAGCAAGCGGCCGGCGTCCTCGCCATCGTCCAGATCGAGCAGGCGCGGGCGCGGGGCGTCGAGCCGGACACGCGCCAGATTGAGCAGATGCAGCAGATGACGCGCTACAAGTTCGAGACGGAGTCGTCGCCGTATTACGCCACGGCGCGGCTGTGGGATGACGGCATCATTGACCCGCGCGACACCCGCCGCGCCCTGAGCATCGGCCTGTCCGTCGCGCACAACGTAGACTTCGTGAGCCGCGGCCAGCCGGGGTATGGTGTGTTTCGGATGTGACGAAGTGGCGATGTGACGATGTGACGATGTGACGATGTGGCGAGGTGAATTGATGCTCGCTGCCGTCACCCGTCACCCGTCACCCGTCACGCGTTTCAGACAGTTCTCGGCAGGAGATACGATTATGTCGCTTTACTTTGATTCGGAGCATCAGCTGTTCCGCCAGACCGTGCGGCGTTTCGTCGAGCAGGAGATCAACCCCTACGTGGACGAGTGGGAAGCCGCCGAATGCTTCCCCGCCCACGCGCTATTCAAGAAGATGGGTGACCTGGGCATGCTCGGCCTGTCGTACCCGGTCGAATACGGCGGCGCGGGGCTGGATTTCTGGTACAACGTGGTCATGTTCGAGGAGATCGGACGGACGATGTGCGGCGGTGTTCCCATGGCGATTGGCGTCCACACCGACATGGCGACGCCCGCCCTGGCCGAACACGGCTCCGACGAGCTAAAGCGCGAGTTCCTCGCCCCGGCCATCGCCGGCGACATCGTCTTCGCCATCGGCGTCAGCGAACCAGACGCCGGCTCCGATGTCGCCTCCATCCGCACGCGCGCCGCGTCCGACGGCGATGATTATGTCATCAACGGCACGAAAATGTGGACGACCAATGGAACGCAGGCGGACGTCATCACCCTGCTGGCCCGCACCTCGGAGGGCCGCGGCTTCAAGGGCATGTCCCTCATCCTCGTTCCCACCGACACGCCGGGCTTCAGCGTCAGCCGCAAGCTGGTCAAGCTCGGCATGCACTCCAGCGACACCGCCATCCTTAGCTTCGACAATGTGCGCGTCCCCAAACGCTACCGCATCGGCGAGGAGGGCCTGGGCTTTATGCTCCAGATGCAGCAGTTCCAGAAGGAGCGCCTCATCGGCTCGGTCATGGCGCTGGCGGGCGCGGAGGTCGCCATCGAGCTGACGGTGGCGTACACCCAACACCGCCGGACCTTCGGCAAGCCCATCATCGAGAACCAGTGGGTTCACTTCAAGCTCGCCGAGCTGCTGACGGAGATCGAGGCGCTGCGTCAGCTCAACTACCACTGCACGCGCCTCATGATCGCCGGCAAGGACGCGACGAAGGAAGTCTCGATGGCGAAGCTCAAGGCCGGCCAGCTCGTGCGCCAGGTCGCCGACACGTGTGTCCAGTTCCACGGCGGCATGGGCTACGTCGAGGACTACCCCATCGCCCGCTACTACCGCGACTCGCGCCTGCTGTCCATCGGCGGCGGTGCGGACGAGATCATGATGGGCATCATCGCCAAGTACGCCGGGCTGTTCCCGTCGAAAGAGTAGCCTACGCCCATGCCTTACGCGACCCTGGCCGTTGAGCGCCACCGCAGCGTGGCCCGCGTCCTCCTGAATCGGCACGACGCGCGCAACGCCATGAGCCAGCAGATGATCGCCGACTTGCTGGACTACTTCACCGTCATCCGCGACGACCGCTCCCTGCGTGTCGTCGTCCTGGCCGGCGCGGGCGGGACGTTCTGCGCCGGCGGTGACATCCGCGAGATGAGCGCCAGCGCCACGGCAACGCGCGCGGAGCAGATCGCCAACATCGCCCGCCTCGACGACATGCTCCTCGCCGTCAACCAGGCCCCCCAGGTCGTCGTGGCCGAAGTGCGGGGCGCGGCTCTGGGCGGCGGCGTGGGCCTCGTGTGCGTGGCCGACATTGTGCTTGCCGCCGAGAACGCCACGTTGGGCTTCCCGGAGGTACGCCTGGGCATCGTGCCCGCCGTCGTCTCGCCCTACGTCGTAGCGCGCATCGGGCTGGGCCAGGCGCGGCGGCTGATGCTCACCGGCGCGCTGCTGGACGGCGCGCAGGCGGCCGCCGTCGGCCTCGTGACCCAGGCCTGCCCGCCCGACACGTTGAGCGACGCCGTCGCCGCCGTCGTGCGCGACGCGCTCAAAGCCTCGCCATTGGCGCTGGCCGCGTGCAAGGCGCTGCTCTTCGAAGTCGCCGGCCGCCACCCGCGCGATACCGAAGGCTACCGCGTGGACCTGCTGCGCCGCCTCCAGACGAGCGACGAGGGCCAGGAGGGACTGCGCGCCTTCGTCGAGAAACGCAAGCCTGCCTGGACCGAGGACGCATGATAGACACCATCCTCATCGCCAACCGCGGCGAGATTGCCTGCCGCATCATCCGCGCGTGCCGCCGCCTCGGCATCCGCGCCATCGCCGTCTATTCGGACGCCGATCGCAACGCCCTCCACGTGGCGCGGGCCGACGAAGCCGTGTACATCGGCCCTGCGCCGGCGTCGGAGTCCTACCTGTCGGTCGGAGCGCTGCTCGACGCGACGCGGCGCACCGGCGCGGACGCCGTCCACCCCGGTGTCGGCTTCCTGGCCGAGAACGCCGACTTCGCCGCCGCGTGCGCCGACGCGGGCCTCATCTTCATCGGCCCCTCGCCGGCCGCCATCGCCGCGATGGGCCACAAGACGGCGGCGCGCGAGATGGTGGCCGCCGCCGGCGTTCCGATCGTGCCGGGCTACGGCGGCCGTGACCAATCGGACGAGCGCCTGGCGGCCGAGGCGGAGCGCATCGGCTGGCCGGTGATGGTCAAGGCGGCAGCGGGCGGCGGCGGCAAGGGAATGCGGCTCGTCGCGCGCGCGGAGGACCTGGCCGATGCGCTGGCGGCGGCGCGGCGCGAGGCGCGGCAGGCGTTCGGCTCCGACGAGCTGTTGCTGGAGCGCGCCGTGGTACGCCCGCGCCACATCGAGTTTCAAGTGTTCGGCGACAGCCACGGCCACCTGATCCACCTGGGCGAGCGCGAGTGTTCCGTTCAGCGCCGCCACCAGAAGATCATCGAGGAAAGCCCCTCGGCCGCGCTGACGCCGGACTTGCGCGCCGCGATGGGCGCGGCGGCCGTGCGCGCCGCTCAGACGGTCGGCTACACCAACGCCGGGACGGTCGAATTCCTGCTCGCGCCCGACGGCCAGTTCTACTTCCTGGAGATGAACACGCGCCTCCAGGTCGAACACCCCGTCACCGAGCTTGTGACCGGGCTGGACCTCGTGGCGTGGCAGATTCGGGTGGCCGAGGGCGAGCCGCTGCCGCTGCGCCAGAACGACGTCGTCATGCAAGGCCACGCCGTCGAGGCGCGTCTGTACGCCGAGAACCCCGCCAACGATTTTCTGCCGGTCACCGGCCGCGTCGCCCTGTGGCGGCCGCCCGCGACCGTAGAGACGCGCCACGGCGCGTCTCTACCTCATGGCGCGTCTCTACCTCCTAACGTGCGCGTGGACGGCGGCATTGTGACCGGCGACGACGTCACGATCTACTACGACCCGATCCTGGCGAAAATCATCGCCTGGGGACCGGACCGGGCGACGGCGACGCGGCTGCTCACCCGCGCCGTCGAGGAGACCATGATTCTGGGACTGACAACCAACCGCGCGTATCTGCGCGCCATCCTGACCGACGCGGCCTATCGCGCGGGCGACCTCAGCACCGCCTTCCTGGGTGAGCGCCTGGCCGATTGGCGCGGCGCAAACCGGGACGCGCAATGCCTCGCCCTCATCGCCGCCACGCTGGCGCAGTGGTCGGCGCATCCCCAACTCGAAACGAACCGCGGCTACTGGCGCAACAACCCCAACGCGGCGCAACGCTACCGCTACGCCGCGCCCACCGCCGAGCATCCCATCGAGGTGGGGCTGACGCCGCGCCGCCAGCCCAACATCTATGATGTCGTCGTCCAGGCCGAGGCAGAGGTGTGCGCCGTGGTCGAGATGAACGCCTGGGATGGCGCGGACATGACCCTCACGGTGGACGGCCGCCGCCGGCGCGTCACCCTCGCCCACGACGGGGCGCACTGGTGGGTTCACACGCCTATCAGCGATATCGCCTTGCGCGCCCTGCCGCGCCTGCCCCTGCCGCACGCGCCCGCCGACGCTGGCGGCTCGCTGCGCGCGCCGATGCCGGGCCAGGTGCTGGACGTACTGGTCGAGGTAGGGCAGCGCGTCGCCAAGGGCGATGCCCTGGTGAAGCTCGAAGCGATGAAGATGGAGCACACCATCCGCACGATGGCCGATGGCGTCGTCACGGCCCTGTACTTTGCCCCCGGTGACACCGTCGCCGCCGATGCCTTGCTCGTGCAAATCACCGAGGACCCAGGCGCCGTGCAAGAGTGAGCGCAGCGCCTGGCGACTCATCATAGGAACAGCTTATGTCTGCTGCGATTGATATCATCCTCGCCGAGCCTATCGCGACAATCAATCCGAATATCTACGGCCACTTCTCCGAGCATCTCGGCGCGTGCATCTACAACGGCGCGTGGGTGGGCGAGGACTCCGCCATTCCCCACTCGGGCGGGCTATGCAACGATGTCATCACGGCGCTTCGTCGCATCAGGCCGCCGGTCATGCGCTGGCCGGGCGGCTGCTTCGCCGACGACTACCACTGGCGCGACGGCATCGGCCCGACCAGCGCGCGCCCACGCCGCATCAACATTCACTGGGGCGATGTCGTCGAAACCAACGCGTTCGGCACGCACGAGTTCATCCGCTACTGTGAGGCGATTGGCGCGCAACCCTACATCGCCGCCAACCTCGGCAGCGGTACGCCCCAGGAAATGCGCGACTGGGTCGAGTACTGCAACTTTCCGGACGGCACGATGCTGACCGACCTCCGCGCCGCGAACGGCGCGCCAGCGCCCTTCGGGGTTCGCTACTGGGGCGTCGGCAACGAGGCCTGGGGCTGTGGAGGCCACTTCACGCCGGAGGATTACGCGACTGAGTACCGCCGCCACGCGACCTACCTGCGTGACTTCGGCGGTCAGCCGTTGTCGCTGATCGCATGCGGGCCGAACGGCAACGACCTGGAGTGGACGCAGCGCTTCTTCACCAAGCTATTTGACGGCGCGCCGGGGGCGAGGCGCATCCACGGCTACGCGGCTCACTACTACTGCAATACGCCAGGGACGGCCCTTGAGTTCGACGACAGCGGCTGGTATCGCCTCCTGGAGCAGGCCCAGGGTATGGAGACGCTCATCACCCAGCAGCGCGCCCTGATGGATGCCTTCGACCCGCTGCGGCAGATCGGCCTGGTGGTGGACGAGTGGGGCGCTTGGCACCAGCCAACCCCTGGCCGCAACCCCAAGTTCCTCTGGCAGCAGAACACCTTGCGTGATGCCATGCTCGCCGCCATCACCCTCGATATCTTCAACCGCCACGCGGACAAGGTGGCGATGGCCAACATCGCCCAGACGATCAACGTGCTCCAGGCGCTCTTGCTCACGGAGAATGGGCGAACTGTCACGACGCCCACCTACCACGTCTTCGACCTGTACCAGGCCCACCAGGGTGGGCAAGCCGTGCGCGTTCTCTTCGACACGCCGGACTTGACCTACGTCTCCGATGGGACAACGCGGCGACTGTTCGGCCTTGCCGGTTCCGCCTCCCTTCGAGAGCAGCGGCTGACACTCACGGTTGTCAACCCGCGTATTGGTGAGCCGGTAGAGACGACCGTTCATCTGCTCGGAGGTGGCCAGGTGATCGAGGGCCGCGAAACCGTCCTCGCCCACTCCGACATTCACGCCCACAACACCTTCGATGCGCCCGATACTGTTCGCTTATCCGAGAGCCGCAGAGTACCCATGTCAGGCAGCGCCTTCCGCCACGTCTTCGAGCCACAGTCTATCACGCGCCTGGAGCTGATGTTGGCCTGACCCGCATCACGAAAGATTGACCGGATCGCCCTTGACCACTGCCCCGGCTTCTGCTATCCTCTGCCGCATTCCATTGGGCCAGTAGGGCAACTCGGAGGACCCGTGAAGGTTCTGTTCATCGGTGGCACCGGCGTCATCAGTTCCGCCTGCGTCGCTCTCGCCGTCGAGCGCGGGCTGGACGTGGTCTTGCTCAACCGCGGCCAGACGACGCGCCCCGCGCCGGCGGCCGTACCCGTGTTGCAAGCCGATATTCGCGACACGGCGGCGGTGGCGCGGCTCTTGAAGGATATGCGATTCGACGCGGTGGTGAACTGGATCGCGTTCACGCCTGAACACGTCGAGACGGATGTGGCGCTGTTTCGCGGGCGCACCGACCAGTATGTCTTCATCAGCTCGGCCTCGGCGTATCAGACGCCGCCGGCCAGCCTCCCCGTGACCGAGTCGACCCCGCTTCGGAACCCGTACTGGCGCTACTCCCAAGACAAGATCGCGTGCGAAGAGCGCCTGGTCGCCGCGTATCGGCAAGAGGGCTTCCCCGTCACCATCGTGCGCCCGTCGCACACCTACGATGCGACCAAGTGGCCGCTCCAGGGCGGGTACACCGCCGTCCATCGCATGAAGGCCGGGCAGAAGGTAGTCGTCCACGGCGACGGGACTTCCCTGTGGACGCTGACCCATCACCGCGACTTTGCGAAGGGGTTTGTCGGCCTGCTCGGCAACCCCCACGCGCTCGGCGAGGCCGTCCACATCACCTCCGATGAGGTCTTGACCTGGAACCAGATCTACGAGATGGCCGCCCGCGCCGTGGGCGTGGAAGCGCAGATCGTCCATCTGCCGTCGGACTTGATCGCGGCGTTCGACCCGGACTATGGCGCCGGGCTGCTAGGGGACAAGGCGCATAGCATGGTGTTCGACAACACCAAGATCAAGCGCCTCGTCCCCGATTACGTGGCGAGCATCCCCTTCAGCCAGGGCGTGCGGGAGATTGCGGCGTGGTACGCGAGCCACCCCGCCGCTCAGGTCGTGGATGAGCGCGTGAACGGGCTGCTGGACAGGCTTGTCGCGGCCGTTGATCAGGTACGTGGGAGCGTCTAGCCAGACGAGTTGAGGTTACGGCATCCGCTCGCAGCCGACAGAATCACTCAGGAGGTTCGATGATCTACCGCAGCCCGCACCCCGACATCCCCATTCCCGACGTCACGTTGCAGACCCTCGTGTTCGAGAACGCCGCCGCCTACGGCGACAAGCCGGCGCTGGTAGATGGCCCCACGGGCCGGAGCATCACCTACAACCAACTCGTCGCCCTCGTCCGACAGCTGGCAGCCGGCCTGGCTGAACGCGGCTTCCAGAAGGGCGACTGCCTGGCCCTCTATAGCCCCAACGTGCCGGAGTACCCGGTCGTGTTCCACGGCGCCGCGTCGGTCGGCGGCATTGTGACCACCGTCAACCCGCTCTACACGGCGGGCGAGCTGCGCCAGCAGCTCCTGGACAGCAAGGCGAAGTATCTCGTCACCATCCCGCAGTTCCTGGCGACGGCGCAGGACGCGGCGAAGGACACGAGCGTGCAAGAGATCTTCGTATTTGGGCAGGCCGAGGGCGCGACACCCTTCACCGCGCTGCTGGCCTCCGACGCCGCGCCGCCCGCCGTGGATATCGCCCCGGCCGAGGACCTCATTGCCCTGCCCTACTCCAGCGGCACGACCGGGCTGCCCAAGGGCGTGATGCTCACCCATCGCAATCTCGTCGCCGAGTGCAGCGTCATTGATGTCGCGCCCGACACCGAGTTCCCCGGCCACGACGACATCGTCGTCGCCTTCCTGCCGTTCTTCCACATCTACGGCATCGTCGCCTTCCTCAACTACTGTCTGTGGAAAGGGGCGACGGTCATTACCATGCCACGCTTCGACCTGGAGGGGTACCTCGGCCTGGTGCAAAGCCACAAGGTGACGTACCTGCACATTGTGCCGCCGGTCGCGCTGGCAATGGCGAAGCACCCTGTCGTGGACAAATATGACCTGTCGAGCGCGCGCCTCGCCCTCTCGGCGGCGGCGCCGTTGAGTGAGACCGTGGCGCAAGCCTTCATGGGACGCCTCGGCATCCCGCTGTTCCAGGCGTATGGCATGACGGAGGTCTCCGGCGCGACCCACCTCGGCGCGACGACGCCGGGCAAGCTCAAGCCGCACTCTGGCGGCCGCGTCCTCCCCAACACCGAGTGCAAGGTCGTGGACCTGCCGAGCGGCAATCTTTTAGACCCTGGTGAGCAGGGCGAAATCTGGGTGCGCGGACCGCTCATCATGAAGGGCTATCTCGGCCGGCCGGATGCCACGCGCAACACGATTGACGAGGACGGCTGGCTGCGCACCGGCGATATCGGCTACGCCGACGAGGACGGCGACTTCTTCATCGTGGACCGCTCCAAGGAGTTGATCAAGTTCAAGGGCCTCCAGATCGCCCCGGCCGAGCTGGAAGCGATTCTCGTCGCTCACCCGGCCATCGCCGACGCGGCGGTCATCCCGGTGCGGGATGAGGACGCGGGCGAGGTACCGAAGGCGTTCGTCGTTCGCAAGGGCGACGTCACAGCGGAGGAGGTGCAGGCGTTCGTCGCTGCGCGCGTCGCGCCGCACAAGAAGATACGCCAGGTGGAGTTCGTCGAGGCCATCCCGAAGTCGGCATCGGGCAAGATTCTGCGGCGCGTGCTCATCGAGCAGGAGCGCGCGAAAGAGGCGCCGGCCGTCTAATCTCGCCGCAGCGTCACCGGGAACGCTTGCATTTCTGGCCGACTGGGCGCATAATCGCGGCGCAAGGGGCGTTCATCCCCTGCGCCGCCTTCCCTGTCACCCCGGAGCGACCCACGATGCCAGCTCGCCTCAACTTCGGCGTTATCGGCTTTGGCCGCATGGGCCAGCTGTACGCCCAGACCGTCGTCACCCAGATCAAAGACGTCCACCTGTTGGCCGTGGCCGACCGAAACCCCGACCTGCAAGCGTTGGCCGAAGCCGAGTACTCCGTTCCCCACGTGCTACCCGACGCCAACGACCTCCTGGCCGTGCCGGGGCTGGACGCCGTCATCATCGCCTCGCCCACCAGCGCCCACGCGGACCATGTCATCGCCGCCGCCGAAGCCGGTCTCGCCATCTTCTCCGAGAAGCCCCTGGCCCTGACCCTCGCCCAAACCCGCGCCGCCATTGGCGCTGTCGAACGGGCGGGCGTGCCGCTGCAAGTGGGGTTCATGCGCCGCTTCGACGCGCCGTATCGGCGGGCCAAGCAGCTGATCGCCGACGGCCGAATCGGCCGCCCGGTGACATTCAAGTCCATCGGCCGCGACCCGTTCTGCCCGCGCGTCGAGTTCGCCGACCCGGCCAAGAGCGGCGGCCTCATCATTGACATGGGCATCCACGACTTCGATCTGGCCCGCTGGCTCGTGGACGACGAGGTCGAGCGCGTCTCGACCGAAGGCACGCTGATGGTGTGCGAGACGCTAAAGGCGGTCGGCGACATTGACAACGCCGTGGTGAATTTGCGCTACAACGGCGGCGCGATCGGCAACGTCGAGGTCAGCCGCAACGCTTTCTACGGCTACGACATCCGCACCGAGGTTCTCGGCTCCGAGGGCGCGGTGACCATCGGCGGCTACCAGCACACGCCGGTGCTGCTGCTGACCCGCGATGGCGCGCAGCACGACATCATCCCCTACCTCATGGAGCGCTTCGGCGCGGCCTACCGCGCCCAGATTCAGGACTTCGCCGATCGCCTGCGGCGCGCGGAGTTGCCCGCCGTGGGCGGCGCGGACGCCCTCGCCGCGTTGGAGATCGGCGTCGCGGCGACCCACTCCCTCCGGACGGGGCAGCCGGTGGCCCTCGCCGGCCTCCGAGACGTGGCCGAGGTCGGTTGACGAAATTGTTGCTCGGCGCGCATTTTTGAGAGGAAGGAAACGCAAAGGCGCAAAGACGCAAAGGGGAGAGATCAGTCCATGCTCTTTCTTTGCGCCGCTGCGCCTTGGCGTTACAATCCTATCTTCGTCTAAAAAGGTAGCCACGATGGAGTATAACGCGGATACCCTGGTGGTCCACCCCGGCGCATCGAGCGACCCCCACGTGATTGTCGAGGTCACCCCGGAGCGCGCCGGGTGGGAGTTCATCACCTTCCAGGCGCGGCGGCTGGCCGCGGGCGAAGCATGGTCGTTCGACAGCGGCGAGAACGAGCTGGCGCTGGTGATGCTCGGCGGCCGCGTGGATGTGGACTCGAATCGCGGTTTCTGGCCGGGTGTCGGCGGCCGCGCCAACGTCTTCAACGGGCTGCCCCACACCCTCTACCTCCCGGGCCACACGACGTTCACCCTGACCGCCGCCACCGACTGCGAGTTCGCCGTCGCCTGGGTCGCCACAGACGAGGACCACCAGCCACGCCTCGTGACACCGGACGACGTGACCGTCGAGATACGTGGCGGCGATAACGCCACCCGCCACATCAACAACATGCTGCCGCCGGGCTTCCCCTGTCAGCGCCTCGTCGTCGTCGAGGTCTACACGCCAGGAGGAAGCTGGTCCAGTTACCCGCCGCACAAGCACGACGTCCACCGCACCGATGCCGAGGGGCGCGTGGTCGAGGCCGATCTGGAAGAGGTCTACTACTACCGCTTCGACCGCCCCGACGGGTACGCCTTTCAGCGCGTCTACACCGACGCCTCGTCACCGCTGCACCAGGCTGGCGCGCCAATAGATGCGGTCGTCCTGGCGCGGAACAACGACGTGGTGCTGATTCCCGAAGGCTATCACCCGGTCGCCACCGCGCCAGGGTACACGGCGTACTACCTCAACGTTCTCGCCGGTAGCGCGCAATCCCTCGCCAACCGCGACGACCCGCGCTACGCCTGGGTCAAGGACTCGTACACGACGCGCGATCCGCGCGTCCCCATCTATCCCGTGTCACACACGTAGAGACGCGCCATAGCGCGTCCGAGGTAGAGACGCGCCATGGCGCGTCTCTACTCTAGAAGAACACGCCATAATGACCACCGAACCTGACTACGACGTCATCAGCATGGGCCGCTCGTCCATTGATCTGTACGCCAATGACGTGGGCGCGCCGTTCGTGGACATCAAGAGCTTCGCGGCCTACGTGGGCGGCTGCCCGACCAACATCAGCGTCGGCGCGAACCGCCTCGGCCCACGCACGGCCCTGCTCACCGCCGTCGGCGCGGACGTGGTGGGCGACTTCATCCTCACGTTCCTCCAGCGCGAGGGCGTCGAAACGCAGTACATCCCCCGCAAGCCGGGCCGCCGCACGAGCGCCGTCGTCCTCGGCATCGAGCCGCCGGACCGCTTTCCGCTCACGTTCTACCGCGACAACTGCGCCGACATCGAGCTGACGATTGATGATGTACTGGCGGCCCCCATCGCCCAGGGCCGCGCCCTCGTCGTCAGCGGCACCGGCCTGAGCAAGGAGCCGAGCCGCAGCGCGACCGTCTTCGCCGCCGAGACCGCCCGCCAGGCCGGCGTACCCGTCATCCTCGATATTGACTTCCGCCCCGACCAGTGGCACGACGTGCGGGCGTTCGGCGTGACCCTGCGCTCGACGCTGCGCCTGGTGGATGTCGTCCTGGGTACAGAGGATGAGATCAACGCCGTCCTCCTGACCGACTCGCGCCAGATGAGCCTGACCCACTCCCAGGTGTCGGACACGCGCGTTCAGGGCGACATTGACGCGGCGATACGCACACTCATGGGCTTCGGGCCGCGCGCCCTACTCCAGAAGCGCGGCGCCGACGGGTCCCGTGTCCATCTCCTGAACGAGGACGGCTCCGTCAGCCAGATTGACGCGCCGGGCTTCCCGGTCGAGGTTTACAACATTCTCGGCGCGGGCGACGCCTACGCGGCGGGCTTCCTACGCGGCTTTGTGAAGGGCTGGGACTGGTACAGGTCGGCGCGGCTGGCGAATGCGTGCGGCGCGATCGTGGTCACGAAGCACGGCTGCGCCAACTTCATGCCGACCTACGACGAGGCGATGGCGTTCGTCGCGTCGCACGGGGGGTTATAGGACAGCACTGCCGTCATTGCGAGACCCCCATGCCCGTGGCGGCATGCGCCGACATAAGAAACGTCGGCTGTCGCCCCTTCGGCAAGCTCAGGGCAAGCTCTGAGCAGCGCGAAGGGCCTCCCGCAGCGCAGGGATGCTTCGTTGCACTCAGCATGACAGTAGGGCGTGAGGTTGCTTCGCTGCGCTCGCAACGACAGAGAGGGAATGGCTATGGGTTCCACAGGCACGAAGCGCCTGACAATGGCGCAGGCGATGATCGGCTTCCTGAAGCAGCAGCATGTGGAGCGCGACGGCGTCGAGGCCCCCTTCTTTGCCGGGTGCTTCGGCATCCTCGGCCACGGCATCGTCAGCGGTATCGGTCAGGCGCTCCAGCAGAACCCCGATTTCCGCTACTACCAGACCCGCAACGAGCAGGCAATGGTCCACGTCGCTACCGCATACGCCAAGGTCAAAAACCGCATGCAGACGTTCGTCTGCACGTCGTCCATCGGACCCGGCGCGACGAACATGATCACCGGCGCGGCGACGGCGACCATCAACCGCCTGCCGGTGCTCCTCCTGCCCGGCGACATCTTCGCCCGCCGCAATGTCGCCCCCGTGCTCCAGCAGCTCGAGTCGGAACATAGCCAGGACATCTCCGTCAACGACTGCTTCAAGCCCGTCAGCCGCTATTGGGACCGCATCAACCGCCCCGACCAGATCATCACGGCATTGCCGGAGGCCATGCGCGTCCTCCTCAGCCCCTCGGACACTGGCGCCGTCGTTCTCGCGCTGCCGGAGGACGTGCAGACCGAGGCGTACGACTACCCCGCCGCGCTGTTCGACAGGCGCGTGTGGCGCGTCCCCCGCAACCGCCCCGACCGCAACGCCCTGGCAGAGGCCGCCGCGTGGATTCGCGCCAGTAAGCGCCCGCTGATTGTCGCCGGTGGCGGCGTCATCTACTCCGAGGCCACGGAGACCCTGGCGCGGTTCGCCGCCCAGACCGGCATCCCCGTCGGCGAGACGATGGCTGGCAAGGGCAGCCTCGGCTACGACAACCCGGCCAACCTGGGCGCCATCGGCGCGACCGGCACGTTCGCCGCCAACCGCGTCGCCTATGACGCCGACCTTGTCATCGGCATCGGCACGCGCTACAGCGACTTCACGACCGCGTCGAAGACGGCGTTCCAAAACCCGGCCGTCCGCTTCATCGCCATCAACACGGCCGAGTTCGACGCCTGGAAGCACCACGCCCTGCCGCTGGTCGGCGACGCGCGAGCGACTCTGGAAGAGCTGGCGGCGCTGCTCGACGGCTACGGGGTGGACGCCGCCTATCGCGCCGAGGCGGCACAACTCAATCGGGAGTGGAACGCCGAGGTCGAGCGCATCTACGCCATCCGCCACGCGCCGCTACTGAGCCAGGGGGAGATCATCGGTGCGGTCAATGAGATGAGCGGCTCGGACGCCATCATGGTGTGCGCGGCGGGAAGCCTGCCCGGCGACCTGCACAAGGTGTGGCGGGCGCGGTCGCCCAAGAACTACCACATGGAGTACGGCTATAGCTGCATGGGCTACGAGATCGCCGGCGGCCTCGGCGCGAAGATGGCCGCGCCCGACCGCGACGTGTACGTGATGGTCGGCGACGGCAGCTATCTCATGCTGTCGGCCGAGATCGTGACCTCGATCCAGGAAGGCTACAAGCTCATCATCGTCCTCATTGACAACGCGGGCTACAAGAGCATCGGCGCGCTGAGTCGCTCCCTCGGGCAAGAAGGCTTTGGCACGCGCTACGTCTACCGCCAGGGCGACGTATTGCCCGGTGACTGGGTCGGCGACGAGGCGACAACTCTCCCTGTCAATCTGGCGGCCAACGCGGCCAGCCTCGGCGCGCGCGTCATCGAGTGCCACAGCTACGACGATCTGACGCGCGCCCTGGGCGAGGCGAAGGCGACCGACCGCACAACGGTGATCTATACCCAGTGCGACCGCCTTGTCGGCGTGCCAGGGTACGAGAGCTGGTGGGATGTCCCGCCCGCCGAGGTCAGCGAGATGCCCACCGTCCAGCAAGCGCGGGCGGAGTGGGAAGCGATGCGCGCAAAGGAGCGCGATTTCCTCTAGAAGGCGGGGCATCCACGGCCCCGTTCGGGGCATCCACGGGGGGATGCCCTTACGAAACGACGGTCGCGCGACGCCGGAGAGTGCCTTGCTTACGTGCGCTAATCGCGGTATTATTCTCCCCGTCGCGCTTTGCGCTGTGACAGTCTCCGCCAGACGACGCATCTTCGTCACAAGCCACCCAAGATGCGACCTCAAGGGTTCTGGAAGGATCAACGATGACGTCTGATCGCAAACTCCGCAACTACATCAACGGCGAGTGGCGGCCGAGTGGCGCATCGGTCTACCTCCCCGTCACCAACCCGGCGACCGGCAAATCCCTTGCCGAAGTCCCTCTCGCGTCCGGCGCCGACGTGGACACCGCGTCGCGCTACGCCGCCGCCGCCCTCCCCGCTTGGCGGCGCACCCCCGTCACCGAGCGCGTCCAGTACCTCTTCAAGTTCAAAGGGTTGCTCGAGCAGCACATCGAGGAGTTGGCGCGCACCATCACCGACGAGTGCGGCAAGACCTTCGCCGAGTCGGTGGGCGAGTTGCGGCGGGGCATCGAGAACGTCGAAGTCGCGTGCGGGACCCCTAGCCTCATCCAGGGCTACCTCAGCGAGGACATCGCCAACGGCATTGACGAGCTAATGATCCGCCAGCCCGTCGGCGTCGTCGCGGCCATCACGCCGTTCAACTTCCCCGGCATGATCCCGCTCTGGTTCCTGCCCTACGCCATCGCCTGCGGCAACCCCATGATCCTCAAACCGAGCGAGAAGGTCCCCCTCACCAGCGGCCGTCTGTTTGAGCTTCTCCACGAGACGGGTTTGCCGCCGGGCGTCGCGCAGCTCGTCCACGGCGGCAAGGAAACGGTAGACGCCATCCTCCAACATCCCACAATCCGCGCCGTCTCCTTCGTCGGCTCGTCCCCCGTCGCGCACTACGTGTACAGCCAGGCGACAGCCCATGGCAAGCGCGCCCAATGCCAGGGCGGGGCCAAGAACCCGGTCGTCATTCTGCCCGACGCCGACATCGAGATGACCACGCGCATCATGGCCGATAGCGCCTTCGGCTGCGCCGGCCAACGCTGCCTGGCCGCGTCGGTCGCCGTGACTGTGGGCGAGGCGCGCCACACTTTTAGCGAGGCCATGGCCGAGGTGGCAAGGGGGCGCAAGGTCGGCTACGGCCTGGATGAGGGTGTTCAGATGGGGCCGGTCATCACGGCGGAGAGCCAAGCGCGTATCGAGCGGCTCATCGGCGTGGGCCAGCAGGAAGGCGCGCAAGTCCTGGTGGATGGCCGAGGCCAGCGCGTCAGTGGCTACGAGGACGGCCACTTCGTCTTCCCGACGATCTTGGAGGACGTCAACCCGGCGGGCGAGATTGCGCAGACCGAGATTTTCGGGCCGGTGCTGAGCATGATGCACGTCGAGACGGTGGACGACGCGATTCGGCTTATCAACAGCGGCCGCTACGGGAACATGGCGTGCCTGTTCACGAGCAGCGGGGCGGCGGCGCGCCAGTTCCGCTACGAGGTGGACGCGGGCAACGTCGGGATCAACGTCGGGGTCGCGGCGCCGATGGCGTTCTTCCCGTTCAGCGGCTGGAAAGACAGCTTCTTTGGGGACTTGCACGGGCAAGGCCGCCACGCCATCGAGTTCTACACTCAGACGAAGGTGGTTATCGAGCGTTGGCCCAGGGAGTGGAGCAGGACATTCTAGAGGAAATCACGATGAATACTATTCGCATTGGGAACGCGCCCTGCTCCTGGGGGACGCTGGAGTTCGAGGGCCAGGACGGCAAGCGCATCAGCCACGAGCAAGTCCTCGACGAAATGAAGGCAACGGGCTATGAGGGCACGGACCTGGGCGACTGGGGCTTCATGCCCACCGCGCCGGACCTCCTGCACGATACCCTGGCGCGGCGACAGCTGTCCATGGTCAGCGCGTTCGTGCCGATGACCTTCAAGTATCGCAAGACCCACGCCGAGGGCGAATCCTTCGCCATGCGCGTCGCGCGCCTTCTCGCCCGCGCCGCGCCGCCAGCCGAGGGCGACCGCTTCCCGATGGTCGTCCTGGCCGACGACAACGGCACCGACAGCGTGCGCACCAAGAACGCCGGCCGCATCACGCCGGCGATGGGCATGAGCGACGAGGAGTGGCGCGTCTTCACCGACGGCGTCAACCGCGTCGCCCGCGCGATTCGCGTCGAGACGGGCCTGCGCACCGTCTTTCACCACCACTGTGGCGGCTTCGTGGAGACGCCGGAAGAGATTGACAGGCTCCTGGCGTTGACGGATCCGGAGCTGGTGGGGCTGGTGTTCGACACCGGCCACTACGCCTATGGCGCGGGACCGGATGGGTGCAGCCGGGTACTGGACGGTCTCAACCGCGTCAAGGAGCGCGTCTGGCTCGTCCACTTCAAGGACTGCGACCCGAATGTGGCGGCCGAGGCTCGCGCCCAGGGCTGGGATTACTTCGAGGCCGTGCGCCACGGCATCTTCTGCGAGCTAGGCAAGGGCTGCGTGGACTTCCCCGCCGTGACGGCGCGCCTGCGCCAGGAGAACTACGACGGCTGGATCACGGTCGAGCAGGACGTGCTGCCGGGCATGGGTACGCCCAGGGACAGCGCCGCTCGCAACCGCGCCTATCTCCGCGCCATCGGCCTCTAGCAGCGGAGCGGGCGCATGACCACTGACATCCTCAACGTCGGGATCATCGGCGCGGGGCGCATCGGGCGCGTCCACGCCCGCAGCCTGGCGTATACCATACCCACGGCGCAGATCGTCGCCATCGCCGACGAGGTCGTCGAAGCCGCGCGCCTGGTCGCCGATGAGTTTCGTATCCCGCGTGTCTATCAGCACTACTCGGAGCTTCTGGCGCTGCCGGGGCTGGACGCGGTGCTGATCTGCTCCAGCACCGACACCCACGCCGACATTATCGTGGATGCCGCCCGCGCCGGCAAGCACATCTTCTGCGAGAAGCCCATCGCCAAGACGCTGCCGAGCATTGACCGCGCCCTGGCCGCCGCGCAGGAGGCCGGCGTCAAGCTCCAGGTCGGCTTCAACCGCCGCTTCGACGCCAACTACCGCCGCGTCCGCCAGGCGATCCAGTCCGGCGAGATCGGCATCCCCGCGTTCGTCCACATCATCAGCCGCGACCCGGCCCCGCCGCCAATATCTTATGTCACGTCATCTGGCGGGATTTTCCTGGATATGACCATCCACGACTTCGACATGGCGCGCTATTTGGTCGGCGCGGAGGTGGACGAGGTCTACGCGACGGGCAGCGTGCGCGTGGATCCGGCGATTGGAGCTGCTGGCGATCTCGACACCGTGTTCGTTGTGCTCAAGTTCGAGAACGGCGTCGTCGCCACGATAGACAACAGCCGCCAGGCCGTCTACGGCTACGACCAGCGCGTCGAAGCCTTTGGCACGGGCGGCAAGATTAGCACTGACAACAACTTCCCCAACGCGGCGGTCCTCAGTGACGCCCACAGCGTCCACCGCGACCTGCCCCTCTACTTCTTCCTCGAACGCTATGCGGAGAGCTTCGCGCGCGAAATGGCGGAGTTCGTAGACGCCGTTCGCCACGACAAGCCGACGCCTGTCACGGGCGCCGACGGCCGCGCGCCCGTGGTTCTCGCCTTCGCGGCCCGCAAATCCGTGGAGGAAAACCGCCCGGTCAAGCTCAGCGAAATCCAATAGGCGAAGGCGCGATTGCCACGAAGGCACAGAGGACACAGAGAGAGCCGTGTTATGTAGTAACGACTTATGAACCTTATCAATTGTTGCCGTAATCGCGCTGGCGCTGGAGAGCCAACTCCAGCGCCTCCTATGGGCGGTGGAGTTGGCTCTCTAGCGGTTCTTCCTTTGCGCCTCTGCGCCTTTGCGTTACCCTTCCCCTCCCAAATCTGCGCAGGGCGCTGACAGGGATAGCAGCTCACTACGACGGGACAAGATCGAGGGCTGGCAGGAACGCGCCCCGGTTGAGCGCGCCGCGCGGATTCCAGCGCGCCTTCAGTTGCCGCATTAGATCCAGCCCCTCCGGCGTATGCCCCCACACGTCCCCATCGCCCGCGTCGGCGGCCGCGACAAGCACAGCGTAGCCGCCAAGCCCGCGCGCCATCTCGCGCACCGCCGCCACATCGGCGGCGCCGGCGGTGTAGACCTGCCCGTTCGCCACGTCAGCGACAAGAGCGCCGTCCGGCGCCGCTCCGTCAAGAGCCGCGACAGCAGCCGATATGTCCTTCGGCGGGACGCCAACGCGCATCACCATGCGGCTCAACGTCGCGCCCCGCAAGAATGCGCCCCAGATGTCCGTTCCCGACACATTCCCCATCTCCACCGCCGTCAGGCCCAAGCTCTGTAGAACGGCCGTCGCCTGCGCCAGCTCCGCCGCCACATCCTCGCGCTCGCCCTCGGCCGTGTATACCAGGAACGTCCCCATTTCGGCCAGGGAGGGCGGCAGCTCGACCGCCAGGTCGTCAGGATAGCGGCTGACGAGCAGGAGCGACGACGCGACCAGGCACACGCGAAGCAGCGCCTGCCCGACCGCCATCCCCTGTCGGGCATCGGCAACCGGCACGGCGAGCGTCGCCCGAGCGCGGGGCAGCGGCGCGAGCTTGAGGGTCACATCGGTCAGTAGCCCCAGCGTCCCGTGGGAGCCGACGAACAACTTAGGAAGGTCGTAGCCGGCCACATTCTTGACCACCGGCCGCCCGGCGCGAATCACGCGGCCATCGGCCAGGGCGACGGTCGCCGCCAGCATCAGGTCCCGCGCGCCGCCGTACCGCATGCGCTGCGGCGCGTTGAACGCCGTGGCAAGGATGCCGCCGACCGTCGCGGCCGGCCACGGCGAGGCCAGCGGAACCCACATCCCATCCCGCGCCAGCGCCTCTTGCAGCTCGGCCAGCGGCGTCCCGCTGCCCACCGTGACATACAGGTCGGACAGAGCGTACTTCTTGACGCCGCGCAGATGCTCGGTCGAGAGGATCGCGTCCGCCGGCGGCAGGGGCGCCGGCTCGGCGCCGCCGCCGCGAATGCGGACGCTCTTCCCCGCCTCGGCCCACACCCGCAACGCCGCCGCGGCTTCAGCGGCGCTTGACGGCGCGAACGACTCGCCCAGGGGCGGCAGCGTAACAGCCGCGCGCGGCGTCGCGTCCGGGAGCTGCGACGGGAAGATCTTGCCCGGATTGAGTCGGTCGGCCGGGTCAAAAACCGCCTTGATGTCGCGCATGACGTCCAGCTCGTCGCGGCTGTACATCAGCGGCATGAACTCGCGCTTCTCGATGCCGACGCCGTGTTCGCCGGTGATGCTGCCGTCGAAACCGCAGCACAGGGCGAGGATCTCGCGCCCCGCATCCATGACGCGGCGAATGAAAGCCCTGTCGCGCGGGTCGGGGATGAGGATGAACGGGTGCAGGTTGCCGTCGCCGGCGTGGAACACGTAGGACACGCGCAAGTCGGCGGCGTCACAGATGCGGTTGACGCCGGCCAGCGTCTCGGCCAGGTGGCTGCGCGGCACAGTCCCATCTACGAGGAAGAAGGCCGGCGCCAGCCGGGCCATCGCCCCGGCGGCGCTCTTGCGCCCGTACCAGATGCGGTCCCGCTCGGCGGCGGTCTCGGCGACGTGGAGATGGTACGCCTGGTGGGCATTCAGGATTTCGATGATCTCATCGAGCTGCGGCGTCACACTCTCCGGGTAGCCGTCCGTCTCGATGATGAGCGCGGCGCCCGCCTCGACCGGCAGGCCCGGGTGGACGAAGTCTTCGATGATGCGCATCATGCGCTGGTCCATCATCTCCATCGTCGCCGGGACGAGGCCCCGCGCGATGATCGCCGACACCGCCTCGCCCGCCGTCTCCACCGAATCGAACGCCGCCATCATCGTCTTGACCGCCGGCGGGTTGCGCAGGAGGCGCACGCTGGCCGAGGTCATCACGCCGAGCGTCCCTTCGCACCCGGTCATCAGACCGACGAGGTCGTACTCCGGATAGTCCAGGGCGCGGCCGCCGAAGTGGAGCAGCCGCCCGTCCGCCATGACGACTTCGAGGCCGGTCACATAGTTGGCCGTCACGCCGTACTTGAAGCAGTGCGGGCCGCCGGCGTTCTCGGCCAGGTTGCCGCCCAGGGTCGAAGAGCGGCCGCTGGCCGGGTCGGGCGGGTAGTACCACCCTTTCGCCTTCGCCGCCGCGTCCAGCGTCAGGTTGACCAGCCCCGGCTCGACGACGGCGCTGCGCCCGATCTCGTCCAGCTCGCGGATCGCCGCCATGTGGGAGAACTCCACGATGACACCGCCGCGCGTCGGCACAGCGCCGCCGGACAGGCCGGTGCCCGCGCCCCGCGCCACGAGGGGGACGTCGTTCGCCGCCGCCCAGCGCATGAGGCGCACGACCTCGTAGACGCTGCGCGGGAACACGACGGCGTCCGGCGTTCCGTGGTCGAGGCTGGCGTCGCCCTCATATGTAAACAGCTGCACCGGATTGGTGACGATTCGCTCCGGCAGGATGATGTTAGCTAGAGAGCGCAGCAGGCTCGTATCCGCGGCCATTCGGCCTCCTTAGGTGCGGGCGTTCTGGTACGATAGGTCCAGCACCTCGACCAGGTGCATCACGCGGGCGTTCAGCCCCGACCGCCGCACGCCGACATAGTACTGCATGTGGCAGCCAGTATTGGTCGTAACAATGACCTCGGCGCCGGTCGCGGCGATGTCGGCCATCTTCATGTCGAGGAGCGTGTCGGCGATCTCTGGCTGCACGATGTTGTACACACCGGCGCTGCCGCAGCAGCGGTCGGGCTGGCTCAGCTCGACAAGCTGGAGGCCGGGGATGCTGCGGAGAATCTCGCGCGGCTGGCGCACGATCTTCTGGGCGTGGCGCAGGTGGCACGAGTCGGCGTAGGTTGCCCGCAGGCGCACCTCGCCCGTTGGGGGCGTATGGAGGTGCGCTGCCAGGAACTCGCTGATGTCCTGGACGCTGGCGACGAAGTCCTTCGCCTTCGGGCCATAGACAGGGTCGTCGCGCAGAATGTGGGCAAACTCCTTGAGCGCCGCGCCACACCCGCCGGCGTTGGTGATGATGGCGTCCACCTCCAGCGCAGCGAAGGCGGCGATGTTGCGGCGGGCCAGCTCCTGCGCCGCGGCCTCGTCGCCGATGTGAGCCTGGGCTGCGCCGCAGCACGTCTGCGCTGGCGGGAAGACGACCTCGTAGCCGTTTTGTTGTAGGACGCGCACCGTGGCGGCGTTGACGTGGCCCAGGAACGCCTCCTGAATGCAGCCGTAGAAGAAGGCGACGCGGCCACGCTTCGGGCCAATGGCGGGCGCGGGGTGGCTGTAGTCGTTGGCATTAGCGGCCAGGGGCGGCAGAATGCCCTCCATCACGGCCAGGCTCTCCGGCAGCAGCCCAGACCCGCGCACGAGTCGCTGCGCGCCGCTCGTCTCGTACAGGCGCATGGCGCTCGACATGAGCTTCAGTCGCCCCACCTTCGGCATCATCTCCCGCAACCCGACCCAGCGCACGAAACGCTCGGCGGCGCTCGGCGTGCGATTCTGCTCGACCACGATCCGCGCCTGCTCGACCAGCGCGCCATACTGGACGCCGGACGGACACGCCGTCTCGCAGGAGCGGCAAGCGAGGCAGCGGGTGATGTGCGTGGCGAACGCCCCGCCGATCTCCTCCTCGGCGA
Source organism: Anaerolineae bacterium (assembly GCA_046328535.1). Classification (GTDB taxonomy): domain Bacteria; phylum Chloroflexota; class Anaerolineae; order Epilineales; family JAHCIE01; genus JBDHWG01. The sequence goes on from JAXLWJ010000026.1 coordinate 54,136, forward strand.
TGCGCCCCTCGGCTGCCGCCCGCATCAGCACGATGCGCCCGCGCGGCGAGTCCATCTCCGTGCCAAAGACGGCATACGTCGGGCAGGCCTGGAGGCACAGCCCGCAGTGAACGCACTGGTTCAGCTTGGCCACGTAATCGTCAGTCTGCAGGCGAGCGAAGGCGTGGCTCATACGCCCTCTGCCAGCGCCCACACGTACAGCGCGGCCGGTCCATGTACACCAATGGTCAGCGTCAGCTCGATGTCGGCGGTGCGGCTCGGCCCGGTGACAAAGACGAAGTAAGGCTCGCCGCCAACCTCCGCGAAGACCTGGCTCAAGTCGGGGCGAATGGCGGCGGGGCGTAGCAGCGCCAGGTGAACGCGCGGCAGGAGCGAGACGGCGCGCGGCTGCTGGGGCGACGAGCGCAGCACGAGGGTGCCTGTTTCCGGTAGCGCCAGATCCACCCCTGTGACGCCCAGGTCACACGCGGCCAGGGCGCGTTTGTCGGCGTTCGTCGGCACAATCTCGACGCCCAGCCCCGCCAGCGTGTCGGCGATGCCCAAGGCGTGGATCTCCTCGGTGTCCCACAGCACCGCCCGCTTGACCGACTCGGCGGCGACGAGCGCGCCGAGGGCAGCGTGGAAGGCCTCGCGGCGGCCGATGTGGCGCGGCGTTGCCCCCACCTTCTCCAGTTCGCTCAGCACGGCATCCACGTTGGCGTCGGAGTCGCCGAGGGGCGGCGGCGCGAGGTTCACCGCGACGTCCGGCGCGACCGGCGCGGCGCTCGGTGTCGCGCGTCCGAGGGCCGCGCGAACCCGGCCCAGAATCTCGTCTCTGGCTGTACTCATGGCCGCTTCCTCCACTCCCGTATGCCGTAGACGGCCAGGGCAACGACCGCCGCCACGGCGATGGCTTTCGCCGCTGTCTCGCGGCGCCCCGTCTTTGGCGGCGCGGGCGCGACTTCATCCGCCGAGACGGGCGTCTTCGGTTCATCCGCCGTCGCAGACGGCGTCCCCGCCGCCCTTGTCGGGGCATCAATTCTCTCTGCCACTGGCTCGGGTCGCGGCGCTTCGTGGACGGCGTCGGCGAGGGCCGGATCAGGCGGCGCCGGCGCGTGTTGCCGCCACCAGTCGCGGAAGCCGCCCTCGATCGCCGGGAACGGGCGGACATCGGTCCAGCGGTTGAGCGGCGGCGGCATCGCCTGAATCCACCCGCCGCGCGCCAGGGGCGTCTGCGCGGCCATTCCCACACTGGCCCCCGCTCCATACAGGAAGGGCGAGGCGAAGACGGCCGCGCCGGCTGCGGCGGCAGCGCGGGCGGAGGCCGGCGAACGCGGCGGCTCCACGGCGTCGCCCTCCATGACACGCCGCCGCAGCCGTAGTAGAATGTCAGGAATCGGTATCTTGACCGGGCAGATCTCGCCGCACGCGCCGCATAGGGACGACGCGAAGGGCAGATCGCCGGCAGCTTTCGTGCCGAGCAACTGCGGGGCGAGGATCGCGCCGATGGGGCCGGAGTACACCCAGCCGTAGGCGTGCCCGCCAACGCTGTTGTACACCGGACACGTATTGAGGCACGCGCCGCAGCGGATGCACAGCATCGTCTCGCGCGTCACGTCGTCCTGGAGTACCCGCGTGCGCCCATTGTCCAGCAGCACCAGGTGGAACTCCTGCGGACCGCCCTCGTCGGCGGCGCGGCGGGGGCCGGCGATGAACGACGTATAGCACGACATCTTCTGGCCCGTCGCGCTGCGGGCGAGGAGCTTGAGCAGCACGGCCAGGCTCTGCATGTCCGGCACGACCTTGTCAATGCCGACGACGGCGACGTGAAGTGGCGGCAGCGTCGTACACATGCGGGCGTTGCCCTCGTTGGAGACGACGACAATCGTGCCGGTCTCGGCCACGATGAAGTTCGCGCCGGAGATGCCCATGTCGGCGCTCAGGAACTCCTCGCGCAGCCTCTCGTGGGCGATCTGGGTCAGCACCTTCGGGTCGGGCGGCGCGTCCACGCCGAGCTTCTCGTTGAACAGGTCGGCGATGCCCTCCTTGGTGAGATGCACCGCCGGCACGATGATGTGCGACGGCGTGACACCGGCGAGCTGGATGATATACTCGCCCAGGTCGGTCTCCACCACCGAGATGTCGGCGGCCTGGAGCGCGTGGTTGAGTTCAATCTCCTCGGTCGCCATGCTCTTCGACTTGACGACGCGCTTGACGCCGTGCTGCCGCGCGATGTCCAGCACGATCCGCTGTGCCTCCGCCGCGTCCCGCGCCCAGTGGACGTGGCCGCCAGCCTCGGTCACGCGCCGCTCGACCTGTTCCAGGTAGACATCGAGGTTCTCGATGGCGTGCAAGCGCAGGTCGTGGCCCGCCTGGCGCAGCGCCTGCCAGTTCGCCGGCCCGATGATGTCCACCAGGCCGGCGCGGTTGCCGAGGAACTTGCTCGTCGCCTTCTGAACCGACGGCGGCATGTGCGGCGGCACGCGCTGCGTGTTCTCGCGGAAGTCAATGTGACTCACTGTGTGTGTCATCTGGGCCACCTCTCAACGGGACGCCAGAACTTCGGCGATGTGCATGGTGCGGATGGGCGATTTGGCGCGGCGCAGGCCGCCGGCGATGTTCATCAGGCAGCCGGCGTCCCCCGCCACGACGACCTCGGCGCCGGTCGCCTCGATGTTGCGCACCTTGGTCACCATCATCGCCTGGGACACCTCCGGGTAGATGACGCTGAACGCGCCGCCGAAGCCGCAGCAGGTGTCCTCCTGGGGCAGCGGGATCAGCTCCAGGTCGCGGACGGCGGCGAGAAGCTGGCGCGGCTGCTCGCGTAAGCCCAGGCCGCGCATACCGTGGCACGAGGCGTGGTAGGTAACCTTGTGCGGGAAGCGCGCGCCGACGTCCGTGACCCCCAGCACATCCACCAGGAAAGCCGTCAGCTCGTAGGTGCGGGCGACAGCCCGCTGCGCCACCTCGTGCGCGGCATCACCCTCTGGAAACAATTCGAGATAGTGGTGGCGCACCATGTCCACGCACGAGCCGGAGGGCGAGACGATGTAGCCATCGGTCTGGCCGAAGGCGGCGAGCCACTGGCGGGCTACGGTACGCGCCTGGCTTTGGAAGCCGGTGTTGTAGAAGGGTTGGCCGCAGCACGTCTGCGCCTCGGGCATCGCGCACGTGACGCCGAGGCGCTCCAGCACCGCAACCATGCCCTTCAGGGCGTTGGGGTAGAACTGCTCGTGGAGACAGGTGATAAAAAGCTGAGCCGTGATCGCCATAGCCGCCTCTCTAGCGGGCGAGGTCGAGGGCGAACGAGTCAACCCTCAACCTCCCGCCGTATCTCGCACCGACCATCACCCGCCGGGGATCATCCATGTAAAGACGTACGCCTGCAGGAAAACCAGGATACCGACCAGGGCGATCAGGGCCAGGCTGTGGAAGAAGACGTAGCGCAGGATGTCGCCCTCGTTGCCTTGCTGCTTCGTCGCCACGCCGGCCACCACAATGCTCTGCGCGTCAATCATCTTCCCCATGACGCCGCCCGAACTGTTCGAGGCGGCCGCCAGGATTGGCGAGACGCCGACCACCTTGGCCGTGATTTGCTGGAGGTTGCCGAAGAGGACGTTCGATGATGTGTCACTGCCCGTCAGGGCCACACCCAGCCAGCCGAGGAACGGGGAGAAGAACGGGAACAGGAAGCCCGTGCTCGCCAGCGCCAGGCCCATCGTGGCGTCAAGCCCGGCATAGCGGGTAGTATACCCCAGAGCCAGCATGGCGGCAATCGTCACAATCGAGTACTTGACGCGGTTCAACGTGTGCAGGTAGCTCTTGCCGATCTCGCTCGCGCGCAGGCCCAGCACGAACCCACTGATGATGCCCGTCAGGAGCAGCGCCGTCCCCGTCGCCGACAACCAGTTCAGCGACCAGCTGGCGGGTTCCGGCTCAGGCGCGAGCACGACGGGCGCGGCGCGGAGCACGGCCTTGTCGAGACCGGGGATGCTCCAGACGAAATTAGTGACCTGCAGGCTATTCATGAACGCCTTGGCCTGGGGCAGCCCCCAGATGAACACGAGCACGGAGAGCAGGATCCACGGGAACCACGCGATGAGGGCCTCGCGGCCGCTGACCTTGGTCGGCGCCGCGACGGCCGCGCTGCCACCGCTCGCCGACGCGCCGGCCAGCGCCGGCTGCATCGTGGCGGTGGACATGACGGGTTGCGGCGCGGCGGTGGGGCGGCCGCTGCTGCCGCCGCGCGATGCGGCCGGCGTGGTCGCCGCCTCGTGGGGGAAGCGCCAGATGGTGCGGGGCTGCCAGAAGCGCAGCAAGACGACCAGAGCGCCCAGCGAAACCAGGGCGGAGATGATGTCCACCAGCGACGGACCGAAGAAGTTGCTGACGACGAACTGCGTGATGGCGAAGCTCAAGCCCGCCGTGAGACACGCCGGCCAGACTTCCATCATCGCCTTGCGGCCCGACATCGCCCAGATGAGCCAGAACGGGATCAGCACCGAGAAGAACGGCAGTTGGCGGCCAACCATGGCGCTGAGCTGGTCGACCGGGAGCTTGGTCACGGCGGCCAGGGTCAGGATTGGCGTGCCGAGCGCCCCGAAGGCGACCGGGGCAGTGTTGCCGATGAGCGCAATGCCGGCGGCGAGGAGACCGGGGAAGCCGAGACCGATAAGCATGGCCGCCGAGATGGCGACAGGGGTGCCGAAGCCGGCCGCGCCTTCGATAAACGCGCCGAAGGCGAAAGCGATAAGGAGCGCCTGGATGCGGCGGTCGCTGGCAAGCCCGGCAATCGTCTCCTTGACGACCTCGAACTTGCCCGTCCTGACGGAGATGTCGTAGACGAAAATGGCGTTCAGAACGATCCAGCTGATGGGGAACAGGCCATACATGGCCCCGTTGAAGGCGGCGAGCAGGCCGAGCTGTGGCGGCATGCCGAAAACGATGATGGCGACGGCCAGCGCCGACACGAGTCCGGCGATCGCGGCCCAATGCGCCTTGACGTGGAAGAACGCGAGCAGGCCGAGCAGGACAACGATTGGCACAACGGCGAGCAGCGCCGAGGCGAACACACTACCGAAAGCCGGGGTGTAGGTTTGGGTCCACGTCATCGTCCGATTCCTCCTTCGGTGAGGTAAATGAGACCCGGTGAGCAGGGACGCTCAGTCTGCTGCCATTGTACAGCGAGCCTCGAGCGCCTGTCATCGTTCTGGCTGCCCCGGAAAGAGGGATTTCAGATGGAGGAATCGGACTGGTTTTGGACGAAACGAACTAGTTCGTGCGAATGACGACTCAACCGATAGCCCGCAGTTTAGCGTCAAAGAGCTATCTTGCTGGCGCTGGAGAGCCATCTCCAGCGCCTCCCGGAGGCGGCGGAGTTGTCACTCCGCCGCCAGCAGGCCATGCCCGCGCTATTGTGCAGAGCTTCTACTTAACCGCCGGGACGGGCGCGGCGGCCCGCCTCGTAGCGGCTCTTGACGTGCAGCTTGGCGAGGATGCTGCGCACGTGGGATTTCACAGTGTACAGGCTAACGCCCAGCGCCGCCGCAATCTCCTTGTCCGACAGGCCGTCGGCGATCAGCGCCAGAACTTCCTGCTCGCGCTGGGTTAGCTCATCGTGCGGGTGCGGGGATTGCGCCTCCGTCTGCTCGTCATCGTCGCCTGGCGACATGCGGACGCTATGACGAAACTCCGCCATGATGCGCGCCGCCACTGACGGCGTCATGGCGGCCTCGCCCCGCGCGACGGCGCGGATCATCTCGACAAGCTGCTGCGCTCGGATCGTCTTGACGAGGTAGCCGTGGGCGCCGTTTCGAATCGCTTCAAACAGGCGCGCATCTTCGTCGCGCATGGTCAGGATGACGATGTGGCTCTGCGGCACAGCCTGGGCAATCAGCCGTGTCGCCTCCAGCCCGTCAATCCCTGGCATGTTGATGTCCATGAGGATGACGTCCGGCCGCAGCGCCTGCGCCTTGACGAGCGCCTCCAGCCCATCCCCCGCCTCTCCAATCACGACCATGTCGTCCTGCCCACGAATCACGCTGGCGATTCCGTCGCGGAACAGGTCGTGGTCGTCCACCAGAAGAACGCCTATCATTCGCCTTCCCGCCTCATGGGTGTTCCTCCGCGCCGACAGGCCAGGTCAGGTGGACGCGCGTCCCCTGACCCGGCGCGCGCGCGATGTCGAGGCGGCCGCCGAGCCGAGCGGCCCGCGCGCGCATCACGCTGAGGCCGAAGTGGCCGCGGTCGCTCGATGGCGGCTGGGCAGGGTCGAAGCCGCGCCCGTCGTCACGGATGGAGAGCCACGCCTCGCCATTGTGGCGCTGAAAGGTGACGTTCACCGTATCCGCACCGCCGTGGCGCTGGGCGTTGCGCAGAGCTTCGCCGAGGATACGCGCCACCTCCGCGCCGTCAGGGGCTGAGACAGGGGTTCGGTCGGCGCCGTCAAGCGCCAACTCCACCCGAACGCTCAGCTCCTTCTCCAGCGCCCCCACCTCATCCCGCAGGTACTGGCCGAGTGGCGCGGGCGGCGGCGCGACATCCCGCAGTTGGGAGATGAACTGGCGCACCTCCTGGGTGGCCAGGCCGACGATCTCCTGGAGCGCGGCGAGCCGCGTCTGAACCTGCGCGTGACTGCCGCCAGGCGCTTCGTCAACGAGGCGGTCCATCTGGAGATAGAGATAGCCGAGTGTCTGAGCCAGGCTGTCGTGCAGCTCCGCCGCGATGTGTTCGCGCTCTTCGAGCGTGGCGACCTCGCGCGCCTGCGCCTGGACCTGGTCCAGCAGGGCCATATTGTCGAGGGTGAGCGCAATCTGCTGCGCGATCGCTGCGGCGAGGGCCACGGCGTCGGCTGAGAAGCCCTCGCGCTGGCGGCTGAACAGGCCCATGACGCCCAGATTGCGGCCGTGGATGCGCAGCGGCACACCGGCAAATGCGTGCAGCCCGGCCTCGCGGACCGTGATGCGCGCCAGGCGCGGCGCCTCGCCGATATCGTCCAGGACGATGGGCGTCCCCTGCGCCTGCACCTGCCCGAGAACACCCTCGCCCGGTCTGAGAACTGCCAGAGCCAGCTGCAGCTCGGCGCTGAAGGCTTCTTGCGCGACCAGGCGCAGGCCGCCCTCAGCGTCGGCCAGCCAGATCCCGCCCATCTCAGCGCCGACCACCGTCAAGGCGCGGCCGAGCGCCGTCTGAAGCAGCTCATGCCCGGCCTGCGTGCGGCTCGCCGACGAAATGACTTCGGACAGCGCGGCGACTTCCTGCGAACGTTGGGCGACGCGCTGTTCCAGGGTGCTGGCCCACGTCGCCAGCTCATCGCGGGACGCCAGGAGGGAGCGGCGCATCGTCTCGAAGCTCGCGCCCAGGTCCTCCAGCTCGCGGCTGCCCTGGACGGCGACCGGCGTAGACAGGTCGCCGCGCGCGATCTTGTCGGCGGCGCGCGCCAGGCGCGGGACGGGACGGAGCAGCGTCTGCGCCAGCCACCAGACGGTCATCCCCAGCAGAGCCGTCAGGAGCAAGGCCGCGCCAAGTCCGCCCAACGTGACACGGTCGGCCGGCGCCAGCACTTCTTGCTCTGGCAGAACGGCGACGGCGGTCCACGGGCGGGTCGTCATGCGCGCCGCGCTGTAGTAGCCCACCTCGCCGTCCTGACCAAGTCGGTCGACGAACAGTGGTGGCAGCGGCTCCAGGCGAATGTAGGCCAGCAGGCGCTCGCTGCCGCTGTCGGCGATCTGGGGCAGGTTGGCGAAGCGCCCCTCGGCGTGGAGCGCCGCCCATGTCGCGGGCGGAAGGGGCGCGAGACTGCGAAAGACGTAGCGCCGATCAACGCCGTGGGCAAGGCGGATGCCGTGCTGGTCCACCAGCATGGCATAACCCCGATCGCCGAGTTTCAAGCGTTCGATGATCTGCCAGAACTCCTCCAGCGACAGCGATACGGCCAGCACGCCCCCCGGCGGGGCTGACGTCCCCTCGTCGGTGGGCGCTCTGGGGGTCGTCAAGGCGAACACAGGCGCGGCCAGCCAGATGATCGGCTGCCCGTCGAGAGACGAGATGCCCGGATCGGACAGAACCGCGCTGCGCTCGGATAGCGCCTGCTGGAAGAAAGCCGCCTGGGCGAAGCTCTGACCGACGTAACTGCCCTGGGTCGAGATCAGCACCTCGCCGCGTGGGTCGAGCAGCAGAACGGCGCGGTAGAACGCGTCGGACGCCAGAAAGTTGCTGAAATCGTCGAGGGTCGGCGTGAACAGGGCGGAGCGCTGGTCGGAGCGCACGGAGATGAACTCGCGGGCTGCGCGCGACCGGGATAGGTTGCCGACGCGGCTCAACTCCTCGCGCACGAGAGAGTCGAGCTGGCGCGACGTTTCCTGGGCTGTGGACACCAGGAAGTCGGTCTGGAGCTTCTCGACCTCGCGCCGATTGACCCAGCTAAGATTGTAGAACAGGCCGGCGGCGGCGATAGTGGCGACGATCAACACGGCGAAGGCCAGGCGGCGGCCGAGCGGCCAGGAGTCGAGGTAGCGCCGAAAGCGGGCCACGGCCGCCCGGCTCGCGCTCAACACGTCAACGCTCCCCGCCGCGAAGGAAGCCTGTCGGGCCATACACTCCGACAGGCTGGCCCTCGCCGCCGAGCATCCGCACCAGCCAGACCCCGTGCAGGCCCTCGCCGGCGCTGTCGAAGCTGTAGACGCCCTGCGCGCCCCGGTACGGCCCCGCCCGCAGGCTCGCAGCGAGGCGAGGGGGGTCCGGGCCGGCCTCCGCGAGCGCGCGCGCAAGCAAGTAGATCGCGTCGTAACACCAGGCGATGTAGGTATCCGGCGGCAAGCCGAAACGCTCCACGAAGCTCTGCTGGAAGCGGCGGCCCTCGGGCGACGCCGACAGGACCGCGTCTGTGGCGACGTAGACACCATCCTGAGCGTCGCCGGCAATATTGTGGGTCACGGCCGACGCGCCGCCCGGCGACGTGATGATGTGCGCCGTGACGCCGCGATAGCGCAGCCCCCGCAGCAGGTAGCCAACGTCGGTTGAGTTGGTGCCATAGATGAGCAGCGTGTCTACGTCGGCCGCCGCGACATGACGGGCGATGGTTTCGAAGTCGGTTGTCCCGGTCAGGTAGCTCTCGCGCAAGACCAGGGGGACCGCGCGGCGGGCCAGCTCGGCGCTGACCACCTCGGCGCCGCCGGTGCCAAAAGCGTCCGCGTCATGCACCAGCGCCACGCGCTGCGCCCGCAGTTGGTCCAGGGCCAGCGCCACCATCGCCGTCCCCGTGATCCGGTCGCTCGGCCGCATCCGAAAGAGGTTGGTGTCGCCTTGCTCGGTAAGGTGCGGGTTGGTCGCGCCGATGATCATCGGCACTGTCGCACGCTGGTGCGCCGGGATGAGTGCGACCGCATACGCCGACTTCAGCGGGCCAAGCAGCGCGACCAGGCGATCCGCCGCCATCGCCTCTTGATACTGCTGCAAAGCTACGGCCGGATCGGAGCGGCAATCGCGCACGACAAGCTCCAGCGGCACACCGTTCACACCGCCGGCCGCATTGATTTCCTCGACGGCCAGGCGAGCGGCCCGAATGCTGAGGTCGCCAATCTGGGCGCCGGTGCCCGTGACCTCGGTGTTCAGGCCGATGCGATAGGTCTTGGCCTGGGGAGCTTCAACGAAGACAGTTTGGGGGAAAGCGCGGGCCGAGTCCAGGGCCGTCGGGTGCGGTGGCGCAGCGGCACACGACGCGGTGGCGAACGCCATCAGCGCTGCCACGCCTACCAAGAGACCCGTCCAGTACAGCCGCTGTCGCTGTGCCACGGCTAGACCCTTGCGTCTTGACAGTTCAGCCGAAGTGCCGCTTATTATACGGGAATAGCTTTTTCTGCAAAATGCCTGTATAAGAAAGTCATGAACCTCTACGCGATCAGCGACCTCCACCTGGCCCACCGCGCTAACCGCGATGCGCTTAAGGCGCTGCCGATTCATGCCGACGATTGGCTCATCGTCGCCGGCGACATCGGCGAGACGGAGGCGCACCTCCAGTTTGCCTTGCACTACCTGACGCAGCAGTTCCGGCAAATCGTTTGGACGCCCGGCAACCACGACCTGTGGACGCTGCCGTCGGACACAATCGGGCTGCGGGGCGAGGCGCGCTATCGCCGCCTGGTGGATATCTGCCGCGAGCACGGCGCGCTGACGCCCGAAGACCCCTATACCGCCTGGCCGCCCGCGAACCCAGTCTGCCGGCTCGCGCCCACGTTCGTCCTGTACGACTACTCCTTCCGGCCGGAGCACGTCGAGCTATCGCGAGCGATCGAGTGGGCCGCTGAGAGCGGCATCGTGTCGAGCGACGAGGAACTGCTGTACACGGAGCCGTACCCGTCGGCGACGGTGTGGTGTACATTGCGGGCGCGCTACACGGAGAAGCGGCTGGCCGCCGCGCCCACCGACCTGCCCCTCGTACTCATCAACCACTTTCCCCTGCGCCACGACCTCGTCCATCTGCGCCGCATCCCGCGCTTCTCCCTCTGGTGCGGGACGCGCCGCACCGAGGACTGGCACACGCGCTTCCACGTCCGCGCCGTCGTCTACGGCCATCTGCACATGCGCGGCAGCCATATCGTAGACGGTGTGCGCTTCGAGGAAGTCTCGCTCGGCTATCCCAAGCAGTGGAACCCACTGCTCGGCATCCAGGGCTACCTGCGCCGCATCCTGACAGCGCCGGGCTAGACGAACGCCCCGCGCAGACGGCGATACAGTCTGTGCGGGACGTTTGTGAGTCTCAGACAGGAGGATGTTTGGTTTAGCCGATTTCGGCCAGGACATCGCCCAGGGTCACGGTCTTGCCGGTCTGCGTGTTGAGCTGTAGGAGCGTGCCGTTGCGGGGCGCTTTGATCTCGTTCTCCATCTTCATCGCTTCCAGCACCAGGAGCGGCTGCCCGGCCTCGACTTTCTCCCCTGGCTGGACCAGGATACGCGTAATCAACCCCGGCACCGGCGCCTTGACGCGACCGTCGCGGCTCATGGGCCGCGATGTCGTTACCTCAAGGTCGCGCACCTCGATCGTGTGTCGGCCGCGATACGAGCGGATCCATTGCAGGTCCCGGTCAACCGTGATCTCGTACGGCCCATTGTCGGTGACGATCCAATCCAGCGCGTCAACGCCGTCCAGGCTCGACACGCTCACCGGCGTCGCCTGGCCGTCAACCGTCACCGTCAAGCTTGTCTCGCCAGTCGGCGGCAGCGTGACCTCGACCTCGTACGTCTGGCCGTCAACAGTCACAGCAATCTTGCTCATGAATGACTCCTGTTAGTGTTAGACCGGCAAGCGCCGCGCGTCCTGGTGCCAGCCAGAGCGCACACGGGAAGGCGTGACCGGCCGGCCGGCGCGGTTGCGTACGAGATAGGCGATCGCCGCTGCGATGGCAAGGTCGCGTCGGTCGCTGTCCGTTCCAAGATTCCCCGTCAGCTCACGGTGAGCGAACGCCGTGGTGTACCGACCGCTGATGAAATCCGGGTCGTCGAGGATACGTTGCAGCAGGGGGACTGTCGTCTGCACACCCGCGATGGAGAACTCGGACATCGCGCGCTGCGCCCGCCGCACAGCCTCATCTCGATTCGCGCCCCACACCGCCATCATAGCGAGCAGCGGATCGTAGCGCACAGGAATGTCGCACCCTCGGTACGCATATGTGTCTACGCGGACATTCGGCCCGGCGGGCAGCCGATAGGCGGTCAGCCGTCCCGGACTAGGGAGGAAACTGTTCCACGGGTCTTCGGCGCTCACGCGACAGAGAATGGACCAGCCTCGCAGCCGGATGTCACTTTGCGAGAGACCGAGGGGTTCGCCCGCCGCGATGCGCAGCTGCTGCTGAACGGTGTCAACCTCCGAGATCATCTCGGTGATGGGATGTTCGATCTGGAGCCGCGGCTTGATCTCGGTGAAGTAGAACTCACCCGCCTCGTCCGCCAGAAATTCGACCGTCCCGGCGTTCTCGAAGTTGAAGAGCCTGGCGATTTGTACGCCCATGTCCCGCAACTTTTCCCGCTGTTCGACGGTCAGCGACGGGGACGGCGCTTCCTCGACGATTTTCTGATTGCCCACCTGGATCGAGCCTTCGCGGTCGCCCAGGTGGACGATGTTCCCCTGCTTATCCCCAATCACGGGTACCCCAATTTGGTGCGCCGGCATCAGGGCGTGCTCGAGGTACACCCGTTTGTCGCCATAGACCGTGTAGCTCTCGGTCTGCGAGTAGCGAACGGCGTCTTCCAGGTGCGCCCTGGTGCGGACGAGACGCGCGCCGCGCCCGCGCCCGCCCATGCACGACTTGATGATGACGGGGTAGCCCAGACGCTCGGCCTCGGCGCGAATGGCGTCCATCTCGCCCTCGCCGTAGCTCGCGGCGGAGTGGGGCGGCGTCTTGAAGCCGGCCTTCTCGGCCGTCAGCATGACATCCACCTTGCACGCCAGATCCGCCACGAGCCTCGCCGGCGGACCTATGAAGGCAATACCGGCTGCCTCGCACGCCTCGATGAACGGGGAGCGCTCGGTGAGGAACCCGTAACCCGGATGAATGGCATCCGCCCCCATCTCGCGGGCAATTTGAAGGACGGCCTCGCCGTCGGTGTAGCCGCCGGGCGTGGTGAGCGGATGGCATTGGTCGGCCAGGCGCACATGCAGTGAACCGCGGTCCGATTCTTCGTACAGCGCGATGGTGGTAATCCCCATGTCGCGGCAGGTCCGAATGATGCGCAGGGCGATCTCACCCCGGTTGGCAATCAGCACCTTTTTGAACATAGCTTATCCTTGCATCTCCGCCGCGGCGCGGGCACGACTGCGTGGCGGCCCACGCCGACGGCGGCGAAATAGGCGAGTGGTATCAGGCCGGCGAGAGGCCGTGCTTCTTCGGGACGTGGCGCTCGCGCTTCGACAACGTTAGCTCCAGGGCGCGGATCAGGATGCGCCGCGTGTCCTTCGGCTCGATGACATCGTCAATGAGGCCGCGAGAGGCGGCGACGTAAGGGTTGTTGAACTTGTCCTCGTAGTCCACCACCAACTCCTTGCGCCGCGCCGTCGGATCCGCGGCCGCCTTCACGTCGGCTCGGAAGAGGATGTTGACCGCGCCCTCCGCGCCCATGACGGCGATCTCGGCGTTGGGCCAGGCGTAGAGCAGGTCGCCGCGCAGGCCCTTGCTGCTCATGACGCAGTAGGCGCCGCCGTAGCTCTTGCGCAGGATGACCATGAGCTTCGGCACCGTTGCCTCGGAGTACGCATAGATCATGCGCGCGCCGTTGCGAATGATGCCACCGTACTCCTGGTGCGTGCCGGGCAGGAAGCCGGGCACGTCCTGGAGGGTGATGATCGGAACGTTGTAGGCGTCGCACAGGCGAATGAAGTGGGCCGCCTTGATCGAGGCCTTGATATCAATGCAGCCGGCCAGGAACATGGGCTGATTGGCGACGATGCCGACGACGTAGCCGTTGAGGCGGCCGAAGCCGACGACCATGTTCTCCGCCCACAGCTCATGCACTTCCAGGAAGCGCCCATCGTCGAGGACGCTGGCGATGACCTTGCGCACGTCGTAGGGCTTGCGCGAGTCCACCGGGACGATCTCTTCCAGCTCGGTGCAGCGCCGCTCCGGGTCGTCCACCGGCGGCACGTAGGGCGGGTCTTCCTTGTTGTTGGACGGCAGGTAGCTGAGCAGCTCGCGCACCTGCATGAGGCACTCAGGGTCGTCCTTCGCCAGGAAGTGGCTGACGCCGCTCTCGCGGCTATGGACGAGACCGCCGCCGAGCTGGTCCTGGGTCACGTCTTCCTGCATGACGGCGCGCACCACGTCCGGGCCAGTGATGAACATGTAGCTGTTCTCGGTCATGAACACGAAGTCGGTCAGGGCCGGCGAGTAGACGGCGCCACCGGCGCACGGACCGAGGATGACCGACAATTGGGGGATGACGCCGGACGCCTCACAGTTGGCGTCGAAGATGCGCGCGTAGCCGCCGAGGCTATCCACACCCTCCTGGATGCGCGCGCCGCCGGAGTCGTTCAAGGCGAGGAAGGGGCAGCCGTACTCCAGCGCCATGCGCATCGCCTTGACGATCTTGTTGGCGTGCATCTCGCCGAGGGAGCCGCCCATGACCGCCGCATCCTGCGCGGCGGCGAAAGCGTGGCGCCCGTTGATCAGGCCAAAGCCCGTAATGACGCCGTCGCCGAAGCGGGACTTCTTGCCACCCATGTAGGTGTCGTAGCGCGGCATGACGAGCGTGTCAATCTCGGTGAAGGTGCCGGGGTCGAACAGGATATTGATACGCTCGCGCGCCGTCAGACGGCCCTTCTTGTGCTGCCCATCAATATCGCCCTGCGTGCCGAGCGCCTGGTTCTGGCGCGCGCGCAGCTTCTCGATGTACATTTCCATCGTCTTGCCGTCCTCGGTCACCTCGACGGCGGGCTTCTGCGGTGTATCCATGAATCGAGCCTCCTGTGAGGGTGTGTCTCATCTCCAACCGGGGGCAGGAATATGAGTCCAGGTATCAAAATAGGCAATTACACGGCGGCGCTCATCGGCAGCCGCTCGGCGTGCCGCAGCACGGCCAGCGTGAGCACGTAGCCATCCATAATCCGCCACCAGCCGACCGGGGCCGATGCCATAGGCAGCTTGACGCTCGGCGCCAGGCCCAGGCGCATGGCGGCCCAGTCCGTCTTGTGGGCGGGCGTGTGCGTCGGCGTGTCCAGCGGTATCGCCTCCACGTCAATGCACCGTGTGTCAACGGTTAGGCCCAGGCGCAGCGCCTTGAGCATGGCCTCTTTGGCGCTCCAGATGATTGTCACGAGCGTGTCGCGGAACGCTTCCGGCGCGTGGTCAACCTGGGTCAACTCATCGCCGGTGAAAAAGTCGGCGACGAACTCTCGCCCGCGATGCTCGATGCGCTCGATATCGGCGCCGATCTCGATCTTCTCCGCCGGCGCGCCGACCAGCGTACAATGCGTGAACAGGGGCGCGACGGCGCAGAACGAGTAGGCGCCGGAGTGGCTGATAGACAGGCTGACCGGCAGACGGCTGCGCAACGTGGCAAACGGCGCGCCATCCGGATCGTTGCCGATAGCCAGCGCATCCAGCGGAACCTGGGTGTGCGTGACGTGCCGCAGATACTCTTGAAGCAGATGTTTCGCCGTCCAGCGGCCCAGGAGCCAGTCACGGCGGCGCTTCGGAATGGTCAGCTTTGCTAACCTGGCGCTCTCTGTTGAACCTAGCAGCCCGACTGGGGCATTACCCGCCGTCAGCGCCGGGTGAGCGGAGATGGGCTGCACGAGCCAGTCAACCTGGCTGCCGTCGGCAAGGGGGATTTGGCCGTCCAGGCAATTTGTCGTGTCGAATGTCATACGCGGCAGTACCTCGCTCTTGACCAAGATGGCTTGCGGGCGTGCAAGATACCCCAAAATCAGTAAACAGTCAAGGCGGTTCGGGAGACCGCCCCAGGGAACAGCGCAGGCCCACACGCCTGCTCGGCCTCCCCCAGGACGATCCCCCCGCGACCGACGTCTCGCGCGGGTCCGCCAGGTAGAGACGCGCCATGGCGCGTCGCCACGCCATGCGCGTCTCTACCCCTGTCGTCACCCTACTTGAGCGTCATGCCGCTCGGCAGCTTCACGGTGCGGTAGCCCCGCATCTCCACGTACACGTTGCCGGCGTCGTCAATGACGTGCGCGTCGAACGCTTCACCATCGCTGACCGGCGTCACCACGGCGTACAACCGCCGCCCCTCGGCTTCGGCCGGCTGACGGTACGCCGTCACCGTGCCGATGGCCTCTGGTAGCGCGAGTGTATCCCGGGCGACCATCTCCCACATCCCCGCCGTCTGGAAGCAGAACTCGATCAGACGCGGAGCCACGAGAGACGCGACGTCGTCGGGCGCGGAGTTCGACGGCAGGCCATGCACCATCAGGCCGATGGCCTTGTCGGGCTGAACCTCGACGCGCTCGAGCACCTGGTACGCCGGGCCGTGGAAGTAGGTCTTGTAGATCTCTTCCTTATCCAGCCCGCGGCCCTTAGGGTTCAGGGTCGGCGTCTCGCCGCTCGGCTTCGGCAGCTCCTCGCGGGTCAGCCGAACGTTGGCGGTGAAGTGGACCGTCACCTGGGCCGGTAGTTCCGGCTTCGGCCGCGTGACCGACTTGAGCGTCGTGTAGGCCAGCAACTCGCCATTCGCCGCCGGCTCGATGCGCGCCTCCAGGTACAGCGTGCGCGGCTGGTGTCGGTGGAACTTGAACGGACTGCCGAAGCTCTCGTTCTCCACCGCCGCGACGGTGTAACCCGGCGCGAGCAGGCTCGCCAGCTCGGCGAAGGACTCGGTGCCCATGACGCCAGGCAGCACCGGCACTTCGTTGATCTGGTGATCGAACAGGAACGGCTGCTCCTTCGGGTCGAACGTGGTCTCGACCTGCAAGCCACCGTAGAGCTTGACGGCCTTGACCTCGCCGATCATCAGCAGCTTCGGATCACGCTTCGCCAGCGTCTCGTTGATCTTCTCAACGTCGGCGCCGCCGTTCGGGTCGCGCTCTTCCAGCCACACGCCCAGCCGCCCGGCGACCAGGATTTCGCCCCTGGTGCCGCCGTAGGTCAGCTCGCGGCGGATGGTCGGCACGCCTGCCTCGGCCGGCAGCATGTCAATGCCCAGGGCTTCCATGATCTTCGGGACAGAGCCGCGCGACGCCATGCCGATCTGGCCCCAGGCCGTCCAGTCAATGGCGATGCCGCGCGTCTCCGGCCGCCACGTGCGCATGCTGCTGCTAATCTTGCACAGCAGGTCGTTGGCGGAGCTATAGTCGCTCTGGCCGTTGTTGCCGAAGCGGCCCGCGACAGAGCTGAAGGACACGGTTGCCCCGATGGGCATGCCCTTCGCCGCGCGGATCAGGCTGAAGAACCCGTCCGCCTTCACGTCGAACACGAGGTCGAACTGGCTCGGCTCCTTGTTGGGCAAGGTGCGGTCAATGAGCAAGCCGCCAGCGTGCAGCAGAACGTCAATGCGCCCGTGTCGCTCGCGGATGTCATCCACCACCTTCGTCACCGCGTCGCCGTCGCGCAGGTCGAGGGCGTAGTAGTACGCTGTCCCGCCCGCCGCCTCGACAGCTTCCACGGCGCGCAGGGCCGCCTCGCTGCGCTCGATCCCCATGATCTGCTTGTCAATGGTCGCGGGCGTCGGGCGCTCTCCGCGCGCCTTGGCGTCCTCGATCAGCTTGCGCTTCAGGGCTTCCTTGTCCGTGCGGTATAGCGCGACGTTCTCGTCGTTCCGCGCCGGCGCTGGCACGAGGTCCAGCAGGTAGAAGATGCCCTGGCTGTTGGCGGCGAGGTCGGTCACGATGGCGCTGGTGATGCCGCCTGCCGCGCCTGTCACCACGAACACGCTGTCCGGGCCGAGGACCATGCCGGGCTGGCCGTCCTTCGCCGGCTTCTCGATCAGGGTGACCGTGTAGCGCAGGCCATCGTAGTAGCCCACCTCGACAACGCCCGGATCGAAGAGCGTCTCGGCGATGAGCTGGTCGGCGGGGTCGGCGGTCTTGCGGCTGACCTCGAAGTCCACCGCCTTGACCGTGGTCCCCTTGCCTTCCTCGCGCATGCTCTGCTCGATGTTGAAGGCCTTGGTGAAGCCCACCACTGAGCCGCCCATCGGGGCCGTTGCGCCCTCCGGGCTGTAGCCGTGTAGACCGCCCAGCCGCGTCGCCGACACCAGGAAGTGGTTCGGGCCGCCCAGGGCGTCGTACAGGGCGCGCGCCGCCGTGTACAGGTTCTTGATGCGGACGCGGATGTTCTCGCGCCACGCCGCCAGGTCCAACTCTTCCAGGTTCGGCTCCACGTCCAACGCGGGCAGCCAGTAGAGACCCTGGATGGGGCCTTCGGCCAGCCACGCCTTGAGATGGGCGTCGAGGGCGTCGGTGGCGACGCCGGGATCGAGCGTCAGGACGTTGACGCCGCGCTTCTGGAGGCGGTTGACGAGCGCCTTGCCGACGCCGCCCTGGTCCAGCATGACCACCACGCGGCTCGCCTCATTCAGGACAACCCCGGTGGGCTTGCTGAACTCGATGGTCGGCCGCAGGGATGGCACGGGGACGCGGCGCGGCATCTTGTCGGCATCCTCGAGGGTGCCGATGGTGGTCACCTTGGGCTTCGCCGGCGCGGGCGCGGCGGCTGGCGCCGCTGGCGCGGGAGCCGCGACTGCCGGGGCCGCTGGTGCGGCCGCCGCCGACTTCAGGTCGGGGCGCTGGTCGTAGACGAACTGCACCACGCTGCCCAGCGTCGGGTAGTCGCGCAGCTTCAGGTTCTCGATGCGCGGGATATCGAACGCCTCGCGGATGGCCGCGAACGTCTCCGCCTGCTTCACCGTGTCAATGCCCAGGTCCGCTTCGAGGTCGGAGTCCATGTCGAGCATCTCTTCGGGGTAGCCGGTCTTGTCCGCGACGACCGCCATCACCGTCGCCGTCACGGCGTCGCGGTCGGCCGGCGCTGCGGCCGGCGCAGGTGCGGCCGCCGCCGACTTCAGGTCGGGGCGCTGGTCGTAGACGAACTGCACCACGCTGCCCAGAGTCGGGTAGTCACGCAGCTTCAGGTTCTCGATGCGTGGGATGTCGAACGCCTCGCGGATGGCCGCGAACGTCTCGGCCTGCTTCACCGTGTCAATGCCCAGGTCCGCTTCGAGGTCGGAGTCCATGTCGAGCATTTCTTCGGGATAGCCGGTCTTGTCCGCGACGACCGCCATCACCGTCGCCGTCACCGCGTCGCGGCCGGCCGGCGCTGCGGCCGGCGCCGCTGGCGCGAGCGCGGGGGCCGGGCAGGCGGGGCAGCCACGGGCGCTGGCGCTGCGGCCGGAGCCACTGGCGCAGGAGTCGCCGCCGCGGGGCCGCGGGCGCGGCCGGGCGGCCGACTTCAGGTCGGGGCGGTTGTCATAGACGAAGCGGATCACGCTGCCCAGCGTTGGGTAGTCGCGCAGCTTCAGGTTCTCGACGCGCGGGATGTCGAACGCCTCGCGGATGGCCGCGAACGTCTCCGCCTGCTTCACCGTGTCAATGCCCAGGTCCGCCTCGAGGTCTGCTCGGGGTCGAGCATCTCCTGCGGGTAGCCGGTCTTGTCGGCGACGACCGCCATCACGCGCTCGGCTACCGGATCGGCGGACGGCGCAGGGGCAGGGGCGGGAGCCGGAGCCACTGGCGCAGGCGCGGGAGCAGCCGCCGGGGCGGGCGCAGGCGCAGCAGCAACGGCCAGGTCAGGGCGGTTGGTAAGGACAAAGCCCACCACGCTGGCGATGGTCGGGAAGTCGCGCAGGCGCAGGTTCTCGACGCGCGGGATGTCGAACGCCTCGCGGATCGCCGCGAACGTCTCCGCCTGCTTCACCGTGTCAATGCCCAGGTCCGCCTCGAGGTCCAGGTCTACGTCCAGCATATCCTTCGGATAGCCGGTCTTCTCAGCCACGACCTCGAGTACCTTCTCGGTGACCATGTCACCGGCGGGGGCCGCAGTGGCCGCGGGGGCGGGGGCCGGAGCGGCGGGCGCCGGCGCAGCCGACGGAGGGGGCGCGGGCGCGGGCGCAACAGCCGCCGTCTTCAGGTCAGGCCGGTTGGTGAGGACGAAGCCCACCACGCTGGCGATGGTCGGGAAGTCGCGCAGACGCAGGTTCTCGACGCGCGGGATGTCGAACGCCTCGCGGATCGCCGCGAACGTCTCCGCCTGCTTCACCGTATCAATGCCCAGGTCCGCCTCGAGGTCCAGGTCCACGTCGAGCATGTCCGACGGGTAGCCTGTCTTCTCGGCGACGACCAGCAACACCTTGGCGGTGACAGGGTCAACGCCGGATGCTGCGGCGGGCGCGGGGGCCGCGGTCGGAGCCGGCGCTGCGGCCGGAGCCGCCGGGGCGGGCGCTGGCGCAGCAGTGACGGCCAGGTCGGGACGGTTGGTGCGAACGAAGCCCACGACGCTGGCGATGGTCGGGAAGTCCCGCAGACGCAGGTTCTCGACGCGCGGGATGTCGAACGCCTCGCGGATGGCCGCGAACGTCTCCGCCTGCTTCACCGTGTCAATGCCCAGGTCCGCCTCGAGGTCCAGGTCCACGTCGAGCATGTCGGGTGGATAGCCCGTCTTCTCGGCGACAACCTTGAGCACCTTCTCGACCACAGGGTCAACCGGCGGAGCGGCGGGCGCGGCCGGGCCGGCGCGGGGTCGGGGCCGCGGGGGCGGGCGCTGGCGCAGCCGGCGCTGGCGCTGGCGCTGGCCTGGGAGCGGGCGCGGCAGCGGCCGGAGCGGGCGCAGGCGTGGGGGGCGGCGGGGCGGCTGGCTCAACGCGCGGCGCGGGCGCCGGCGCGGCTTGCTGCGGCCGCGGCTGCGGGGCCGGCGGGGCGGGTGGCGCGGCGGGCCGCGCCGCCTGCGCGGGGATGGCCATGGGCAGCGGGCGGAAGCCGGCGCCGGCGGAGTCGCCGGGCGCAGCGGCGCGCACCGACGGCCCGGTGCCGTACTGCCACGTGCTCGGCGCGGGCTGGCGCGGCGGGAAGCCCTGCGCCTGGATGCGCAGCACGCGCTTCACCACCTCGGTCTCGGCGCGGTCGTAGCCGGACTGCATTGATAGCCAGTAGTTGTACAGGGCCGGGTTATCAACACGGTCCAGGCTGCCGGGGATGCGCCGGGTTAGGGTCATGGAAATCTGGGAGCCGAAGCCGGCCGCCAGGTGCAAGGCATACTGGACGGGGTAGCGGCCGCCGCGGCTGAGGGTAAGCGGCCCCAGGTCAGGGTCCACTTCCTTGAAGTTTGGCACGGGCGGCACGATGCCGTACTCGAGGATCTTGACGGCGATCACGTCTTCGATTCCGACGCCCATCGGGTGGCCGGTGAAGCCCTTGGTGTTCGCCATGATGATCTGGTTCGCCGCGTCCCCGAACGTCTGGCGCAGGGCCATGACCTCGGAGGAAGCGCTGCCACCGCGCGCCGGTGTGAAGGTCTCGTGGGACATGAACACCATCTGCGGGGCCATGCTGTAGCGGTCGGTACCGAAGCGGCGCTCAGCGGCGTAGACCAGGCGCTCCATGACGAGGCCGATGTGGCTCACGTCGAGGCGCGTGCCGTGATAGGCGCTGTTGTCGGTCTCGCTGCTCAGCAACTCGACGATACCGCGCATGCCGCGCTCGCGCACCGCGTCTTCGCTCTCGACCACCAGCGCGCACGCGCCCATGCCCAGCAGGGTGCCGTGGCGGCGGCGGTCGAAGGGCAGCGCGGCCTCTTCGACGCGGTCGTCGGTCGCGGCGGCGCCTGTCGAGAGGAAGCCCGCGCCGATCCACTCCATGAGATTCTCGCTGGTCACGTCGTCCGCGCCGACCACGATCACTCGGCGGCAGCGGCCGCTGCGGATCCAGTCCTCGGCCAGGGCGATCCCCTGGGCCGTGCTGGCGCACGCCGCGTTGACGTGGGTGTTCGGGCCGCGGGCGCCGATGAACTCGGCGAACTGGCTGTGACCCATCGCCAGGATGCGGAAGATGAAGCGGCGGTCGAATTCATACGGCTCGCGCTCCAGGCTCTCGCGGATCTCTGCGACGCGACGCTCGATCTCGCGCAGGGCAGCGTCGTCCTGGGTGTACAGCCGCAGGTCTTCCAGCATCTCGAGCTGGTCCATGCGGTTGACCCAGGTGTGGTAGCGGGTCAGTTCGTCGGCGAAGCGGTCGCCACCGGGGAAGGCGCTGGCGAAGACCACGCCGGTCTCGTCGCGCATGGACTCGGGGAGCAGCCACTTCTCAGGCAAATACTTGCCGGTGCTGGTCGGGCGGTACGTCTGCGCCAGCGGGATGCCTGCTTCGCGCAAAGCGTCGAGGCCGGCGGCCATGGCGAGCTGCGTTGTGCGGTCGAGGGCCTCGACGAGCTTGGCGGACACGCCGTACTCTTCCGTCAGGTCGAAGGGGCCGCCGCGCCCGGCCAGCTTGATAACCTCACCCGGATCGGTGATGGTCTCGAAGCTGCCGCTGCCGTCCTCGCTCTTGACGAGGCGGGTGATGCGCTTCTTGAGCATGAGCTTGCGGAAGCGCTCCGGGATCAGGTCCACGAACTGCTCACCGCGCAGGATGCGCAGGGCGTTGTCGGGGTCCATGACCGGCTTGTTGGCGCCAGGCAGGCCCAGACCAGTGCCGGAGACGACGACGGAGCCGACAGGCACGTCGTTGCGGTCGTAGGGCTTGCGCGCCGTCGCCCCGCTGCTCATCTGCGCCAGGGCCAGGCTCAGTATCTGGAGCGCATCCGCCGAGGCGGCGGGCGCTACAGGCGCCGCCGGCGGTGCGGGTGGAACGGACGCGGCCGGCGCGACGGGCGTCGGCGGGATGGGCGCGGCCACCGCGGCAGGGCGAGCCTGTTCCGGCGCGGGCGCGTCCACTTCGGTGCGCACGGGGCCGTTGGCGCTCGCCGACACCGAGGGCCGGCCATTGCCGGTGGCGGTTGGTTGTGAGTCTTGCATAGCATACCCCGCTGCATAGAGGCCGCACAGAGCTTGATTGAAGGTTGGAAGCTCACCCTGCTTCGGGTGGTTCGTGAACAGGGACACGACGTTGGGCTTCTTGCCCACAACGTCGTCCACAAAGCCCTTGAGGGCCTTCTTGGGACCAACCTCGACGAAGGTGCGCGCACCCTCGCGGTAGAGCGTTTCGAGGCCCTTGACCCACTGCACGGTCGCCGCGATCTGCTGCTGGAGGATGTCCTTGATTTCGGTGACATCGGTCGGATACAGGTCGCCGGTGACGTTGCCGACCAGGGGCAACTTCGGCTCGGAGATGTGCAGACGGTCGAGAACCTGGCGGAGCGGCCCACTGGCCGGCGCGACCAGCCGCGTATGGAAGGCGTGGCTGACCGGGATGCGAATCGCCTGGTAGCCCTTCTGCTGGAACAGCTCGATGGCCTTCTCAACGGCTTTGCTCTCGCCGCCGATGACCGACTGATTGGTGCTATTGATGTTGGCCAGGACGACGTAGCCGTCTACTGAATTGATCGTCGCTTCGATGACATCAATCGGCGCCATCACGGCGGCCATCCAGCCGTTGTCGCCCCAGCTCACCTTGGTCATCTCGCTGCCGCGCGCCGCCGACGCTTCGAGAGACTCGGCGAAAGGCATGATGCCGGCCGCTGTGAGCGCCGCGTACTCGCCTAGCGAGTGTCCCATGACCATGTCTGGCTCGAAGCCGTACTCGGCCAGGAGACGGCGGAACGCCTCGTCCATCGTCAACATCGCGGGCTGCGTGATCGCCGTCTGCATCAGGTCGTACTCGGCCTGGCGCACGGCGTTGGGGTCCTGCGAGTCGATAAAGATGTAGCTGGTCAGCGGGCGGCCCAGGATGGGCGTCATCACCGCGTCCGCTTCCTTGAAGGTCTCGGCGAAGACAGGCTCGAGCGCGACAAGCTCGCGGCCCATGTTGGTGAACTGGCTGCCCTGGCCCGGGAAGAGAAAGGCAATCTTGCCCGGCTTCGGGCCGCTGCCGCGGAAGATACCCTGGTTCGACAGCGCCTTCCAGGCGGCGGGGTTGTCGAAGCCAGCCGCCTTACGCGCCTTCTCCAGGCGCTCCAGCAGCTCGTCGTGGCTGCCAAAGTCAATGACCAGGCGCTCCTGGGCGCTGACATCGGCCAGATCGGGGGCCACGCGCAGTGGCGGGGTGTAGCCCTCGCGCACGCGCTGGAACACCTCGTCGAGCTTGTCCTTCAGCTCGACCGCGTCCCGCGCGCCCAGCGCCAGGATGCCGCGCACAGGTGGGCGGCCATTGGAGGCCTTGCCCGTCGGGGCGGTCGGCGCCGGGGGCAAGCCCTGGAGCGGCGGCAGGCTGGCCGTCGCCGAGGGGCGGTTTGCCATAGGCGCGGCCACGCTCTCGGCCGGCTTGGGCTGGCTCTCCGCCGCGCCTGCCGCCGGTGTCACCGATGCGCTCTGGTAGTACTGCCGCGTTTTCTCCAGCAGGCCCGGCACGTGCTCTTCCAGAACCACGTGGAAGTTCGTGCCGCCAAAGCCGTAGGCGCTGACGCCGGCGCGACGGGGGAAGTTCTTCGGCTCAGGCCAGTCCTGGAGATTGTGATTGACGAAAAACGGCGTCGCGGCGAAGTTGATGTTCGGGTTCGGCGTCTCAGCGTTGAGCGTCGGGGGCAGCTTCTTGTGGTAGACGGCCATCGTCGCCTTCAGCAGGCCCGCTGCGCCCGCGCCGGCCTTCAGGTGGCCGATGTTGCTCTTGGCCGATCCCAGGGCGATGCTCTGCTTTGGCGCGCCGCCGAACACCGAGGACAGGCTCTCGACCTCGACGACGTCGCCGACCTTGGTGCTCGTCCCGTGGGCTTCAATGAGCGTTGCGGTGGCGGGGTCCAGACCGGCGTCCTGCCACGCGCGAATGGCGGCGAGCTGCTGGCCGATGGGGTTCGGGGCGGTGATGCCCTTGCCGCGACCGTCGCTCGAGCCGCCGACGCCGCGAATCACGGCGTAAATCTTATCGCCGTCGCGCTCGGCGTCGGCGAGACGCTTCAGGAGGAAGCTCGCTGAGCCTTCGCCCATGACGAACCCATCCGCGCCGTCGCCGAACGGGCGCGTCCCAGTGTTGCTGAGCGCGCCGATCTTACAGAATTTGACGAAGGTGTTGACGCCCATGTTGCGGTCAACGCCACCGCAGATGACCGCGTCGCAGTGATGCTGATTGAGCAGGTCACACGCGGCGTCAATCGCGGCGAGGGTGCCGGCGCAGGCGGCGTCAGCGATGAAGTTCGGCCCGCGCAGATTCAGGACGTTGGCGACGCGGCCAGAGACGATGTTCGGCAGCTCGCCCGGCATCGTGTCTTCGGTGATGGAGGGAATGGACGTCACAATCTCGTTGTGCATGCCTTCCACCATCGCCTCGCGGGTTGCCTGCGGCAGCGCCTGGAACGCCGGCGCCTTCTCAAGCGCGTGGACGTACTCCGGGAACATGATGCGGAGGTGATTCTGGTAGTGCAGCTCACCCCCCATCGCCGTCCCGAGGACGACGCCTGTGCGCTCCGTATCGAGCGGCCGGTTCGGGTAGCCGTAGTCCTCGAGCGCCTGAGTCGCAATCGTCACGGCCCACTGCTGTCCCGGGTCCATGGCGGCCGCCACCCTGGGGGGAATCTTGTATCGTTTCCAATCGAACTCGAAGCCGCGCACGAAGCCCCCAATCTTGCTGTAGGTCTTGTCGGGGGCCGTGGGGTCCGGATCATAGTAATCGGCGATGCTCCAGCGGTCGGGTGGGACTTCGATTATGCTGTAGCGCTTGTTTGCGATGTTGTCCCAAAACGCCGGCGCCGTCGGAGCATCGGGGAGTATTGCGCCTACTCCCACGATGGCGATTGCGTGCTCGATTGCACGATCTGGAGATGATGCCATGCTTACGACTCCTTGTGCCGTCTCGGGGGGAGTGGGTGAGACGCCGGTTCGCCCAGCGCCTCACCCACTACACCGTCACTTAGACGGGAACGCCTCGTTGAGTTTGGCGGCAACAAAGTTCATGTCTTCGATCTGACACGCCTGCGCCTGGGCGATGGCCGGCAGGTTCATGGCGTTGGCCAGGTTCGGGTCCTTCTGGCCTGCGGCGACCGCCCACTTCAGGCCCTCGGACGCAATCTTCATGGCCGCATCGCGCGCGTGGATGCGCGCCATTGCCTTCTGCGTCTCGTGATTGAGGGGGATCGCGCGCGTCGGCTGATCAATGACACGCTCTGAGAAAACCGCCGCCGTCTCGCCGTAAGCGATGAGCTCGCCCAGGCGGAAGAGGATGTGCTGGTTGCGCGTCAGGCGGTCAACGCGAGCGCGCTCCAGAAGCGTCGCCAGGGCGCGGAGGCCGAGGGCAGCCGTGGCCGCGCCGGTGTCCGAGGTCTTGGCCGCCACAGCGTCCAGCTTCTTGGCCCAGTCGAGGTAGAACGCGCCCTGGGTCTTGAGGTGGAACTGCCAGCGATCGCGGGCGATTGTCCACTCCATGATCTCCGAGGTTCCCTCGTAGATGCAGGTAATGCGGACGTCGCGCTTGATCTTCTCGACCATGTACTCTTTGGTGTAGCCGTAGCCGCCGTGGGCCTGGATCGCGTCCTCGGCCGCCTTGTTGCCGGCCTCGGTCGCCATGTACTTGGCCACAGCGCCTTCGGTCTGCTGCTCCGGGTCGCCGTCGTCAATGCGCTGCGCCGTCCACTCGATGTACGAGCGGGCCGCTTCGAGCCGCACGGCGTTGGGGACGATGAGCTTGTGGGTGTAGCCCTGCTTCTGGCTCAGCGGCCCGCCGCCCTGGATACGATCCTGGGAGTAGGGGATGGCGCGCTTGAGCGCCGCCCAGCCCGCGCCGAGACCAAACGCCGCGACCATGAGGCGGGTATAGCCGAAGACGGCCTGCGCCTGGGCCAGGCCCTGGCCCTCGACGCCACCGACCAGGCGATCCACGGGTACGTAGACATCTTCGAGGAACAGCGCCGCCGTGTTGCTGGCGCGGATGCCATGCTTGTCTTCAGGCTTGCCGTGGGTGAAGCCGGGGGTGTCCTTCTCGACGACGAACCACGTCGGGCCGCCGGGGGTGTTGGCGAGGACGGTATAGATGGCCGCCACGCCGCCGTTGCTGATCCACTGCTTACGGCCGTTGATCCGGTAGCCAACGATCTTGCCGTCTTCTTCGACGGGAACCGCTTTCGTGGTGAGGGAGCCGAGGTCGCTGCCCGCCTGAGGCTCAGTCGCGCCGTAGGCGACCAGCAATCCCTCGTCGGCGATGCGGCCCATCCACAGTTTCTTCTGCTCTTCTGTCGCACCGACAGTAATCGGGTCGGTCCCCAGGAACGTTGCCAGCACGCCCGTCGCAATACCCAGGTCAATGGCCGCCATCGCTTCGGACACGCGATAGATGTCGTAAGCGCCG
>JAXLWJ010000027.1:0-79884 GCA_046328535.1 Anaerolineae bacterium
ACCTACCCTGGTCTGACCAAGACCGCCGGCGCCGCCCAGGGCGAGCCTGACGTGTACTACCCGACCAAGGTGCGCAACTACACCCGCGTCGTGCCGGCCGACGACCTCCAGGGCGCGGCGGGCGCGAACTGGGCCAAGCAGCTCGGCGCCAAGAACGTCTACATCCTCGACGACCAGGAACTGTACGGCAAGGGTCTCGCCGACGTGTTCGAGGCCAGCGCCAAGAAGCTGGGCCTGAACGTTCTCGGTCACGAGGGCATTGACGGCAAGGCGTCGGACTACAAGGCGCTCGCCAACAAGATCAAGGGCACGAACCCTGACCTGATCTACTACGGTGGCATCACCCAGAACAACGCCGGCCAGCTCGTCAAGGACATCCGCAGCGTTGGCATGACCCCCGATAAGGTCAAGATCATGGGTCCCGACGGCATCTACGAGCAGGCGTTCATTGACGCCGCCGGCAAGGATGCGGCCGAGGGCGTGTACGTGACGTTCGGTGGCGTGCCGGCCGAGAAGCTGACCGGCAAGGCCAAGGACTGGTACGAGGCGTACAAGAAGAAGTACAACGCCGAGCCTGAAGTGTACGCGGTGTACGGCTACGAGGCCGCTAAGGTGCTGGTCAACGCGCTGAACAAGATCTGCGCGAACCCGACCGACCGCAAGGCGATGCGCGATGCCGTGTTCGCCACCAAGGACTTCGAGGGCGTGCTTGGCAAGTGGAGCTTCGACCAGGGCGGTGACACCAGTCTCACCACCATGTCGGGCGGCCAGGTCAAGGGCGGCAAGTTCGAGTTTGTCTCGACGCTCGCGGCCCAGTAACATGAAACACCGGGCGGATGTGGGCCAGGCCCCGCATCCGCCCTCTTTGTTCCTGTCGGACCCCACCGTGCCTATCAGGAGACCCTATGGCTACAGCAGCCGTCAAGCCGCGACGTGGGCAGCCCGTCTCTTGGGGACGCATCGTCCTCGCGGCTATTGTTCTGTACGCGATCTTGTTGTTCGGCCCGACCGCTGGTCTCGACATTCCACGCATTGGCCGCGACATCGCGGCGAACCCCACCCTGCTGGTGCAACAGCTGATCGTCGGCATCACTAACGGCGCTATCATTGCCATCGTGGCGCTCGGCTATACCCTGGTCTACGGCATCATCGAGCTGATCAACTTCGCCAACGCCGACGTGTTCATGCTCGGCGGGTTCATGGCGCTGTCCATCATCGGCAACATGGGGGTCGGGGCCGACAGCAGCACGGGGCTTAAGATTGGCGGCCTGCTGCTGGCCTTCATCGGCGCGGGGCTGCTCGGCGCGCTCCTCAACTTTACCATCGAGCGGTTTGCCTACAAGCCGCTACGCAACGCGCCACGCCTGGCCCCCCTCATCTCGGCCATCGGCGTGTCGTTCATGCTTCAGAACATCGGCCTCATCTGGGGCGGCCTGCGCCCAATCTTCCCCATCATGGGCCTGAACGCCGCCTCCCCCAAGAGCATGCCCGAAGTCCTGCCGCGCATCCCCCTACTGCCGGCGGCGACGGGCATCGAGTTCGGCACGAAAGACCTTATCGTTGTCGTCATCGCCCTCGGCCTGTGGGTAGCCCTCCGCCTGTTCATTCAATACACGACGCTGGGCAAGGCCATGCGCGCGACGGCCCAGAACCGCGACGCCTCTAAGATCGTCGGCATCCACGTGGACCGCGTCATCGCCGTCACCTTCCTCATCGGCGGCATGCTGGCGGGCGCGGCGGGCTGTCTCGTCGGCCTGTACAACAACACCATCGTGTTCACGATGGGCTTCACCTTCGGCCTGCGCTCCTTCACCGCCGCCGTACTCGGCGGCATCGGCAACGTCACCGGCGCGGCCCTGGGCGGCATCCTCATCGGTGTCGTGGCGGCGTTCAGCGACCAATACCTGTCCTCGCGCTGGACCAACGCCTGGATCTTCACCATCCTGATCATCATCCTTATCTTCCGTCCCCTTGGCCTGCTCGGCGAAGCCTCAGGCGAGAAGGCGTAATGCATACCGCATTCCGGAGGACGCATGTCTAATCCGATTAAGGCCGGGCTTGCCATCGGCATCGCGGGCGGTATCGTCATCGCCTTCTTCGGTGGGCTATCCGGCATCATGGCGGCTCTCGTCGGCGGCGCCGCCGTCGGCCTCATCCTGAGTAGCTGGGAGCACTTTACCCAGGCCAACGTCGCCGCGCGCGCGAGCGCGATCGCTGGCGCGATCGCCGGCGCGCTTATGGTCGTCGGCCAGATGATCTACCAGTTCGTCATTGCGCCGCTGGCCGGCAAACCAGCCGTTCTGCTGGACATATACGCCGTGCTTGTGGCGCTGCTCACCTTCGTGATCTGTGTAGCCGTCGCCATTTTCATCGGCTACACATCTACGCTGGAGTTGGGCCGGCGGCGCATCGCCCTGGGGGCCTTACTCATCGTATTCCTGCTGCTCTACCCCTTCCTCGACAGCGGCATGGGCATCCTGTACAAGACGAACCCGGCGGAGAACCCCTTCATCGGCCAGCCGCTCCTGAACCAGGGCCTGAACCTCAACTGGCTCGGCACGATGATCACCATCCTGACCTTCGTCGTGCTGGCGCTGGGGTTGAACATCGTGGTCGGCTACGCCGGCCTGCTCGACCTGGGGTACGCCGCGTTCTTCGCCATCGGCGCGTACACCACCGGCTTGCTCTACTCGCCGTACATCTCGTCGCAGGTGGGCGCCGACTGGCCCTGGCTCCAGTTCGTCTGGACGTTCTGGCTCGTCATCTGGGTCGCGGCGGCGGTGGCGGCCATCTTCGGCCTCA
Source organism: Anaerolineae bacterium (assembly GCA_046328535.1). Lineage (GTDB taxonomy): Bacteria > Chloroflexota > Anaerolineae > Epilineales > JAHCIE01 > JBDHWG01. The sequence goes on from JAXLWJ010000027.1 coordinate 2,803, forward strand.
TCCTCGGCTCGCCGACTATCCCGTTGCGCGGCGACTACCTCGCCATCGTAACCCTGGGCTTCGGCGAGATCGTCCCCATCGTCTTCCGCAACCTCACGGCGGTCTCGCTGACGCTGCCCTTCACCAGCATCTGCATCGTCGGCTGCGTCAAGCCGTTGAACTTCACCGGCGGCGAGTCGGGCGTCAACCCCATCGGCCGCCCCTGGCTGCCCCTGGTGAACTACTTCCAGACGGGCGACTATCTGCCGTGGTACTTCCTGATCCTGGCAATCATCGCCCTGACGGTCTTCCTCATCAACCGCCTGTACCAGTCGCGCCTCGGCCGCGCGTGGACGGCGCTGCGCGAGGATGAGCTGGCGGCGGCGGCGATGGGCATCAACACCACCAACACCAAGCTGATGGCCTTCGCCATGGGCGCGACGTTCAGCGGCTTCGCCGGCGCGTTCTACGGCAGCTACATCGGCGCGATCTTCCCGAGCGTCTTCGACTTCACTGTCTCGGTCATCATCCTGGTCATGGTGATCTTCGGCGGTCTCGGCAACATGGTCGGCGTGATCGTCGGCGGCATGATCATCATGATGGCCGACCGCCTGCTCCTGCCCCAGATCGCCGGCACGCTGAAGGCCATCATCAACACCACCGTCGTGCCGACCATCCAGGACCCGCAGATGAAAGAGTTCGTCAGCACCACGGTAGACCCTCTCCAGTGGCGGCAGCTGCTCTTCGGCCTCACCCTGGTCGTCATGATGGTCGTCCGTCCCGAGGGTCTCATTCCCAGCGCCCGCCGCCGCGCCGAGCTTCACTCCTCAGCCGGCTCCGAGCCGCTGAGCATCCAGGAAGCTGACGCAGCCTCGCAGCTCATGTCGGTCGACTCCGATCCGTTGGACGCGCCGTCGCAATAGGGAGATAGACTATGAGTGCTCAACCATCGGTGGCGACGGCGGCGCCGTCTCTCAATAACGAACTGCTGCTCGAGGCGCAAGGGGTCACCAAGCGCTTCGGCGGTCTTCTGGCCGTCAACGCCGTGAACTTCACCGTCCCGCGCGGCTCCATCGTCAGCGTCATCGGCCCCAACGGCGCGGGGAAGACGACCTTCTTCAACATGATTACCGGCATCTACGAGCCGACCGAGGGTGACATCATCTTCGGCGGAACGTCCATCGCGGGCCTCAAGCCGAACGAGGTCACCGCCGTGGGCATCGGGCGCACGTTCCAGAACATCCGCCTGTTCGCCAACATGACCGCCCTGGAGAACGTCCTGGTCGGGATGCACTGCCGTCTGCGCGGCGGCCTGATTCGCACGGTCTTCCGCCCGCCGTCCATCCGCCGCGAGGAGGCGGACGCGCGGGAGAAGGCCCTGAGCCTCCTCGACTACGTGGGCTTGGGCCGCCAGGTCGCCGACGAAACGTCGCGCAACCTGCCCTACGGCCTCCAGCGCCGCCTCGAGATCGCCCGCGCCCTCGCCACCGAGCCGCAGCTGCTGCTGCTCGACGAGCCGACGGCCGGCATGAACCCGCAGGAGACCGCCGACCTGACGGCGTTCATCCGCAAGATGCGCCGCGACCGCGGCCTGACCATCCTGCTCATCGAGCACGACATGAAGGTGGTCATGGGTATCTCGGAGCGGGTGAGTGTCCTCGACCACGGTACCAAGATCGCGGAAGGGACACCCGTGGAGGTCCAGCGCGACCAGTCCGTCATCGAGGCCTACCTGGGCAAGGGCGGCGCAGAAGCGGAGCTTGAGCGCATCAAGCAAGAGACGCGGAGGAAGTGAGACACACCATGCCCGCAATGCTGGAGCTTAAGAACGTTCAGACCTACTACGGCAACATCCAGGCGCTCAAAGGCATCTCGTTCGACGTCAACCCGGGCGAGATTGTGTGTCTCATCGGCTCGAACGGCGCCGGCAAGACGACGACGCTGCGCACGATCCAGGGCCTCATCCGCCCACGCGCCGGCTCGATCACTTTCGAGGGCAAGGACCTGGTCAGCATGTCCAGCGACCAGATCGTCATCAACGGCGTCTCCCAGTCGCCGGAGGGCCGCCTGGTGTTCCCGCGCATGACGGTCAAAGAGAATCTAGAGATGGGCGCCTACTCGCGGAAGGATCGCTCCAATATCAAGCAGGACCTGGACCGCGTTTTCGGCCTGTGGCCCCGCCTCCAGGAACGCTCGTCCCAGAAGGCCGGCACGCTCAGCGGCGGCGAACAGCAGATGCTTGCCATGGGCCGCGCCCTGATGGCCCGCCCGCGCCTGCTCCTGCTCGACGAGCCGAGCATGGGCCTCGCGCCGATGCTGGTGGAGCAGATTTTTCGCACCATCATTGACATCAACGGCCAGGGGACAACGGTGCTGCTGGTCGAGCAGAACGCCGCGATGGCCCTCTCCATCGCCGACCGCGGCTACGTCATCCAGACGGGCCGCATCCTCCTGGAGGACACCGGCCAGAACCTGCTCAAGAGCGAGATGGTGCGCAAAGCCTACCTGGGCGAGGAGTAAGCCTCTATCTCCCATCGCTCTCCGACCTCTCATAACCCCCGCGGCCTCCTCCTGGTAGCCGCGGGGGCCATCTTGTGGGGGACCATTGGCCTGTTTTTCAAGGCCGGCCTGGCGTATGGCCTGACCCCCCTGGGCCTGGCGTTCATGCGCGCCTTCCTGACGTTCGTTCTGCTCGGCGTCGGGCTGGCCGTCTGGCGGCCGTCCACCCTGTGGATACGCCCGCGCGACCTGCCTTACTTCGCCTTGTTCGGCGGCGTCTCCGTCGCCCTGTTCTACTGGGTGTACATCGTCGCCGTGGACCTGACGAGTGTCGCCACCGCCGCGGTGCTGCTCTATACCGCGCCGGCGTGGGTGACGCTCCTGGCGTGGCGGCTGTATGGCGAGCCGTTGGGGCGGCGGCATCTCCTGGCCCTGGGGCTGGCGTTTCTGGGCTGCATCCTCGTGGCCCGCGCCTACGACCCGACCCAGCTGCGGGTGAACTGGGTCGGGCTGCTGGCAGGGCTGGGCGCAGGCCTCACCTACGCCATGTACTCGATCCTGGGTGTGCCGGCGCTGCGCCGCTACCCGCCGACGACGGTGGTGTGGTGGGCGGTCCTGTTCGGCGCGCTGCTGCTCGCGCCGTTCGTGCTGCTCGGCGGTGTGGGGCAGCTTGCGCCGCTGGCGGCGCCCTCCGCCCTTTGGCTGTGGCTCCTCGGCCTGGCCGCTATCCCGACCGTCGGCGCGCTGCTGCTGTACACGTCGGGCCTCAAGCGCGTGCCGGCCGGTGTCGCCAGCGTCACGGCCACGTTGGAGCCGGTCGTGGCGACCCTGGTGGCGGTGCTCATCCTGCGGGAGAACTTCGCGCCCTGGCAGATGGTGGGCGGGGCGCTCATCCTGCTGGGCATCCTGCTCCTGGCCTGGCCGCCCAAACGCTCGCAGTGACTTCTCTGTCCCCTCTCCCTGTGGGTTCAGGGGCGAACAGGTCCTTCTGGGGCGGGGGTTGGTGGGGGACGAGCCACCGCCGCCTTTCACCCGTCCGCCCTTGAACCCTCTGGGAGAGGGAGTACGTGCTAAGGAGAAACGCATGTCAATACGCCCCAATCCCATCCGCGCCGCGTGGAAGGCGGGCCAGGCCGTGTTCGGCACGTTCGCCTGGAGCGCTTCGCCCCGCTGCGTCGAGATCATCGGCCACGCCGGGTTCGACTACGTCATGTTCGACGCCGAGCACAGCCCGATTGACGCCGAACGCCTGGAGGACCTCATCCGCGCGTCGGAGGCGGCTGGCATCCCGCCCCTCGTCCGCATCCCGTACCTGCATCCGAGCCTGATTACGCGGACTCTCGACTCTGGCGCGGCCGGCATCATCGTTCCCCAGGTCAACTCCCTGGCCGACGCGCAGCTTGCCGTTGCGGGCGCGAAGTATCACCCCCTGGGGCGGCGGGGGATGGCCGTCGCCCGGTCGGCCGGCTTCGGCCTGATCGCCGCGGGCGACGACTACCGCGCCGCCGCTAACCGCGAGACACTGCTGATCGTCCAGGTGGAGACGCGGGACGCCGTGGAGCAACTGCCGTCCATCCTGGCGCTACCCGGCGTTGACGGCATTCTCATCGGGCCGAACGATCTGTCCCAGAGCCTCGGCTATCCGGGGCAGCTCGACTTGCCGCTGGTGCAGGGGGTCATTCACAGCATCGTGGAGCAGTGCCTCGCGGCGAACGTGCCGGTCGGGATGTTCTCTGGCGACGTGGCGACACTGCGCTACTGGCGCGACCAGGGCTGCCGCCTGCTGCTGTGCGGCACGGAGCTTGACCTGCTGGCCGCCGGCGCCCAGGCCGCCCTCGCCGCCTGGCGCGAGAGCAAGAGTTAGATAACGCAAAGGCGCAGTGGTAGCTCCACAGGATAGCGTGGAGACCCCCGGCTGGCGGCGGGTGACAACTCCGCCGCCTTCTGGGAGGCGCTGGAGATGGCTCTCCAGCGCCAGCACGATACGCTCTTCCACAAAACTGCGTAGCTACCGGCGCAGCGATGGGAACCACAGAACGCACGGAAGACACGGAATGAGTACCGCGCACCTCCCATTCCGTGTGTTCCGTGTATTCCGTGGTATGTTTCTGTCCTCTTAGGCTTCCTCGGCGGGGACGATGAGGACTGGCTGGTCGGCGCGGGTGAGCACCTGCCGCGTCACATCGTCCAGCCCGAAGAACCCGCGCGAGGGCGAGTGCCGCCCGACGATGATGAGGCCGTAGCCGCTCTGCGCCTGGGCCAGGATGCCCTGGGCCGGCGTCGGGGCGGCGGCGATCTTGATGCTGACCGGCACGTCCAGCGACCGCAGCGTCGCCGCGGCGCGCTCCAGGTGGCTCTGGGCAACGGGGCCGGCGTCGCCCGCCGGCCGCGCCACATAGAGCAGCGTCACGGCCGACTCGAGGTTGCGGGCCAGCCGCCCGCCGACGCGCACGTCGCTCTTGCCCGGCTCGCCGCCCGCCGTACACAGCAGAATGTTCTCCAGTGGAACAGCCTGCCCCTTCACCACCCACACCGGCGTCTTCGCCCGCTCCAACACGTGCGTCACCACATTGCCCGGCCGCTCGGCGTCGGGTTTGTTGCCGCCGATCCCCATGATCACGTAGTCGTAGACACTCTCGCTCTGCTCCGCGAGGATTTCGTCGGCCTCCGCCCCATAGCGGACGCGAATCTCGGCCTTGCCGAGGCCCGCTGCCTCCGCCCGCGCCGCCAACGTCTCGCGCAGTTCCGCCATGCCCTCCGGCTCGCGGCACACGCCAAGAACCGTGACGGTCGCCCACAGGCGTTCGGCCAGGCGAGACGCCGCTTCGAGCTTGACCGTCGGCCCCTCGCCGGGGTCGCACACCAGGAGGCGCTGCGGCATCGGCGCGAGGATGTGCCACCCGCGCAGGCTCACCCACCAGTCCGGCTGCGTCATGGGCGTATCGGCCGGCGCTGTTGCGTCCACCAACAGCCCCTCCTCGCCAAACGGCGCGGGCGGCGCAACCTGCCGCGCTCCGCTCAGGCGGGGTAGGCGCAGGCGCAGTCGCCGCGTCGAGCCGCTGAACGTCTGGTCAATCACCGCGCCTGGGCCGAGAATCGGCGAGCCGTCGGTGGGCGGCGCGGTTCCGAGGATAACCTGCTCCGGCCGGAAGAGGACGCGGACGCGGCTGCCCTCCTCATGAGCCGATTCCGCTGGGATAGGGAGGGCCAGCGAGCCGAACACCGCGCGACCGTCCTGAACGCGGCCGGCCAGGACGACGCCGGCGCCGAGGAACGTCGCGGTGAACAGCGTGCGCGGCGCGTGGTAGAGGCTTTCCGGGTCACCCACTTCGAGCAGCAGCCCGCGGTCAATCACGCCGATGCGGTCGGCCAGCTCGAACGCTTCCTCCTGGTCGTGCGTCACAAGGACCGTCGTGATGCCCAGGCGGTCCTGGATATCCTTGAGATTGCGGCGGAGCTGGGCGCGGATCTTCACGTCCAGCGCCCCGAATGGCTCGTCGAGGAGGAGCACCTTCGGCTCGTAGGCCAGGGCGCGGGCGAGCGCGACGCGCTGGCGCTGCCCGCCTGAGAGCTGGTCCGCGTAGCGCCCGCCCAGGCCCGCCAGGCCGACCATGTCCAGCAGCTCCTCGCGGCGGCGGACACGCTCGGCGGCCGGTACCTTGCGAATCTTCAGGCCGAACTCAATGTTGTCCGCAACGCTCATGTGGCGGAAGATGGAGTAGTTCTGGAAGACGAAGCCGGTGCCGCGTTGCTGCGGCGGCAGCGAGGTCACGTCGCGCCCATGCAGCAGGATGCGGCCCGCGTCCGGGTCGGTCAGGCCAGCGATCATGCGCAGGACGGTACTCTTGCCGCTGCCGCTCGCCCCGAGCAGGACGAACATTTCACCCTCGGCGATCTCGAGGTTGATGTTCTCGACAACGGGCAGGTTGCCAAAGCGCTTGGTCAGACGCTCGAGGAGAATGGACATGTCGCTTCCTATGCGTCCTTGGACGGCTGGCGGGTAAAGCGCAGGAGCACGAAGAAGATGATAAACGAGAGCGTCGCCAGAACAGCCGCGACAGCGTTGGCGGCCTCGATGTTGCCCGCCTCGAACTGCGAGAAGATGTACAGCGGCGCCGTCTGGGTGCGCAGGCGCAGGTTGCCGGAGACCAGCACCGTGGCGCCGAACTCGCCCAGGGAGTGGGCAAAGGTCAGCAACGCCCCGCTGAACAGGCCGCCGCGCAGGGCCGGCAGAATGATGTGCCAGAACGTTTGCCAGGGTGAGGCGCCGATCGTGTAGGCCGCCTCCTCGTATGTCGTCTCCAGCTCGTCCAGGACGGGCTTGACCGCGCCGAGCATATAGGGGAAGGTCACGAACAGGTGCGCCAGGAGCACGCCGGCCGGCGTGAACATCGGTTCCAGGCCGAGCGGTTCGACGATCCGGCCGAGCAGGCCCAGCGGTCCCCAGAGCAGGAGCAGCGACGTGCCGACGACGACCGTCGGGATGGCGACCGGCAGGTTGACGACGATGTTGAGGGCGCTGGCGCCGGGAAACTGATACTTGTTCAGGACGTAGGCGGTGTAGGTTCCCAGGACGCCGTTGATCACCGAGGTGGCAATGGCGATGGTGAAGCTGAAGCGCAGGGCAAACTGCGCGTCGGGCGTGCTCAGCGAAACCCAGAACGCCGTCCAACCGCCGCGGAAGGCAAAGATGTACACCGCCGCCAGCGGCATGAACAGCAGCGGCGTCAGCACCAGGATGAGCAGACCGACTGGCGCCAGGGCGGAGCGGCGGTGTGGGCGCGGGCGAGCGGGAATGTCTATGGCTTGCGAGGTCATCGGCTTAACTCCGTGAGAACGCGGCCTTTCCAGACGGCGTCAATAATCTGGGGCTTGACTTTGGACCATCCCCCGTAGTCTGCGACGCGAAACGGGTCTTCGATCTGCCCGAAATGCGGGTTGGCGGAGTCGAAGCGCGGCTCCACGCTGCGAAAGCCGTTCTCGGCGAACAGCCGCTGCGCCGTGTCGCTCCACAGGAAGGCGATGAACGCCTCGACCACGTCGCGCTCGCCGGCGCCAATGTTGCGGTCGAGCACGACTAGGGTATGCTCGCTGAGAACGGTGCTGCGCGGGTAGACGATGTCGGCATCGAGCTGACCGCGCGCCGCCGAGGCGAGGGCTTCTTGCTCATAGGTGATGAGCGCGTCGCCAAAGCCGTTGTCGAACTGGGAGCGCGCTGCCTGCGCCGAGGGCGCCTGGGCGACCACGTTGCGCCAGATGCCGCGCAGCATGGCCTCGCCCGCCGCCGGATCGCCGCCCGCCGCCCGCGCCCCCGCGCCGTACTCCGCCAGGATGGCCCAGTTCGCGCCGCCGGATGTCAGGGGGTCCGGGTGAACGACACGGACGCCCGGCCGGGCAAGGTCGGCGAAATCGTGGATGCCTTTCGGGTTGCCCTTGCGGACGAGAATGACGAAGGGCGTGCGGTTGACGACGCCGCCGTAGGGCAGGCTCTGCCAGCTATTCGGCGGAATGACGCCCTGGGCTGCCAGGCGCTGCGCATCCGACTCGAGCGAGAGCAGGGCGGCGTGGGCCGGCACGCCCATGATGAGCTGGTTGGTGACTGTGCCGGAGCCGCCAAACGAACTGATGAACTCCACGCGCTCGCCCGTCTTCGCTTCCCACTCCTTCTGAAAGGCGGGGAAGATGGCGTTGTTCATGGTGTCGCCCAGGATGCTGAAGCCATAGAAGATGATGGTGCGCGGGGGGGCGGCGCGGGCGGGCAGGGGCAGCCACGGCCAAACGACATACAGCAGCAGCGCCAATCCCAGGGCCGCAGCAGCCAGAGTCGGCAGCCGCCGGATGAGCATGTCGCGCTTCACGATCACGGCTCCTCCCATTGGTGGAGTGCTATGGACGGTTCAGAAGCAAGGATGGGACCAGGGAAAAGGCCTGCCGCGGGCAGGAAGAGTGTGGCGATTCAGGATTGCACTATGGGGCGGAATTATACTCGGAAGCCGTCAGGACCAAAAAAGGGACCGCCCGAGTTGCTCGGGCGGTCCCTTTTCGACGTTGACGTGCAGCGTTGTTGCGCGCAGCGTCCTACTCAGCCACCTTGCGCCATGCGCGCGCGGTGGGCGCTGCGGCGGGCCTTGCGATCGCGGTCCTGCTGCTTGAGCGCATTGGCGCGCGCCGCGACATAGGCCATGATCTCTTCTTCGAGCTGCTTGCGCCCCTCGACGCTGAGATTCTGGTCTTCGACGGCGTTGGCGACGGCGCGCAGAGCGGGGTGCATGAGCGGGCCGCCGCCATCGGCCAGCAGGCGGTCCAGATCGCCCTCAGGCAGATGCTGGGCGCTGGCGAGCAGACGGTCGGTGTCCTCCGGCGATAGCTCCATGGCCTGCGCGATGTCGAGCACGACACGACGCGACGGGCGACGGTCATCCATTTCCAGCCGGGCGATATAGCTACCGTCGACATTCACTGCGTCGGCGAGGGCTTTCTGGGACAGGCCGTGTTGCAGGCGGAACTCCTTGAGCATACGACCAAAAGACGTGAGCATTGTCTCATCTACCTCCTCGGGGATCCGATATGTGGATGGTTTGGGGGTGGAAAATCCTTACGATTATACACTATCTTTTCCATTATGTCCATAGGTAATACCAGCAGAATGTGTCACATCGGCACTTTCTTAGGAAATTGTAATGTTTGTCTCCTATCTCGCAAGGTTCTGGGAGCGCTACCACGGCCCGCAGCTAACCGCACGCCCCACCCACGATGAGAAAGCCTGCCCAGTAGCGAGCGGCAGCAAAAGGCTGCTCCGCCGTATCGCGCGCCGCCAAAGCCGACATCACGTGGGGCAGGCTATCGCCGGCCAGCGGCGCTACCCCCAGGGCTTCCCCCGCCGTGAGCGACCGCAGCCATGCCTGCGCATCGCGTAGCGCCGCCGAGGGGTCCGACGTCTCGTCCGCGCTGAGACCCTGATAGAAGCGCTGCATCAGCAAGAACGTCGGCAAATCCTCCACCGGCCACAGGCTCACGAGCGCGGCGCGCGCGCCAGCGTACAGGAACGCCCGCACCAGACCCATCGGCTCATCCCCGCGCAGAATCTGCGACACCCCTGTCTCGCACGCGCTCAGTGTCACGAGATCGGCCCGCAAGCGCCACGCCTGCAACACCTGGAGGGCGGTCAGGCGCTCCCCGTCGCCCGTCTCCAGGAACGACTCCAGGGGCGCATCCGGCCGGAACTGGCCGTGACAGGCAAAGTGCAGCCAGCGCGCGCCCGGCGCCGCCTCGGCCAGCAGCGGCGCTTTGGCGCTCGCGCCGACATGGGCGACGCCGCCGGTCAGGTGGGCGACGAACGCGGCCTCGGCCTCAGTGTGGCGCAGCGCCGACGACTCCGGCCGGCCATTGTAGCCGATGGCAAGGCACGCCAGGCGCGGCTCAGGGAGAGGGCGAGCCGCGCGGCAGTGGCGCACGAAGACCGTCGCGCTGGGGATGAAGGCCAGCCGCGGCCCGCCGGCATGGGCCAGCGGCTCGCCGGTCGGCAGCGGAATGGCGGCGAACGGCAGGGTATGCAGCGGGCCGTGGGGGCTGATGAACAGGCGGCGCGACTGCAAAGCGCTCTCAGCAGGGGCGAGCAGGAACGTGAACAGGCGGCGCAATACCTGCGGAGCCAGAAACCGCTGCGGGTCGTTCCCGCGCGCCGTGGTCGCCGCCAGGGCATTGGGGTCCACGGGGCAGACGGCGGCAGCAATGGCGTGGCGGGCCACCGTAAACAGCAGCGTGCGCGCGGGTGTGACCAGGTGCGCGCGTAATGGGCTGGCGGTGGGCAGCGATTGCAGCAACGGAATCTCGCGGGCCATGACGCCCGTGGTGAAATAGCTCAGCAGCGTGACGTCGTCGGCCAGCGCCGCCTGAACCTCGGCCAGGCTGGCGACCGCGCCGGCCTGCCACGCGGCGTCCGCCGGGGCGGCCACCTGCTGCGCGGCAACAGCGTCGGCGAAGGCGCGGGCGCGGGCGCGCTCCGACCAGAGGAAGGCATCCTCGACGCGGCCGAGGGCCAGGCACTGGAGGACGAGCGCCTCGTAAATCTGCTGCCAGCGGCCGAGCAGGCTAATCTTCAGGCCCTCGTCTTGCAGCGGCTCCCGCGTCGCCTCGATGACCGTCGCCGCCTCGACGAAGCGGTCGAGCGCCACCACGTCATCGCCCCCCCGCCGCGCCGCCTCGCCCAGCCGGTAGTAGACCTCCGCCAGGATGTCGCGCCGGCCGATGGCGAGCGCCGTCGCCAGGGCCGCCTCAAACGCGGCCCCCGCGCCGGCGAGGTCACCGGCCACCTGCCGCGCCAGCCCCAGGTTGAGACGCGCATCCACGGCAAAATCGGCCGTCTGCATCGCCGCCAGGGCAGCGTTGAAGGCGCTCTCCGCCTCGTCGAGACGCCCCTGGAACAGGCGCACCTCGCCGATGTTGTTGAGCGCGCGCCCCAGTGAGTCCAGGGCGCCGTCGGCGCGGCGGCGTTCGGCCACGGCCTCGAAGCACGCCAGCGCATCAGCCCACCGTCCCTGGTCGCGGTAGACCAACCCCAGCTCGTTCTGGGCCGAGGCGATATGCTGCGCCGAGCCGACCTCGCCGAACGCGGCGATGGCTTCGGCCAGGCTGCCCTCGGCGTCGCCATACTGGTGGAGGTCGTAGGCCAGGATGCCCAGGTTCAGCAGCGTGATGCCCTCGCGCAGCCGGTTGCCCGTCGCCCGCCACAGCGCCAGACACGCCCGGTAGTCGCGCTGCGCGTCCTCCAGGCGGCCGGTGACGCTGTTATAGTAGGCCCGGGCGTTGAGGGCGCGCCCCGACACCTCGTCGTCCAGCCCCGGCGTGGCGAGCAGCGCATTGAACGCCGCGACAGCAGCGTCGGGCCGACCGCTCAGGCCGAGGGCCAGCGCCTCGAAAAAGCCGCGCATGTCGGCGTCGCGGCCGGGCAGCCCCGCCACGGCCCGGTATTGGTCCACCAACGCGCAAAAGGCGACGGGGTCATCGGTCAACAGGCGGTTGGCGAGGCGGAGATACGCGGCGTCGAACGCCGCCTGGACGCGCTCGTCGCCCGCACGCCGGCGGTTCGCCAGGTGCGCGACGGCCCGCTCGTGGAGGGCGCGGTAGCGGGGCGCATCCGCCGCCTCCAGCGCCAGCAGCGCCTCAGCCGCAACAGCGGCATGGGGCGTCAGCCCGTCCGCCTGCGCCGTGACGTCTGGCCGCGCAGCCAGCGCCGCGTAAGCGTCGGCCGCGCTCCCGTCCCCCAGAACGGCGGCCAGCGCGGCCTCATCCGCCCAGCCAAGAACCGCGAGGGCGAGAAAGAGTACAGACGTATGTTGGAGGTGATTTGAGGCCACGGGACTCACTCTAAAACGAGGCGTCTGAACTCGGACACCGAACAGATCGTCGTTTTCATCAACGATTGCGCGGAGGTGATATCCTGATCGCTTGTGATGAGGTAATCGGCATTCGATGCTCGCTCCGATACGCCTCAATTTCCTCCGCGATCATCTTGTCCGTTATGCCGTTCGCTTCCGCCAGAGCCTGCGTGTCCTGCAATGCACGTTCCAAACGGCGGATCGCCTCCTCGCGATCTTCGCCATTGGCAAGCACCAGAACCTCAACCCGCTGTCCCGGCTCGAATGGCAAGTCGTCCAGCACTATTTGCTTCGTGTCAGTGACCGTCAAGTATCTGCGGTAAGCCTTCATGTGTCCTCACTCAACATGATTTCGTCCCACAGAAAGTATACCAGGACATCAATGACGAGCCAATCAGGTTGCGGCAGGGTCAGCTCCACCCGCGGCGGTGGAAGTAGAGCAGCATCAGCGTCGGCGCGAGCACCATGCACAGAATCGCGAACACGAACGTCGCCGGGCTGTCCCAGTGAATCGCGTTCGGGAAGTTCATGCCGAAGAACCCGGTGATGAACGTCAGCGGCAGGAAGACCACGGAGATAATCGTCAGGCGGCGCACGATCTCGTTGAGCTGGTTGCCCTGTACCGACAGATACGCATCTAGCGCGCTGGATAGCAGGTCGCGGTACGTGTCAATGCTATCAAGGATGCGCAGCAGATGATCGTAGATGTCCTGGAAGTAGACCGAGGCGTCGGCCGGCAAGATGGGCGGGTCGCGGCGCAGCAAGACGTTCAGCACGTCGCGCTCGGGCGCGATGATGCGCCGCATGCCGAGCAGGTTGCGCTTGAGTTGGAAGATGTCCTCCAGGGCGGAGCGGTCGAACTTCTCGAAGACCTTGTCCTCCAGCTCATCTACCCGGTCGGCGACGGCATCAATGACCGGGAAATACTCGTCCACCAGCGTATCGAGGATCATGTACAGCAGGGTGCCGATGTCAGAGCGCATGAAATGCTCGTTGCGCTGCCACTGGTCCAGCACGCGCATGAGTTGCGGCATCGGTTTCTTGTGAACGGTGACCAGGTAGTTCTTGCCGGCGAAGATACCGACTTCCTGCGACACGACCCTCTCGTCGCCCTCCGACCACGACACAGCCACCGCGACGAGGAAGTAGTACGTCGGGAACACCTCGATCTTGGGGCGCTCGTGCGCCGTGATCACGTCCTCCAGCGACAGCGGGTGGAACTGGAATTCGTCGCGGAGAGCCGTCATGTCCTCCGCCTGCGGATCCTCGATGTCCACCCACAACACGGTCGCCGGATCCAGGAGATACTCACTGATCGAGGAGTGGTCGCCGACAATCTCGAAGCGGTCCTCGCGGTGGACGATTGTGTGAATCATGGCAGCCTTTACGGGTCGAGGACGGAGGGGACTGGGCGTTTGCGGGCGACGATGGAGAACACGTGCCAGTGCTTCGGCTCGCCGAGCGCCGTCTTGCCGTCCTCCTCGCGCTCTTTGAGGTGTTCGATCTCAAATGGACTAAGCAATTCCTGGACCCCCTCGGCCGTCTGAAACGTCATCGTCGGGTCAGCGGCGTACTCATCCCGGTCGCCAAACAGCTGCCCGACGAACCGGCCGCCCGGCGGCAGCGCGGCGACAATCGCCGCCCACAGGATCGGGAAGTGCGCCGGCTGGCAGAAGGGCAGCGCGAACGCCGCGTTGATCAGGTCGGCCGGGGGCAGCGACGTGATGTCCTCGAACGCGGCTACCCGCCCCTCAAGCTGGCCGCGCAACTCGGTTGGGACAGCCGCCTCGATATGCGCGATGGCCTCCGGCTGCTTATCCATCGCCAGGACACGCCAGCCGCGCCGCAGCAGCTCCAGGGTGTCACGCCCGGCGCCGCAACCCAGGTCAATCGCAAACCGCCCGGTGACGCCGGGCGTCTCCGCCTCGCAGCGCTCCAGCGTAGACACGAGCGCCGGCCACGCCGGCGTCCCCTCCGATGCCTTGTAGAAGCGCACCCAGCGCTCTTCGCGCGTCTCAGCCATCGTCCCTCACTTCCGATCCCTCACCCCCGGCCCCTCTCCCACAAGGGGAGAGAGGGGGCAGACGAGATCATCGCGTCTGCGAGAAGCCCGTCGAAGACGCGCGTGGCGGGGCCGGTCATCATCAGGTCGCCCGTGTCCGCGCGCCAGTCTATTTCGAGGTGGCCGCCCGGCACGTAGACCGTGGCCGTCCGCCCGGCGCGGCCCGTCAGCGCCGCCGCGACCGTCGAGGCCGACGCCCCTGTCCCGCACGCCAGCGTCAGGCCCGCGCCGCGCTCCCATGTGCGCATGCGCAGCGTGGCGTTGTCGAGCACCTGGACGAAGTGGGCGTTGGTGCGGTCGGGGAAAGCCGGATGGTTCTCCACCAGTGGGCCGAGCTGCGCCACATCCACCGCGTCCAGGTCGTCCACGAACACCACGGCGTGGGGGTTGCCCAGGCTGAGGCACGTGACGCGCAGCGGCGGGTCCGTGTCCAGGAGTGCGTCCAGGACCGGCGCGCCGGGCGCGTGAGGCAGGGTGGTCGGCACGTCGGCGGCGTCGAGCAGGGGCGGGCGCAGGTTGACGCGCACGAGAAAGTTGGATGGGTTCGAGTCAATGATCTCGGTCGTGCGCAGGCCGCTGGCCGTCCGCACGACCAGCTCCCCGACGCCGTCCCAGATGCCGCTCTCGTAGACGAAGCGCGTCAGGCAGCGGATGCCGTTGCCGCACATGCGCGCAACCGTGCCGTCGCTGTTATAGAGGCGCATGGTGACGTGGGCATCGTCGGCGGGAAGGACGAACAGCAGCCCGTCGCCGCCGACGCCCCGATGGCGGTCACACACGGCCACGGCGAGGGCGGGCGACTCAGCCAGCGCCGGCGTCGCCCGCGCATCCACGACAACGAAATCGTTGCCCAGCCCATGATACTTGGTGAAGGGAATGCCGCCGATACCGTTGGAGAGCAATCGTAGATTAGACATAGACGTCTCTCAAGTTGAAGGACGAAGCTTACTGGACCGCAAGGTCGTCCAGAATCATTTTAATGTTGCGCTCAAGGAGCGGCAGCTCGTTCCGAACGGTATCGAACACACGTCGCAGATCCAAACGCGCGTACTGGTGGATTGCGATATCGCGCATACCCGCCATGTCTCGCCAGGGGATACTGGGGTAGCGCTCGCGTACATCGCTCGGTACACGTTTAGTCGCTTCGCCGATGATTTCAAGAGCGCGAATAACAGCGTAGGTGGTCTTCGTGTCGCTGCTGAACATCGCGTAGTCCATATCTGCTGCAAACTGGCGTGCGTTTACCGTAGCTTCGAGGATATCTTCCAGGTAGGCGCGCGGATCATCTTGTGCAGTCATACGGGCTGCGCCTCGGCAAGGATTGTCGGCGCCAGAGTCGGCTTGAGGCAGTTCTTCTCAACCAGGTCCACCTTCACACCTAGCAGATCGCTCAAGTGATTTTGCAACCCCACAAACTGAAGCAAGGTCAAGCCGCGATCGTCCAGCTCAACCAGCACATCTAGATCGCTATCCGGACCGTGCTCGTTTCGCACGTATGACCCAAAAAGCGCCAGAGATTTGACGCCGTATTTCGCTTGAAGCTCCGGTAGGTGTCCATGGAGAATATCGGTGAAACGCGCAATAGGAGATAGTGCTGAGTGTATCATTTCCTTCTACCCCTTGCCTTGAACTCGCTAAACTAGTGGGTCATGTGGGGCGGGTATCGCCATTTCTCAGCCTCGAACAATGGCTATAAGCATGACAACTGACCCACTAGATTTCCATTCGGATTTCAACTTCAATCTTCTCATCCCCTCGCTGGTGTGAAATCTTCAAACTCATACTTCCACCTGCGCTATTAGCGCAAGCTGCGACCCAGTGCGCACCAGCCGTCGGGCGAGCGCGGCGGCCTGAAGACCGCCGCTACGACGGCAAGCCCAAGGGGCTAGGCTGCGTCTCTTGAGCCGCTTCGGCTTCCGTGTCTAAACTCATCCCAAGGTGAAATCTACATGCTCTCGTCGGCGAGGCCGTGCGGTTCGCTGTAGGGGGCACCTAGCCCCTTGGGCTTCCATCCCGTAGCCCCGCCCTTCGAGGGCGGGGCGGGCGCCCTTGCGCCACGCCGCCTGTCCGCGAGGGGCTAGAAGCCCCCGCTACAAGATGGAAGCCTGGGAGGCTGTCGGCGCGGCCTGCGTCTTTCACCTTGGGATAAGTCTAGCCGTGGTGTTCACGCCACGGCGGGCGGCGCCATCGGTTGCAACTTGCGTTATTATAGCACAGCGCGGCGGAACCTCGCCATGCCCTCACTTCGCCACCCCGTCACCCCGTCACTCCGCTACTCCCTCACCTCGTCACTCCGCCACTCCCGTCACTCCGCCACCCCGTCTCGCGGCAGGTCAATCGTGAACGTCGTCCCGCGGCCGATCTCGCTCTGGGCGGCGATGCTCCCGCCGTGCGCCGCGACAAGCTGGCGGGCAATGGCGAGGCCGAGGCCGCTGCCCGCGCCGCGCGCGTGAGAGCGGGCCGGGTCGCCGCGCCAGAAGCGGTCGAAGACGTAGGGGAGGTCGGCCGCTGGAATCCCCTCGCCGGTGTCGGCGACGGTGAGGCGCACGCCGTCGGCGGTCGGGGCCGCGCCGAGCGTGATGGATCCGCCGGGTGGCGTGTGGCGCAGGGCATTGGCGACGAGGTTGCCGAGTACCTGGTCCAGACGGCCCGCGTCCGCCACGATCATCAGCGCCGGATCGCCAGGCGCTGTCGTGACGCGCAGGTCCACGCCGGCCTGTTGCGCGGACGGGCCGAAGCCGGTGGCGACATCGGCCAGGAGGTCGGCCACGTCCACCGGCGCTTTGGTCAGCGGGAGACGGCCCGACTCGGCCAGGGCCAGGGTGTTAAGGTCGTCCACCAGCCTCGCCAGGGCCTTTGTCTCGCCCAGCGTCGCCTCGATGTGGTCGGTCGTTGGCGCGTAGACGCCGTCGAGGATGCCCTCCAGGTTGCCCTGGATGACGTGCAGCGGCGTGCGCAGCTCGTGGGCGACGTCGGCGGTGAGGTTGCGGCGCTGCTGGTCGGCGCGCTCCAACTCCTCGGCCATGTGGTTGAACGAGCGGCTTAGGGGAACGAACCCGCCGCGCCCGCGAACGGGGACGCGAGCGCTGAGATCACCGCGCGCAACCGCGTCCGACGCCGACATGAGGTCGGCCAGGGGCAGGGCAACGCCGCGAAAGCCGAAGCGGGCGACGGCGAACGCCAGCAGGGGCAGGAGCAGCGCCACGCCGCACACGGCGAGCGAGACGGCGGCGGGGGGTGGCGCGTCGCCGGCCAGCAGGCGCGCGAGCAGGAACAGCGCCGTGGCGACCGACGCCAGGAATAGCACCACGAAGACGCCAAAGATGGCGGCCAGGCCGAGGAAGACGAGCGGGCCGCGCTGCCGCCAGCGGTCGCGCCCCGGCCGCCGTCCCCAGCGCGGCGGCCCGCCCCAGGGTGGCCCGCGCTGCTCCGATGACTCTGTCACAGCAGCCTGCACCTCAGCATAGCGCCCCGTTCGCCTTGACAGCGTCGGACGCAGCCTTTATCCTTCGAGTCCTTTCCGTCACGTGTCAAGGTCATGAAGCGCCCGTCCTTGCGCAGCGCGAACACCCAGGAGAGTCAGCATGGATACCCTGGTCGAGGTTGCTCCCGCTTTCGTCGAAATGGCCCATCGGATCGTATGGTGCAGCGCGGCAACCGTGGATAGCCACGGCCGACCGCGCTCGCGCATCCTGCATCCTATCTGGCAGTGGGACGGCGACCGTCTCGTCGGCTGGGTCGCCACCCGTCCGACGCCGGTGAAGCGCGCCCACATCGCGGCCAGCCCCTACGCGTCTCTGAACTACTGGACGCCGTCCCACGACACATGCGCTGCGGAGTGCCGCGCGACATGGGCATTCGACGACGACACGCGGCGCATGGTCTGGGAACTGTTTCTGCACGGCCCGCCGCCCGTCGGCTACGACCCAGCGATCGTTCCCGGCTGGGATAGCCCGACTGCTGAGGCGTTCGCCGCGCTCCGCCTGACCCCGTGGCGATTGCGTGTCTTCCCCGGCAGTGTCCTGCTCGGCCAGGGAGGTCGCGTCCTCACCTGGCAGGAGTCATAGCAACCTATCCCTTGCGCAGCAATATTCGCACCTCTTGCTCCCCGTAGCCGGCGTCGTGGATCTCGGCCGGCAGGCCGGAGCGGGCGATGAGGTAGCGCACCCGCGCGTTCTCCGAGGATACCGCCGCCGTGAACGCCGCGATGCCCTGCCCCCGCGCGTATGCCGCCAACTCCTTGAGCAACAGCGTCCCCAGGGTGCGGCCCTGGTACGCATCCTCGACCACGATGGCGATCTCGGCGCTGTCGCCGGCGCCGCCAGATGGCACGGCGTAGCGGGCGACGCCGACGATCTCGCCGGCGTCGTTCGCCGCGATCAGGGCCATGCGGCGGCGATAGTCCACGCTCGCCAGGCGCTGCGCGTCTTTTTCGGACAACGTCTTCATCGGCACGAGCGTGCGCAAAAAGAGCGTTTGCGGCGAGAGCCGCGCCACGAACGCCTGCAGGCGCGGCGCGTCATCCGGCGCGATGGCGCGCACGCTCAGCCGTGTGCCGTCGGGCAGTGCAATGCCCCTGGGCGCATAGAGTTCCGACGTGGGCGTATTGAGCATGGTCGCTCCTGCGGCTGCGTTCGGGCCGACAAACGCCAGACGGCAAGGTCAAAAAGGACGCAGTGAGACTGCCAGCCGTTCCTTACCGCTCAAGCATACGCCGCCGCCGCCGGTCCGTCAAGGCAATCGCGTCGCAGGGGCTTCAGGCAAGGTGAGGGCGCAGGCCGACGAACGCGCCGTAGCGGCTCGCAGCGGCGGCGAGCGCATCCCGCGCGGCCTCGCTCAGCGGGATGAATGGCTGCGTGGCGATGCGGACCACGTCTTTGCGCACGGTGCGCCGCCAGGCGCCGGCGAACTGCCCATCCACGTTGATCGTGGGGCCGAGTGCGACCATGCCGGGGAGAGTCGGGTAGGCGGGCGCGACGGCGGCCAGCGCGGCGCTGCGGTCGCGGTACGCCACCATGTACTCATCGTAGGCGGGCAGCAGGTGCACCAGCGGCGGCTGAACATGGACAGACGGCAGGCCTGGCGGCAGCCAGTAGCTCCCGCCGTTCACGCGCTCCTCCAATAGACTCGTCCGCGCCCCCTCCACGCCGGCGCGCGCGTCCGCCATCGTCAGCCCCGACCACCACACGAAGTCGTGGAGCGTCGCCGGGCCGTGGCTGGTGAAGTAGCGCCGCGCCAGCTCCACCAGGGCCACATCGCGCGCCAGCCGCTTCGCGTGCGGCGCCCACTCATCGAGGAGGACGAAGGCCGGCTGCCGGCCCTCGTGCGGGCCGAAGCAGAGGAGACCCTCCTGCGCCAGGCGGCCCAGGATGTGGAAGCCGCGCTGCCCCGCGGTCGAGATGCCCGCCGCTTCGAGCGTCGCGTACATTGCCGGGCGCGAGAGTCGCTGGCCGCCCTGGAGCGCCGCCGCCAGCACGTCGCGGCTGCGGGCGAACGTCTCCGCGTCCAGCTCCAACTGGCGGTGGCGGCTGGCGGCGCCGGCGACGACGCGCGGCGTCAGGGCCTCGAGCATCCAGCGGATGTCGTCCGCCGCTACGAAGTGCAGCGTTCCCCGCATCGGCCAGGTGCGGATGATGCTGCGGTCGGCGATGGCCGTCTCAACGTCAGCGTCCGTCGCGCTCGGCAGGCGCAGCCCGACGGCCCACTTCCCGCCGGGGTAGTCCTGGGCCTGCACCGCGCCGAACCAGGCCACAACCTCGGCCGGGGTTCGGAACTGCGGCGTGACAAGTTGCTGGTTGTACAGCCGATGAGCAATGATATCCACAGTAACCCCTCTATCGGGCGGCGTACTTTGCCGCCAGCTTTCTCACCGTCGTCACGTTGCGTAGCGTGGCGGGCAGGCCGATGGCCTTCTCCAGCATCGCGCCGGAGATCTGAGAGCGCCCCATCCCCGTCCGACTCAGCCAGTAAAACTCGCGCTCGTGAACGTGGAAGTCGTCCAGCGGGGTGCGCAGGCGCGCCAGCCTCTCCCGCGCCGCGTCACTCGGATACGTCGGGAGAAACCCGACATAGAGCGACGCCCCCGCCTCGTCGGTGTCGGCGGCGTCGAACGGCGTGTACTCGGCGACCGCCGCGACCGCGGCCGGCGTGCGGATGAACGTGGCGACCGGGTAACCGAGCGACTGCTGGAGGTGGTCCGCCACTGCCCGCTCCAGCGCCGCCGTGTCCGCCGCATCGGTCTCGAAGATGACGTTGCCGCTGGCGATGAACGTCTCGACGTTGGCGAAGCCGAGCGCCGCGAACAGGCGGCGGAGGTGATCCATTTTCACGGTGTGTCCGCCCACGTTGATGGCGCGGAGGAATGCGATGTAGATGTGCATTGGCGGTTGCCTTCGATTCGCGGCGGATGCCGTCGCCGCCTATACTCTACCTGGTTCAATTCGTAGCAAGACCCTGTCCAGGAGATAACCATGACGATGCGCGCCAGTGGAACACTCGACGTCAAGCTCACCCCGCAGCCGTTGGCCGACAGCGACGCCGACGCTTCCCTCGGCCGGCTGTCCATTGACAAGCGGTTCCACGGCGACCTCGAAGCCGCGAGCCGCGGCGAGATGCTGTCGGCGGGGACAGCCGTTCAGGGGTCGGCCGGGTACGTCGCCATCGAGCGCGTCAGCGGAACCCTGCACGGTCGTCACGGCGCGTTCGTCCTCCAACACAACGCGACGATGACGCGCGGCGCGCCGGCCCTCAACATCATCGTCGTGCCAGACTCGGCGACGGGCGAGCTGGAAGGGCTGCGCGGCCAGATGACGATCAATATCGCCGACGGCCAGCATCTCTACGAGTTCGAGTACACGCTCGCGCAGGACGCCCATTGAACGGCCATGCCCGCTGGGGCGGTGGCGCGACGGGGAGCCTCACCCTTGCCCGATGACCTTCTCAGCGCCCTGCCGATGCGGCGCGGCCATTTCCTGCTGGAGTCGGGCTACCATACCGACCTCTGGCTGACCCTGGACGCGCTGTTCGTGTCCCCCGCCGCCATCGCCCCCCAGGTTGCTGCGCTGGCGGCGCTTCTCCTGCCCCACACGCCCACCGCCGTGTGCGGTCCGCTCCTCGGCGGGGCTTTTCTCGCCCAGGCTCTCGCCGCTCACATGGGCGTTCGCTTCTACTTCAGCCAGCCGATGGCGGCGGCGGCCGCCGGCGGCCTGTTCGCCGCCCGATACGAACTGCCCCTGGCGTTGTGCCAGCGTGTCGCCGACGAGCGTATCGCCCTCGTAGACGATGTCATCAGCGCGGGGTCGTCGGTTCGGGCGACCACTGCGGCGCTGACGGCGGCCGGCGCCACGACTGTCGCCGTGGGCAGCCTGCTGCGTCTCGGCAGCCAGGCGGAAGAGCATTTCGCTGCGCTCAACGTGCCGATGGTGGCCCTGTCCAAACAAGCGTTCCACCTGTGGCAGCCGGCGGAGTGTCCGTTGTGCCGAGCGGGAAGACCGCTTGAAACCCCGGCGGGCTGACGCTCAACGCTGGATCGTGTCAAGCCCTCTTGGGGAAGATGTCAGGTACGCGCCGTGATCTGATTGTAGCCAGAACCGAGGCTGTCGTCTAAAGGCATCCGCGAGGTGTGTCACATGCAGGATGCAGGCTATTAGCCCGGCGCGAGCAATTTCCCCCTGGAGCCTGAGCAAATTACCACCCGCTCTATCTTTGCACTTTGCTGTGCAGCGGGGGTGTGGGGGCGGCAGGCCCTCATTCCGCCCTCCCCGCGTTGTTCAGGGGCGCAGTTCCCACTGAAGATGGGGAATGGGGGTAGTTTGGAGGGCGCAGCCCTCCAAGCCTCCCCAGCAGACCCAAAGTGCAAACATAGAGCATCCGGAGGCGCGTGATGCACGCGGACGAGATACACACCGATGAGACGCTCGTGCGGCGGCTGCTCGCGGCGCAGTTGCCGCCGTGGGCGAGTCTGCCCATCGCGCCGGTCGCGTCCGCCGGCACCGACAACGCCCTCTACCGCCTCGGTGGCGACCTGGTGGCGCGGCTGCCCCGCATCCACTGGGCCGTGGGCCAGGTCGAGAAGGAGTGGCGCTGGCTGCCCCGCCTCGCCCCCCACCTCCCTCTCGCCGTTCCCGTCCCGCTCGCGCTGGGGCAGCCGGGCGCGGGCTACCCGTGGCATTGGTCTGTGTGCCGCTGGCTCGACGGCGAGAACGCGATCGCGGCGCCCCTCGCCGACC
Organism: Anaerolineae bacterium; assembly: GCA_046328535.1. Taxonomy (GTDB): domain Bacteria; phylum Chloroflexota; class Anaerolineae; order Epilineales; family JAHCIE01; genus JBDHWG01. The sequence continues at coordinate 24,948 of JAXLWJ010000027.1, forward strand.
TGCGCCCGGCGGCAGCCGACCTGGCCGGCTTCATCGCCGCATTGCAGCGGCTTGACGCCAGCGGCGGCCCGCCGCCGGGGCCGCACAACTCCGGGCGCGGCGTCCCGTTGGCGATGCGCGACGAGGCCACCCGCGCCGCCATTGCCGCTCTGCGGGGCGTCATCCCCACCGACGCGGCCGAGGCGGCGTGGCAGGCCGCCCTTGACGCCTCAGAGTACGCTGGCGCGCCGGTCTGGATTCACGGCGACCTGCTGCCCGGCAACCTGCTCGTCCGGCAGGGCCGCCTCAGCGCCGTAATAGACTTTGGCTGTCTTGGCGTCGGCGACCCGGCGTGTGACTTGCTGCCGGCCTGGACGCTGTTCGACGGCGAGAGCCGCGCGGTGTTCCGCGCTGCGCTGAAGGCGGATGACGCGGCGTGGGCGCGGGGCCGCGGGTGGGCGCTGTCCTTTGGCCTCACCGCTCTCGCCTACTACCAGACCAGCAACCCGGTTCTCGCCGGCGTCGCGCGTCGCGCCATCGCCGAAGTCCTCGCCGACGGGGAGCCGTGACGATCGGTGTGCTTGTCGCGGCCTTTCGTGACCTTCGTGGTCCGCAGACTCATCGCCTGCGCAACTCCGTTGCAAATAGGCTTCAACGCAAAGACGCAAAGACGCAAAGACGCAAGGAGAGATGAATCTTCAGTCTGTTGGCAGCGTTGCGCCTTGGCGTCTTTGCGTTCCGCGTTTCGCTCGGAAACGTGTCGAGGGGCGCAGGCATTTTCATGCGTCTTATGCAGAGTTCAGCGTCGTAGACGAGATCTGGATGTCGGGGGAGTGCCGCAGCGTCTGGTACACGACGCAGTAGCGCTCGGTCAGGCGGATGAGGGTCGCGCGCTGCTCCTCGCTCGCGTCGGTGTCCAGGTCGAAGGCGAGCCGAATGCGCTGGAAGCCGACCGGGGCATCCTTCGCGACGCCGAGCGTCCCGCGAAAGTCCAGGTCGCCCTCAGCCCGCACAACGGCGTCACGCAGCTCGACGCCAATCGCCGACGCCACTGCGCCCAGCGTCACGCCCGCGCACGCGACCAGCGCTTCCAGCAGCATGTCGCCGGAGCAGAGGCTAAGGCCGTCGCCGCCCGTCGCCGGGTGTAGACCGGCCTGCGCCAGCGCCCGCCCCGTCTCGACATTGCACGTGACGCCCTCGCCGATGCGGCCCTTGGCCTTCAACGTAATCAGCGCGGCGGCCGGCTCCGCGCGATATCGCTCTTTCAGCGGCGCCTGGAGCGCGCGCAGATCCTCCGTTTGCATCTATCCCTCCGGCAGATTGTTAGGTAAGAACTCACGGCAGTCGTGGCATCTGGCTTCTACTCGCGCGCTCACCGACGACGCCGAGCGCCCTGCTGCCTGCCAGCATCTCGCTGGCCTGAGACAGATTGATGCAACCCTACCACAGGAGCGCGTAGTGAGCAACCTCGGCATCTTCGTTTTGAGCTTTGTTCTTGGTCTGGTCGGGTTCGGCTTGGTCGCCCTGTGGTACGTTGTGCCGTGGCTGCGCAAGTACTCGTTCGTGCAGTGTTTCACGCCGCTGCTTCTGTTGAACTGTTTCCGCTATCTCGGCCTGGCCTTCCTGTTGCCAGGCGTAACTGGCCCCAACTTCCCCGCCGATTTCGCCAGGCAGGTCGCCTACGGAGATATGCTGGCCGTCATACTGGCGTTTGTCGCGCTGGCCGGCGTGCGCTTTCGCTGGCCCATTGCCATCTGGCTGGCCCTGCTGTTCAACATCGTGGGAACGCTGGACCTGCTCAACGGACCAATACAGGGCCTGCGGCTCGGCTTCGACCCGGCGCAGTTTGGCGCAACATACTTCATTCCCACTCTGTACGTGCCGGCCTTGCTCGTGACGCACGTCGTCATCTTCTGGCTTCTGTGGCGCTTCAGGCGCTGGCCTCGATCAGAGACAATGATCTGAAATGCGCGGCGTTGGCCGCGACGAAGAAAGGTGGTCTCGCACGTACGGATTTGGCCCAGCATCCTCCGTCCAACCCAGGAGCCGTGCAATCCGCTTGACACCGCTCCCACAACGTGTATTATTCGCGACACATGCGCGGCAAGCGAAATGCAGTCTTCTCGACGTGATACGCGGGAGGAGCGTTTGGTCGGTCTGATATCGAGAGCCATCCTGGGCCTGGCGTTTCTGCTGCTGGTTCTGGCGCTCTTGCTCTTTGTCGCCGCCGGAACACTGAGCTACTGGCAGGCCTGGGTCTACCTGGCCGTCTTCGCCGTCTGCACCATCTTCGTCACGGCCTATCTGTTCAAGTACGACAAGCAACTGCTCGCCAACCGCGTGCAAGCCGGGCCGACTGCCGAGACGCAGCGGAGCCAGCAGATCATCCAGAGCCTGGCGAGCGTGTGCTTCGTCGCCCTGTACATTGTCGCTGGCCTGGACCAGCGGTTTCACTGGTCGAGCGTCGCGCCCAGCGTGAGCCTGATCGCCGATGTTGTCGTCGCGCTCGGCTTCGCCATCGTCTTCCTGGTCTTCCGCGAGAACAGCTACACGAGCGCGGTCGTCGAGGTAGCGGCGGGGCAAACCGTGATTACCACCGGCCCGTACAGCCTGGTGCGCCACCCGATGTACGCCGGCGCCGGGCTGTTGGTCCTGGCGTCGCCGATTGCCCTCGCCTCCTGGGTGGCGCTCGCGCCGGCTGTGCTGTTGATGCTCGCCATCGTCGCCCGGTTGCTGGACGAGGAGAAGCTGCTCGCGCAGAACCTCGACGGCTACCCGGCCTACACGCAGCAGGTCCGCTACCGGCTCCTGCCTTTCGTCTGGTGAGGCCCCATGGCGACCTCTGACGCGGCGTTTGTCGGATCAATTCCGCGCTACTACGATCAGTACCTCGTCCCGATTATCTTCGACGAGTACGCGGCCGACCTGGCCCAACGGGTAGCGGTCCCGCCGCGCGGGACGGTGCTGGAAATCGCCGCCGGCACCGGAATCGTCACCCTGCGTCTCCGCGAGGCGCTCCCCGACGATGTGGGCATGGTGGTCACCGACCTCAACGAGCCTATGCTCGACCTGGCCCGACGCAAGTTCGACTCGCCCGCCAACATCGAATTCCAGACGGCCGACGCCGCGCGCCTGCCGTTTCCGAACGCCGCCTTCGGCGCTGTCGTGTGCCAGTTCAGCCTGATGTTCTTCCCGGATAAACGGGCCGCCATGCAGGAAGCCGCCCGCGTCCTGACGCCGGGTGGCGCGTTCGTCTTCAGCGTCTGGGACTCCTTCGAACACAATCACTTCATCCAGACGGTCAACCACACCCTCGCGCGGCTGTTCCCCGCCAATCCGCCGCCGTTCTTCGACACGCCGTATGGTTACCATAGTATTGACGCGGTGAAGACCCTGGCGGCCGAGGCCGGCTTCACCGAGATGGACATCCACGTTCTGCCGCGAGTCAGCCGCGCCGACCGGGCGCGGAACGTGGCCCTGGGCTTCATCCTGGGTACGCCGGTGTGCGCGCAGATTGTCGAGCGCGGCGAGCCTGAGTTGAAAGCCGTTGTGGATGCGGTCGAGCGCGACCTGCAAAAGACCTACGGTCCCGCCGCCATTCGCGCGAAGATGCAGGCCATCGTCTTTAGGGCGCGTCTATCTGGCCGAGGACGAACGACGAGCATTCTGTAGGCGCGGAGACCTCGTCCTTTTTGTCCGACTCGTCAACCTTCGCCCGCACCCTTGCCGATGAGGCGCTCGATCTCGTCAAGGTGGGCGTTGCGGTGCAGGCTGCGATTGGGGCGGAACCACGATCCGGACGCCTGGATCTCACCGAGCAGCTCGTCTGTGAGCGTCGCGACCTCGGCGTCCACCGCGTCCGCCGCCGCCACGCAGAGAGCGATGGCCGCCGACGGCACCAGCGCCAGGAGGATTGGCTTCATGGCATCGTTCAGCGCGTCGGGGTCCATGGGGGAGTAGTCCACACCCTTCGCCTTCCAGCGCTGCAAGAGAACGAGATGACGCCGGTCGTGAAAGGCCATGTGGGCCAGGAGCGCGGCGACCGTCCACCCATCGGAGTTGGCGAGGGCCAGGTCGTCGGGCGAGAGGTCGCGCACGACCTCCCGCAGCCGCTGCCGCGATGCGTCATTGTCCTTGAGAAAAGGCAAGGTCATGGGTCACTCCTGCGCAAACGCGCTATCATCTAGCTCCTCATCTTCCAGGGCGTAGGCGACGGCCGCCTCCAGGGTCATCGCCTTGCCCTCGGCCCAGGCGCGGGCGAGCGTCGGCGCGTCTAGCTCGCCCCGTACACTCGCCACGGTGCGCTCGTAGGCGGCGCGGTAGCTCGGCGGGAGCGGCGACTCCATCTTGTCGCGCAGCGTCTCCGCCGCGCCGAGCAGATGCGCCGCCCGTTCGGGATGGTGGAGCGCGGCGGAGACGCGGGCCAGCCCCTCCAGGCATTTCGCCTCATTCCGCCGGTCGCCTAGCTCGTGGAATAGGACGAGGGATTGGGCAAAGCGCGCGTCGGCCAGGGCGAAGTCCCCCTGATCGGCGGCCAGGAACCCCAGGTCGTGCAGCGTTCTCGCCCGGCCGTACTTGTGTCCCAGGCGCTCGAACAGCGTCATGGCTTCCTGAAGGAGCGGCTCGGCCTGGGGATCACCCTGGAACGCCGCCGTCGCGCCGAGGTTCATGAGCGTGTCGCCGAGGGCCTCATCGTCGCCGAGCGTGCGGCGGAGCGCCAGGGATTGCTCGAAGTAGGCGCGCGCCACGTCGTACTCGCCGCGCTCGCGGGCAATCGTTCCCAGCGCGCCAATCATCTGGGCAATCAGCCACTTGTCGTCCACGTCGCGGGCGAGGGCCAGGCCGTCCGTCACAAACACCTCGGCGCGGGCGTAGTCGCCCTGCATCCACGCCGCGCTGATGCGGGAGTAGAGCGCCTTGACCATGCCGGCCTTGTCGCCCAGCACCTCGACGATGGCCTTGCTTTCGTCGGAGAGGGCGTCGGCGCTGGCGTAGTCGTTCTGGAACGCCGCGATCACGGCGGCGCGCGACAGAATGTCGGCGCGCAGCGCCCGCAGGCCCGCCTCCTTCGCGCCCGGCAGCGCCAGAACGGTGTCGGCGTTCGACCGCGCCTCGCTCACCTGGCCTTCGGCATACCACACCGGCCAGAGCGCCGAAACCAGGCGCAGCGCCGGCGCGGCGTCGGCGCGGGACGCCGCTGTTCGCAGGGCGGCCCGGGCATTGTCAAGCTCCGGCCGGAAGTGTTCCAGCCACTTCGCGCGCTCCGCCGGCTTCACGGGCATGGCTTCCAACTCGCGCAGATAGTAGCGCATGTGCGCCTCGCGCACGATGTCCCCCTCGCCGCTCTCCGTCAGTCGCTCTAGCGCGTACTCGCGGATGGTTTCCAGCATCGTGAAACGCACATCGTCGCCCGATAGCGCCTGGCGCACGAGGCTCTTCGCTACGAGCGACTCGACCCCATCTAGCACGTCCTCGCCCCGCAGGTTCGTGGCCGTCACGTCGCCGCGCTGCGGCCACTGTTCATCCGGACACACCGCCTCCGCCGCCTCGATGGTCCAGCCGGCGAAGACGCCGAGGCGTCGAAACAGGGTCTTCTCAGAGGCGTCCAGCAAGTCGTAGCTCCAGCCGATGGCCCCGCGCAGGGTCTGCTGCCGCGCGGGCAGGTCACGCGGCCCACTCGTCAGGAGCTTGAGCCGATTGTTCAGACGCTGCGCCAGGGCCTCGGGTGGCAGGACGCGAATGCGCGCCGCTGCCAGTTCGATGGCGAGGGGCAGCCCATCGAGCCGGTAGCAGATTTCGGCGACGGCAGCGGCGTTCTCCCTGGTCAGCTTGAAATCGGGCTTGACACTGGCGGCGCGCTGCGCAAACAGCTCGACAGCGGCGAATTGGGAGAGCGCCGCGAGCGGCGGCAGATGCCGTGGGTCGGGGAGGGGCAGGGGCAGCACCTGGAACTCGCGCTCCCCGCGCAGGCGCAGAACGATGCGGCTGGTGGCGAGCACCTTGAGATGCGTGGCGGCGTCGAGAAGCTCGGCGACGAGGGGCGCTTCGCCGACCACCTGCTCCATGTTGTCGAGCAAGAGCAACATCTGCTTCTCTTGCAGATAGTCCTTGAGGACATCGCTGAGAGGGCCGCCGCCCTGGTCGCGGATACCCAGGGCCTGCGCAATGGTGGACGCCACCAGGCGCGGGTTCGTCACCAGCGCGAAGTCAACGAAACACACGCCGTCTTCGAACCCATCGAGAACGTTGGCGACCGCTTGCAGCGCCAGGCGCGTCTTGCCAGTGCCGCCGGGGCCGGTGAGCGTCACGAGGCGGACGTCCGCTTGCAGGAGCAACGTCCTCAGCGCCGCCAGCTCCGGCTCGCGGCCGATGAACGCGGTTGGCTGGATAGGCAGGTTATTAGCGTGGGCGTCGAGGCTCTTGAGGGGCGGGAAGTCGGCGGGCAGGTTGGGGGCGACAAGCTGGAAGACGCGCTCGGGGCGCGACAGGTCTTTCAACCGCTGCTCGCCCAGGTCGCGCAGGAACACGGCGGGCGGGAGATGGTCGCGCAGCAGCTCGGAGGTCGGGCGCGAGACCAGGACTTGCCCGCCATGCCCCACGGCCATCAACCGCGCTGCGCGATTCAGCGTTGGCCCGAAGTAGTCGCCGCCGCGCTCCTCGGCCGGGCCTGTGTGCAGCGCCATGCGCACGCGCAGCGGTCCGGTCTCGCCCCACGCGGCCGACACCAGGCCGCGCTGGGCGGCGAGGGCCGCCGCGAGGGCATCGTCGGCCACGGCGAAGGCGGCCAGCAGGCCGGGGCCGGTGGACTTGACGATGTATCCGCCGCGCCCGGCGATCGCTGCCGTCAGGATGGCGTCGTGCTGGGCGACGGCGACCTTCATCGCGGCGGGCTGCTGCTCCCAGAGGCGCGAGAAGTCTTCGATCTCGCTGAACAAGAACGTCACCGTTCCGGATGGATGCTGAGGCATGAGACCGTCTCCGCTGGCGTCGGAGCGACAATTATAGCCAGGGCGTCGCCAATTGGCTACCAGAGCGCAATCGTGTCAGGCGCCGTGATAGCCGAACGGTCACCCTGAGAACTCCATACTACAGGGGGGATGCTTCGCTTCGCTCAGCATGACAATTGCAAGGCTATTTTCAGGGTAGGCGAAGGAGGCATTCACCTGGCGTGATAACGCGCGTCGTGCTCGCGCTGCGTCTCGGTGAGTGCGTCCGGCTTGTAGAAGCGGTCGTAGAAGTCGCTGTCTACGTGGTGCGCCTGGTACGCCAGCAGGCTGCGCAGAGGCCCCTCGTAAGGTGGGAAACGACCGTAGCGATCCCAGATGTACTCGCAGCAGGCGATTGTGGCCTCGACCGCCTCGACCGGGTACGGCGGGATGCCGGCCTGCACCGCCGCGCCGTCCCGCCAGCCGGCCACCGCGCCGCCGTCGCGGAACACGCCTGTCCCCGCGGCGTATTTCTGCTCGACCAGCGCGAGGACGGCGTCTCGCATCGTCGGGTAGTAGGGCGGGCAATAGGGTTTGAGGAGAACCTGCCCATCCCGCTCCAGCCCGACGGCCGCTGGTACCGGGATGTCCTCGTGCAGCGCCTTGAGCAGGCCCTTCATCACGATGCCCGCGTGGATCGTGCGCGAGACGGGCAAGTCCTGCATCCGGAAGCCGAGCGCCTCGAACCAGCCGTAGGGGTGGGCGGCAAAGTGGGGGAAGCCGCCGAGGCCGAGGGCCTGCGCCATCAGCCCCAGGTTCTGCGCCATCATGCCCTGCTCCAGGGCTGACAGCTCGTGGACGTAGCTCTCGAAGAATTCGATGGTGGCGAAGCGTCCCTCGGCCGGGTCGTCGTCCAGGTGGCCGCCCTTCGAGCGGGCAAACCTGGCGATGCCGGCCGGCTGGAGATGGTTCCGCTCGTCCACGATGAAGTAGCCAAACTCCGCAGTGAACACCGAGAGCAGGATGTTGATAAACAGTTCGGTGACCTCGTTGATCGGGACGAAGTACGTTGAGCCTGCCACGTTCGCCGACCACTTGTTGAACGGCGGAACGAAGGGCAGGTGACGCGGCACGTCTACGCGGTGGTCAGTCAGGCGAACGCGCGCCTTCTCGTAGACCTCTACCAGCCGGCCCGCCCGCGCCGCCTCGACAATCTCGCCAATCTCAGCCGGCGTGTAGTCCTGGGGGCGCTTGAGGAGCCACGCGCCGTCGTCATTGATGACGCATAGGGTGACAGTCTGCACCGCGTCCGGACTCGCAACAGTGCGCCCGACGAAGCGCACCATGATGTTGCCGCCGCCCGCCTCTGGCACGTCGCCGCTCTCGTAGGGCAGCTCGGCCAGCGCGCTCCCCGTGACGCCGCAGGCGGCGAAAGCCAGCGCCGCCTCTTCCTCGATGCTCAACGGCTGCGGCGCGTGGGCGCTCTGGTAGGCCAGCGGCCCGCCGTTCAGCCGCATGCCTTTGGCGAAGCGACGTGAGCGCCGATGCAGCAGCGCGTCCAGCAGCGGGTAGCGGGCCAGACGCTCGTCAACCATGCCGGATTGAGACGTGGGTTCTGTGTTCATGACTCATCTCCTGGAAGGGCGTAGGCGAGCGCCTGCTCTGGCGTCATCGCCGCCCCCTCGCCCATCAGCATCGCCAGGCGCTCGTCGCCCAGGCTCTCCCGCGCCTGGCTCAGCGCCACCTGGTGAACGACTTCCTCGAACGGCACGCGCTCGCCGCCGAGGGCGTCGAGTAGCGCCTGGGACGCCCCCATCAGCCGCGCTGCCCGCGCCGGCTCCTTCCTCACGGCCAGGGCCGCGTATCCCCCCAGCACAGTCACCGTCGTCCACGGTTCGACCAGAATGCTCGCCTCGTGGGTGGCCTGGCGCAGCCAGTCGGCGGCCTCGCTCTCTTTGCCCTGCATCCACGCGGCCATGGACAGGGTGAGCAGAACGAGCGACATTTCGCGGTGACCGCCCATCTCGCGCGCCGTGGCGTATGCCTCCCGCGCGAATCTCTCAGCGCGGGGATAATCGCCGAGCCGGCCGGACAGCAAGCCCAATTGGAGGAGGCTCATGCTCAGCAAGGGCCGGTGTCCAATGTCCCTGGCGCATTGAATGCTCTCGTTCAGGTACGCCTCGGTGCGCTCGTAGTCACCCGCGACCACTGTCACGTGGGCGAGATACTGAAGCACGTTGCTGATGCGGCGTTTGTCGCCCAACGACCGATACAGCGCGAGCGCCTGTTCCCCGTGGCGCTGCGACGGGGCGTATTCCTGTCTTAGCCACAGCAAATTGGCGAAACAGAACAGCGCGCCTGCGCGGGCCGCCGTCGTCCCGCCGTGGCTCCACGCCAGGATGCCCTCGATCCAGCGGCAGCCCTCGCTCCAATGGCCCTTGATGTACCAGAAGCGCCGCATGGCCGCCGCCAGCCGCAGCGCCGTCTCCTCGTCGCGCGCCTCGTTCGCCCAGGTCAGCGCGGCGCGTATGTTGTCGTGTTCGGCCTCGACCCGCGCGAACCACTCCTCCTCCCCCGCGCCGTACAGCTTACCCTCGACCGCCTCGATCCAGGCCAGGAAGTAGGCCGCGTGGGTCTGGCGTAGCGTGGGCGCTTCACCGCTCGCCGCCAGCCGCTCGCGGGCGTACTCGTGGATCGTTTCGAGCATGATGAAGCGCCCCTCGCCGCCCGGCCCGGCTGCCTGCCGCAGCAGGTTCTTGTCTACGAGCGCCGACACGCCTTCGAGCGCATCCACGGCCAGGTCGCCGTCGGCGTTGCACACGGCCTCGATGGCTTCCAGCGTCCGCCCCCCGACGAAGACGGCGAGCCGTCGGAACAAGGTCTGCTCGGCCGCAGTCAGCAGATTGTGGCTCCAATCAATCGTGGCGCGCAGGGTATGTTGCCGCGGCGGGGCGTCTCGCGGGCCGGCCGTCGGCAGCTTCAACCGCTGGTCCAGCCGCGCCAGCATGGCGTGGGGTGGCAGGACATTGACCCGCGCCGCCGCCAGTTCGATGGCTAACGGCAGACCGTCGAGGTGGCGGCAGATCTCAGCGACCGCCGCCGCGTTCTCATCAGTCAGGGCGAAGCCGAAGTGCGCCGCCTCGGCGCGCTCGACGAACAGGCGGACGGCGCTGTACTCCGCCAGCGTGGCGGCGTGACCGGCCGCGCTCCCTGGCAATCGCCTGTCGGGGGGGGTGGTCAACGGCTCGACGAGGAATTCGTGCTCACCGCTCAGATGCAGCACGGCGCGGCTGGTGACCAGCGCCTTGAGCCGGGGCGCGGCGGCGAGCAGCGCCGCCACATCCGGCCCGGCGTCGAACACCTGCTCGAAGTTGTCGAGCACGAGCAAGGCGGCGCGGCCGGCCAGCCCGGCCTTGAGAGTGGCCAGGGGCGAGCTGGCCCCGGCCTCGCGCAGGTCGAGCGTCTGGGCGATGGTCGAGGCGACCAGGTGTGGATCGCTGATGGGCGCGAGGTTGACGAAGGTGATGCCGTCGGGGAAGTCGGCCAATAGCTCGGCGGCCACCGCCAGGGCGACGCGCGTCTTCCCCGTCCCGCCCGTCCCGGTCAGTGTGACCAATCGGATGGCGTCGTCGCGCAAGAGGCGCTGGATGGCGGCGACCTCGGCGGCGCGGCCGATGAGGGGTGTGGGCGGCGTCGGCAGGCTCGGCGCGCTGCGCGAGGCTCTTCCCTGCGGCAGTGGCGCCGCCGTCTCCGGCGGGAGGGGGAAGCCCTCGCCGTCTTCATCGCGGGCGAAGCGAATGAACGCTGCCCGGTCGTGCGCCGGAACCTCCAGGGCCGCCGCCAGGCGCTCGGCCATCTCCCGCGACGGACGGCGGTCATCCGCCTCCACCTTGCGAATCGTCTCGCCGGAGTAGCCCGCCCGCTGGCCGAGTTCGGCCTGCGTCAGGTCCAGGCCGTGCCGCCGCCGTCTCACCCACTCGCCAAATGTGATGTCGGATCCCATCCTGCCCCCACATCCGCGGCCGGGCCGGGCCGCGCCCCATGAAGACCTCGGCTCTTGTACCGCTTTTTGTGCCGCTGAGCGGTCGTGGTCGGCGGGCGGCGTGTGCTTTAATGGGGATAGGATGTTGGTGAGCCGACCTTATTCGCAGCCCTTTTAAGGGGTTGAAAGGAGTACACGACGATGCACACGATGAGGCATACTCCGCACTGGTTCCACCCGCGCGCCGCCCTTCTCGCCCTCCTTGCCATTGTGGCCGTTTACGTCGTCTGGATTGGCGTGAAGTCCCAGGCGCAGATTCCGGCGGCCAGCGCCCCCGTCGCCGTTCAGGCGGTCGCCGGGCCGGCCCCCGTCGCTGTGCGCTCGGCGGCCGCCTACGAGCGCGATCTGGCGCGGCTGCGCGATCTCAACACGAGCGGCGACCCGGCCCTCGACGCCGGGCTGGCCCGCGTCGCCGTGCGCTCGGCGGCGGCGTATGAGCGCGATCTGGCGCGGCTGCGCGACCTGAACACCAGCGGCGACCCCGCCCTCGACGCCGGGCTGCTGCCCCTGCGAGCGCCAGGGCAACAGGGCGGCCCCTTCTAACCGGCGACGGCAATGATTCTACCACACAAGGGCGCGCGTGTCACGCTCAGTAGTCAAGCGCACGAAAAAAAGACAGGGGGAAGGATGACGCCTTCCCCCTATCTTGCGCGCGTGTCTACCCCTTGTTGGGTTCGTAGCGCATCAGAACGACGCCCGACGGGAAGGCCCGCGTTTCGATCAGGTTGAGGCCCGTGGTGTACCCAGCGGGGAAGACGCGCTTGCCGCCGCCCAGCACCACCGGGTAGACCAGCAAGCTGTACTCATCCACTAGGCTGTGCCGCGCCAGCGTATGCACCAGCACGCTGCTGCCGTCCACGTAGATGTTCTGGCCGGGCTGCGCCTTGATCTTGCGCACCTCCTCGACCACATCGCCACTGATGATGGTGGTGTTGCGCCAGGCCGACGCCGATTTCAGCGTCGTCGAGACGACGTACTTGCGCTTGCTGTTCATGACATCGCCGAACGGGTCCCCCTCCGGCAGCGGCTCGAACGCCGCCCCATGCCCCTGCCAGGTCTTGCGCCCCAACAGGAAGGCGTCGCAGTCGCTCATCGCCTCAAAGAAGTAGGCGCCGATGTCATCGTGCCAGTAGGGGTGCGTCCAGCCGCCGTGGGTGAAACCGCCCTCCGTGTCCTCCTCCGTCCCGCCCGGCGCTTGCATCACGCCATCCAACGACACAAACTCCGAAACGATCAACTTGCGCATCGTCATGGTCTCCTTGCCTACAGGTACGCTTGAAGTCGCAGCTATATTATATCGTCGTTTGCGACAGCCCAAACTCGACAGCCGGCGGGGCCAATCCGGTGATCCTAGCCCTATTCTATGTCTCGTTGGGAGTGGCGTCAATCCCTTCTCCTGGCGGTTCCTCCAGCGCATACGCCAGCGCCTCATCCAGCGACATGGCTTCGCCTTCCGCCCACGCATCGGCGAATGCGGCCTCGCCCAGTTCCTCGCGCGCAGCCGCCATTAGGCGCTCGCGTGTGGCGCGTGCGGCAGGGGCCGGCCGCGCGCCTATGGATGTACGCAGACGCTCGGCGGCGCCCCATAGCCGCGCTGCCCGCTGCGAGTGTCCCTCGAGAGCATCGGCGCTCGCCAGGCCCGCGAGGCACCACAACGTGGTCGCTGCCGTTGCATTGGCTCTGTACGCCAGAAGATATCCGAGCGATTGCCTGAAGTATGTTCGCGCCAGCCGCGGGTCGCCCTGACCCAATGCGCACTCGCCGAGACCCTCGGATGCTTCTGCCCTCCCCGCTACTCGATCATTGGAGCGCTCTAGGAATGGCAAACTCTGCTGGTGCAGATGTTTTGCCCGCTCAAAGTCGCCCCTGAGCTGCGCGACATGGCCCAGGTGACTCAGCGACCATCCTATCCCGGCTCGGTAACCGTGCGTCCTGTGCAGCGCAAGCCCTTCCTCCAGAAGCTCGGTTGCCCATGCGATATTCTCTTGCATGACGGCCACTTCGCCGAGGGTATTCAGTCCGTGTGCGATACCGATCGGATCTTCCAGTTGGCGATACAGGGCGATGCTCTCCTCCAACCGCAAGCGCGCTATGGCCGCGTCACCATGCTCGCGCGCCAGCCAGCCTAGCCGCCTGAGCGCCTCGGCGCAATTCGGCAAATCCTCGATTTCTCGATACGCGGCCAGACTCTCCGTCAGCCGCTCGAGACCAGCGGCATACTCTCCGCCGGCCGCGAGCCCAAACCCGAGGTCCATGAGAATGCGCGCGACAAGCGCAGAGGGGCCATCCTCCTGAGCGTGCGCCAAAACAGTCTCGAGCCAGTCTTGTGCTTCGTCCGGAAGAATGACACGGATACTTCTGCGAGGTGAGGTCAATTGCTCGGCGAATCGCATCTCGAGATCATGGTCTTCGCCGGCTAGCTGGCTCCACTTCGCAGCCATCCTCAAGTTATCAGCATCAGTGTTGTTCGGGCCGAGCCAAAAACCGTGAGCCTTATCCTTGGCGACCGCCTCCGCCTCTCCATGTACCTCAATAAGCGAGAGGTAATACTCGGCGTGTCGCCGCCGTATCGCCCTCTCTTCGCCACTCGCCGCAAGGCGCTCCAGCGCAAATTCGCGGGTGGTTTCCAGCATCGTGAAGCGAAGCAAGCCCCGTTCCTCTCTCCCTTGCGTCAGGAGGTTCTTGGCGACAAGCGACGCCACACCATCCACGACATCCATGCCCAGGTCGCCGGCGATGTCGCACACGGCCTCCGCGCCTTCCAGTGTGAAGCCGCCGACAAACACGGCGAGCCTTCGAAACAATGTCTTCTCGCTCGGCTCGAGCAGGTCGTGGCTCCAGGCGATGGTGTCGCGGAGCGTCTGTTGGCGAGCGGGCAGGTCACGCGGCCCGTCGGTCAGCGTCTTGAGCCGACTCGTCAGGCGTTGTAGCAGCACTCGCGGCGGGAAGAGCTTCACCCGCGCCGCGGCCAGCTCAATCGCCAGAGGCAACCCATCCAGACGATAGCAAATCTCGGCGACGGCCGCCGCGTTCTCGTTGGCGACCTTGAAATCGGGCCTGACATTGACAGCGCGCTGCATAAACAGCTCGACCGACGCGTACTGAGACAGGGCGGACAGGGCCGGCAGGCGCCTGGGGTCGGGCAGCGGGAGGGGCAAGACCGGGAACTCCTGCTCGCCGCGCACGCGTAGCGCGATGCGGCTGGTCGCCAGCATCTTGGCGCTCGGCGCGGCGACGAGGATCTGGCTCAGAAGGGGCGCGGCGGCCAGGACATGCTCAAGGTTATCCAGCACAAGCAACGTCTGCTTCTGGCTCAGGCTGTCCTTGAGACGATCAAAGGCCGGGCGCGCGCCCTGCTCCGAGATACCGAGCGCCTGGACGATCGCCGATGCAACGAGGTGAGCCTCGGTGATCGGCGCCACGTCGACAAAGTGGACACCGTCTTCGAACCGGTCGAGCAGACGGTCGGCGACCTGGAGCGCCAGGCGGGTTTTGCCCACGCCTCCCGGCCCGGTCAGGGTCACGAGTCGGGACTCGTGTGTCGTCGGTCGGCTCGGCGCGAGAAGCTCGCTAATCTCGGCGATTTCCTCGGCGCGGCCCACGAAACTCGTCAGTTGCGTCGGCAGGTTGGTCAGGCGGGGCTGGGCCGCGTCGGCCGCGGCATCGGGCAGCGCAATGGGCGGCGCAGCTTTCGCCAGTTCCAGCAGCCGCGCCGCCCATTGGGGGTCACCGTCCAGGTGTAGCGCCGGGACAAAGCGCGCTGCCACCGCCGCCGCATCTGGCGCCCGCTGGTTCTGCTCCAGGCGGCTGATCTGCGACTCGCTATAGCCGACGGCGATGGAGAGCTCACGTTGGCTGAGCGTGCATCGACGGCGCAGATACTTGAGAAGCTCGCCGAACGAAGTGAACTGGTCGGGGGAGACGGCGGTGCGGCTAGACATCGGTACTCCTTCTGTCCGCCAGAATAGGGTGTGTCCATTATAGGATGTATACCATGATTGTCAAGGGTAGTTGTCAAGATTGGCGGGAAGGGCTGGCAATAAATGGCAAGTTTGGCAAGCTGAGATGGGATACACTGCGGACAAGACCAAAAGCACGTACAAAGGAGAGAGACGATGAACAAGAAGCTGTTCGAGGATGCATCGGTGACCGCTTCGCGTAAGGCGCGTATCGGCTGGTGGGTCGGCGTCGGGCTGGTCGCTGTGGTCGCTCTCGCTATCTATGCTACCTACCCCCAGCGGCGGGCCGCGCTTGTCGCTGCCGCGAAGCCCACGGAGTTTGTTGGCCCGGCGGGCCAGCGCGTGATGAGTTACGTCAGCTCGCGCGAGAGTATGCCCGCAAGTGTCGTGTCCGGCGACCCGGGTGCACAGATGATCGGTTACCGGCGTGCCTCAAATAGCATCGGGGCGAACACGAAGGCCTCGAACGCCGCCATCGCCGTCGACCCTGCCGCGCAGGGTGTGATGGGCTACCTCCGCACCCACGAGCTGGTCGGCGGTGGCTCGGCCGTCTTCGTCCCGGCCAGCGAGAAGCTCGGACAGATCGCCTTGACGGGCGCAGACAAGAGGTACTTCGGCGTCCCCGCCCGCGTGTGGGTCGCCGACGGGTTGACCCAGATCCGCGACCTGGGGCAGACGGGAACCTTCGCCTTCAGCGGTCCGGGCATCACTCTGGCCGGCCCAGAGACTACGATGACGAACGCGACGTTGGGCGATGACGGGAATGGGTTCACCTGGGGTACGGCGACCTACACCGATGAGGCCAGCGGGCTGACGTGCAGCGGACCTTTCTTCGGCAAGATCACCAACGCCCTCGCCCATCTGACTGTCGTTGCGAAATGCAGCGACGGCGCATTGCTCAAGGGTAGCGTACAGGACGTCGAGTCCTACCCCGCCGGCGTGGCGCCGCCGACCTGGGTGCGGAGCGAGTTCAAGGGCGTGCTGTCGAAGCGACAGCCCTGAGGCGAACGCCGAACGCGCCCGCGCCTTGCGGAACAAGACACCCTATGAGGTAAGGAATGCTTGGGGGGAGAGCGGCTCGAAGCCGCGCTCCCCCTCCCACTAGAAGGTGAAACGGGTGCTGTGGTTGACGGCCCCATTGTTGGTGTCGTAGGCGAAGACTTTTCGGAGGGTCATTTCGTAGACATCATAGGGCGCGGGGCCGGTGGTTGGGGCATGATAGGGCGCCTCGAGGACCCCGCCTTTGGCTTCGACGGGCCAGTTTACCGACTGGCAGAAAGCCGCGAATTGCTGAATTGTCGCTTCGTCGCGGGTTATGGCGGCGGTTCCTTCGGCGACGATGTCGTAGCCATCAGCCCGGAGGGAGATGCTGCAACTTGGATTTTGAGCCAGGTTGGCGCCCTTGCGGGTCCCCTGGCCGCTCGTGAAATAATACGTCTCGTTGACGAAGAAGGCGCCGATAGGGGTGGTGTGGACCTGGCCCGTGCTGCTGACGGTCGAGAGCCAGCGTGTGCCGGCCGGGTGGTTGCTGAGCAGTTCGACAACGTCACGCCAGTTGAGCGCGCTGACGCTCTCGTAATTGCCCATGACATCTGCTTTAGGTTCGTGATAACTCATGGTCTTCTCCCTCGGTTATGTTCTTGTACAGTAGTCGCTCTAGAGACACCGAAAGCGACACACCAGGCCATGAGATTTGAGCAAATCTGTGACACAACCCGCA
Source organism: Anaerolineae bacterium (assembly GCA_046328535.1). Lineage (GTDB taxonomy): Bacteria > Chloroflexota > Anaerolineae > Epilineales > JAHCIE01 > JBDHWG01. The sequence continues at coordinate 41,574 of JAXLWJ010000027.1, forward strand.
AAATTACGACCTACGGCTTGAAGCGACGATGGCGCTTTCCTCCAGCGCATACGCCAGCAACTGCTCCGGCGTCATGGCCTGGCCCTCGGCCCATGCTGCGCTGAACTCCGCGTCCGAGAGGCGCGCGTGGATGTCGGCTAGGATCGCCTCGTAGTCGAGGCGTTCCTCCAGCTCAAGCCGATCCCCGCTGTCTGCAAGCACCCGATCCACTCCTCCGATCAGCCGCGCCGCGGCCCGCGCGTGACCCTCTCGCGCCATCACGCCGGCCAACCCGGTCAGGGGAGGAGGCAAGTCGCGGCCGACGGGTCCCACCGGACGGCACTGCAGACACTCATTGAACAAGGCGGCCGCCTCAAGGTGGCGGCCCTGGCGGAGGACGACGTGGCCCAGGTTGTTCAGGGCCATGTTGGCGAAGGAGCGGAACTGGCCTGAGAGGTACTGGGCGAGCACGTCACGGTACTTCGCTTCGGCGCGCGCGTAGTCGCCCTGGAGACGAGCCAGGTGCGCTTGCCCATTGATGGCTCCCAGGATCATCCGCGTCCACCCCGCCACCCGCGCCTCCGCCAGCGCGTCGTTCCAATACGCCTCCGCTTTCTCGTACTGCCCCAGGCGGCTAGCGTAATCGCCGGCCGCGTTGCGGCTCCAGGTCGCCCCGAGTTTATCGCCCAGCGTGCGGAATAGGGCGAGGGCGTTCTCCGCCCACGCGAGGCCGGCCTCATCGTCAGCCTGATAGTGGGCATAGACGGCCAGGGCCATGTAGGCCTTGGCGACGACCCTTTCATCACCCAGCTCATGGCCCGCGCGCAGGCCGGCCTCGGCGTGCATCTTCTGCGCCCTGTAGTCACCGAGCGCGAGGGCAAACGCCGCGCTCCCTAGGAGAAGGTCCGCGCGGACCCTGGCAAGCTCGGCCGGTCGGCACAGGTCCAGGCCCCGCCGCACCCACTCTTCGCCCTCCGAGAAATGCCGCGCGAAGAACCAGTACTCCCAAAGCGCGGCCGCGAGCCGGGCGAAGGTCTCGGTCTCCCCATGCTCCGACGTCCACGCCAGCGCCGCCCGGAAGTTGTCCTCCTCGACTCCCACCCGCCTCACCCAGTCCCACTCTAGCCATAGAGGGAGGGGCGGCTTCGCCTCCTCCGCCTGGTCCAGGAAGTAGCGAGCGTGAGCAGCATGCACCGCGTCGGCCTCCGCGCTAACAAGCAGCTTCTCGCGCGCGTACTCTCGAATCGTCTCCAGCATGATAAAGCGCGGCGCATCCGCTGAGGGAGGGATGCCCCCATCGCCGATTGTCCTCGGCCCATCGTTCGCCGCGCGCAACAGACTCTTGGCAACCAGGGACTCGACGCCATCCAGGACGTCTAGCCCGAGTGTCCCGTCCGCGTCACACACTGCCTGGGCCGCTTCGATGGTAAACCCGCCGACGAATACGCCGAGGCGAGGGAAGAAGCGCTGCTCCGCTGGACTGAGGAGATCGTAGCTCCAGGCAAGCGTGTTCTGGAGCGTCTGCTGGCGCGCTTGGAGGTCGCGGAATCCACCCGCGAGGAACCTCATGCGCTGGTCCAGGCGCGCGAGCATGGCTTCGGGTGGCAGGACCCGAATCCGGGCCGCCGCTAGCTCGATAGCCAGGGGGAGGCCGTCGAGGCGGCGGCAGATCTCGGCAATGGCCGGCGCGTTGGCGTCGGTGAGCTGGAAGTCCGGCGTGATGGCCCTCGCCCGCTCGATGAACAGGGCAGCGGCAGGATATTGCCAGAGAGACGCGGGAGTGATCATGAAACCCGACGGACCGTACCCGCCTGGGCCATCCGTCGGGCGCCGGGCGGCCGGCTCTGGCGCCGGCAGCGGCATAACGGGGTACTCGTGCTCGCCACGGACGCGGAGCGCCTCGCGGCTCGTCGCCAGCGCCCGGACCTTCGCCGCGCCGGCCAGGAGGTCCGCGACGAGTGGGCCGCCCTCTACCACCTGCTCGAGGTTGTCTAGAAGCAGGAGGGTCTGTTTCTCCCGGAGGGCGTCCTGGAGAGTATCGAGAAGAGGCTGGCCGGGCTGCTCCCGCACGTCGAGCATCTGCGCCACCCTCGACAGGATCAACGCGGGGTCGGTGAGGGGGGCGAGGTCAACGAAGAAGACACCATCGCCGAACTGGTCGTGGAGATCGGCGGCGACCTGAAGCGCCAATCGGGTCTTGCCGGAGCCACCCGGACCAGTCAGCGTGACCAGGCGAGCGGCCGACAGCAGGCGCTTGACCTCGGCAAGCTCGCGGTCGCGTCCAATGAAACTTGTGAGCGGTGTGGGCAGGGTCTGTCGCGGCCCAGCCGCCCCTTGCGGAACACGGGTTGCCTGAGCGGGGAAGCGGAGGGTATCCTCCGCGCCCTCGCCGCGCGCGAAGGCGATGAACCGACGGCGCTCCTCGGTTGGAATGGAGAACGCCTCGGCCAGCTTCTCAGCCATCTGAACCGATGGCCGCGACTCGTTCGCCTCAACCTTGCGGATCGTCACGCCAGCGTAGCCGATGCGGCGCCCCAGCTCGGCTTGCGTCAGGCCCAGCCAGCGCCGACGCCGTTTGAGCCAGTCGCCGAACAACAGCTCTGTGTCCACGGCCCACCTCCTCGCCGTGTCCCGCACCTCCCCGAAGCCTACCCCGCTCTCTATCTTTGCACTTTGCTGTGCAGTGGGGTGTGGGGCCGCAGGCTTCCCCACGAACCCCTTTCCCCCGCGTCGTTCGGGGGCGCAGTCCCCACGGAAGAAGGGGAAGCTGTGCCCTCCAAGCCTCCCCACCAAACACAAAGTGCAAACATAGAGCCCGCTATTATACCGCTATGGTACCGCTATTATATCGCAGATCGGGTACGACTTGCATCTCCCATCTGGTTTAATGCTGTCATCGGTTTAGTCGGACGATCACAACCCTCACGTGATAGGTGAAAGGAACACAGAGCCATGCACACTATCCTCAGTTCGCGGCCGTCCTCGTACCGTCTGACCATTCTCGGAGTACTGCTGGTGAGTCTCGTCATTGCCACGGTCGTCGTCGGCCCGCCACCTCGCGGGCCGTGGCTTCCAGCCCGCAAATCGACCACGCGTACCGTAGCGGCCGCAGTGGCCTACACCCGCTATGCAGATACGAAGGAGCGGCAGGCCGAGCAGCGGGACAGCCTGGGGGTGGCGTGCTGCTTCGATCATGCTGGCGGCACACGAGCGATACCTGGCGATAAAGGAGCAGCAGGCCGAGCGGGAGGGACAACCCGCCGTCGCCCTCGGGGCCGCCGGCGCCGTCGGCTCCACACGAGCGATACCCGGCGATGAAGGAGCGGCAAGCCGAGGCGCGTTGAGGTTGAGAGGCCTGGTCAAGCCATTGAATTGCACCGCGCGCAAGGCCAGCTTGACCAGGCCACCGCCGCACGATTATCACGTCGCAGTGAAGGCCGGGTATGACGGAGGCCGACATACCGCCCTGTTACCCCTCGTCCGTGAACTTGTACCCCACACCGTAGACCGTGAGCACATACGTCGGGTTGAGCGGGGTCCGGGCCTCGATCTTGCGGCGCAGATCTTGATGTGGCTGTCAATGCTGCGGTCGAAGCCGTCGTAGGCGATGCCGTGGGCGGTCTAGGAGCTGCTCGCGCGAACGTCTGCCCCGGATGCCGCGCCAGCGCCGGCCAGCAGGTTGAACTCCGTCGGTCAGGCGTAGCGGCCTCGCCCCGCCGCGCCGTGTGGCCGGGTAGGTCAATCTCCAGGTCGCCGACGCGGATGTGGCCCGGCGGCATGCCGCCGCGCACCCGCCGCAGGACGGCGCGCACGCGGCGGCTGCCGCGGGGCGCGAGAACGGCGCAGGATGTAGTCGTCGGCTTGTACCAGCCCGATGAGGCGGTCGGTCTCCACGGGCGGGTGAGCATGATGATGGGGACGTTGAATTTCGCGGCGCAGTGTTCGGCACACGTCGAGGCCGTCCAGGCCGGGCAGGTTGAGGTCGAGGATGATGATGTCCGCGCTCGTGGCGGGCGGCGGCCAGGCCGGCCGGGGCCGTCGCCGGCGGTCATGACGCGAAAGCCGCCGTTCTCCAGGTAGTCCCAGCACAGCTTCGCCACCTTCGGCTCATCCTCCACCACCAGCGCCAGCCTGTTCACCGCTTTCCTGCCTCACTCTTCAAACTGGGCGAACGCGCCCAGGCGTTTGCGGATCCGCCGCTCCAGATACCTGGCCTCAGCCCCCTGCTCGATCACGGGGATGGCGAAGTGCAGGGCCTCCTCGAGGATCACATCCTGGGTGATCGCGATCTTCTCCAGCAGCGCGCGCACGTCGCGCTCGCCATACCGCTCGAAGAAGCCCTCGACGATCTCGGCGACGAGCGCGTGGAAACGCTCGGTCTGGCGGTAGTGCAGCCAGAATTGCCGCGCTACGTCAATCGCCGCGTCCACCGCTGCGGCGTCAATGTCGCCGCACACCTCGGCCATCGTCCTGGATGCGTTGGCGTCCCGCACACCTTCGCGTTGCCGCCGAGCTTGCGCATCGTCGGGGCGTCGAGCGTGTTGCCGAGGAACGTCTCGCTTGGGCGATGGTCGTCTGGATGTTGGCGCTGGATGAACTTCACCAGTTGCTTGTTCATGCCGGGTTTCGAGCTTGGGCGCGGCGACGTTCAGCGACTTGCGGCCGAGCTTGACGAGGAGGATGCCAGATGTTCTTCGCCAGCATGTTCTCCGTGAGTACGAAATCCTTGATGCCGTGGTAGAGCACATCGGGAGATGGCATCGAATAGACGGAGTTCGAGACGATCTGCGGGTGATGCGCAGGCGCAGCGCCTTCAGGCCGATGAGAATCTCGATGACGCCGTCATACACCCCGCGCGGCACGACCTCGTCGGATCGAGTCGTGTCCTCCGCGAGGAACTGGTAGACGAGCCTGGCATTCTCCTCGATGTAGGCTACGAACTCGTCGGGCAGCGGCCGGGCCCATGACGTTGCGGCGGATGCGCTGACCTGTTCCGCGCTGGCAAGGTCGTTGACCTTGATCTCGGCGACAGCCGAGCGCGGCCACCACTCCTCCTCGCGGATCGTTCGTTTCACGTTGCGGCGGCTTAGCCGCTCTGCTCGTACTGGACGTGGGCCTCGAGCATCGCATCCTGGGCATAGCGGGCATCCTGTTCCGGGATTACCGGCAAGCGGCGGGAACCATTGCCCGTAAGTGTAGGCCAGAGCCGCGCCCGCCCTCGCTGCGCTCGGCTCCCCTTTTGGCCGTTCGCCTGTATCTGCGATCGGTGGTTGGGGCGAACGGCCAAAACCTTCCTCCCACTTGCGGGGGTCCGCGGGCGGACAGGCAGGCGGCGGCGGCGATCTGTCCCCCACCATCCTTCGCCCCGCCGTGCTCGGCTCCTTCCTCCCCCCACTTGTGGGGAGGAAGGGGGGTTGGGGGATGGAGGAGGGGCGTTGTGGCCCCACCCCCAGAAGGGCCTGTCCGCCCTTGAACTTGTGGGGGAGGGGGACGGCCTTGGCCGTTGCCCATCGGGGTAATTCATCGGCGGCAATTGAGTGGCGGGGCAACGGCCAAAAGGGGGGATGGAGGAGCGGCAACTCCTACACGGTCGGGCGGTCGCCGGCGCCTGGGGCGGGCTGGTCCGGGGGCGTCTGGGGCGGTGTCGGCCACTGGCCCCACGGCGCGCCTGGCTGCTGGCCCCAGGGCGACTGCTGCCACGCGCCCCACGGCGGCGTCCCCTGGCCCCACGGCGGCGTCCCCGGCTGGCCCTGCTCAGGCTGGCCTTGCGGCTGATCGGGGTGCTGCGGCTGCCCCTGCCCCGGCTGCGGCGGCTGTCCCTGCGCCCACGGCGGCGGGCCGTGGCGATGCCAGCCGCCGGGGCCGCCGGGGACGCCGGGGCCGTAGCCGTGCTGCCAGGCGCGATAGCGCATGAACTTGCCGATGCCGACGAAGAACAGGATGCCGAGCGGAATCAGGAGGAAGAACCCGAACCCGCCGAAGCCAGGCCCGCCGTGCTGCATCATGTAGGGCGCGAGGAGCGCGGCGGAGCCGGCGTCTTTGCCGCTGGCGAGCTGCCCCATCAGGTAGCCCTGCATCCAGGCGTCGTGCTGCATGGACGGCCCGACCACGAAGAGCAGGCCGAAGAGGAGCAGCAAGCCTATCGCTATGCCGATAAATCGTCTCGGAAACATGTGAACCTCCACGGTGAGTGGCAACCTGCGTTGCCGGACTGGTGAACTGCGACCAGTATCTCACTCACCTATGTAGGAATTGTGGAGATGTCGGGAAGGTACTGTGGAGGATGTGGTATAATTGTGCCTGGGTGGGTTTGGCGAAAGCGAGGTGCAGATGACTGTCACGTTGGTTTTGACACCAGGGATGGAGGCCCGTTTGTCGGCTGGCCTGGCTCAGCGCGATGTGGACATGGTGCGCCAGATTCTCATGGAGGCGATCGAGCCAACGGTTGCGGCCCTCTTGACATACGAGGCTGAAGAACTGAGTGATGAGGAATTCGACAGGCTCTCGGCCGAGCTTGTGGAGGATGTATCGGGCCATCTGCCTTCCAATTGGCAAGGATTGTCTGACTACGCTGTGAGCCGCGAAGGGATTTACGAGGATCATCCTTGATCATTCTACTCGACACGAATCTCTTGCTTCGCTATGTTGATGCCAAGCACCCTTCATACGCGCCGACTCAGGCCGCAGTGCGCAGATTACGCCAACAAGGTCATTATCTGCGCACTGCGGGGCAGAACTGCATCGAATTTTGGAACGTCAGCACGCGGCCTCTTGACCGAAATGGGTTTGGGAAGACACCCGCTGATGCTCATCGTTCTCTTCGTCGTGTCGAGCGTCTCTTCCCAGTATTACCAGAATTGCCTGACGTCTACGCTACCTGGCGCCAACTTGTTGTAGCTTACGGCGTCTCAGGTGTTCAGGTTCACGATGCTCACCTTGTGGCGACTATGCTGACCCACAGCCTCACCCACATCCTCACGTTCAACACCGCCGACTTCACGCGGTATACGGAAGCAGGCATTGTCGTCATAGACCCTACGACTATTTGAGATCATCCCTTGCCGGCCCTCGAACTCCGCCACCCTGGCCTCGAATCAGCGTCGTACTGCCGTTGGTGTGGCGGCGGGGCGGGCCGGCGCGGCGCCGGTCGCTGCCGGCGTGGCGGCGGGGACGCCGCCCGTTAGCCGCACAAGCTCCTGCAAGTCCGCCTGAAGCGCGTCTAGCTCGCGCCCATACGTCGCCCAATCTCCCGCCTTGATCGCTGTCTGCGCCGCCTGGTAGTGCGCCTGGGCCGACTGGGCGACCTCGGCCGGGGTGCGGCCCGCCGCCGCGCCCGCGCCGCCCGACGCTCCGCCGGTTGGCGGGGCCGCGATGCCGCTCGGCGGGGCCGCCGGCGGCGCGCCACTCGCCAGGATGCCCTGCGCGTTCCAGGCTTCGAGGGCCTGGGCCAGAGTCTCGCGCATGACCGGGGCGCGGTCCTGGCTGACCAGGACGACGCGCTGGAGCTGGGGGACCTGCCCCGTCTCGCCCTGAAGGTAGAGCGGCTCGACGTAGAGCAGCGAGTCGTTCATGGGAATGACGAGTAGGTTGCCGCGGATGACCGACGAGCCGCGCTGGTTCCACAGGGTGAGCTGCGCGGAGATGGTCGGGTCCTGGTCAATGCGCGCTTCGACCTGGAGCGGCCCCTGAACGTTCTCTTGCTTCGGGAAGTTGTAGGCGACGATCTGCCCGTAGGCGTCGCCATCCGAGCGCGCCGCCATCCACCCAATCATGTTGTCCTTGCGCGACGGGGTGAACGGCTGGATGAGCAGGAACTCGGTCTTTGGCTCCCCCTGGAGCTTCATGACCACGTAGTACGGCTCGACCGGCGTGCGCTGTGTGCCGACGATCTCCTGCGGGATCACCCACGGGTCCTCGCGGTTGTAGAAGACGCGCGGGTCGGTTACGTGGAAATCGCCGTAGACCTGGGCCTGGAGGTTGAACATGTCCTCCGGATAGCGCACGTGGGCGCGGAGCGACGCGGGCATGTCGCTGATAGGCTTGAGCAGCGTCGGGAAAATGCCCTGCCACGCTTTGATGATCGGGTCGTTGGGGTCGGCGACGTAGTAGGTGACGTCGCCGTTGTAGGCGTCGGTGACGACCTTGACCGAGTTGCGGATGTAGTTGAGTGGGCCGAGCGTCGGGTAGCTGCGGGCCTTGCGGTCGAGCTGGAATGGCTTCGAGTACGGGTAGTACTCGGTCGTGGTGTAGGCGTCCTGGATCCACCACAGCCGCCCGTCGTCTACCACCACGTATGGGTCGGAGTCATACGCCAGAAAGGGCGCGATCTTTTGCGCCCGGTCGTCAATCTGGCGGTTGAATAGGATGCGGCTCTCAGGTGTCAGGGCGTCAGCGAACATCACCTGTGTGTCGCCGAAGCGCAGCGCGAACGCCAGCTTCTTGAGGAACGAGTCTAGCGCCACACCGCCGGTTCCGGAGTACGTCGTCTGGGCGTTCTGGTCGCCGACAGGGTAATCGAACTCCGGCTGCGTCGTCTTGACGAAGACGTAGCTGTCTGTGGCCTCGCCGAAGTAGATGGCCGGGTTGGTGAGGGCCACCTGCACCGTCGAGGTCGGCGGGATGTTCTGAATGAAGAAGTACGGGTAGCCCTGGGGCGTGACCTCGTTGACCGGGCTCATCACCGCGCCGTAGCCGTGGGTGAACTCGAGGTGCTGGTTGACCCACGTGCGGTTCGGCAACTGGCTGGACGACAGCTCGCGCGCCGAGATCGTGACCTGGTGCTGGCCCTCATCGCTGTTGCTGATGTTGTAGCGGTCCACGTCCACGTCCACGAAGTCGTAGTATGAGCGGATCTCCTGAAGCTGCGCGTAGGTCGTCTTGAGCGGCCGGTAGTCCCACAGCCGGATGTTCCGCACCGTCCCGGCATTCTGAACGAAGTCCTGCGTCGTCAGCGGTTTTGGGCTGAACTCCCGCGTCTGCACGCTGTCAATGCCATACGCCTGGCGGGTCGCCTGGATGTGATTAGCGATGTACGGCTGCTCCAGGCTGAACTCGTTCGGGCGTACCTGGTAGTTCTGCACGATGGAAGGGTAGACGCCGCGGAAACCGATGGCGACGATCACCCAGAGCACCGCGCCGAGCGCGGGCAGCCCCCAGCGGCCGGTGAAGCCCCAGGCCAGAATGAGGACCGCCATGAGGAGCATCACGCCGGCCAGCAGGTTGTAGGCCCGCAGATTGGCGACGATGTCGGTGTACCCCGCGCCCCACACGACGCCGCGCGGCGAGTACAGGATGTCGTAGCGATCCAGCCAGTAGCCGAAGCCCCAGATGATGGCGATGAGCGCCGCCAGAATGGCGATGTGGATGCGCATGTAGTCCGGGATGCGGTAGATGCGCGCCTGGAGCTGCGGCCGCCGCGCGATCAGGTAGACCGCCGCGACGCCGACAACGGCGAGGAACAACAGCGCCATCAGCCAGCCCTGGAGAAAGCGCAAGAAGGGGTAGGTGAATACGTAGTAGCCGATGTCGAGGTTGAAGATCGAGTCGGCGCGGCCGAATGTCCCCTGGTTCTGGTAGAGGAGCAGCGTATCCCAGTTGTCGGCCATGTTGAGGGCCATGAACAGCGCCAGGACTAGGGCGCTCAGGACGATCAGCCACGGCGCGGCCGGCCCGTCCAGCCAGTTCTCCTGCCCGAAAAAGAGCGGCTCGCGCCGCACAAGCCAGCGCGCCAGCAGCCAGTTCCCGGCCAGGAAGAGGGCGCTGAGCGCGAAGCCCAGGCAGAACAGCCCAATCTTGGCCTTGATCTCGGTCGCAAACACGTCGAAATAGCCGAGGCTCTGGAACCAAAGACTGTCGGTGTAGAGGGCGATGAGATTGTAGCCGAACATGAACACGACAAAGAGCACGCCAAGCAGAATCAGAAACGCCACCCCACCCAGCGGCGGCAAGGGCCGTCCCCGGCGGCGTGGCGGGCGTTCCGTCGGCCCCGCATCCATAGGCGGTAACCGCATAGTATTGTCCTCTTCTAGGTGAAATCTGTACTCACCTATAGTGTAAGCGAATACTCACCCCTGTCAATGACCTGCACGTCCGACGATTGGCGGACGGCGCATCGGCCGAACACCCGATTGACGCGCCCGCGCCGCTGATGTACTCTGTGGGCAGGTGCGCTGCGCTTGTCGTTCACATGAGGGAGAATAGTTATCATGTCCAGCTCAAGCCCTCTGGTTGTCGCTTTCATTCAAACGTTGAGCGATCCGCGCCGCCTGCGCCTGATGACGCTCCTGGCGCAAGCGCCCCGTTCCACGGCGGCCCTCGCCGATTTGGTGGGGGTGTCTGCGGCCGATACAGACAAGGCGCTGCGGCGGCTGCGTGACGCGGGCCTCGTTGCCGCCGCCGGCGACACAGACGCGCCAGACGAGACGACACTGGGCGCCGTCGCCGCGGCCCTGGCCGCGCTCATCCCGCCCGATGATGGTCCCACGGAGCCGCCCCTCGCGTTCGAGACGGTTCTGGCCGCGCTGCAAACCCTCAATCGGCCGCCGGCCCTGGCGGTCCTGGCCGCCTTCGGGCAGGGCAGTGCGAACGCGGAGGCCGTCGCGCTTGCGTCGGATCTGCCGCTGCCCCAGGTGGATGATATGCTGGCGCGGCTGAACGCGCTGGGCCTGGCCGAGGTATCCGGCGACCCGGGCCGCTACGTCTACCGCCTTCGCGCCGGCTGGCTGCGCGACCTGCCACTGACGCTGGCGCGCGTTGCGCCGCCCACTGGCGGGGCGACCGTGGCGGCGCCGCCGACACCTGAGGATTTCGAGCAGAAGACCCTGCGCGACTTCGTGGTCAACGGGCGGCTGAAGACCATCCCGTCCCAGGAGAAGAAGCGCGAGGTCATCCTGCGCTACCTGGCCGACCTGTTCGAGCCGCAGCGGGAGTACCCGGAGCGCGAGGTCAACGCCATTCTGCGCGACGTCCACCCGGACGCGGCCAGCCTGCGCCGCTACCTGGTGGATAGCCACCTGATGCAGCGCGACCACGGCGTCTACTGGCGGACACAACCTTAAACAGTGTACCTCTATCTTTGCACTTTGCTGTGCAGCGGGGGTGTGGGGGCCTGCGGCCCCCACACCCCCGCTCCCCCGCGTCGTTCGGGGGCGCAGCCCCCACTGAAGAAGGGGAAAGTGGGTAGTTTGGAGGGCTGCGCCCTCCAAGCCTCCCGACCAGACACAAAGTGCAAACATAGAGTGTACCATATGCTGTAGGCAAAGAGCGGGAAACGGTGCTACAATGGGCTACGCGCATGCGCGTAGCCCATTCTCGTTGCCGAACTCCGTGGAGGCCCCATGCCTGACACTCACGTCCGCCTGCCGCGCCCACGCCCCTGGGGCGCCCGCCGCCTGTTGCCTCGCCATACCCTGGCCGCCCTTGCCCTCGCCCTGGCTCTGCTCGGCTTCGTCGGGGCCGCCCGTGTCCGCGCTGAGCAGCCGGCGCAACAACCGCCTCAGAAGCTGCGTGTCGCCACCAAGCCGCTGCCGCCGTTCGTCATGAAGGATGGCGACAAGTGGGCCGGCTTCAGCATCGAGCTGTGGGACAAGCTGGCGCAAGAAATCAATGAACCCTACGAGTGGGTCGAGGTGGCGACCGTCACCGACCAGATCAACGCCGTGCGCAGCGGCGGGGCCGACGCCGCCATCGCGGGCATCAGTATGACGCGCGAGCGCGAGGCGATCATAGATTTCTCCCACCCCTACTTCAACGCCGGCCTCCAGATCATGACGCCGGCCAAAGGCAGCGGCGGCATCGGCAGCTACTTCAACAACCTGAAGCAGTTCTTCACGTCGCCGGCGCTGCTTCAGATCCTCATGTTCGGGATCCTCTTCGCCATCGTCATGGCCCACGTGATCTGGCTGCTGGAGCGCGACGGCCCCAACAACTTTCCCAGGGGCTACGTCCGCGGCGTGTGGGAGGGGGCGTGGTGGGTGCTGAACATCGTCGCCAACGGCGAGTACGGGGAGAAGACGACGCCGCACTTCCTGAAGCGCGTCATGACGATCATGTTCTGGCTCATCGGTGTCGCCCTCATCGCCCAGTTCACCGCGACCGTGACGTCGTCGCTCACGGTGCAGCAACTCCAGGGGAACATCAGCGGCCCAACTGATCTGCCCGGCAAGAGCATCGCCACCGTCAAGGGCAGCACGGCGGCCCAGTGGCTCACGTCGCAGAGCATTGACTTCACGCCGGTGGACAAAATCGAAGACGCCTACGCGCTTCTCGAAAACGACAAGGCGCAGGCCGTGGTCTACGATGCGCCGGTACTCCTGTACTACGCCAACAACAAGGGCAAGGGCAGCGTGCAGACCGTCGGCCCCATCTTCCGCCAGGAGACCTACGGCATCGCCTTGCCAACCGGCAGCCCGCTGCGCAAGGAGCTGAACGAGGCGTTGCTGAAGCTGCGTCAGGACGGGACATACGACGATCTCTACAACAAGTGGTTCGGCAATACGAACTAGGGTAGCGCGCGCGACGGCGTTACGGTATAATCAGGCGCAGACATCACGCAGGATTTGCCCCCTTCCAAGGAGACCGTCGCATGCCCAAACTCGAAAAAGTCGCTCTATTCACAAATGAGTATCCGCCGAATGTCTACGGCGGCGCCGGCGTTCATGTCGAATATCTCAGTCGCGAGTTGGCGCGCCTGGTCGCGGTCGAGGTGCGCTGCTTCGGCAGCCAGGACATCCAGGCCGACAACCTGCGCGTGAAGGGCTACGGCGCGTGGAGCGAGGCGAAGGTCAACACCGACCCGCGCTTCGGTGGCGCGCTCGACGCGCTCTACCGCAACCTGGAAATGGCGAAGGACACCCTCGACGCGAACGTCGTCCACTGCCATACGTGGTACGCCGACATGGGCGGCTTCCTCGCCAAGAAGCTGTGGGGCGTGCCACTGGTGGTGACGATCCACTCCCTCGAGCCGCTGCGCCCGTGGAAGGTCGAGCAGCTCGGCGCCGCCTACCACCTGAGTAGCTGGATCGAGCGCACCGGCATCGAGGATGCCGACGCCGTGATTGCCGTGTCCAACGAGACGAAGAACGACGTCCTGCGCTTCTTCCCCATCGCGCCGGAGAAGATCCACGTCATCCACAACGGCATTGACCTCCAGCAGTACCGCGCCACCGCCGCGACCGACGCCCTGGTCAAACGCGGCGTAGACCCCAGCCGACCGTTCGTCCTGTTCGTCGGCCGCATCACACGCCAGAAGGGCATCATCCACCTCGTCAACGCCATCCCTGAGATGGACCCGTCCCTACAGATCGTCCTGGCCGCCGGCGCGCCGGACACGAAGGAGATCGGCGAGGAGATGGAGCAGCGCGTCGCCGAGGTCAGCCAGGGGCGCGAGGGCATCATCTGGATCCGCGAGATGATGCCGCGCGACGAGGTTATCCAGTTCTACTCCCACGCCGCCGTCTTTGCCTGCCCCTCGGTCTACGAGCCGTTCGGCATCATCAACCTCGAGGCCATGGCGTGCGAGACGGCGGTCGTGGCGTCGGCGGTGGGCGGCATCCCGGAGGTCGTCGTGCCGGGCGAGACCGGCCTGCTCGTGGACCTGGCCCTCAAACCGGGGACGTTCGACCCGCTGGACCCGGCGAAGTTCTCCCATGACCTGGCCGAGGCCATCAACACCGTCGCGCTGGACCCGGAATTGCGGGAGCGCTTCGGACGCAACGGGCGGCGACGCGTCGAGGAACACTTCAGCTGGACGGCCATCGCAGAGCGGACGCTCACACTGTATCAGACTCTCGTCAACGGAGGCTAAGGTGAACCTCGAAACAGGCCGCAGCCGCGTGGTAATCGAGGGCGTCAGGCCACAGATTGACTGCGGCGCATTCCCCGTCAAGCGCATCGTGGGCGACAACGTGGTCATCGAGGCGGATGTGTTCACCGACGGGCACGACGCCATTTCCGTTGTGCTCCTATCGCGCCAGGGGGGCGCGCCGTCGTGGCGCGAGACCCCGATGGCGTTCCTGAACAACGACCGCTGGCGCGCGTCCTTCCTCGCCACCGAGGTGGGGCGCTACGAGTACACCGTCCTGGCGTGGGTGGATCGCTTCAAGTCCTGGGCGCGCGACATGGCGAAGCGCGTCGAGGCCGGCCAGGAAACGCCGGTGGACCTCGCCATCGGCGCCGAGCTTGTCGAGACAGCCGCCGCCCGCGCCGACGAGATTGACCAGGGCCGCCTGCTCCTGTTCGCCAGGTCCCTGCGGGAGGGCGGGACGGACGCGGCGCGCCACGCCCTGTCGGCCGAGCTGGCGGACCTGATGGCCCGCCACGCCGAGCGGCTATACGCCACTCGCTACGATAAGGTTCTAGCGGTCGAGGTCAACCGCGAGGTGGCGCGGTTCGGCGCGTGGTACGAGATGTTCCCGCGCTCGTGCGCGCCGGAGCCGGGCCGGCACGGCACGTTCCGCGACGTGGAGGCGCGTCTGCCCTACGTCGCCGCGATGGGTTTCGATGTCCTCTATCTGCCACCCATCCACCCCATCGGGCGCAGCTTCCGCAAGGGCCGCAACAACAACGTGGTCGCGCAGCCGGACGATCCCGGCAGCCCGTGGGCCATCGGCGCTGAGGAGGGCGGCCACAAGGCCATCCATTCGGAGCTTGGCACGCTCGACGACTTCCAGAGCCTGCGGCGGAGCGCGGCCGACTACGGCCTCGAGCTGGCAATGGACATCGCCTTCCAGTGCGCGCCCGACCACCCCTACGTCAAGGAGCACCCGGCGTGGTTCCGCCACCGCCCCGACGGCACGATCCAGTACGCCGAGAACCCGCCCAAGAAGTACCAGGACATCTACCCCTTCGACTTCGAGAGCGAAGACTGGCAGGGCATGTGGGAGGAGCTAAAGAGCATCTTCCTGTTCTGGTGCGAGCAGGGCATCCGCATCTTCCGCGTGGATAACCCGCACACCAAAGCGTTCGGCTTCTGGCACTGGGTCATCGGCGAGGTGAAGCGCGAGTACCCCGGCGCCATCTTTCTCTCCGAGGCGTTCACGCGCCCCAAGGTGATGTACCGCCTCGCCAAGCTCGGCTTCACCCAATCGTACAACTACTTCCCATGGCGCAACACCAAGCGCGAGATCACGGAGTACCTCACCGAGCTGACCCAGACCGAGGTGCGCGAGTATTTCACCGCCAACCTCTGGCCGAACACGCCCGACATCCTGCCCGAATACCTCCAGTTCGGTGGGCCGCCCGCCTTCGTCACGCGCTTCGTCCTGGCGGCCACCCTCGGCCCGGCCTACGGCATCTATGGCCCGGCCTACGAGCTGTACGACGACGAGCCGCTGGCGCCCGGCAAGGAAGAGTACCTCGACTCCGAAAAGTACGAGATCAGGCAGTGGGACATTGACCGGCCGGACAGCCTGCGCGACCTCATCGCCCGCGTCAACGCCTGCCGTCGCGAGAACAAGGCCTTGCAGAGCAACGCCAACCTGCGCTTCCAGAAGGTGGACAACGACCAGATCATCGCCTTCACCAAAGCGACCGACGACGGCTCGAACCAGGTGCTCGTCGTCGTCAACCTGGACCCGCACCACGCCCAGGCCGGCATCCTCGAGCTGGAGCTGGAGCGGCTCGGCGTCGCCCCGGACATGCCCTACCAGATGCACGACCTGCTGACGGACGCGCGCTACCTGTGGAACGGCCCGCGCAACTACGTCGCGCTCGACCCGAAGCTCGGCCAGGCGCACATCTTCGTCATCCGCCGCCGCATCCGCACCGAGCACGACTTCGACTATTATATGTAGGAGACGGATATGTTGTCGCACAACCCGCCGACGCTGACGACGCCGGGCGGCTGGGAGGAGTTGTTGCAGCCCGGCCGCCGCGCCGCCCTCGAAGCCATCCTGCCCGCCTACGTCCACCCGCGCCGCTGGTTCGGCGCGAAGACGCGGCGCATCGCCGGCGCGCAGATCGTGGACACAATTCCGCTGACGGGCGCGGGGGGAACAGCCTACTTTACGCTCGTGCGCCTGGCGTATGCCGACGGCGGCGGCGACACCTACGTTCTGCCGCTCACCTTCGCCCCCCACGAGCGCGTCGCCCACTGGCTGCGCGACGTTCCCCACGCCGTCGTCGCCGTGGTCGAGTCTGGCGACGGCGTGGGTGTGCTGTTCGATGCGCTGTTCGATCCGGCGTTCTGCGCCGCGCTGCTCGACCTGATCGCCGGGCGCGGCCGGGCCGGCGGCGAGGTCGGCGCGCTCCAGGCGACACCGACGGATGCCTTCGCGGCCCTGCGCGGCGACCCGGCCACGCTGCTGGCCCCCAAGGTCGGCACGGCGGAGCAGAGCAACACGTCCATCATCTACGGCGGCCGGCTCATCATGAAGGTGTTCCGCAAGCTGGAGCCGGGCATCAACCCCGACCTGGAAATCGGCGTCTTCCTCACCGACCGCGTTCCCTTCGAGCACGTCCCGCCCGCCGCCGGCACCATCGAGTACCGCGCCGACGGCCGCCCGGCCGCCGGCCTCGCTTTCCTCCAGGGCTTCGTGCCGAACCAGGGCGACGCCTGGAGCTTCACCCTGCGCGAAATCGGGCAGTCGTTCCGCGACACGCTGCGCGAGCCGCCCCTGCCCCTCGACGATCGCTGGCAGCGTGCGTCGCTCCTCGATCTCGTCGGCCAGGAGCCGCCCGACAGCGCCCGCAGCGTCGTGGATGGCTACCTGGCGTCGGCGCGGCTGCTGGGCCAGCGCACCGCCGAGCTGCACCTGGCCCTCGCCGCCGACCCGACCGATCCCGACTTCGCGCCGCAGCCCTTCGACCCGGCGTTCCGCGAGACCGCCCTCGCCTCGATGCGCGGCCGCGCGACGGGGGCGTTTCAGACGCTCAACGCGCGCTGCGACAGCCTCTCCGAGCCGGCGCGCTCGGCCGGGCAGCAGATCATGGGCCTGGAGGAGATCTTCCTGATGCGGCTCCGCGCCGCCTTCGACCAGCCCATCGCCGCCGAGCGCGCCCGCATCCACGGCGACTACCACCTGGGCCAGGTGCTCTACACCGGCGACGACTTCTACATCATAGACTTCGAGGGCGAGCCGGCGCGACCGATGAGCGAGCGGCGGATGAAAAGCTCCCCGCTCCAGGATGTCGCCGGGATGCTGCGCTCGTTCCACTACGCGCCCTACGCCGTGCTGATGGGCCAGGCGCCGGGCATCACGTTCGAGCCAGACGAGGCGCACACGCTGGAGCCGTGGGCGCGCTTCTGGCACCGCTGGACGAGCGCCGCCTTCTTGCAGAGCTACCTGGAGACCGTCGGCCCGTCACCCCTCATCCCAGCGTCGCGCGACGAACTGCACCGCCTCCTGGACGCCTACCTGTTGGACAAGGCGCTGTACGAGATGGCATACGAACTGAACAACCGGCCGAGCTGGGTGCGCATCCCCATGGAAGGCATCCTGCAACTCGTCGGCGCGTAACAGGGATATTGATTATGGCGAATGTTAGTCCCTCGCAAAAGAGTGTTGTCGTCAGGACGGAAAGCAGCGGGCCGGGCTGCCTCGTGCAAGCCTTGTGGTTCATCTTCATCGGCTGGTGGCTGGGCGGGTTGGCGACCACACTCGCCTGGCTCCTCAACGTCACAATCATCGGCCTGCCGCTGGGCATGGCGATCCTCAACAACATCCCCAAGCTTCTCGCGCTCCAGAACCCGGAGCGTTACGTCACCGTCACGACGGATGCGCAAGGTCGCGTCACCATCAGCCAGTCCGACGTTCCGCAGCACAACTTCTTCGTGCGCGCCGCGTTCTTCCTCCTGATCGGGTGGTGGTGGAGCGGCGTCTGGCTCGCCGCCGCGTACTTCATGTGCGCCCTGATCATCTTTCTCCCCATCGGCCTGTGGATGTTCCGCCTCACCCCGACGATGACGACGCTCCGGCGTTATTGAGTCACGCCAAAACGCTCTATAATATCGCGTACGCGCAACGCCACTATCACTGCCCGACAGGCTCAATACCATGCCCCAGAAGAGTGATCTTCCGTTTGGGAGCGAGTTCTCCCCCTCGCAAATTGATCTGCCTGAACTGCTGGAGCTAGTTTGGGAACACTCCGGCAATACGAAGGAGTTACAGGCTGCGATTCGGGACCGCTATTTTCGCCAACATGGTCACGGCAACGAGCGTAACAAGAATACCCTGGCGATGAACTGCCGCTTGGGCATGAAAGCGTACGGCTTGATTGACGACGACGCCAACCTGACCGATTTCGGTCATGAACTTTACGACCTCAGGCACGATCAGCCGAGGCTGTATGCTACCCTGGCGAAGCACATCCTCCTCAACCTTAAGGGACGCGCGTTGATCCAGTGCATACAGGACATGACCGCCGCAGGCGAGGAAGTGAACCTGACGACGCTACGTGACGCGCTTGCTGAGCGCGGCATTGACTACCCTTCAGGCGGCAAACATCCTAGCATTATGCGCTTGTGGCTGGCGAAGGCTGGTGTCTTTGTTGGTGCGCGCTGGCAGGTTGATGAACTCAGGCTGGGCGAGGTGTTAGGCGTCAGTCCTGAAGAATTTGAGGTTCTCGCTCGCTTCACGCCGGAGCAGCGCGCATTTCTCCTGGCGCTTGCCAATATGGGAGGAAAAGAGCCTCGCCCTGCCAACGAAGTTGCCCGACTCGCGCAAGCAACCTACGGCGTGAGGTTTCCGGAAAAGAGCCTGCCGAAGCTGGTATTGAACGCGCTGGTGGAGACTGGCTACATCAGTGCGACCAAAACCACAGAGGGGCGCGGCGCAAAACCTTTTGAGGTAGCGCCAACCGATAAGCTGATCACAGAGGTGGTTGAGCCTCTATTGGACCAACTCAAGGAACAGACGGACCCGAAGCTGCTGGACCTGCTGAGGAAACCTCTGGGAGATATCCTCGCCGAACTCACAGCGCCGAATCGCTACGTCGCGGGCCTGGCGCTGGAAGCGCTTGCCTTCAAGTTGATGCGGCTGCTGGATATGACCTATGTCGCAACACGCCTCCGAGCCGAGGCCACGGGAGGCGCCGAAGTAGACATCATCTTCCAATCTGCTCGCCTCGTCTTCTCGCGCTGGCAAGTTCAATGTAAGAACACGGCCCGCGTTTCCCTCGATGATGTAGCTAAGGAAGTTGGTCTGACCCATTTTCTCAAGAGCAACGTCATCGTGATTGTGACGACAGGTACTATTGGGGCAGAAGCGCGTAGATACGCGAACAAGATTATGTCCGACTCAAATCTATGCGTTGTCATGATTGACCACGCCGATCTCGACTCCGTTCGGCAGAACCCTACTTACATCGTGGATGCGTTCAACCGTGAAGCGCGTCACGCGATGACGCTGAAGAAGATGGAGATCTGAGGAGGCCGCGTGTCGGACTCGCATAACGACGAGGTGTCTCTGTTTTTCGAGACCAAGTTAGGCAAGATTTATCTGGGCGATGCGCTCCAGGTGCTGCAAAGTTTCAGCGACGACAGCATTGACCTGATTATGACGAGCCCACCGTTCGGGCTGGTACGAAAAAAAGAGTACGGGAATGTCGAAGCGAGTCTGTACCTGGAGTGGTTCAAGCCGTTTGCTTCCGAATTCCATCGTGTCCTCAAAGACACCGGAAGCCTGGTGATTGATATCGGCGGCGCGTGGAACCCGGGAGAACCTACGCGAAGTCTGTATCATTTCAAACTGCCGATGATGCTATGTGAGGACTTTGGGTTCTATCTCGCGCAAGACTTCTATTGGTGGAATCCTTCGCGCCTGCCTACGCCAGCCGAGTGGGTCACTGTGCGCCGGATTCGCGTGAAAGATGCCATCAATACAGTGTGGTGGCTTTCCAAGACACCATGGCCGAAAGCGAGCAACCGCCGCGTGCTTCAACCGTACAGCCCAAGCATGCACGAATTGCTCCAGAAGGGCTACAAGGCCAAAAAGAGGCCTTCGGGCCATGATATCAGCACCAAGTTCTCCGTGAACAATGGCGCGGCCATCCCCCCAAATCTGATCGCCATTCCCAACACGGAAAGTAATAGCTATTATCTACGCTATTGCCAGGAGCGAGGTATCAAAGCTCATCCTGCTCGTTATCCAGCCGGGTTGCCGGAATTCTTCATTCGTATGCTCACTGACGAAGGTGACCTGGTCTTTGATCCATTTGGTGGCAGCTGCGTGACAGGCGAGGTGGCCGAACGCCTGAGTCGGCGGTGGGTATGTTGTGACCTGGTTGAAGAATACCTGGTCGGCGCGCAGGGACGCTTTGCACGCCCACCTGGCGCTGAGAGCGGGACGAAACCCTCAAAGGATAGCGAGGGTAACTACTATCGCCTGCCGCATCCGGGCATTCTCTGGAATGGAACACCCGACGAACCCCTCGCCTCGGACGGAGGTCGAACCAGATCAGGAGTGAAGGCAGACGTTCCTGCGGAATTGGCTCCTGGACCTCCGCGACAGCTAACGTTAATGGAAGACTCCGAGGCTGAGAACGCAAGCGTGAGTGACCAGCTAGCGGACTCGAATCACGACGCCGAAGATTGAAACCGGAACTTGCTTGCCAGGGCAGACAATTGAAGGAACGGACACACAGCCACCCGAGACCGGGTGGCTGTGTCTTTTGCGTGTCGTCAGGTTGTCCGCTCAGGCGCTGGCCCCCTGCGGCATCGGGATGGCGCCGATCTGCTGCAAGAGACCGAGCGTGTTGTAGCCCCACCAGCACTCCGCAATCTTCCCACCGGCGATCCGGTACAGCGTGACACCCTCCAGGCTGACCGCCTTGCCCGAGGGCGGGACGCCGAAGAACTCGCCGAGGTGGGTGCCATGCCATGACCAGCGCTTGGCAACCATGTCGCCTTCTGCAAACATCGCCTCGATGGTCACCTTCTGGTCCGGGAAGGCAGCGATCCGCGCGGCGTGCAACGCCTTGAGGCCCTCAAGAGTCCGGGCCTCGGGCGCGTTGGGATCGTGGTTGACGTAGTTAGGGGCAAACAGATTGTCTGCAGCGGCAAGATTTCCGGGGTTGTAGAACTCATCCACAGCCCGTCGCACCAGGGTTCGGTTTGGCTCGATTAACATTGCGTCTGCTCCTTTCTTGTGTCGTTCCTGAGGAAATTAGCATTTTCGAGCAAGGTATTCGAATCGTCCGCCTCTGTGGTCAATCGTTGACTATACCCATCATACATCGAATCAAGGGCTTTGTCAATGACTTTCATACAATGATTTGTCATCTAGGGACGGTAGCGCGATGTTGTCGGTTTGACTCCTTCGTCGCTTTGCGGTAACGTTGAAGCGCCACGGCGTCGTTAGGCCGTGGCCGCCCCGCCCTGGGGCCGATACCGTTACTCAATGAGGAGGATGGAGCATGCTTCTACGACATACCCCACGCTGGCTCGCCGCGCTCATTCTGGTGGCTCTCGTCGCCCTGGCTGCTGCCTGCGCCGGCCAGTCGGCCCCGGCGGCTCAGCCCGCGCAACCCGCCCAACCGGCCGCTGCTCAGCCCACGGCCCCCCCGGCCGCAGCGAAGCAAGAAGCGCCGAAGGCCACGGACGCGCCGAAGGCAGCGGAAGCGCCGAAAGCGACCGAGGCCCCGAAAGCCGCTGCCCCCGCGCCCGCCCAGGCGAAGGGCGGCCTGCGCAAGAGCAACAGCGGCTATAAGGGCGACCTGAACCTGTGGGTCCTTGGCTACACCCCCGGCAACCAGTTTGCTAACCCCTTCGATCTGGCCGTGGCGCAGTTCATGGCCGACAACCCCGACATCAAGGTCAACATCACGGGCTATCCGCCGAACGACGAGGGGTTCACGAAGCTCACCACGTCGCTCCAGACCGGCACCGGCATTGACGTGCTGCGCATCCCGTCGGACCGCCTGCCCGCCTTCGTCAAGGACGACCTCGTCGCCCCGATTGACCCCTTCCTGACCGATGCCGATAAGGCCGACATTCTGCCCAACGTCCTGGACGTGACGCGCCTCAAGGATAATAAGGCGTTCGCCTGGCCGCTGTGGGTCGTCCCGATGGGTGTCTACGTCAACACCGACGTGTTCAAGGAAGCTGGCGTCCCCCTGCCGCCGAAGGACTGGACGTGGGAGCAGTTCGTGGACGCCGCCAAGAAGACGACGTTCAAGCGCGCCAACGGCGAGCAGGTCTACGGCTTCAGCGGCTTCATTGACCCCGGCGTCATCAACACCTGGCCGATGTGGATGAACCAGGACAAGAGCGTCCGCGCGCTTACCGCCGACGGCAAGTTCGGCTTCGACTCGGCGGCGGCGGCGCAGGGCCTCCAGCGCTTCGCCAACCTGGCCCTGGTGGACAAGGTCACTCCGCCCGACTTCGGCTCGCAGAAGGACTCGGATGTCAAGGGCGGCTTCAAGAACAAGCAGTACGCCATGGTCATTGACGCGACCGGCTTCGCGCCGCAGCTCGTCGCCGACAAGGTCAACTTCGACATCTACCCGATCCCGACTGTCAACGGCAACAAGCTGACCGGCGGGGCCGTCGGCCTCATCGCCGTGGCGCAGAACAAGGACGAGGCCAAGCTCAAGGCGGGTATGGACCTGGCCCGCTACCTGACCAGCGGCGAAGTCCAGCAGGACGTGCCGCCGTCGCCGACCGCCGCGACTGGCTTCTACCTGGCGCCCGGCGCGCGCAAGTCGGTCAAGGTCGCCCCGCCGCTGGACAAGTTCCTGCCGGTGATTCAGGACATGTGGGTCACGCCCATTGTGCCGCAGTGGGCGCAGTTCACCCGCCTGTTCCACCCGCAGTACCAGAACATCGTCTTCGGCAAGGTCAAGCCCGACGAGGCGATGAAGACCATCGCGGCCGAGGCGCAGCAGTTGCTCACGGCCAAGTAGCATCTTTGAGGGTCATTGCGAGGCCCTCATGCCCGTGGCGGTATGCGCCGACTCAAGGAACGTCTAGGCTGTCACCCCGAGCGGAGCGAGGGGTCTGGACTGCGGCGGCCCAGATGCTTCGCTTCGCTCAGCATGACGGCAGGGCGTGACGATTCTGAGCAGGCCCTCTGCCGCCTGCGGCGCATCCTTACGGATGAAAGTGCTGGCTGTCGCCTGGCGTCGCCGCCGATTGAAATCGGCGTCTGTTATGGTCAAGCCTGCTCAAGCAGGCTGGCTATGCGGCGTCGTTCCCAACCGAGCCTGCTTCAGCAGACTTTGCCCTCTCAGCCACCGACTTGAGTCGGTGGCTTCGGGAGGCGACGACGCAGCCCGAACCAACTTTCATAGCGCAGTTGGCAGTGAGAACCTGAGGGTTTATGCGGAAGTTCTGGCGAAAGTACGGGTGGAGCTACGTGTTCATCGCGCCCAGTCTCCTCACGTTCACAATATTCGCGCTCATCCCGGTGCTGTGGGCGTTCATCATCTCGTTCCAGCGCTACAGCCTGGTGCGCGGCGGGGCGTGGGTTGACCCGTTCTACAAGAACTACGTGGACGCCTTTACCCAGCTCAACCACATCTTCGTCACGTCCATTCTCAACACCCTCATCTACACCGTCTTCACCGTCACCTTCAACGTGCTGATTGGCCTCACCCTGGCGAGCCTGATCCAGCCGCTCGGTAACAAGCTGCGCACCTTCTTCCGCGCCGCCTACTACCTGCCCGCCGTGACGAGCGCCCTCATCATCGGCATGACCTGGGCCTACATCTTCAACGCCCAGTGGGGCTTCGCCAACTACCTATTGCGGCTGGTCGGGCTACCGCCGGTGCGCTGGTTGTCCGACCCGAGCATCGCCCTCGGCAGCGTGACCCTCTCGGCCATCCTGACCATTCCGGCCGTCGCTGTCGTCCTCTACAGCGCGGCGATGGGCGGCATTCCGCAGGAGTACTATGAGGCGGCGGACCTGGACGGGGCCAACGGCGTCCAGAAATGGTGGAACATCACCGTTCCTCTGCTCAAGTCCACCACGCTGTACCTGGTCGTCATCTACACCATCGCCAGCTTCGAGGTGTTCGAGCGCATCTACGTGATGGTGCCGAGTGGCGTCGGCAACAGCACGCAGACCATCGTGACCCAGATTTACAACAACGGCTTCAAAGACCTGAACTTTGGCGTAGCCTCGGCGCAGGCGTTTGTCCTGTTCGTGATGGTCGCGGCCGTGGCCTTGTTGCAGTTCCGCTTCCTGCGCAGCGACGTAGAGTACTAAGCCAGGATACGAGCGAGTCCATTATGGCAACCGTCTCAACCTCCACAGACGCCCAGACCGCGACCAGGGCCGCCGCGCCGACGAAGATTCGCCGTGGGCCGAGCCGCTATTTCGTCTGGGCCGTGCTGGTGGCGACGGCCATCATTGCCCTGTTCCCGATGTACTGGCTGTTCGTCAACGCCCTGACGCCGATCACCGCGACGCCGCCCTTGACGCCCATCCTCATCCCCGCCTTCCAGCTCGACAACTTCCAGCGCCTGCTTGGCGGCACGAAGTTCTACATGAACTGGATGGTCAACAGCCTGTTCATCGCCTTTGTCGTCACCGTCTGGCACGTCATCTTCGACACGATGGCCGGCTACGCTTTCGCCAAGCGCCACTTCCCCGGCCGCGACATCCTGTTCTGGCTCCTGCTCAGCACCCTGATGATCCCCATCCAGGTCACCCTCATCCCGCTGTACATCGTGACGCGGCAGATCGGCCTCATTGACACGCCGTGGGCCATCATCCTCCCTGGCACGGCGACGGTGTTCGGCATCTTCCTCATGCGCCAATACATCCAGACGCTGCCCTCGGAGCTGGAGGACGCGGCGCGGATTGACGGGGCGAGCGAGCTGGGCGTGTTCTGGAACATCATCCTGCCCCTATGCAAGCCCGCCATTGCCGCCCTGGCGATCTTCGCCTTTGTCCGCAGCTGGAACGAGTTCCTCTGGCCGCTCATCGCCCTCACCCGGCCCCAAAACTACACCCTGACGGTCGGCGTCGCCAACCTCCAGGGTGAGTTCATGACAGACTGGGGCATCATCTTCGCGGGCGCCGCTCTCGCGGCCCTGCCCATGATTCTCTTCTTCCTTCTGTTCCAGAAATACTTCCTCGAAGGCGTCCGCATGGGCGCGCTCAAGGGCTAACTATCCCGTTTTTGCGCCGTCACGAACCAGTTGTGCGGCATATTGGGCATGGTCGTCGGGATAATTGGGAGCGTCCAGCGGCCGTAGCTCGCATCCGGCTGCCCCGCCTGGGTCAGCGTGACGTTCCAGCCGCGTCCCCCCAGGAAAGCGGCCGGATCATCCAGGACCCCGATCCAGGGTGCGCCAGCCTGCGCCTGCATCTCGACCCAGCCACGGGTGAACGGTGACGTCAGCATATCGCTGTTGATCACGTCGCAGCCGAGCCAGCTGCCAGCGACGGCGAAATCGGCCACGTCGCCGAGCAGGCGCGTAAGGAGCTCGGTCGGGATGTAGAACAGGAAGCCTTCGAGCAGCCAGACCGACGGCTGCCCCGCCACGAACCCGGCCGCGACGAGCGCGTCCTGCCACGGTTCGGCCAGGTTCACCTCGATGGCCGCACGAGGGCACGTTGGCTGCGCGCCGGCCGCGGTCAGAACCTTCTCTTTGTGCGCCAGCACCACCGGCTGGTCCAGCTCGAAGAACCGCGTCCCCTCCGGCCACGCCAGGCGGTACGCCCGCGTGTCCAACCCCGCCGCCATGATGACCACCTGCCGGATACGATGCTCCGCCGTCACCCGTTCCAGGAAGTCGTCGAAGTAGCGCGTGCGCAAGACAATCGGGACTACACTCTCCGCCGGGCGCGGCGCAATCCACGCCGCGCCCTCGTCACCGGCCAGCCGCGCCGCCCACGGATCGTCGAATAACCGGTCACCGCGGACGCTCTCCGCCGCGCGCACCGCCGCCGTCCAGTGGGCCGTCGAAGCCAGCAACTCATTGCTTTGTGTCGTGTCGGTCATGATAGCCTCCACTTATTTCACAATCGATATGTTGGAATAGCCCGCGCGCCTTCCTGTCACTCATTGGCCCGATTCTTGCTGTTTCGGCGCTGGCTAATATCAATGGCACTTCATGTGAGACGGCAGAGTCGTCCATGGACGACTTGCGCTTATCTCCAGGGGGCGCCGCCCATGCTCACGCCGCGTAGGCAAGGAGACTGTTCTGCATGTATGCTGTCAATCACGCCGCAACGGCCCTCGTCATCAAGAAGTACAACCGCTCGGTTCCGCTCGTCTGGCTCCTGCTCGCAGTGCAGGCTGTGGAAGTACTGTGGGTCGTCTTCAACTACCTCGGCCTCGAGCACATCACTGTTGAAAACGGCGTCATGCATCTCGGCTTCTTGCCTTACTCGCACTCGATAGTGACCGGCCTCGGGCTGGCCCTGATTACCTGGCTGATCTTCGCGTACGGGCTGCGTCAGCCCGCCGTCGGGTTGGCGCTCGCCATCGGTATTGCGTCGCACATCTTCCTCGACCTGATCATGCACCCAGCGGACATCGCGCTTGCTCCGCTTCCAAACTCGCCGGTCGTCGGGCTAGGCGTGTACGATATTCCCTTGCTCGCCTTCGCCGTGGAAACGATGTACGGCATTGCATGCTGGTGGATCTACCGGGGGAGCATGGCACTGCTGGCCGCGATCGTTATCCTCAACCTCCTCGATATTCCGCTTATCTTCGGAGGCAGCTTCCCAAGCACCATGAGTCTGAGGGAGGTTGACCTTATTGTGACGACAGTCGTCGCTATTCAAATCCTGCTATCCTGGTTCGTCATCTGGTTCTTCAGCTATGAGCGCCACGAGGGTGTTCGCACTATCTCACCGAGCGTGGCTCGCTGAATACCTGCGTCAACCGTCAAGCAGGACCGGCTCGCCCTTCTCGGCCGACTCGATAATGGCGCAGATGGCGCGGGTCACCGCGATGCCGTCCTCGCCCGTCGCCAGGGGGGGCTTGCCCTGCGTCACCGCGTCCACGAAGTAGGCGATGCTATCCAGAACGAAGCCGGTCAGGTGCGCGCCGGTCGGCGGCGCCATCAGATCGGGGTACGCGGCGCGCTCCGCCGTGTACATCTCCAGCGTGCGGTTATGGGACGTATCCAGGTAGAGCGCCCCCGCGCTGCCCAGGATTTCGACCTTCATGTCCTTGACCGTCGCGTGCGTCTGGGGCAGGATCCAGGCGTTTTCGAACACGGCGACCGCGCCGCGCCGAAACTCGACCGTCGCCACGTGGAAGTCTGGCGCGTCTATGCCCATCTCGCGCAAGATGCCCTCGCGCTTCACCGCGTACACCTTGCGCGGTTCGTCATCCAGCAGCCACCGCACTAAGTCGAAGGTATGGCTGCACAGGAACCACAGCGCCGACGATTGGCTGGCCCACGACAGCATGCTCAGCGGCACTGCCGTCGTGTTGCTGAGGCGCGCGTAGACGTAGCTCGGCGCGCCGATGTCGCCGCGGCGGATGGCCTCGCGGGCGCTGAAGACCGGGGGGTTGACGCGGTTGTGGAAGTCCACCATGAGGATGACGCCGGCGTTCTGTGCCGCCCGCGTGATGCTCTCGGCCTGGGCGACCGTCGTCGCCAGGGGCTTCTCGACGAGCATGTGTTTGCCGGCCGCCGCGCATGCGACCGCGACATCGTGGTGGGCGAAGTCCGGCGTGGCGATGGAGACGGCGGTGATGGTGGAGTCGGCCAGGATGTCGTCGAGGGATGAGGTATGGCGGCGCGCGCCGTACTGCTCGGCGGTACGCCGCGCGCGCTCGGCGTCTACGTCGCACACCGCGACGAAGTCAACGTCGGGGTGGCGGCTGTAGGCCTGGGCGTGGCGCTGGCCGAACAGGCCCGCGCCGATGAGGGCAAAGCCGGTCTTGGACATGGGAGTCTCCGGGCGTTTCAGCGAAACGCCATAATTGCTCAGGCGGCGATCGTCTCGAATGCGACGCGCAAGGATTCAAGGCTGGCGACCGAGAAGTTGAGTTTTTCGAAGCCGATTACGTGGCCGTCCTTATCTTTCATCAGGATGACCTCGTCGCCGGTCTCTTCGGCGACATACTCATCCTGCGGGTTCCCAAACCACACGGTCAGGGTTTGGCCCACCTGGTCGAAGTACACTTTCACTTCGGCCATATTCGTGCTCCTTCCTTTATTGCATCGGTAGGGTAGGCGGTAATCAGAAAGGCCTCCCCGTCGAGGCGCTTTGCGACCGCGCATATCCACCGGCCTGGACGCTCCAGCTTGTAGAAGAGATAGACGGCGGAATCGCTGCGACTGACAGGCGCTTTGTCGGGGTGGGCGAGGGTATCCTGGACGGATGCTTCGCGCCCCGCTATGACGGGGTGTTTGATGGTCGTAATCACATGCCAGTAGGTAACGCTGACGTACACAGAGAAACCGAGCGGCGTCTTCACTCGGAAGAGAATATCTTGGGGAGGCATTGATTCCTCGTCGCTATATTTTAGGCCCATCTCTTGCACGCGCAATCTAAAGGGCGCAAAAGGCACAGGTAGCGCCGCACAATAGCGTCGAGACCCCCTGCTGGCGGTGGAGTGACAACTCCACCGCCAGCACGATAGCTCTTCCACAAAACTGCGGAGCTACCAAGGCACGCGCTGCGGACAACCTTTGGCGTTTCTTGCGTCGTTCAGGGGCGCAGTCCCCACTCAAGAAGGGGAGAGGGGGTAGTTTGGGGGGCGCAGCCCTCCAAGCCTCCCCACCAGACACAAAGTGCAAACATAGAGGCCCACTGATCTGCCCAACTGCGGGACGTCATCGGGTCTGTCGCGTCAGCTGCGGCAGATACACGCGGTAGGTTGGCGGCTCGCTCAGCCACGTCAGCGCCCGCCGCATCGTCGCCGCCTGCTCCTCCCGCGCCGCCCCGTCCAGGTCGAAGGCGAGGTAGAGCAGCCGCGCCGGGTCGCTCGTGACCGCCAGCGCCGCGCCATCGTCGGCGCTGTACCCCATTACCAGCCGTGCCTCGCCCAGGGGGGCGATGACGTCCGGCTGGAGGGTAAAGTCCGGGTCGCGGCGGTAGCCGCCCGGCGCCGACAGATGCACGGTCAGCCCGTCGAAGATGTCGCCCGGCGTCCCCACCGCGCTCGCCGCGCCGGCGTTGCCCGCGACGAAGCGGGCGCGGAGCGTGTCGCGGTAGAAGTCCGGCGCGAGGGGCGGCTGCCCCCAGCCGCCCTGCACGTCGAAGAAGCCGATGTCCTGGCCGATGAGCAGCACGCGGCCGCCGCCGGCGAGATAGCCGCGCAGCGTCCCCACCGCGTCGTGCGTCCCGTCGGTCGCGGCGCCCAGGGTACCGGGCGAGTACGTCGAATGGGTCCAGACCACGATGTCGTAGCGGCGGAGGGCAGCCGCGTCCGGCAGGCGCACCACTGGGCGCGGCGCTGCCGAGCCGAAAACACGGGTGTCGCTGACGCCCCACGTGTCGTGGACGAAGCCGGCGTCGGCCAGGGCGCGGCGGTAGTAGGGCGCGACCGTGTCACCGCTCCAGGCGTCGGCGTCCACGAGCAGGATAGACGGCGCATCCGACATGAGAACGTTGGCGCGGGCGGCGGGGTGATCGGCGTCCACCGTGACCGTCACGCGCTCGATGCGCGTGTGTGGCGCGCGTACTTCAAGATTATATGTCCCCGCCGGCAGG
The DNA here is from genome assembly GCA_046328535.1 of Anaerolineae bacterium. Lineage (GTDB taxonomy): Bacteria > Chloroflexota > Anaerolineae > Epilineales > JAHCIE01 > JBDHWG01. The sequence goes on from JAXLWJ010000027.1 coordinate 71,117, forward strand.
TCGAGCCGATAGTTCCCGTCCGGGACCGTGTCCGCGCGGAACGGCGCGTCGAGCGCGGACACCGTCGCCGACAGCGCCTCGCCGCTCGCCCGCCGCGCCACGTAGCCGGTCACGGGGTAGCGCGGGGCCAGCGTGAGCGCGGGGGCGGCGTGGGCGATGCCGCCGGTTTCGACAGTCACCGTCGTCGGCCCCGGCGATGTATAGCCGAGGGCGTCGGCGGTCACGTCGTAGACCCCGGCGGGGACCGTGACGGTGTAGCTGCCGTCGGCGTTGACGCTACTGCTGAACGTTTTCCCATCCGACGGACGCACGCCGCGCACCGTGGGCAAGACCGCCTCCGTTGGCGCCACGCCCGTCACGCGCCCGGTGAGCGCGCCCGCGCTCCGCGCCCAGGTCACAGCTTTGTAGGCGTCAATGCGTCCGGCCCCGAAGCGGTTGTCAGGGCCAGGGTCGCCCAGGTCGGCCGCCGTCAGCCTCAGCAGCCGCTCGACGTCGTCCACCGCCAGGCGCGGGTTGGCCTGGCGGAGAAGCGCCGCCGCGCCGGCGACATGGGGTGCGGCCATGCTCGTGCCGGTCCCCAACGCGAAGGTGTCGGTCGGTACGGTGGAGAGGATGCGGACGCCGGGCGCGGTGACATCGGGCTTGAGGGGGCCGTAGAACGACGGCCCCTGCCCGCTCGCCAGGTCGAGCGTGTCATCGGCCGCCACCGCGCCCACGGCGAACACGCCGGCGAGCGCCGCCGGCGTGCCGACCGTTCCTGCGCCCAGGCGGCCGTTGTTGCCCGCCGCCCAGACCGTCACGATGCCCGCCGCGCGTAGCCGCGCGATATCGGGCGCGTAGACATCGCTCGCCCCGTTGATGTTGCCCCAGGAGAAGTTGACCACCTGCGGGGCGCGGCGCGGGTCGGGGTTCTGGCCGTCGAGGTCGGTCGGCGCGAGCAGCCATTGGAAGGCGCGGTGAACGCGCGACTCGGACGACTCGCCGTTGTGGTCGAAAATACGGACGGCCATCCAGCGCGCGCCGGGCGCGACGCCGACACGGTGCGTGGCGTCCGCGCCGACGAGTGTGCCGAGGACGTGCGTACCGTGGGCCAGAGGGTCCACAGGAACCGTCGGCGATTCGCCCGTCGCGTCGAACCAGGCGTAGGCGTGCTGGCCGTTCGCGCCCAGGTAGCTGGCCCGCAGCGCCGGGTGCGTCCACTGCGCGCCGGTGTCCACCACAGCGACGGTGACGCCCTCGCCGCGCAGCCCGTACTCCCCCCACACGCGATCTGCGCCGATGCGCTCGACGCCCCAGGCCGTCACTGTACCAGTGACAGGAGCGGGCGCCAGTTGCGCATCCTGTAGTGACGACTTTAGTCGTTCTCCGGCCTGGAAAACGACTGAAGTCGTTACTACACCGTGCGCTGCTACCTCGTCCGGCGCGATGCGGAACGGGCGGTCGGCGCGAATGGCGGTCACGTCCGGCCGCGCCGCCAGGGCGAGCAGCGTGTCCGCGTCCACGGTGGCCGCCACGGCGTTGATGATCCACAACCCCTCGACCCTCGTCGCCCTGCCCTGCGCCTCCGCCGCCGCCAGCGCCTGCCGCACACCGGCCTGGGCCGCCTCGGCGTGCGTCTTTAGGGTGGCTAGTCCCCCACCAACCCCCGCCTCGCCCCGCTCGGCTCCCCCTTCCTCCCCCACTTGGGGGGAGGAAGGGGGCTGGGGGGATGGAGGAGGGGCCAGCCACCTCGATGATCACCGGCGCGGGGCCGCGCGCCAGTAGCGGCCACACGGCGGGGTCAATCTTGGCGCGCGCATCGGTCGGCGCCGCCGCGTCCCACCCGCGCGCGTCGCCAGGGCCAGCGCGGCGAGCGGGACGGCCAGGACGCCGCCCAGTAGAGACGCGCCATGGCGCGTCTCTACTGGGCGCGTCTCCATCTGGCGCGTCTCTAGCAGTGTCCTAAAATAGCGGCGCAAGAGGGTTACACGGCGGCGGTGATGGCCGCGAGAAGGGCGTCATCCTGTTCGGGGAGGACGGTGCGAGGGTCGAAGAGGAGGCGGTCGCCTTCGATGCGGGCGACGACGGGCGGTGCGCCGTGGCGGAGGCGGGCGGCGACATCGTCGGGCGAGGGGATGGTCAGCGCCAGCGCCCGCGTCGGCAGGCTCTCGCCCGGCAGCGAGCCGCCGCCGACTGTACTCTCGGCCGGGACGACCGCGGCGGTCAGCCCGCGCGCGTTGAGGGCGGCCGCCCACGCGCCGGCCCGCGCCGCCAGGTCGTCGAGGCTGGCGGCGATCATGGCCCAGACGGGGATCCGCGTGACCTCGCCACGGCGGTAGTGCAACAGCGTCGCCTGGAGCGCGGCCAGGGTGAGCTTGTCCACGCGCAGGGCGCGGGTGAGCGGGAACGAGCGCAGGCGGCCGATGAGGTCCGCGCGGCCCACGATCACGCCGGCTTGCGGCCCGCCCAGCAGCTTGTCGCCGCTGAACGTGACGAGATCTGCGCCCGCCGCGAGGCTCGCCTGGGGCGTCGGCTCCGGGGCCAGTCCATAGGCGGTGGTGTCGAGCAGAGCGCCGGAGCCGATGTCGTCAATGAGCAGCCGGCCGTGGGCGTGGGCCAGCTCGGCCAGCTCGGCGCGGGTCGGGTGGTGGGTGAAGCCGACGATCTTGAAGTTGCTGGAGTGGACGCACAGAATGGCGGCGGCCCCCTCGGTCAGCGCGGCGGCGTAGTCGCGCCCATAGGTGCGGTTGGTCGTGCCGACTTCGACAAGCCGCGCGCCGCTCTGGCGCAGCACATCCGGGATGCGGAAGCCGCCGCCGATCTCGACAAGCTCGCTGCGGGAGATGAGGACGTCCTGGCCCGCGCAGAGGGCCGCCAGGACGAGGGTCACGGCGGCGGCGTTGTTGTTGACGACGAGCGCAGCCTCGGCGCCGGTCAACTCGGCCAGCAGCCGGGCGGCGTGAGCGTAGCGCGAGCCGCGCGCGCCGGGCGCCAGGTCGTATTCGAGGTTCGAGTAGCCGAGGGACACGTCCAGCATGGCGCGGCGGGCGTCGGCGCTGAGAGGCGCGCGGCCGAGGTTGGTGTGAATGATGACGCCGGTGGCGTTGATGACGGGGAGCAGCGAGGGGGCGGTGATGGCGGCGAGACGCTGCTCGGCGGCGGCCAGCAGCGCCTCGACAGTTAGCGGCTCGGCGCCGGCGCGAATGGCGGCGCGCGCCTCGTCGAGAGTAGCGCGGAGGGCTTCGACGACGAGACCTCGGCCGTGACTCTCCACCAGGGCGGCGATGTCCGGCGACTGGAGCAGCCGGTCAACGCTGGGAAGCTGGCGGAGGCTGGCCGAGGTCACTGGCTTACGGGCGGATCGTCTGCCACGTGCCGTCGCGGAGGAGCAGCACGGGCGCGCTGGAGTCGGCGAAGGTGAGGGCTGCGCCGCCGTTGTAGTTCTGCACACTGGCGCCGACGCCCTGCTCGTCGCCCACGGCGCAGCCAAGCCGGCTGCGCACGGCGCTCATGCCCGACCAGACCTTGCCGAAGCCGAGCTTCGGCTCCTGGGCACACGGCGGCGCGCCGTCCGGCGGCGCTTCCGACTGGATGCCGGTCACGCTCAGGACGTTCTGCCAATGCCCGTCGTCGTAGAGCACGCTAATGCTCGCTGTGTCGGGACGCCAGATCATGCGCCCGCCTTTGAAGGCTTGCAGCGTCGTCTGAATCGTATTCGGCATGCTCGTGGGGCAGCCGAGGCGGCGGCGCAGGTCCTCGGTGTTCGCCCAGGCGTCGGCGACGGGGCCGGCGGTTGGCTTGAGGATGCAGCTATCGGGGTTGCTGGCCGCGGCGGCGAAGCTGGCGGCGCGCGCCTGGATGCCATTGCTGGAGGTGACCGGGCGAGCAATGACGATGGCGCGGTGGGTGTTGGTCCAGTAGGGCCAGCACGAGACCATGGTCAGGCGCTCGTCGTCGGTGCTGGCAATCCAGCGCGCGTTGGCGATGCGCTGATCCATCGAGGCGCCGACTTCCTGGACGATGAACTTGTCGGTGACGACGTAGCGGTACTCGCGGCCATCGGCCCACAGGCTGATGGGGTCGCCGATGTTCAGGTCAATGAGGTTGCGGAACACCTCGCCCTTGATGTTGTTGTGGCCGGACAGGACCGTGTTGCCGACGCGGCCGGGGAGCGCCGAGACCTTGTGGAAGCCAACGGCGTAGTCGGCCGTTTCCCACTCGCTGAACCACCCGTTGCCCTGCTTGACCGTCTTGAAGCCCACATCCTGAACCTTCGCGTCAACGCCGATAGTCGGCGCGACGAAGCGCGTGGGGGAGGACTGGGCGGGTGGCGGCGCGTTCAACGCCGGTTGAGGCGCGGCCGGCGCAGCGGGTTGGGCGGCGGCGGGCGCTGCCTGGGGCGCGACCGACGCCGTCGTGTCGGGGGCGGTCGAAGTCGTTGGGTCCGATGGCACAGTTGTGGGCGAGGCAGTCTCGGCGCCCGCCGAGTCACCCGGCGCAACGGCATCGCCTGCCGGCGCGCCCTGGCCCGCGCCCTGGCTGTCGTCCAGGCTCACGATGTCGCCGTGATCGGCGACATGCTCCGTACCGGGGTCGGGCAGGAGGGCCGGCGCAACCACCGGATCGCCGGAGTGGGACATGCGCTCGCCCTCTTGCAGCGCTGCCTGCTCAGCCGCCGTCAGCGGCCGCGGGCGGTACTGATAGGCGGTCGCAATCCCGAACCCCATCAAGACGACGCCGACGATGATGAGCACCGTGGAGACCGAGGGCCAGAACCTTAACTTACGTCGCTTGGGCATAATCCTACTCAATCGTGTGTATCAGCGCAGCGGTGACTTTGTCCTGCATCGCAAATCGCATACCAGGAAAGTATATGCGAATTGCTCGGTGGGCGGTAGAGACGCGCCATGGTAGAGACGCGCCATGGCGCGTCTCTACGCGAGCATACACACCAGACGCAGCATCGCTCGCGTTCCTTGCCCCAGCCGCTCGACCGCCAGCCGCTCATCAACGCCGTGGATCGTCAGCATCTCTTCCGGCGAAAGCATGGCCGGCATCAGCCCGTAGGCCGTGACGCCCAGGGCGCGAAAGAAGCGCGCGTCGGTCGCGCCTGGCATCATGTACGGCGCGACAACGGCCTCCGGCGTGTCGGCCCGAATCGCGGCGGCGATGGCCGCGAAGAGCGGCGTGGCGGTGGGCGACACGCTGGCCGGGTTGAACTGCTGCACCGACATCTCCAGCGGCAGCGAGCCAACGGCGCGGCGAACCTCCGCCAGCAGGTCGTCCTGGCTCACGCCGGGCAACGTGCGGCAGTTCAGCGTCATCTCCGCGATCTCCGGCACAACGTTCGCCTGGCGCCCCCCGTGGACCATTGTCGGCGTAAATGTATTGCGCAGGGCGTGGCCCAGCGTCGGGAAGCCGCCATCGCTCAACAGCCACGCCGCCAGGCCCGGCGCCGCACCCGCGTGCGCGGCTATCTGGTAGCGCCAGGGGAGCAGCGGCCCCATCGCGCGCAGGTGTTCTTGCAGCGGCTCGGTGATGATAACGTTGGAGCGGTACTGGGCGATACGCTGGAGCGCCTCGGCCATCAGCAGCAGGGCGCTCGGCCCGATCGGCGTCGAAGCGTGGCTGGCCCGCCCCCGCGCCCGCAGCAGCACGTCGCCGTAGCCCTTCTCGGCCGTCGCCACCAGGAATGTGGGCCGGCCGTTCAGGGTCAGCCCCACGCCGCCCTCGCCAAAGGCGTACTCGGCAGCGATGGCGTCCCAGTGGTGGTCGGCCAGCCAGCCGACACCGTAGCGCCCGCTATCCTCCTCGTCGGCGGCGGTCAGGAGGATGATGTCGCGGGCGAGGCGCACGCCGGCGCGGGCCAGGAGCTTGAGCGCCATGACCTGCATCGCCAGCAGGCCCTTCATATCCACCGCGCCGCGTCCCCAGACATAGCCGTCGCTGACGACACCGCCAAACGGCGGCTGCGTCCAGGCCGAGCCGTCGGCGTAGACGACATCGGCGTGGCCGAGCAGGACGAGCGGCGGGGCGTCGCCCGCGCCGCACCAGCGGGCCACCAGGTTGGCGCGTTCAGGGATTGCGCCGAGCAGCCGAACGTCCAGCCCCAGCGGGGCCAGTTCGTCGGCCAGGCACTCGGTCAGGCGGCTCTCGTTGCCGGGCGGGTTGGTGGTGTCAATGCGGATCAAGCGGCTGAGAAGGTCCACCGCCTCGGCCTGCGCCGCCTCCCAGTCTACGCCCGCGATGAAATCGGCGACAGGCGCGGCGGCTGCGCCGTTGGGGGCGACTCGCACGTCCCCCTCGGTCACTCGCACAGCTTCAAGCCCTGCTTCGCCAGGTCGAGGTTTGGCTCGATCTCCAGGGACTTGTTGAACCATATCTTGGCTTTGTCACACTGCTTGAGATACGCATACGCCAGGCCCAGCTGGTAGTAGAAGTCGAGCTTGTTCTCGCCCATGCTGATGGCCTTCTCGAAGTGGGTGACGGCCTCCTCCCAGTTCTTGAGGGCGTAGTACACCCAGCCCAGGTGGCCCCAGGCCGGCCCAAAGTCGGGGTTGGCCTCAATCGCCTTCTCGAAGTTGTCGGCGGCGAGCTTGTACTGCTGGTTGGAGTAGTAGAGCACGCCGAGATCGTCCAGCGCCTGCGGGTCCTGCGGGTCGAGCTGCACGGCGCGCATAAGCTCGGCGCGCGCGCCGTCGGCGTCCTTCAGCGCCTTCTTGTTGCGCGCCACGTCCAGGCGCAGCGCGCCCAGGCGCGGCTCGAGTTGCGACGCTTTCTCATACTGCTCGATGGCCTTCGCCCACTGCCCGCGTGTCTCATACACGTAGCCGAGATTGCGCACGGCGGCCCAGTTGTTCGGGTCCAGCGAGACGGCCTTCTCCGCTGTGTCCATGGACTCTTCCCACAGCCCCTTGTCCGCCTCGACCTCCGCCAGCAGCGCCCAGGCATCCGACGAGTTGGGGCCGAGCTGCGTCGCCTTGCGCCCGGCGGCGAGCGCCTTGTCGTACTGCCCGCTCCAGTCGAGGGCGACGGTCAGAGCGGCGTAGCCGTCGGCGCTGTTGGGGGCCAGCTCGATGGCGCGGTTCGCCTTCTCGATAGCCTTGTTGAACGAGCGGCGCAGCGTCAAGACGCGGGACCACCGCGCGTAGACGGCAGCGTTGTCCGGGTCGAGTTGGGCCGCCGTCTCGTAAGCCTTCAACGCCTCGCTCAACTGCCCCTCGTGGAAGAAGGCGTCCCCGCGCATCAGATAGTCAATCCTGGGCGTCGGGACGGCCGTCGGCGTCGGCGGCACGACGGTCTCCATGCGCAGCGCCACCTGGGTCGCGATGGGGTCTGGCAGGGGTAGCTCGCGGATCCGATTGACGGGGATGAGTTCAGGCCGCGACTGGACGACGTAGACGGCGCCAGCGGCCAGGGCGAGGACCAGAATACCGAGGATGTACGGCCAACGGCGCGGCTTGCGCCGGCGATAGTCCAGGTACACTATGCTTGCCTTGTCGTAGCGGCGGAATGCTCAAACATGACGAGTCTCCTGCGCAATCTTAGCACTGACATGGGAGTGGGTCAAAGGCGCATTGTGACTTGCGTCTGGGGCGTAGTGGTGTATAATCCCTCCGCCGCGCTTTTTCCGCCGTAGGGGGTTTCGTGTTGTTATGAGCCGCGTCTATGTCGCCCTGGACGTCGAAGCCACGGGCCTGAACGTTGACCGCGACGCCATCATCGAGATTGGCGCGGTCAAGTTCCGTGAGGACGAGCGCCTGGGCGAGTGGACCACGCTTGTCAACCCAGGCCGCCCGCTCCCCTTCCGCATCCAGCAACTCACGGGGATCACCGACGCCGAGGTGCGCCGCGCGCCGGCCCTGACCGCCGTCAAGGGCGCGTTCGAGCGCTTCGTCGGCGGCGCGACCGTCGTCGGCCACAGCATCGGCCAGGACCTCGGCTACCTCAGCCGCGCCGGCGTCCTCGTCGGCCACGCCAGCATTGACACCTTCGAGCTGGCGAGCATCCTCGTTCCCTTTGCCTCGCGCTACAACCTGGCGACGCTCATGGACGAGCTAGGCATCGCCTTCCCCACCCACCACCGCGCCCTGCAGGACTCCCGCGCCGCCCGCGACCTCTTCCTGGCGCTCATGCGCCGCGCCGAGGAGCTGGACCTGGACATTCTGCGCGAGATCAACCGCCTGACGGCGCGCATTGACTGGCCGCTCAAGACCGTGTTCCAGGACGCCGAGCGGGCCAGGACGCGCAGCGCCTTCGGCACGTCTATCGGCGCGCAGCTCCGCGCGAAGGGCGCGATGCGCGGGGGCGCGGTGGGCCTGCTATCCGGCGAGGAGGAACTGGAGCCGCTCCGCAAGGCCAGGACGCGCACCCTCCTGGACACCGACAGCCTGGCGGCGCTGCTGGGGCCGCACGGCGCGTTCGCCCAGCGCTTCCCGGCCTACGAGCACCGGCCGCAGCAGGTGCAGATGCTCCAGGACGTGGCCGAGGTGTTCAACGACGGCGGCTACCTGCTGGTCGAGGCGGGCACCGGCACCGGCAAGAGCATGGCCTACCTCATCCCGGCCATCTACTGGGCGGCGCAGAACGGCGAGCGAGTCGTTATCTCCACCAATACCATCAACCTCCAGGACCAGCTGTTCGCCAAGGACCTGCCCGATCTCCAGCGCGTCCTGCCGATCCCCTTCCGCGCCGCCGTCCTCAAGGGCCGCAACAACTACCTGTGCCGCACGCGCCTGGCCGCCTTCCGCCGCCGCGACGACCTGACCACGACCGAGGTGCGCGTCCTG
>JAXLWJ010000028.1:0-78039 GCA_046328535.1 Anaerolineae bacterium
GTCGAGTACCTCAAGGCGGGTGAACGTACACTCGCCGCCGCTCTCCCCGTGGCCCCGGAAGTCGAACGCGGCGGCGTCCACGCGCTCGGCCAACCCCTCGACGAAGCCGGGCACTGCCTTGAGGTTCTTGCTGCTCATGAAGCCGTGACAGTAGATGCAGATCGTGTCGTGGCCGCGGCGCAGGTGGACACCCTGAAGAATGACCCCGTCTTGGGTCTCGACGCTGAATGTGTCGTGGAGGACGCGGTAGGGGCGGGAGCCAAATTGCGCGCCGCCGCGCTGCGGCAAGCGATTGTTCAGATCGAACAGCCAGTCCGTGACGCGGGGCAGTGGGGGCACGTCTCTCTCCCAGGGTGGCCGAATGCGCAAAGTATACACCATTTGTGCTCCCTTATAGGTACTTTCAGAGATGGCAGGCCAGTGATATACTGAAAAGCGGCGACTTGCCCTGGCGCTTCAGGGCTTGTGGTTCTTCGGAGCGTAAGATCGCGCGAAAGGATTTTGGCGAATGGTCTACGACAACCCTGATGTGTCGGTGGCAACCCCACTCGTCTACCACATTTGTGTTGCTGGAACCCCAGATCCGGACTTCTCTGATTACGTGCGCGGAATGACCTTCTCAACCGAGGTAGACGAGCGTGAGCGGCCCGTGACGACGCTAGACGGGCAGTGTCCCGACCACGCGGCGCTTGTAGGAATCCTGAGCACCCTGGGCAATCTGCACTTGCCGATCATCTGGATGGAGTGCTGGAGCGTTTCTTCGGTCCATACCAAGTCGTAGCGGCCCCTGCTTTGTCGGTGTGGCCCCAGAGAGGAGTCTTGCCTATGTCCGCCGCTGTCGCTGCTAGTACGCAACCCACTACTCCTTCGGCCGTCTCAACAGCGGCCCCTGCGCGGGAGAAGCTCGTCCTGGCGACGCTCATCATCATCGCGGCCGTCGCCAACCTGCCGCTCGCAATGGCGAATGTCGCGCTCCCCTCCATCGGGGCCTCTTTCGACGCCTCCCAGACCCAGCTCAACCTCGTCGCCGTCGCCTACTCCCTCGGCCTGGCGTGTTCCGTCCTCTGGCTCGGCGCCCTCGGTGATCGCTACGGACGCAAGCAGATCGCCATCCTCGGCGTAGTTCTCGCCATGCCTGCTGCCATCATATCGGCCTTCGCGCCGCAAATCCAGGTCTTGGTCTTCGGCCGCCTCTTCGGCGGGTTCGCCGCCGGCATGGCCTACCCGACCACCCTCGCTCTCATCACCGCCCTCTGGGCGCCAGGCCCATCTCGCACCCGCGCCATCGCGCTGTGGGCCGCCATCGGCGGGGCGATCAGCTGCTGCGGGCCGCTGCTGTCGGGCTTGCTGCTCACCGTGTTCCCGTGGAGCGCCGTCTTCCTGGTGGTGCTGCCCGTCGCGGTTGTGGCGCTCATCCTGGCCCTCTTGTATTTGCCGTCCCACGTCAACGAAGAGACGGCGCCCGTTGACAACCTCGGCGGCATCCTGTCGCTGCTCTTCATCGGCTCACTCGTGCTGGGCATCAACTTCCTGCCGGTGGCGAGCATGCGCACCACCGCGCTCGGCCTGCTGGTGGTCGCGCTCATCGCCGCCGTCTTCTTCGTCTGGCGGCAGCGCCGCGCCAAGAACCCGCTGTACGACCTCAAGATCGCCGCCCGCCCGACGTTCTGGGTAGCGGCCCTCGCGGGCATCGTCGTGTTTGGCTCGCTGATGGGCGCAATGTTCATCGGCCAGCAGTTCCTGCAGGACGTGTTGAGCTACTCGACCGTCCAGGCTGGCTTTGCCATTCTGCCCGGCGCGATCTTTATGATCCTGGTTGCGCCGCGCTCGGCCAAGCTGGTGGAGGCGCGGGGCGCGCGCTTCACGCTGCTGTTCGGGTATGTGTTCGTGCTGTTGGGCTTCCTGACGATGTTGCTGCTGTGGCAGGAGGGCATCTCCTACTGGCCGGTGGCGCTTGGCTATGCGTTCGTCGGGATCGGCGTGGGCCTGGCGGGGACGCCCGCCTCCCGATCGCTGACGTCGTCAGTGCCGGTGAAGCGAGCGGGGATGGCGTCGGGGACGGCGGACCTGCAGCGCGACCTGGGCGGGGCGTTGTTCCAATCGCTGTTCGGAGCGTTCCTCGCGGCGGGCTACGCGTCAGCGATGGCGGCCTCCCTGGCGAGCGACCCGAACGCCAGCCAGGTCCCGAGCAGCGTGACGAACAGCCTGGAGATGTCGTTTGCCGGGGCGCAGGCTATGGCGGCGCAATACCCGCAGTACGCGAGCCAGATTACGGCGGCGGCTAAGGCGTCGTTCCTGGCCGGCGACCAGTATGCGTACATCGCCGGCATCATCGCGGTGCTGGTCGGCGCGGCGATCGTGGCGCGCTTCTTCCCGAAGCTGGAGATGGAGCGCAAGCTAGAGGAAGGCTATCACGCGGAGGACATGGCGCAGGCCGCCGAGCGGTAGTGCGCTCAGCTATCGTGCTGGCGCTGGAGATGGATCTCCAGCGCCTCCAGGGGCGGCGGAGTTGTCACTCCGCCGCCAGCGGGGGTCGGCCACGCTCTCGCCGACCGTGTAAGTCGTATCTCGGTGGCAACGAGGCGTGGACGAATGCGCCCGTACGTCAGCCCGCGCTCTTAGCGTCTCGCTTGGCTTGCCGTTCGTGCAGCCAGCGCCGCATCTTGTTCACCAGCGTCTCATTCTGGCGCGCCTGCCAGGCGTAGACGACGCAGGTGCGGGCGAGCTTGTCGTGCCAGCCCTCGCGGCGGTCATCTATGATGACCCACAAGAAGCCGACGCCCAGGGTCAGCACACACAGGAGAAAAGCGCCCCAGCGAATGAGCGCGCGAAGGAAGCCCACGTCGCCGCCGTCAGAGCGCACGATCTTGACCCCGACGGTGTAATCGCCGATGGTCTGGCCGCCCAGGGACCAAAGCAGAACGAAGTAAAGGGTGGGCGCCAGCGCCGCAAACGCGACGACCAGCCACCTGCCGACGTAGCACGCGCCCCTGATCATCGCGGGAAAGACCCAGTCGCCGTGATCCGGGCAGTTGCTGATGTCAATGCCGACGAGCGACAGCGCGCCGTGGGTGAGCCAGGTAACCGCAATGACGAACAGGTAGATGAGCGCCAGGTCAATGATAAGCCCGGTCGCTCGGCTGATGAACCCGGCGTACTGGCCCTGCATGTTCGTGTCACTCATTCTTCCCTCCTGCCGCATCCGACGTTTCCTCGGTGTCCCGACGCCGCCCGCGAAGCCTGGCCCCCGAGCGCAAGCGCCGCGGGGCGGCCTTCTCCTGAACCTGTGGCGAGGGCGGCGGCAGATACTCGCGCGGCTTCATGCGCAGCAGGCCACGCACGATGCCCTCCAGGACACTGTCGCTGGTCACCGTCCTCTCCCGAACCTCGGCGAAGATCTCCGTCGCCAGGCTGGTACTCTGCCCCTGGATGATGTCCTGGATATCCTCCGGCGACGTCTTGAGGTAGTCAATGTAGTGGTCACCGGCGACCTTGACGAGCGCGTCCAGGTCGTTGGCGTTGACCCGCAGGTAGTTCATGTAGTTCCCGCCCACCTTCTGGACGAGGCCGTCCACGGGCGATGAGTCGGCCCGCAGCGTGGCAAGGTAGCCGCCCGCCGCGCTCTTGACGAGGGGCTGAATGTCGGCCGGGTTCTCGCTGAGATAGCCCACGTACTCGCCCGCCGCGCTCTTCACCAGCCCGCTCACAGCCGAGGGATTCGCCTCCAGGTGGCCGATGTAGCGGCCTGCCGCATTCTGCACCAGCGGCTCGATTTCGTCGCCGTTCTCCGTGAGGTAAGCGATATACTGGCCCGCGGCGTTCCTCACCAACGGCTGGACGTCCGACGGGTTCTCGCTGAGATGGGTGATGTACTGCCCGGCCGCAGCCTGCACCAGGCCGTCCACCAGATTGGTGTTCTCGCGCAGGTAGTCCACGTAGCGGTTGCCGGCGTTCTGGATCAGCCCGTCGAGCAACGCCGGGTTCTCCTGTAGGTAGCCCACATAGCCGTTGCCCACCTTCTGCACCAGCCCGTCCACCATCGCGGGATTTTCGCGGAGATAGCCCACGTAGCGATTGCCCGCCGCCTCGACCAGCCCCGCGACCTTGTCCGGATTCTCGCGGAGGTACGTCACGTAGCCGTCGCCCGCCCCCTGCACCAGCCCCTCGACCAGAGTTGGGTTCTCCTTCAGGTAGCCGATATAGCGGCCGGCTACATCCTGCACGAGCGCGTCCGCCAGGCCCGGCGTTGCCCGCAAGTACTCCACATAGCGGTCCCCGGCCGCCTGCACCACGCCGTCAATGACTTGGGGCGCGTGCTGGAGGTACGCCACATAGCGGTCGCCCGCCGCCTGGACAAGCCTGTCCACGGCCTCCGGGTGGTCGGCGAGATAGCCCACGTATCCGCCCGCCGCGTTCTGCACGAGGCTATCCAGCAGGGCTGTGTTCTGCGCGAGGAATGCGACGTAGCCATTGCCCGCGCCCTGGACGAGCGTTTCAATCTGGGCCGGGTGGTCGCTCAGGTAAGCGACGTAGCCGTCGCCAGCCGCCTGCACCAGGCCGGTCAGGATTTCGGGCGATTGATGGAGATAGGACACATAGCGGTCGCCGGCGTTCTGCACCAGCCCGTCAATCAGCGCCGGCCGCTCGCGGAGGTAGTCCACGTAGCGGTTACCGGCAGTTTGGATCAGCGCATCCAGCAGCGCGGGATTCTCGCTCAAGTAGGTGACATAGCCGTTGCCTGCCCCCTGCACCAGACCCTCGACGAGCTGGGGCGACTGGCGCAGATACTCCACGTAGTCGCCCGCGACCTGGCGCACCAGATCGCCGACGCCCTGCGGGTTGTCGTGGAGATAGGTCATGTACCCACCGCCGACCGCGTGGACCAGTTCGTCCAGCATTTGCGGCGAATCGCTCAGGTAGCCGACGTAGCGGTCGCCGACGGCCTGCACCAGCCCATCCACGACCTGGGGATTCGCGCTCAGATGATCCACGTAGCGGCCCGCCGCAACCTGCACCAGCCCATCCACGACCTGGGGATTCGCGCTCAGATGATCCACGTAGCGGCCCGCTGCGACCTGCACGACACCTTCGATGACGTCCGGCCGCTCCTGGAGATAGGCGACGTAGCGGTTCCCGACAGCCTGGACAAGCCCGTCCACAACGTCCGGCGTCTCCCGCAGGTAACCTACGTAGCGGTTGCCGACGCTCTGCACCAGGCCGTCCACAAGCTCCGGCCGCTCCTGGAGATAGGCGACATAGCGGTCGCCCGCCGCCTGCACCAGCCCGTCAATTAGCTCCGGGTTTTGCGTCAGGTAGGCGACGTAGTCGTTGCCGACGACGCGAACGAGGCCGCGCACGGGCGCCGGGTTCGCCTCCAATGAGGCGACGTACTTGTCGGCGACGGCCTGCACGACGCGGTCGAGCAGCTCCGGCTGCTGCTCCAGGTAGCCGATGAACCGCTCGGCCTGCGCCTGCACCAGGCTCTCGACCAGCGGGCTGTTGATGAGCTTGTTGATGAGGAGGGCGGCGTGGCGATCAATAAGCGCCTCGACCTTGGGGTTCGTCTGGAGGTCGTCAAGGACAGCGTCGAGGGTTTCGCCTACAACCTCTTCCGTTGCATCCTCGGCGACTTCGCGCAGCGGCGCGAGAATCTCGCTGTCCATCGCCGTCTCGGCCAGGGTAGCGGCGCGCTTGGCGGCGTCACCCGCGATCCGCGCCACAAGCCCCGGCTTCTTCTGGGGCGCGCCCGCCTTGACGATGGCAGTTTCTTCTTTTGGAGACTTTGAACCCCGGCCACGTCCACGATTTTCAGCCATGTGACCTCCACTACCCACGTTGTCTATAGCAAGCCGCTGCCGTCCCAGGGAGGACTGACGCCTCAGGGTGAATCGTCGGACCACGAAAGGCACAAGAAGCCAGGTAACGTTACGGGATCGTGCTGGCGCTAGAGATGGCTCTCCAGCGCTTCCCAGAGGCGGTGGAGTTGTCACTCCACCGCCAGCAAGGGGTCGCCGCGCTATTGTGCGGAGCTACCCATGCGCCGATACCAGGGTCAAAAACAAGCCGACCGCCCCATCGAGCGCGGTCGGCAATGACGCTACTGGTGTGCGCACTCGAACCCGTGTCGGTTCCAATGACGAACGCTCTCCGACAGTGTACTCCACAGCGAGCCGATGCGCATCAGCCCAAAGGATGCAGTCAGGTTGTATCTACGGCTTCGCTTCCTCATACAGCTCGACGAGGACGCCGTGGGCAGCCTTGGGGTGAACGAACGCCAGTCGCCGGCCGGCGCTGTTCGTCACCGGCGTCTCATTGATGAGCTGCACACCCTGCTCCTTGAGCCGGGCCAACACCGCGTCCAGGTCGTCCACCTCGAAGCAGATGTGATGCAGCCCCTCGCCGCGCTTCGCCAGCCACTTGGCGACGCCACTCTCCTGGCTCGTGGGGTACACAAGCTCCACCTCGCTGCCGCCGATGGGGAAGAAGGCGACCTGGGCGTGCTGCTCCGGCTCGTCGGCGATGTGGCTGAAGGGCAGGCCGAGCTTCTGCGAAAAGAAATCGATCGTGCCGTCGAGCGCCTGCACGGCGATGGCGACGTGATCTATGCGCTTAATCATGAGTGTCTCACCTTATCATAGCTAAACGCTCTGGTCTAGAAGACCAGGGCCGGGGTGTACGCGCCAAAGGCCTGCTCGAGCGTCTGGCAGATCTCGCCGATGGTCGCCCAGTTCTCAACGGCGTCAATCAGGAAGGGCATCAGGTTCTGCGACGTGCCGGCGGCAGCGGCCAGCGCCGCCAGGGATGCCTGCGTGGCCGCGTTGTCGCGGCGCGCGCGGAGCGCCTGGATGCGCTCGACCTGCTGGCGCTGGATCTCCGGGCTGACGTGCAGAATCTCCGGCCGGTGTTCCTCGACGGTCGTGAACTTGTTGACGCCGACAATCGTGCGGTCGCTCGTCTCGACGGCCTGCTGGTAGCGGTACGCCGCGTCGCCAATCTCGCGCTGGATGTAGCCCTGCTCGATGGCGCGCAGCGAGCCGCCCATGCTGTCAATGCGCTCGATGTATTCCATCGCCCGCCGCTCCAGCTCGTCCGTCAGGCTCTCCACCAGGTAGCTGCCGCCGAGCGGGTCCGGCGTGTCCACGACGCCACTCTCGTAGGCGATGATCTGCTGCGTGCGCAGCGCGATCTGCACCGATTCCTCGGTGGGCAGCGCCAGCGCCTCGTCGCGGGAGTTAGTGTGCAGCGACTGCGTGCCGCCGAGGACCGCCGCGAGGGCTTGCAGCGTCACGCGGATGACGTTGTTGTCGGCCTGCTGCGCCGTCAGGGATGCGCCGGAGGTCTGGGTGTGGAAGCGCAGCATCGCCGACTTCGGGTCCTTCGCCCCGAAACGCTCGCGCATGATGCGCGCCCACAGTCGCCGCGCCGCGCGGAACTTGGCGACTTCCTCGAAGAAGTTGTTGTCGGCGACGAAGAAGAAGGAGAGTTGCGGCGCGAACTTGTCCACGTCCAGGCCGCGCTCGACGGCAGCCTGCGTGTAGGCGATGGCGTTGGACAGGGTGAACGCGATTTCCTGCACCGCCGTGCAGCCCGCCTCGCGCATGTGGTAGCCGGAGATGGAGATCGTGTTCCAGTTCGGCACTTCGTCGCGGCAGAACGCGAAGATGTCGGTGATGAGGCGCAGGCTGGCGTCCGGCGGGAAGCGGTACGTCCCGCGCGCGATGTACTCCTTGAGGATGTCGTTCTGGATGGTGCCGCGCAGCTTCGTCGAGGGGACGCCCTGGCGCTTGCCGACGGCGATGTACAGCGCCAGCAGGATGGACGCCGTCGCGTTGATGGTCATGGAGGTGCTGACCTTGTCGAGGGGAATGCCGTCGAACAGCGTCAGCATGTCTTCCAGGGACGCGATAGAAACGCCGACCTTGCCCACTTCGCCCAGGGCGAAGGGCGAGTCGGGGTCGTAGCCGATTTGGGTGGGAAGGTCGAAGGCCACGGACAGGCCCGTCTGCCCCTGCTCCAGCAGATACTTGTAGCGCGCGTTGGACTCCTCGGCCGACGCGAAGCCGGCGTACTGACGCATCGTCCAGAAGCGGCCGCGGTACATGCTCGGGTAGATGCCGCGCGTGAAGGGGTACTCGCCGGGGTAGCCGACAGCAGTGTCGTAATCCTGGCCGGCGGTGTCGGCGGGCGTGTAGAGGGGCTGGATGGCGACACCGGAGGTCGTGTCGAACTCGGCGCGTCGCTCAGGATTCCTCTTAACGAAAGGCAAGAGGGTCAGCTGTGTCCAGCGTTCGACGCCATTGTCGCCAGCGACAGCCCCGGCCGCCGCGGCCTTGTCTTGTGTGCTCATGGCAAATCCTCTGTCAATTGAACGGACGTATTACCCATCTATTTTACACGCTCGGACGCCGACTGTGGATTAAGATGCCTGCACCCAGCATGAAGAAGGGGCAACTTTTCAGTGCCCCAGCACCTCGACGCTCTTTGCCCGCCGCTGCCACGTGAGCTTGGCCTGGCGAAATTGACGCAGGAGCGCCAGGGCCTTGTCGCGCAGCGGGACGAGGCGCGGCTCACGCACCTGCCACGCGCCTTCGAGCTGCTTGAGCACGAGCTGGCTATCCCCCTTGACCTCGATGGTCAACGCGCGGGACGACGCGCCGCCCTTCTCGATGCCCGTCGTCAGCTCCTCGAGCGCCGCGATTAGCGTCATGTACTCAGCTTCGTTGTTTGTGGTACTCGTTCCCGGGAACTCAAGGCGGCGGAGCCGGGTCTTGCCGTCGCGGCTGCGAACAATCTGGTAGCTGCCGTAGCCGACGCCCGGGTTGCCCCGGCTGCCGCCGTCGAACACAATCGTATAGTCCATGCTCACTCAATCGCTACGAGGACCTCTCCCTGGTTCACCTTCTGGCCGGGGCTGACCTTGATGGCCTTGATCGTACCGGCGCGGGGCGAGCGAATCTCGTTCTCCATCTTCATCGCTTCCAGAATGACGAGGCCCTGGTTGGCCTCGATCTGCTGCCCCACCTCGACGCGCACCGCCACCACCAGCCCCGGCATGGGCGCGTTGACCGTCGCCTCGCCCGTGCCGCCGGTGGCGCGGCTGAGGCGCTTCAGGCTGCCCAGGCGCTCGTCCTCGACCACGACGGCCAGGCGCTCGCTCCCGATCTTGATATAGTAGACGCCATTGATGCGCTCGACATAGACATCGTAGGACTGGCCGTCCAGCAGGATGGAGTAGATGTTGCCCTTGCCCACGGGCTGAAGGTCAACCTCGTAGGTCTGGCCGTCAATTGTCACCTCCCCCGGATGATCCACGGTGATGACATAGGGCTGGTCGTCCACTTCGGCAAGGTATTTCATCGTCTACCACCTCTGCACGGCTTTTTGCCGGCCATAGAGTTTCCAGCCGTCCACAGTGTCGCTATCGTTGTTCATGCTCAACGCGCTCTGCCGCCGCTGGTGCGCCAGGAGGGTCGCCACAATCGCGGCGGTTCGCGGGTGGCGGCGCTCGGCGGCGGCCGGCATCGTGAACGTCTTCTCCAGGAACTGCGTGTCGAAGTGGCCGGCGATGAAATTGGTGCTATCCAGGATCTCCTGGTGGAAGGGGATCGAGGTCTGGACGCCGACGATGCGGTACTCGGCCAGGGCGCGGCGCATGCGCAGGATGGCCTCGGCGCGTGTCTCGCCCCAGCAGATGAGCTTGGCGATCATCGGATCGTAGAACAGGCTGACCTCGTACCCCTCGTACACCGCGCTCTCGACGCGGACGCCCGGGCCGGTCGGCTCGGTCACGGCGATGATCTTGCCGGTCGAGGGCAGGAAGTTGTTAAACGGGTCCTCGGACGTGATGCGGCACTCCAGCGCCCAGCCCTTGAGATGAATCTCGTCCTGGTCATAGCGCAGCTTTCGCCCGTCGGCGATGCGGAGTTGCTCCTTGACGATGTCCACGCCGCTGACCAGCTCGGTAACGGGGTGCTCCACCTGGAGGCGCGTGTTCATTTCGAGGAAGTAGAAGCGGCCCTTCGAGTCCAGCAGGAACTCGACCGTACCGGCGTTGGTGTAGCCCACCGACTTCGCCGCCGCCACCGCCATGCTGCCCATGCGGTCGCGCAACTGCTCGTTGAGCGCGGGCGAGGGCGACTCCTCGATGAGCTTCTGGTGGCGGCGCTGAATGGAACACTCGCGCTCACCCAGGTGGATGACGTTGCCATGCTCATCGCCGAGAATCTGGAACTCGATGTGGCGCGCGTTCTCGACCAGGCGCTCCAGGTAGACGCGGTCGTCGCCGAACGCGCCCTTCGCCTCGCGCCGCGCCGCCGCCAGCGCGTCCACCAGCCCGTCGGCGCTGCGCACCGTGCGCATACCCTTGCCGCCGCCGCCCGCCGCCGCCTTGACCAGCAGCGGATAGCCGATTTTCTCGGAAGCCACCAACAGGTCCGCGTCGGACAGGCTCTCCTCAGCCGAGGTACCCGGCACGACGGGGACGCCAGCGGCCTGCACCGTGCGGCGGGCGATCACCTTGTCGCCCATGTCGCGGATGGCGTGGGGTGGGGGGCCGATCCAGATGAGGCCGGCGTCAATGACGGCCTGGGCGAACCCTTCGCGCTCGGCGAGGAAGCCGTAGCCCGGATGAACGGCCTCAGCGCCGGAGCGCTTCGCCACATCCAGGATCCGGTCAATGCGGAGGTACGAATCCCGCGCCGGTGGCGGGCCAATCAGGTAGGCTTCGTCGGCATAGCGAACGTGCAGCGCGGTACGGTCCGCCTCGGAGTAGACGGCGACCGTCTGCAAGCCGCGCTCGTGGCAGCCGCGGATGATGCGCACCGCGATCTCGCCCCGGTTGGCAACCAGCACTTTCTTGAACATTCAGCCTGCCTCCTAGAGCGGAATATTGCCGTGCTTCTTCGGCGGGTTGGTGTCACGCTTGTTCGCCAGCATCTCCAGCGCGCTGATGAGCTTGGGGCGCGTCTCGCGCGGCTCGATCACGTCGTCGAGGTAGCCGCGGCTCGCGGCGACGTAGGGGTTGGCGAACTTCTCGCGGTACTCCTGCACCAGCCGCGCCCGCGTCGCCTCCGGGTCGCTCGACTCAGCGATCTCCTTGCGGAAGATGATGTTGACGGCGCCCTCCGGCCCCATCACGGCAATCTCGGCCGTCGGCCAGGCAAAGTTGATGTCGCCGCGCACATGCTTGGAGTTCATGACGTCGTACGCGCCGCCGTAGGCCTTGCGCGTGATGACCGTCACCTTCGGCACCGTCGCCTCGCAGTAGGCGTAGAGCAGCTTCGCGCCGTGGCGGATGATGCCACCGTGCTCCTGACCGACGCCCGGCAGGAAGCCCGGCACATCCTCGAAGGTGATGATGGGAATGTTGAAGCAGTCGAGGAAGCGCACGAAGCGCGCACCCTTGACCGAGGCGTTGATGTCGAGAACGCCGGCGAGCACCTGGGGCTGCTGCGCGACGATGCCGACGGAGCGCCCGCCGAGCCGCGCGAAGCCGATGATGATGTTGCCGGCGAAGTGCGGCTGCACCTCCAGAAACTCGCCGTCGTCCACAATGCGCCGAATGACGTCGTGCATGTCGTAGGGCTTGTTCGGATTATCCGGAATGATGTAGTCAAGCTCTTCGTCCATGCGCAGGGCATCATCCTGGCTTGGGATGCGCGGCGGGTCGCCCATGTTGTTCTGGGGCATGTAGCTCAGCATCTTGCGCACGATGTCCAGCGCCTCGGCCTCGTTCTCGGCCGCGAAGTGCGCCACGCCGCTGACGCTGTTGTGAATCATCGCGCCGCCCAAATCCTCGAACGTCACGTCCTCGTGCGTGACCGTCTTGACCACCTCCGGCCCGGTCACAAACATGTGGCTGGTCCCCTTGACCATGACGATGAAGTCGGTGATGGCGGGCGAGTAGACGGCGCCGCCCGCCGCCGGCCCCAGGATGACCGACAGCTGCGGGATGACGCCGGACGCCAGGGTGTTGCGGAGGAAGATGTCGGCGTAGCCGCCGAGACTCACCACCCCCTCCTGAATGCGGGCGCCGCCCGAGTCGTTGAGGCCGATGAGCGGCGCGCCGTTCTTCATCGCCATGTCCATGATCTTGACGATCTTCTCGGCGTGTACCTCCGACAGAGAGCCGCCGAACACGGTGAAGTCCTGCGAGAAGATGTACACAAGGCGGCCGTTGACCGTTCCGTACCCAGTCACAACACTGTCGCCCAGGTACTTCTGCTGGTCGAGGCCGAAGGCGTCCGTGCGGTGGGTGACGAACATGTCAAGCTCCTGGAATGAGTTCTCGTCCAGGAGGAGGTCAATGCGTTCCCGCGCGGTCAGCTTGCCTTTGGCGTGCTGCGCCTCGATCCGGGCCTGGCCTCCGCCCAACCGCGCCTGCGCGCGCATCTCGCGCAGCCGTCGGACCAGGGGATGGACATTGTCAGTGGCGTTTCCGTTGACCTTCGCAGCCTCACTCGTCGTTGGTGTATCCATTCAGGCTCTCCATGGCTCTAGAAGTGGTTTTCGGCTTCTCTGCGAGCCGACCAGGGTGGGGGTACTTTCAGGCCAGAACGTTCCGGGCAATGACAACCCGCTGAATCTCGCTGGTGCCTTCGTAGATTTCGGTAATCTTGGCGTCGCGGAAATGGCGCTCCAGGGGCAGGTCCTTGCTGTAGCCGACGCCGCCGTGAACCTGGATCGCCTTGGTCGTGACCCACATCGCCGTTTCCGAGGCGTAGACCTTCGCCATGGACGCCTCTTTGGTGAACCGCTCGTGGCGGTCCTTCTTGACGGCGGCGTTGAGCGCGAGCAGCCGCGCCGCCTCGATCCGCATCGCCATGTCGGCGAGGGTGAACTGGATCGCCTGGAATTCGGCGATGGCGTGGCCGAAGGCCGTGCGCTCCCTGGCATAGGCCACCGACGCCTCGTAGGCCGCCTGGGCGATGCCGAGGGCCTGCGCCGCGATGCCGATGCGCCCACCGTCCAGGATGGTCATGGCGATCTTGAACCCGTCGCCCTCCTGACCAAGCATCATCGAGACCGGCGCGCAGTAGTCCTCGAACATCAGCTCGCAGGTCGCCGACGCGCGGATACCGAGCTTTGGCTCGGTCTTGCCGCGACTGAAGCCGGGCTGGGTCGTGTCAATGATGAAGCAGGACGTGCCGCGGCTGCCCTTGCTGGGGTCCGTCACGCAGAACAGGAGAATCCAGTCGGCGACCGGACCGCTGGTGACCCACGACTTGCGCCCGTTGATGATGTAGGTGTCCCCATCGCGGCGGGCCATCGTCCGCATATTGCCCGCGTCCGACCCGGACTGCGGCTCCGTCAGGGAATACGCCCCGATCGCGTGGCCGTTGGCAAGCGGGGTCAGGACGTTCCGTTTCTGCTCCTCGCTGCCGAACTTCTCTAGCCCGGCGCAGACGAGCGAATTCTGCACCGACATGATCACCGCGTGGGACGCGCAGACTTTGGCAATCTCCTGCATCGCCAGGACATAGGACACCGTATCAGCGCCCGCCCCGCCATACTCCTCGGCCGTCATCAACCCCAACAAGCCGAGCCGGCCCATTTCCTTGACCGACTCATACGGGAATTCGCCCGTCTCATCAATTTTGGCGGCGATGGGGGCAATGACGCCCGCCGCAAAGTCGCGCGCCACATCGCGCACCATGAGCTGTTCGTGGGTGTACTGGAAGTCCATAAGCCCTCTCCATTGAGATTTAGATTTGGAGACTGACGAGAAAGAGGCCGGCGTGAGGAGCGCCGCTCTCGCCTTGGGTACGCTGCGGAATCCGGCTAACATTATACCACAGAGATTTCAGGAGTCGAACGCAAATAATACGCAAGGAGACGACTTGTGAGTGATACGATGATGGCCGATCTCGCCCTCGCGCGGGCCGAGCTGGAAGCGAAGGGCCTGGGCATGGTGATCGCGCAGGCGGGCGAGATTCTCTGGGCCAGCGCGCAGCCAGGCGTCCGCAGCCTGCTCGACGCCGCCAGCGGCGAGCGGAGCATTCGCGGCGCCGCCCTCGCCGACCGCGTCGTCGGCCGCGCCGCCGCCCTTGTGGCCTCTGACGCCGGCCTCGCCGCCGTGTACGGCGTGGTCATGAGCGAGGGCGCGCTGGCGCAACTGGCGAGCGCCCGCATCGCAGCGAGCTACGGCAGCCTCGTGCCGCGCATCCTCAATAAGCCCCAGACTGACCTGTGCCCGCTCGAAAAGCTCACCCAGGGTATCGAGGCCCCGGCGGAGGCCGTGACCGCCCTCGAGGCGTTCACGCGGCGGTCGTCCCTCACCCCCTAACCCCCTCTCCCCGTGGGTTCAAGGGCGGACAGGTCCTTCTGGGGTGGGGCCACAGCGCCCCTCCTCCATCCCCCTACCCCCTTCCTCCCCCCACAAGTGGGGGAGGAAGGGGGAGCCGAGCGCAGCGAGGCGGGGGTTGTGGGGGACGAGCCACCGTCACCTTTCACCTGTCCGCCCTTGAACTCCCAGAGCGGTAGGGCATGCTTCTTGCGTGAGGGTTTGCACCACGACAGACCGCAATAGCTGGCAGGAGAAGCCTATGCCTGAAGAGACACAGTACGAGGATCACATCCCAGAATCGGATCAGATTATGGAGCCGGCCGACTCGCGCGGCGACAAGGACGAGCTGCTCGTCGGCGCCAGCGGCCGCGCTGATTTCCGGGGAATGTCGGTCGAGGAGGATGACGATGTCGGCGTGTACGAGGGCGAGCGCGACTCCCTACCGCCGGACTACAAGTACCGCGTCAGCACGGCGGTCAGCGACGAGTACGGCGTCTACCCGGCGCCCGGCGAGACGGACCTTCCCCTCGGCTACACGACCGACGAGCATCTCGCCGAGGAAGAGGGCCTGTCCTACTTCCCGCCCGACGACCCGCCTATCGTGGCGGATGGGGATGCGCCGGAAGGTGTGCGCATCGAGACGGGCTACGGCGCGTCGGCGCTCGACGCGGGCTACTCGGAGGAGGAGACACCGGCGCGGCTGCGGGAGAACGACGACGACCTGGCCGAGGACATCGTGGACGCGCTGCGCATGTCGTCCATCGCCAGCGGCTTCCGCATTCGCGTCAAGGTGCGCGAGGGCGTGGCCTACCTGGGCGGCGACGTTTCGTCGTTCGACGACATCGCCCGTATCGGCGAGGTTGTGATGAGCGTGCCGGGCGTCGAGGACGTGGACGACGAGAACCGGGACATCAGCGACGGCAACATCGAGGGCGTCCGGCGCGTCATTTCGGACCAGGCGTCGAACGACGGCGATCTGGAATAGCTGCAAGTCGCTCCTACAATTTGGGCAGGTAAGAAAGACTACAGCCTCGGCATCCAGATAGAGTGTAGCTCAACAGACTCGCGCGGGCCGCACCCCGCCCGCGGTAGAAGAAGTGTGGAGGGATGATGGCTAAGCCAGTAGCGGTAACCGATGCGACATTCAAGAAGGAAGTGCTGGAGTCCAAGGTACCCGTGCTGACCGACTTTTGGGCAGAGTGGTGCGGGCCGTGTAAGCGCATCGCGCCGGTTCTGGAAGAGGTCGCCAATGAGATGGACGGCCAGCTCAAGATTGCTAAGGTGGATGTGGACGTCAACCAGCAGACGATGATGCAGTACAGCATCATGGCGATCCCGACGCTGCTCCTCTTCAAGGAGGGCAAAGTCGTCGCCCAGATGGTTGGCTTCAAGAGCAAGGACGACCTCGTCCGCACCCTGAAGACGCACGTCGCCTGAGATTAACCAAACAAAATGCGAGGCCCACGCCACAACGGCGCGGGCCTCTTTCTATTGGAAGTTCCGTCGTGACGACTGATGGACTTAAACTCGTTGCCGTTATCGCGCTGGCGCTGGAGAGCCATCTCCAGCGCCTCCGAAGGGCGGTGGAGTTGTCACTCCACCGCCAGCGGGGAATGAGTAGCGGCGCCAGCGCTAGATGAAGATGATCTGCGCGCCCTCGGTCATGTCCATGAAATCGCCGGCGGTGACAATGCTGTCAACGCCCTCGACGAAGTCCGCCATCTTCAGCCCCATCATGTCCACCGACATCTTGCACGCGTAGAGCTTCGCGCCGCCGTCCACGAGCATCTGCAGGTACTCGCTCACCGGCGGAACCTCAAGCCCATTCATTTGCTTCTTCATCATGCTCGTCGCCATCGCCGTCATGCCCGGCAGGACGCTGACGATGTTGGGGATGCCCATGTCGCCCATCTTCATGCTCGTGTTGCCGATGGGCGAGATCTGAAGCTTCTCGACGCGCTTCTTGGTGATCAGGTCCAGGCCCCAGAACGTGAAGAAGATCGTGACGTCAATGCCGTTGCCCAGCGCGGCCCAGCCCATGATGAGCGCGGGATAGGCCATGTCCAGGCTGCCCTTGGAGCAGATGAACGCCACGTGGCGCGGCTTCTCCTCGGCGGCCGGTTGAAGCTGCGCGGCGGGCACCGGCGCCTCTCCGAGAACTGTTGCCATGTTACACACATCCTTCCGGCTTGCCCAGCCCCGAGATCTTGGCGACCTTCTTCGCCGGACCTTTGGGGAACAGGGTAAACATGTCTTTGGTAGATACGCCCGTGACCGTGGTAATGCGGCGCAGCGTCGGCGCCTTGCCGTCCTTGCCCGCATCCTTGCGGCAAAATTCGATGACCTGCCAATGCACCGGCGTGAGCGCGGGAACGCCCTCTTCCGCCGCGATGGCGACGGCGATATCCTTGTCCCACTCGCTCGGGTCCGTCATGAACCCTTCATCGTTGATGTGAACCGTCTTGCCGGCGATAACCTTCGTCGCCATGGGTGTCCTCCGTATCGGACCAGGTAGATGATTTGTTCTGTCAACTATTCGATGCGGCGGCCTGGCCGTTGCCGGGCGTGCCTTCGCCAACCGTGCCGAGCATGCGCATCGTCAGGGCGAGGCCGCGCCGCACGTTCGGGTCGCGCATCTGGGTGATCAGCGCGCGATAGGAGATGTCCACCGGCGCCTGCGGCTCCGGCTCCATCACCCCCACGGTGTTTTGCGCCAGCCGCATGATCTCCGGCTGGGTCATGGACTTCACGGTGCGCAGGATGAGGACGATGTTGTCGGCCAACGCCTGCACGTCCTCCTCGCTAAACGACGTCACGATGTTGTCCATCATGCGCATCCCGCCCTTGAGGAAGACGAAGTAGCCCTTGTGTTCCATCTCTTGCAGCGTGTTGACCGCCATGCCGAACGCATCGTCCGTCAGCGGGCCGACCGTCTGGACGAGGTCCATCATGCTTTCGAGCTGGTCCAGCATGGCCTCGATGTTGCGCCCGTTGCGCAACAGGCGCTTGAGCAGGCGCAGCAGGTCGCCCAGGTCAACGTACTCCTGCACCTCTTCAAGCTGCTCCGTCGTCAGCCGCAGCGCGTCGTTGGCGACCGGCATCAGATCGCGCATCAGCTCGGCGCGGTCCGCGCGTTCGCGCTCGGCGATGCGCGCCTGGTCGGTGAGGTACTGGACCTGGGCCGTCAGCGCGTCAATCTTCTGGGTCAGCTCAACGCTGGACTGGTCCATCGCTCCTCCTGGTGGCGCCACTTGCCCGCCATGCTCATCCGCGCCGGCAGAGGCAGCTCCTGGCCCTTGAGCAGGGTATTCCAGTATAGCCAGCGGAACATCATCTTACCCCAGTGGTTCGCCTCCGACTCTTGCAGCAAGGTGAACGGGCCGATGCCGGGCAGCGGGTAGCGGCCGGGCAGCGGCTCCACGTCGTAGTTGAAGTCAATCAGCAGGCCCTTGCCAAAGCCGGACTCGATGAAGCAGTTGGCGTGGCCGTCGAAGGTCGGGAGCATCTCCAGGCCGTCGGCGTAGCGCAGGAAGTTCTCGGCGAAGCAGTCCACCGCGAAGTGCGCGACCGAGCCGGCCTTCGACGTCGGCAAGGCCGCCGCGTCGCCCAGGGCGAAGACGTTGGGGTAGGTAGGCGACACGAACGTGTGCTTGTCCACGGCGACGTAGTTCAGGTCGTCGCCCATGCCCGAGCGGGCGACGACCTCATTGCCCATGTTGAGCGGCACGGACACGAGCAAATCGTACTCCAACTCTTGCTCGTCATATGATACAATCTTTTTGGCGTCCGGGTCAACATGCTCGAGCATGAACTCCGGCGCCACCCGGACGCCTTTCTGCTCCAGGATGTCGCCGAGATGCTTGGCGGCGATAGGTTTGGTGAACGCGCCAGGCAGCGGCGTCGCGTAGATCAGCTCGACGCGGTCGCGGATACCCTGCTCGTGGAAGAACCAGTCGGCCAGCATGATGAACTCGAGCGGGGCGACCGGGCATTTGATGGGGTTCTCGACCACGTTCAACACGACGCGGCCGCCCTCGAACGTGCGCAGATGTCGCGCCAGGGCCACGGCCCCTTCAATGGTATAGAAGTCGAAGATGGACTTGTACCACTCGTGTTCCTGAAGGCCGGGGGTCTGCTCGGGGTGCGTCTGCGTCCCGGTGGCGATGACGAGGAAGTCGTAGGGGAGGTAGCGGTGGTCCTTGACGAGCTTGACGCGATTGTGGTCCGGCTCGATGATCTCGATGGGCGACATGATGAACTCGACGCCCGCCGGAATGAAGTCGCGCTTCGGCTTGATCACGTCGTTCTTGCTGTACATCCCGAACGGGATGAACAGGAAGCCGGGCTGGTAGTAATGCGTTTCATTCTGGTCAACGATGGTGATCTGCCACTCATCGCTGTCCAGGAGACGGCGGAGACGGTTGGCAACCATTGTGCCGGCGGTGCCGGCGCCGAGAATCACAAGTTTCTTCATTGGAACTTCTTCCTCCTATTTCGGGCCAGCCGCCACAACCATGTAACGTCTGACCCCATTGAATCGTTAGATGCACAGACTCCGAATTCGGTTACAGGCGCTGCCGCCTCATCAGGTTGGGTAGCTTCGCACAATAGCGTGGAGACGCCCTGCTGGCGATGGAGTGACAAGACTGCCGCCTCTGGGAGGCGCTGGAGATGGCTCTCCAGCGCCAGCACGATATGCTCATCTACGCAAAACTACGGAGCTATCTCAGTCCGTGGCGCGCGCAGGCGGTCCTGGCTATAATTTGGGCAGAAGGGGGCGAACACCATAGGCATCATGCGAGTGTCCGCTAGGTAGCCTCGAAGGAGCGTTTCATTTCTTCCTCGTTTCCTGAGACTGACAATCTACCGCAGGCCGGCGCCGAGACGGCGGCGGCTTACATTCCCATAGACCGGCGGCACGCCCTGGCGCGCGGCGCCGACATGCCGACGCGCACCCACGGCGCAGCCCTCTTTGCCGACATCTCCGGCTTCACCCCGCTGACCGAAGCGCTGGCGCAGAGCCTCGGACCGCAGCGCGGCTCCGAGGAATTGACGCGCATTCTTGACCTGGTGTACGACGCGCTCATCATCAAGATTCACAACTTCGGCGGCGCCGTCATTAGCTTCAGCGGCGACGCCATTACGTGCTGGTTCGACGGGGACAACGCCACCCGCGCGACGACGTGCGCCCTGGCGATGCAGACGGCCATGAAGCAGTTCATCGCGATCGAGCTACCCGACGGCGAATTCGCGCACCTGGCGATGAAGGTGGCGGTTGCCCTGGGGTCGGTGCGGCGATTCGTCGTCGGTGACCCGGATATTCTCCTGTTGGATGTGATGGCCGGCGTCACACTGGACCATCTCGCCGCGGCGGAACACCACGCCCTAAAGGGCGAGGTCATCCTGGACCACGCGGCGGCGCGGGCGCTAGGCCGCCACGCCCACATCGTGGAGTGGCGCGCCGCCGCGAACGACGGCGCGCGCTTCGCCGTGGTCAGGGGACTGACGCGGCCGGCCCATCCCTGCCCCTGGCCGCCGCTGCCAGCTGGCGGCCTGACCGAGGACCAGGCGCGGCCCTGGGTGTTCCCACCCATTTTCGAGCGCCTCCGCAGCGGCCAGGGCGAGTTTGTGGCCGAGCTTCGCCCCGCGGTCACCCTATTTCTCCGCTTCATCGGCATCAACTATGATGACGACCCCGCGGCCGGGCAGAAGCTGGACGCCTACATTCGCTGGGTCGAAGGCATCCTGGCGCGCTACGATGGCTACCTGATGCAGATTACCATCGGCGACAAGGGCAGCTATCTCTACGCCGTGTTCGGCGCGCCCGTCGCCCACGGCGACGACCCGCGCCGCGCCGCCGCCGCGGCCCTCGATCTGCGCGCTATCCCGCCCGAGCTGAGCTTCATCCAGCCAGTTCAGATCGGTATCACGCGCGGGCGCATGCGGGCCGGACCATACGGCGGCGTAGCGCGCCACACTTACGGCGTCATCGGCGACACGATCAACCTGTCGGCGCGCCTCATGCAGCACGCCGAGCCGGGGCAGATTCTTGTGACCGACGCCATCGCCGAGGCCGTAGACGACTGGTTTCTGCTCGACCGGCTCTCCCCCATCACCGTCAAGGGGAAGAGTGAGCCTGTCGCCGTCTGCGCCCTGGCCGGCCCCCGCCCCCAACAGCGCGGCCTCCAGGAAGTGTCCTACACCTTGCCGATGGTGGGCCGCCAGGAGGAGCTGGCGCTGATTGACGGTCGCCTTGCGGAGGCAACCGCCGGCCATGGGCAGATCGTGGGCATCACGGCCGAGGCCGGCATGGGCAAGTCGCGCCTGCTGGCCGAGGTCATCCGCCAGGCGGCCGGCCGCGGGTTCGTCGAGTACGGCGGCGCGGCTCAGTCATTCGGCACGAACAACAGCTACCTCGCCTGGACGCCCATCTGGCAGGCGTTCTTCGGGCTGGATGCCGCCGCACCGGTGGACGAGCAGATCCAGACTGTGACCGAACGCCTGACCGCCCTGGACCCATCGCTCCTGCCGCGCCTGCCGCTGCTCGGCATCGTCCTCAACCTGCCCATTCCCGACAATGACCTGACCCGCTCCCTAGATGCGAAGCTCCGCAAGACATCGCTCGAGGCGCTCCTGGTAGATTGCGTGCGGGCGCGGGTGCGCGGCGCCGACATGCCGTCGGCCCCGCACCTGCTCATTCTTGAGGACACACACTGGTTGGACCCCCTCTCCGCCGACCTGGTGGACGCGCTTGGCCGCGCCATTGCCGACCTGCCGGTGGTCGTCGTGCTCTCGTACCGCCCGCCGGAGATTGATCGCCTCCAGGCCCCCAGCCTGTCGTTGCTGCCCCACTACACCGAGGTCGTCCTCAAGGACTTCAGCCCAGAGGAAGCTCGGCGGCTCATTCTGCTCAAGCTCGAGCAGCTCACGGGCGTAGAGGCGGCGGTTCCGCCAGCGTTCGTCGAGCAGCTCACGACGCGCGCTCAGGGGAACCCGTTCTACATCGAAGAGCTGATCAACTACCTCAACGACAGGGGCATCGAGCCGGGCGACGTTGGGGCGCTCGCCACGCTGGACCTGCCGACCAGCCTGCACAGCCTCATCCTCAGTCGCATTGACCAGCTCACCGAAAGCCAGAAGATCACCATCAAGGTCGCCAGCGTCATCGGCCGCCTCTTCCGCGTCCGCTGGCTGTGGGGGGCATACCCCGGCCTGGGAGCGGAGACGCAGGTCAAGGCCGACCTCGCCACGCTGCACCGACTCGACCTCACGCCGGAAGATCAGCCTGAGCCGGAGCAGGTCTATATCTTCAAGCACATCGTCACCGAGGAAGTCGCCTACGCCAGCCTCCTGACGGCCATGCGTACCCAGTTCCACGGCAACCTGGCGCAGTTCATCGAGCGCGCGTACCCCGATCAGATAGACCAGCAGCTCGACCTCCTGGCGTTTCACTACGCCCACAGTAGCAACGACGACAAGAAGCGCGAGTATCTCCTGCGCGCCGGCGACGCCGCCCACGCCGCCTACGCCAACGACGCCGCCCTGGACTACTACCGCCGTCTGCTGCCACTGGTCAACGGCGCGGATTGCGTCGAGGTCATTCTGAAGCTGGGGCAGGTGCTCGAACTGGTGGGACGGTGGGACGAGGTGGATGCCCTGTATCGGCGGGGGCTGGCCGAGGCCGAAGCGCTCGGTGATCGGCGCGCGGAAGCCCGCTGTCAGAGCGCCATCGGCTGGCTGCTCCGCAAGCGCAACCAGAACGCGGAAGCCGCGCAGTGGCTCGCCGAGGCCCAGGTGGTCTTCGAGCAGCTCGGCGACCAGGCCGGGCTTGGGCAGACCCTGCACTTCGCCGGCGCTGTGGCGACGCAGCAGGGCGATCGCGACCGCGCGCGGGAACTGTGGCAGCAGAGTCTTCAGATCCGCCGCGACATCGGCGAGAAGGCTGTCGTCGCCACGTTGCTGAACAACCTGGGTATCGTGGCGCACCTCGAAGGCAACTACGACGAAGCGCTCGAGTTCTACGATGAGAGCCTGGCCCTGGCGACAGAGCTGGGCGACAGGCTCTCAATGGCGCGCGCGCTCAACAACCGCGGCATGATCTACCGCGACACCTCGGACTTCACGGCGGCGCGCACGCAGCTCGAGGCCAGTCTCGCCCTCCGCCGCGAAGTCGGCGACCGCTGGGGGGTGGCGAACGGGCTGAACAACCTGGGCCAGGTGGCGCGCGAGTTGGGTGACTACGCCAGCGCGCGCCGCTTCTTCACGGAGAGCCTGACGATCAACCGCGAGCTTGGCGACCGCGGCGCAATTGCCTATCTCCTGGAGGATTTCGCCTCGCTGGCCGCCGTCGAGAACCAGCCGCAGCGCGCCCTCCGCCTCGCCGCCGCCGCTGAGACGTTGCGCGAGACGCTTGGCGCGCCCCTGTCGGAGCCAGAACAGAAGCGGCTCACCCAGGCGCTCGCGCCGGTGCGGGAGAGCCTCGGTGAAGCGAGGGCGGCCGACACCTGGGCCAGCGGGCGTCAGCTCACCTTCGAGCAAGCGATCGAGATCGCGTTGACGGCAGCTTGAGCGCGCCCCGCCTCCATAATTAAAGTTCTTTCACATTGGCATCTGAATGTAAGTACCGGGCGGACAGCGCTACCAATACTACATAGTATAGGTGGTCATTCATCCTGAGCACGGCTGGTCTTAGAGGTAAACGCTTATGCACGGCAACGCTCCGCGCTTGAGGATTGATCCCGTTTGGATCGCACGAGTAGCCCTTGCTCTAGGGCTACTCGCGTTGTTTGTTTTGTGGCCGGTTGTCGCGCCCGCCTCGGCGAGTGGTACGGTCACCAACTGCACAGAGGAAGACCTCAACGTGGCGCTGGCGGGTGGCGGCGCGATCACGCTCCAATGCGCCGCCCCGACCACGATCGCCATCACCAGCACCAAGACCATCTTGACCAACGTCACGATAGATGGTGGCGGCCTGGTGACGCTGGACGGGCAAAACGCGCGGCCCATCTTCACCGTCGGTTCAGGCGGCCGGCTCACGCTGAAGAACATTACCCTCACGCGCGGCGGAGACGGCCGCGGCAAGGGCGGCGCGATCAGCAACGCGGGCCAGCTCACCGTTCAAAATAGCACGATTACGAACAGCTCCGCCGAGCAGGGCGGCGCCATCTATAGCGCGGCCGGCAGCGCCATCACCATTGATGGCAGCTCCTTCGCCAACAACTCGGCGCGGGACGGCGGCGCTATCGTCAGCCTGGGCGACTTCACGATCACGGCCAGCGCCTTCCACGGCAATTCGGCGTCGGATGACAAGAGCGGCGTGATCGTGGTCCACGAGGGCGGGACGATTACCAACACCACCATCGCCAACAACACTGTTCGGGACGGCGGCGCAATCGCCACCTCCAACAGCGGCGAGGACGGCAACCCGCCGCCGGGCTACGACGCCGACGACGACGTGACCATCGTCAACAGCACGATTACCGGCAACAGCGGCGCCGGGCTGTACGCGAGCGGCGGCCGGATGTACGTCAAGAACACCATCCTGGCCGACAACAGCGTCGCCAACTGCCGCGTCTGGACCGTCATCGCCGACCTCGGCGCCAACATCTCGTCGGACGAGCAATGCCCGTTTGTGGCGGCCAAAGGCTCGCTGAACAGCACCGACCCCAAGCTCGGCCCGCTTCAGAACAACGGCGGCAAGACCTTCACGCGCCACCCCCTGCCCGGCAGCCCCGCCATTGACGCGGGGACGAGCGACGGCGCGCCCGCGACGGATCAGCGCGGCGCTCCGCGTCCGATGGACGGCAACAACGATGGCACGGCCAGGGTGGACATCGGCGCGGTGGAGGTGCAGAAGTACCAGAAGGTGTATATCGTCGGCAGCTCCGGCGATAGCGGTCCCGGCTCCCTGCGCCAGGCCATCCTCGACAGCAACGCCGGCGGCGGTGGCGGGGCCATCATCTTCACCGTTGGTTCTGGCGTCCAGACCATCGTCTTGCAGTCACCGCTGCCTGCCATCACCCAGCCGCTCATCATTGACGGGAGCACTCAGCCCAACGTCACGCCGGGCGCGCCGGGCATCAGCCTGACCGGCTCCAGTCTGGTCACAGTCAACGCCAACAACGCGACCCTACAGGGCTTGTCGGTCAAGGGATTCGCCGGCAATGGCCTGGCGATCAACGGCAGCAACGTCACCCTGACGGGCAACGTTATCAGCAGCAACGCGGGCAACGGTGTCGCCATCAGCGGCAGCAACGTTACCCTGACGAGCAACACGATCACCGACAATGGTAGCAGCGGTGGGACGAACTGCAACGGCATCTTCGTCGCCAGCGGCGCCAGCAACGTAACCATCAGCCAGAACACCATCACCGGCAACAGGTGCAGCGGCATCCTCAGCAACGGCACCGGCGTCCAGATGACCGGGAACACCATCTCCGGTAACGGCGGCGACGGTGTCCAGGTCGGCAGCGACGGCAGCGCCAACGCGATCCTGACCAACTCCATCAAGGACAACGCGGGCGAGGGGATCAACCTCGTCGGCGGGGCCAACAACAGCCAGCAATCGCCGGCGCTAACCTTCGCCGCGCTCACCGGCCTGACCGCCTCCCAGGGCGCTGGCGGCGGAACCGCCGTCCAGGGCGTCGTGAGCGGGGCCGCGTCCACGAAGTATCGCTTGCAGGTGTTCGCCAACCAGACGTGCGACGCCTCCGGCAACGGCGAGGGCGCGACCTTCCTGGGCGAGACCCAGGTGACCCTCGACCCCAGCGGCGCCCAGACGTTCGTCGTCCCCACCGCCTCGCTGCCCGCCGGTCTCAAGCGCGGCCAGAGCGTCTCGGCGACGGCCACCGACAGCGCCGGCAACACGTCCGCCTTCGCCAAGTGCGTCGCCATCGGGAACAGCAACGAGCTGTGGTATACCGCCTGGCAGCTCGGCAGCGCCGCCCCGCCAGCGGGCAACGCCGCCACCACCGGCCAGGACACCGCGTCGGCGAAGCAATTCCTCGTCACGCCTGGCGAATCGGCCTGGTACAAGACGGCCGTCGGCCCCGGCTGCTCGGTGGACGTGACCGTTGACAACCTCCCCGCGCCCTACAACCTCTCGCTCTTCAGCGACCTCCGCCTGGCCCGCGCCAATCTGGCCGACCAGAACCCGACCGTTCGGGACCCGCTGCTCCTCGGCGCGAAGACCGCGCCGCTCGATATCGGCCCGCTCGACATCGGCCCGCTCGACATCGGCCCGCTCGACATCGGCCCGCTCGACATCGGCCCCCTCGACATCGGCCCCCTCGACATCGGCCCCCTCGACATCGGCCCGCTCGACATTGGCCCCCTCGACATTGGCCCGCTCGACATCGGCCCCCTCGATATCGGCCCGCTCGACATCGGCGGCCGCCTCCACGCCCTGACGGCCAGCCTGCTGGCCGTGGACACGCAACCCGGCACCGCCCCGCGCCGCGTCGTCAGGCAGACTTTCAACAACACGGGCGACTACTACATTCACGTGCGCGGCCTGAACGGCGCGTCCAGCACGCAGCAGCCATTCCGCATCCAGGTGACGCGCACCTGCGGCCAGTGCGCGACCGTCGCGCCCGTTTCGGCGACAGTCGCCGCCGCCGCACCGGGCGCCTTGCAGGTCAACACGCCGCCGGCGCAGGTGCAGACGGTCATCGTTACCAACAGCTTGGCGCCCCTGGCCGGCTCCGACGCCGACAGGGCCGCGCTCCAGGCGAAACTGGCGACCCTGGCGTCGGCGACCAACGGCGTGATCATTGACGTCGGCCGGGACCCGCGCGTCCAGCGGGCGTACACCCAGTTCACGTCGAGCCAGACCTGCCCGTCGGCCGCGAATGTCCTGGCGACCGAGATCAAGCGCGCCATAGACGCCTACCGCGCCGCCAACAATCTCCAGTATGTGGTGCTGGTCGGGGACGATGCGGGGCTGCCGAACTACCGCCTGCCCGACAACTCCAACGTCTCCGGCGGGCGCGAGGTGGACTTCCGCCCGGCGGTGAAGAATACGAGCGCGACCCGCGCCTCGCTCGGTTACAATATGCTCCTCAACCAGGACTTCTACGGCACGCGCGACTTCATCCCGCGCGCCGACCTGACCCTGGAAAACGTAGACCTCGCCGTCGGCCGCCTGGTCGGCACAGCGGCGCAGGCGAGCGCGGTGATAGATGCGTACACGGCGAAGAATGGCGCCCTCACGCCAACATCGGGCCTGGTGAGCGGCTACGACTTCTTCTACGACACGGCGACCCAGATCGCCAACCAGTTCGACGCGGGCATGGCCGCGCCGACGACCGACCGAACGCTCCTGTGGTCGGGCGGCCCGAACGACACAACCGGCGCGGGCGTGAAGTGGACGACCGACCAGCTCAAGCAGAAGCTGTTCACACCAGCCGGCCACGACCTGGTGTTCCTGGGCGCTCACGCCACCCCGGACTCGGCGCTGGCGGCCAACTACGACTACAACGCCCTGTTCCAGGCGTCGAGCGTCCAATCGGCCGGCAACTTCGTCGGCACAGTCTTGCTGAGCATCGGCTGTCACCTCGGCCTCGACATTCCTGCCGCCGACAAGCTCACAACCGGCGGTGATTGGGTCGAGAATCTGCAAGGGCGGGGCGCGACAGTGATCGCGGCGACAGGGTACCAGCTAGGGGACACGGACTTCATCGCCTACCACGAGAAGCTCTACCTCAACCTGGCGCAGCAGCTCAACGCTGGCAGCGGCCCGGTTCCCATCGGCAAGGCGCTCACCCAGGCCAAGACGGCTTACCGCGCCGACCTGGCGACCGCGAGCGGCCTCGACGAGAAGGTGCTGCTGACGACGGCGCTGTATGGCCTGCCCATGTACGCTGTGAACATGCCCAACCGCGCCTCAGCCCCGACATCCGCCTCTATCGTGTCGTCGGTGACGCCGCTGGGCGGCAGCGTCGCCTTCGCCGACGTCTCACGTCCG
Organism: Anaerolineae bacterium; assembly: GCA_046328535.1. Classification (GTDB taxonomy): domain Bacteria; phylum Chloroflexota; class Anaerolineae; order Epilineales; family JAHCIE01; genus JBDHWG01. The sequence goes on from JAXLWJ010000028.1 coordinate 27,249, forward strand.
TTGAACAGCGGCCCCGACGCGCTCACACTCAAGACGGTGAATGTGCCTGATCCGGCCAACTCGGGCGGGAGCGTGGCCGCAAGCTACCTCGCCGGCCCGGATGGTGTGCAGAGTCGCGCCGCCGAGCCTGTCCAACCGCTGGTGCGCAAGAACGTGTCCGTTCCCAACTACGTGGCGCGGGGCGTAGGCTTCCGCGGCGGAAGCTACACCGACATTCCGAGCATCACGCCCCTCACGGGCGCGACGGCGCTGGAGCAGAGCGCGTATCACCCCCAATTCTTCAGCACGGTCATGTACCCGCGCTCCCTGTGGGGCCTCAACTTCTTCGACGCCCTGCCGCCGAACAACGGGCCGACCTGGCTGAACCTGACGCCAGCGCAGTACCAGTCCCAGTCGCTCAACTCGCCGAGTGGCACGCTGCGGCAGTACACGAACATGGCGCTGCGCCTGTTCTACGTGCCGAGCAGCGACAAGGACATCCCCGCTGGCGCGCCTTCAATCTCCAACGTGCATACCTCGCAGTCGGGTAGCGATGTCACGTTCAACGCGACGGTGACCAGCAACACCGACGCCGATGTCCTCCAGGTGTGGGTCACCTACACCTCTTGCCCCAGCGGCGCCCCCTGCTCCGGCCAGTGGACATCCCTCGATCTGGCGCGGACGAACGGCGGCCAGTGGAGCGGCACGCTCACCAACGCGCCGAGCGGCATCCTGTACGTTGTGCAGGCCGTGAACAGCAGCGGCCTGGTCAGCCTGGCGTCGAACAGTGGCGGCTACTTCCCGCTGGGCGGCGCGCAGCCGACAACGCCCACCCAGACCGCGAAGCCGCTGGTCAAGCCGGTGCTAAGTGGGACGTTGAGCGGAACCTATCTCGACAGCTTCCCCATCACCGTGCAGATGCTCGACGCGACCACCAACACCTGCACCCCGCCGCTCCAGGGCCAGCCGGTCACGATCATCATCGGCTCGCAGCGTTCCCGCGTCACGACGGATGCGTCGTGCAACGCCGCGCTCACGCCGACCCCGGTGCTCTCCGAAGTCCCCGGCGCGTATGCCGTCGCCGTCAGCTTCGCCGGCAACGACACCTATCTGCCCGTCTCGCAGCAGACACCGCTGACCATCAACAAGCTCGGCACGACCCTCTCGTTCGCGCCGGCGGGGCCTTATGTCAACACACCCGGCGTTCCGCCCGCGTGGAGCGCGGTCCTGACCGACAACTCCGCCAAAAAGCGCGCCGTGACGCAGCAGTCAGTGATTCTCGTCGCCACCTGCGCGAACACGACGCAGTGCGGTAACAGCTCGGCGTCCCTCTTCACCTTTACCGACTACCTGGGGCGGGCGACCTTCTGGCCGGTCTCGCTCCCAGTGGGGACATACACGCTGACCGCGTATTTCGTCAACCCGGCGACCTTGCCCGACGGCACGGTCGTGCAGGTCAACAATGACCGCTATCTCGGCTCGACCGCCACGACAACCTTCGCTGTCGGCAACGTGGCGCCGACCGTGGCTGAGGTCAGCGGCCCGTCAACACAGCAGCCGGTCGGCAGCCCCGTCTTGTTCACGACCACCTTCAGCGACCCCGACCCAACGCGAACGCACACGGCGGTCTGGGATTGGGGCGACGGAACACGGACGGCGGCCTGCCCGCCCAGCTCGGCTGAGTGTACGTTGACCGAAGCGGGCGGCGCCGGTACTGTCACCGGCAGCCACGCCTACAGCGCCCCCGGCACATACACCGTGCGGCTGACCATCACGAGCAACACCGGCGCGGCCGGTCAGTCGAGCGTGTCCGGCGTCACCATCTCGGCCTCGTCCAGCGCCTCCGCCACAGGGAACGGCTGGGTCACGTGTCCCGCGACCGCGCCCGGCTGTGGGACAGCGCCGCCGACGGGTGGGAAGGCCAGCTTCAACGTCAACATCCGACCCGGCGCTAAGCCCGGTGGCGCGGCCAGCGGCCTGCTGACGTTCCAGTTCGCGGCGGCGAGTATCACGTTCAAGAGTACGGGGTTCACGTCGCCGCTGATGATCTCCGGCGCTAGGGCATCGGTCAAGGGCAGCGGCGTCATCAACGGCGCTGGCAGCTACTCGTTCATCCTGACGATGATAGACAACGGCGATGAGGGCGATCAGGTTCGCCTCAGAATCACCGACGCGGCCGACAACGTCGTCTTTGACAACGACCCTGGCAAGCCAGCCGGCGCTTTCCCCTCCGGCTCGTCCGGTGTCATCCTGCAAGGCGGCAACATCACGATCCGCCGCTGAAACAAGGCAGGCGGGGCGACATTACTCTCGCCCCGCCCTTCCCGTCTTGCATAGCTCCATCAGCGCAGACTGTTGTTGAGGCCCTGGATGAGCGCCTGCTTCTCGGCGTCTGTCAGCCGGGCCGACGGGTGCAGCGGCAGGTACTTCGGGTCGGGCATGTCGCCCCGCTGAACCTCCCGCCCCGCGTTCCGCGCCTCGCGCTGCGGACGGTTCCACTCCGAGAAATTCAGCCGCTGCCGCCCCTCCTCCACGTCATGCTGAATCAACCACGACGCGGGAGCCACATTGGTGTACCACGGCCAGACCGTCTCATTAGAATGGCAATCGTAGCACGCGCGGACGGCAAGTTCGCGCGTCTGGGGCGAGTCCCACTGCGGCTCCTGAACCACGGGCGGGTTCGTGTGATTGCGGCCATAGGGGATCAGCTGAATGAGCAGAAAGCCTCCGACCACAACCGCAACAATGATGACAATAATACGGAGCATGGTTTCTTTCCTTGTGATGGGTTTTGCGTTATTGGGAAGTGGGACAATCCATCATTTTTCGTATTATACGCCTGCTTGCGCGCAAGGGACACAATTTCGCTGCCCCCCGCTCCCGAAAGAATCGTTGCAGTTTGACAGACGCGGCCCGGGTTTGTAAAATACCATCATCGTTATTCGTGGCCCGTCAACGGGAGTTGTATGGCTTCGATCGTGTTGCTCTGTATCTGTCGCTAGCGGGGCAGTTGAGCGCCTGTCACGTCCCTCGCGGTGTCGCGTCCCGACGTGGTTCCCAGGACAGCCAATTGATCCCCGCGTCCGCGAGAGTCTGCCAGCGATGAGCGTCGGCGCACTCGCGCTTTGCGCTGCCCGCGAGCAACACGCCGCCTGAGCCGTTCCCTCGGCTCGGCCGTGTCCTGTATCGAGTCCCTCCGATAGCGTCCTTCTGCCTCATCGCTTGCGGCTGCGCGCAACCACGCGCCGATCCGCGCGGTGAGGTTTTTGTTTTGGCGCGCCCCGCACAGATGGCTCGTTTCCTGCACGACTGAAGGATGCCGACGGACAACCGTATTTTCACTTTCTGCCATGAGGAGCATTCAGATGAGAATCGCAGGTGATGTCACACAATTGATTGGCGGCACGCCCCTGGTTCGGCTCAACCGGGTGACGGAGGGCGCTGTCGCCGAGGTCGTGGCGAAGCTCGAGTTCTACAATCCAGCCCACAGCGTCAAGGACCGCATCGGCGCGGCCATGATCGAGGCGGCGGAGGCGGCCGGCAAGATCAACAAGGACACTGTCATCGTCGAGCCGACCAGCGGCAACACCGGCATCGCCTTGGCGATGGTGTGCGCGGCCAAGGGCTACAAGTGCATCCTGACCATGCCCGAGACCATGAGCAAGGAGCGGCGGATGCTCCTGCGCGCCTATGGCGCCGAGCTTGTCCTGACGCCCGGCCCGGACGGCATGGGCGGGGCCATCCGCCGCGCCGAGGAGCTGGCGGCCCAAGACCCGGGCAAATACTTCGTTCCGCAACAGTTCGAGAACCCGGCCAATCCGGATGTTCACCGCCGCACCACGGCTGAGGAAATCTGGAATGATACCGATGGCAAGGTGGACATCCTCGTGTCCGGCATCGGGACGGGAGGAACAATCACCGGCGTCAGCGAGGTCATCAAGGCGCGCAAGCCCTCGTTCCGCGCCGTCGCCGTCGAGCCGGCGGCCTCGGCCGTACTGTCCGGCCAGCCGAAAGGCCCGCACCCCATCCAGGGCATCGGCGCGGGCTTCGTGCCGAAAGTCCTCAACACCCATATCTACGATGAGATCGTCCAGGTCAAGAATGAGGACGCCTTTGCGACGGCGCGGGACATGGCGCGCCGGGAAGGGTTGCTGGTCGGCATTTCGTCGGGAGCCGCGACGTGGGCCGCGATCCAGGTCGCCAGGCGTCCGGAGAACGAAGGCAAGCTCATCGTGGTCATCATCCCGTCGTTCGGCGAGCGCTACCTGAGTACGGCGCTCTTCGCCGACCTGGCGGATTAGTTTGGCAGTAGGCAAAAACGCCTGTATTGTCACTTCGAGCGGAGCGAGGAGTCTGGCCTGCGGTGGCCCAGATGACTCGCTTCGCCCGGCATGACAGTTCTTGGGAGGGCAGTATGTTCGCCACTCTTCGTCGCGACGTTCAGGCGGTCATGCAGCGCGACCCGGCCGCGCGGAACCCCATCGAGATTGTGCTGTGGTACCCTGGCCTGCACGCGCTGTGGGGCTACCGCCTGGCGCACCACCTCTGGCTGCGGGGCTACAGGTTGACGGCCCGCGGCATCTCGCAGATAACCCGCTTCCTGACCGGCATCGAGATCCACCCCGGCGCGACCATCGGTCCCGGGCTGTTCATTGATCACGGCATGGGCGTAGTCATCGGGGAGACAGCGGAGATCGGGCGCGACGTGACGATCTACCACGGGGTGACGCTCGGCGGGACGAGCCTCAACAAAGGCAAGCGCCACCCAACACTGGGCGACGAGGTCGTCGTGGGGGCGGGCGCGAAGATCCTGGGCGCGATCCACATCGGCGAGTCCAGCCGCGTCGGAGCCAACGCCGTCGTCGTCAAGTCCGTACCGCCGAACTCAGTCGTGGTCGGGGTGCCGGGCCAGGTCGTCGTGCGCAGCAAGCAGCCGCAGATTCCGCACCGCCCCGACCTGGAACACACCCAGCTCCCTGACACGATCACGACGGCCATCACGTCGTTGATGCAGCGCGTTGACGAGCTAGAGATGCAGGTCGAACATCACAAGCACAACGAGCTGCACGCCCCGACCAACGGCGTCTGGCGCGGCGAGGACTTCGCCATATAATATCAGTTTGTGAAGCAAAGGGGGCATGCGCTAGATGTCGCCCTGAGCGGAGCGAAGGGCCTCGGCAGTCGTCGGGATGCTTCGCCTTCGGCTCAGCATGACATCCTTCGCCTCCCGGCGATGCACAGTCACTACCGCCAGATGGTATAAGACAAGGGCGCACCGCGCGGTGCGCCCTTGTTCCTGGCTGTTGGATCTGTCAGGATACCCCCATCCTCATCCAGCCGGTCGTATTGTGGAAGTTGACCACGGCGCTGCCCGGCGGCGCCAGCGCATCGCACGCGGCGCGCATCTCGTCCGTCAGACGCATGTCCAGGATGGGCAGGACCTGGACGAGCTGTTCGACCGTGCGCGGGCCAAAGATAGGCGCAGTGATGCCGGGCTGATCCTTGACCCACAGCAGCGCCAGCTGCGCGGGCGGCAGCCCGAACCCCTGGGCCACGGCGGCGAAGGCCCTGCCCGCCGCGATGCCCGCCGCCGTCACGCGCTCGGCGTAGATGCCGCCGCGCCGCGCCGCCCGCGACTCGCTTGGAAAGTCGGTCGCGTCGGCGTAGCGCCCGGCCAGGACGCCCTGGGCGAGGGGCGCCCACGGGAAGATGCCCAGGCCGTATGCCTGGCACAGCGGGACAAGCTCGTTCTCGATGCGTCGGTCGAGGAGATTGTACGGCGGCTGCTCGGACACGTAGCGCGCGTACCCCTTCAGCTCGCTCACCATCAGCGCCTCCATCACCTTCCAGGCGGGGTGAGTGGAGCAGCCGATGTAGCGCACCTTCCCCTGGCGCACCAGGTCCGTTAGCGCGCCCAGCGTCTCATCGAGCGGCACGTCGAAGGATGGGCGGTGAAGCTGGTAGAGGTCAATGGTATCGGTCTGGAGGCGGCGCAGCGCGGCCTCGCACGCCCGCATGAGGTGCAACCGCGATACCCCGGCGTCATTGGGGCCTGGGCCAACCGCGTAGAACACCTTCGTCGCCAGGAACACCTCATTCCGACGCCCATTGGCGGCCAGGATGCGCCCGATCATACGCTCACTCTCGCCCGCCGTGTAGCTATCGGCCGTGTCGAGCATGTTGACGCCGGCGTCGAGCGCCAGGCCGACCAGGCGCGCCGCGTCGTCCTCGGACGTGGGGCTGCCGAAGTTGAACGTCCCCAGGCACAGCGGGGCCACCTTCACGCCGGTTCGCCCCAATGAACGATACTCCATCATTCCTCGGTGTCAGCGTCTTCTACGACCATCTCGGCGGCGTCCACCGCATCGTCCACATACGCATCAATGCCAAAGTGGACGCCGGCCCTGAACATGTCCTCCGGCTTGAGTACGGCGGCGATCTGGATGAGACGCGCGACCAGTCCGGTCCAGCCCGTCTGGTGGCTCGCCCCGAGGCCCGCGCCGTTGTCACCGTGGAAGTACTCGTAGAAAAGGATGTTGTCGCGCCAGTAAGGATCGGCCTGGAACTTCTCCGTCCCGCCGTACACCGGCCGGCGGCCCGTGGCGTCCCGCAGGAAGATTCTGCCCAGACGCTCGCTAAGCTCCTTTGCCACCTCAAACAGAGTCACATACGCGCCGGAGCCAGTCGGCATCTCGACTTTGAAGTCGTCGCCGTAGTACGAGTAGAACTGCATGAGCGCCCGGATGATGAGGGCGTTCACGGGCATCCAGATCGGCCCGCGCCAGTTGGAGTTGCCGCCGAACATGCCGGTGTTGGACTCGGCCGGCAGGTACTGCACCCTGTACTCCTCGCCGCTGACGTTGATCACGTAGGGGTGGTCCAGATGCCAGCGCGACAGGGAGCGAATGCCATACGGGCTGAGAAAACGCTCTTCGTCGAGCATGCGCGCCAGGATGCGCCGCAGCTTGTCTTCGTTGACCGCCGACACGAGCAGCCGTCCATTCTTTCCCGGCTTGTCCAGCGGGTGAATGTTCGCAAGCAGCTCCGGCCGCCGGCGGATGAAGGTCAGCGCCCGCTGCCGTATCGAGGGGAACTGCCTCAAGGGCGCCTCGTTGAACACCGCTGTGGCGATGAGCGGGAGCAGTCCGACCATCGAACGCACCTTGATGCGCTCGGCCGTACCATCGGGCATGATGAGCACATCGTAGAAGAAGCCATCCGCCTCGTCCCACAGTTCGTCCTTGTTGTCGCCGACGCGATCCATCGAGCCGGCGATCCAGAGGAAGTGCTCGAGGAACTTGAGCACGAACTCTTCATAGCTGGGGTCGTAGGCGGCAATCTTGGCCGATAGCTCCAGCATGTTGAGGCAGTAGAACGCCATCCACGCCGTCCCGTCGGCCTGCTCCAGGACGCCCCCCGTCGGCAGGGCCGAGCTGCGGTCGAACACGCCAATGTTGTCCAGGCCCAGGAACCCGCCGTTGAACACGTTCCGCCCCAGGGGGTCCTTGCGGTTCACCCACCAGTTGAAATTGAGCAGCAGCTTCTTGTACGCAGACTTGATGAAGGGCAGCTCGGCCGGACTGTCGTCCAGGTCGTCGCCAAAGTTTGCCAGCGTCGCCCAGGCATGCACCGGCGGGTTGACGTCGCTGAAGTTCCACTCGTAAGCCGGGATCTGGCCGGACGGGTGCTGATACTCCTCACGCAACATGAGCTTGAGCTGATCGCGCGCGAAATCGGGGTCCACCATGTTGAGCGCCACCGTGTGGAACGCCAGGTCCCACGCCGCAAACCACGGATACTCCCACTTGTCGGGCATGGAGATGATGTGGTCGCTGAGCATGTGGTACCAGTCGCGGTTGCGGGACGGCCGGCGCATGCCCAGGACCGGGTTCGCGTTGTGCTCCTCCAGCCAGAGGTCGAGGTCGAACATGTAGTATTGCTTGCTCCACAGCATGCCCGCCAGCGCCTGGCGCATCACGCTGGCCTGATCCTCGTTGAACGACGCCGGCGTCAAGCCGCCGTAGAACTCGTCCGCCTCCTGGCGCCGCGCGTGGAAGGCGTCTTCGTAGTCGTCGCCGAAGGGCAGGTAACCCTCGCTCGGCGCGGCGCGCGTCAGGCGCATGCGCAGCACGGCCGTCGCGCCGGGGTCAATGGTGAACTCGCAATTCGCCGCCGCCTTCGTCCCGGTCTTGTCGGGGTTCACCGCATTCGTCTGGCCGTGGAGCAGGTAGTTGTTGATGCCGTCCTTGACGAAGGGTGTCTTGTTCGGCTCGCCCCACAGGCGCTCGGTGTTGGACTCGTTGTTGGTGAACAACAACTCGCTCGGCCCCTCGATATAGAGGTAGTACTTGCCCAGCTCGGGGTGATCGGCCGCGAGGATCCGGGCATACGGTAGCGCGGGCGCTTCGCTCAGCGCCGGCAGCGGGGCATTCGCCTGCATCCACCATGTGTTGCGGAACCAGAGATGCGGCAGGATATGGAGCGAAGCCGCCTCCGGCCCACGGTTCGCGGCCGAGACCTTGATGAGGATGTCCTCCGGATCTGCCTTGGCGAACTCTACGTAGATGTCGAAGTAGCGGTCGTCGTCGAAAGCCCCGGTGTCTATTAGCTCGTACTCCATCTCCTCGCGCGTGCGTTGGCTGTTGACGCGCACAAGCTCGTCATAGGGGTACGCCTGCTGCGGATACTTGTAGAGATACTTCATCCAGGAATGCGTGGGCGTGCTGTCCAGGTAGAAGTAGTACTCCTTCACGTCCTCGCCGTGGTTTGCCTCGGAGTTTGCCAACCCGAAGAGGCGCTCCTTGATGATCGGATCGTGTCCGTTCCACAGGGCCAGCGCCCAGCACAGCGCCTGCTTGTCGTCGGAGATGCCCGCGATGCCGTCCTCGCCCCATTTGTACGCGCGCGCACGAGCCTGGTCGTGGGTGAAGTAGTTCCAGGCATCGCCGCTATCGCTGTAGTCCTCGCGCACCGTCCCCCACTGCCGCTCGCTCAGGTACGGCCCCCATTTCCGCCAGGGGACCTGATGTGTCCGCGCCTGGCCCAAACGGTCCGCCTCGCGGTTCGATGATGTCATGGTCAGTGCTCCTGTATCGTTAGGACCAACGCGAGTTACCCGGTAGCTCCGCATAATAGCGTGGAGACCTCCTGCTGGCGGCGGAGTTGTCACTCCGCTGCCTCTGGGAGGCGCTGGAGATGGCTCTCCAGTGCCAGCACGATAGCTCTTCCACGCCAAACTACGGAGCTACCGGTAACCCTGGCTCAGGCGCATGCCCACAGATTAGGGACTGGCGCTTGGTACAGTGTCGAAGCGCGCCGGGATGGCGCGTAGCTGAACGAAGATAGGGCGCTGAAGGATTGCGGCGAGCCGGTTCGCCAGTGGTTGTGACTGCAAGGTGTCCGTCTGCCCGGCCACCGTCACATCCACCGTCTCGCCGTGCACCTCGACGGAGACAAGGCGATTGGGCGTCGCGCCCAGCCACTCGCGCACGACGTTGGTCGCCTTCTGCGTGTCGTTTGTATCTCTGAGTACGTTGTATGAGGTCGCGGTCAAGGGAACAGTAATGAGTAGGCCGGCCACGATGACGAGGGCAAGAGCGCGGCGGCGCACATGCACCTCGTCCTTCGTGGTCGCCACCCGGCCCAGCCCGCTGATCAGAAAGACCAGACCGCCAGCAAACAGGATCGCCACGAAGTTGGTCAGGAACAGGAGCATCGCGCCGCCGGCCGCCGACCATTGCGCCTGCGATAGCGCAATGCCTACGACGCACAGCGGCGGAACGAGGGAAATCGCGATCGCCACGCCGCCCATCGAGTCGGCGATCTCCGCCCGCTCCACGATGAAAGCGCCAGCCGCGCCAGCGGCCAGGGCGGTGATGAGGGCGTACAGGCCTGGGGAGATGCGCGAGGCCAGCTCAGCATTCTCGGTGAAGGAGATTGTCACATTCGGCGCCGCCAGACCCAACAGGGCGGACAGGAGGATCGTTGCTGCCACACCGGCGGCGACTAGCCCCAGGGCGCGCGCGGCGCGCGGCAACGACCCCATGATGACAGCGGCGGCGGTCGCCATAATCGGCCCCATCAGGGGCGCGACGATCATCGCGCCGATGACTGTCGCCGTCGAGCTTGAGAGAAGGCCAAAGGTCGCAATGACCGTCGCCAACAAGAGGAGGACGAAGAAGTTCATCAGGCGCCGCTGAGTCTGGGGGCCTTCAATGAACATCTTGTCTTCGAACGCCTGGAGGTAGGCGAAGTCGAATGCGCCGGGCCATGTCTTCGCCCCCGCGGACGCCGAGCCGGAGGTGGCTGCAGCAGATGTGTGTGAGGTCGGGGCGGGATGTGTCAACGTTGCGCCTCCTATCTATGATAGCCCCTCGAATAAGCGTACCTTACTATATCGGGCTTCGCCATCACGGTCAACCGTAATGACTTGCTAGGGTTGCTCGCTCGTTGGCGCCGAGGTCGCGCCGGTGTCAGGTGTCGGCGCAGTCTGACGGCCGGCCGTCTGCCACCATATCGCGCCACCGAAAACCCCGGCGACGGCCATGACGAGTACGTTCACCACGCCGACAATCAGGAGCATGCCGATTAGCCCGCCGATGAAGCCGTAGGCTGCGCCCGGCGGGTTGAAGGACGGCAGCCCCAGACTTTTCACGATGAGCGCGGACCGCGTCGGGCCGAGAAACGTCGCGGCCCCCACTGTCCCCAGGATCTGCCCTAACACCATGAAGATGCCAGCGATGAGGCCGGCCCACATCCCCGACCGCAGCGCGCCGCTGCTCTCCGTCGGCCGATCGAAAAACCCGCCCATATAGCCCGCGCCCAGGCCGATCAACAGGGCGAAAAAGGGCAGACAGATGGAGCTGAGCATGGTCACGCTCGCCCCCAGGCCCAGCGCCAGCAGGCCGAATATGATACCTGCCTTCATCGAATAGTATCCTTATTGCGGGTAAACGCGAGCAGCAGCAACCCCACCAGCATGGCAAACGCCCCCAGGACAATCCATCCCAGGCCGCCGCCATCCGCCGTCTCAGTTCCCGTCGGCGGCAAATGCGGCCGCGGCGTCGGCGTCGCGGTTGGGGTCGGCGACGGGCTAGGGCTAGGGGTTGGCTGCGCGGCGACATTCGTCCAGTAGGCAATCATGCGCTGCTGCCGGCCCGTCGGCACGAGCCGCGTCCCGGTCGCCAGGTCCAGCGTGATCGGCTGTTGTCCGGTGTTCGTGAGGCGCACGCGCCCGCGCGCGTGCCAGGGGAAGAGAACGCCGGTCACACCGCCAATGGGGAGCCATTCGAGATACTCCACCTTGACCAGGTTCTGCGCAATGGCGTCTGTCAAGCCGATGCTATCGGGGGCCGGCGTCGGCGGAGGGGGCGCCTGCGTGGGCGCGTTGTTGTAAATCTCCTCGGCGATCGCGCGCGGCGCGTTGTCCACCCAGCGCCCCGTCGTTTGCCGCCACAACGCGAGCTGCACCTGGTAAGGGTTGGAGGTGGTGTAGCCCTTGCTAATGGCGTACCGTAGGATCTGCACCGTCTCCGGCGTACTCAGGTCGGTGATGGGCGGGAACTGGCGCGGGAAGGGGATGTTGTAGTCGAGGCAGAAGGCTTCGAGGTCCAGCGTGATACTCTCGCCCGGCGCGAGGGTCACGGGCGGCGGGTCTACAGGGGTCTCGGTCTGGGCGACGACGTGTCCGGGGACAGTGGAGTGCGCGCCGACAGCGGGCGCGGCGAGAAGGGCCAGCCCCATGAGGATAAAAACGACGATGGCAGTGCGGCGATACAAGCTAATTCCAGGCGCCATGGCAATACCTCCGTGGACGGTCAGCGATGGCCCCATTATAGCAGCCGCTCTGGCGCGAGTCGACTCGGATATAAAGACGGCGTGAATTGCCGCGCGGCCTACTCGTCGGCGAAGGGCGTCAACTGCGCCGCGAACTTGCGCAGATCGGCGTCGGGGTCAATCTTGAACCGCTGGAGGCTGGCGATAGGCACGACAAGGTTGAAATCGGTGATGAGCCTATTGACCTCGGCCGCCCTGGCGCGGTAGCGCGCGACGATCTTCTCGTCGGCGCCCTCGATGACGTCGCGCCGCCCCTCGCGCTGGCGTCCGCGCAAGCGAGCCAATTCGGCCACGCTCTCGTTGTGCCACGCCACGTGGCGCGCCAGCATCGCGGCCAGCTCGTCGAGCCGCCGGCGGATCTCCTTGTCGCGCTCGACCCACTCCGGCGCGAAGCCGGCGTTCGCCAGGGCATTGTACGCCAGCTCCCAGTCACCGGCATACGGGTTGCCCGTGAGGTCGAGGCGCTTGCCCTTACCCTTCAGGTTCTCGAAGTCGCCCCGCGCGTAGGCGTCGCGCACCTGCTCATCAACGCGGTCGCGCCACTTCTTCTCCCGGTCCGACGGCTCCTCCATCTTATCGCCGGGCATCTTCTCAGGCATATCCTCTCCTGGGCTATGAGTCTTACCCAAAAGTTTAGACGGCGCCGCGCCCTCCGCCAAGCATATCATGCCCTGCGCGCCGCCGCAGCATCCACCGCGCCCAAGAGGGCATAGAGTGCGCGATGCGTCGGCGTCGGGATGCCCAGCGCCTCGCCCTGGCGCACAACGTAGCCGCTGAAGTCGCCAATCTCCAGACGCCGCCCGTTCTCGACGTCGGCCAGCATCGAGGACCCCATGTCCGGCGGCAGATTCGCGACGAACGCCAGGCGGTCCTCGGTGGCGCCCGGTGGCAGACGCACGCCCCTGGCCCGCGCGACCGCCTCGATCTCACGCAGGGCGTCGCCATACATGGCCCACGCCGGCGCAAAATCGCGGATCGCGCCGATGGTGAGCCGCGTCGCCCCCGTCATCGGGCCTTGCGCCGCGATGAACATGAACTTCGTCCAGATCTCGCGCTCGATGTCGTCGGACAGCTCGGCCTGCGCGCCGGCGCGGGCGAAGGCATCCACGATGGCCTGCGCGCGCGGCGTGACCGTGCCGTCCAGCTCGCCCAGGATGACGCGCGTGAACTGGCTGACGTGGCGAATCTCGCCCGGCGCCACCAACTCGGCCGAGATGTACGACAGCCCGCCAAGGATTGCCGCCGCCCCGACGACCTCCGCCATCCGCTCCGCCGCGTCTACGCCGTTCTGCAGCGACACGACCGTGGTCTTCGGCCCGACCAGCGGCGGCAGGGCGCGGGCCGCACCGTCAGTCTGGTACGTCTTCACCGCGACAATCACCAGGTCTACCGGGCCGACCGTCGTCGGATCATCCGTCGCCACAACCTTGGGCAGGTAGAAGTCGCCCTTGACACTTGCCACGCGCAGGCCGCGCTCCTGGAGCGCCGCCAGGTTCGCGCCGCGGGCGATGAAGACAACCTCCTCGCCCGCGCCCATCAACCGCCCGCCATAGTATCCGCCGATTCCCCCCGCGCCGATGAAGGCGATCCTCATCCATTCCCCCTATGAGCGCTTTATCCGTCCAGTCGCCGCGCAACGATCCGCAGCCGACGATAGTCCGCGACCCACCCACCGTTACGCAACAGGGCGGGCCGCAGCCGCGCCTCCACATCCGCGATGATCGCCGCGTGGGCCGCTGGCGGGACGGCGGCCAGGAAGTCCTTGGCAAACACGCCGAGCCAGCTCCTCAACCCGGCCTCGCCGCCCTCGACGGGCGTCGGCCGGTCGAACAGCGTGGCAAACGCGACCTCAAAGCCGCGCTGCTCCAGCAGCGTGGCGTACTCGCCGACGCTGGGGAAATACCAGGGGTTGAGGCTTTCGGGCGCGGGATGATAGGGGCGCATGGCGGCGTAGAGGGCGGCGATGATCGCGGCGACGTTGCCCTGGCCGCCGAACTCCGCCACGAAGCGGCCGCTTGGCCGCAACGCCCAGTGGACGCTGGCGGCCACGCCGGCCGGGTCGCGCATCCAGTGGATCGCCGCGTTCGAGAACACGGCGTCGAACGTCTCGTCCAGGCGAAAGTCGCTGCCGTCGGCGACCGCGAAGCGCAAGGCCGGGTAGTGCTGCCGCGCCAGCGCGATCATGCCCGGGTCGTTGTCAATCCCGACGACGTGCGCCCCTACCGCCGCGATCTGGGCCGTCAGGTGGCCCGTGCCGCAGCCCAGGTCGAGGATGCGCTCGCCCGGCTGAGGATCGAGCAGCTCGACGACGCCCGCGCCGTGCTTCCAGACATAGCCATGCCGCGTGTCATATGCGGCTGCATTCCAAGCCATTGTCACGCCCTGTAGCTCCAGTTCGGAGAGCGTCAGGCCATTTAGCCCAACTGCGCTCGGTCTACGAAGGACACGCTCTCGCCCGCACGGTGCAACTCAAACACGACCACCTCGTTCGCCCCCTGGCGCAGCAGCGGCGCGGGAACGTAGAGCGTCTGCTGCGGGCCGCGGCTCCAGTAGCGCCCCAGGTTGAAGCCGTTGATCCAGGCTACGCCCTTCGTCCAGCCCGGCAGGGCCAGGAACGTATCCGCCGGCGTGTCCACCTGGAGCGCGCCGCGATAGAAGGCCGGGCCTTCGCCGCGCGGCGCGCCCGCCGCGAACGCGAGGTTCTGGAGATTGTCGAGTGGCAGCGGGTAGATCGCCCAGCCGAAGACATATTGCTTGTCCAGCAGAACACCCTCGGTGATGCCCTTGCGGTCGAGCAAGTCTGGGCCGTAGTTCACCCGCCCCTGATTCTCGACCAGGATGTCGAGGGTTGCGCCACCTGGCCCTACTTCAATGGTCAGCGACCGCTGCGGCGTCTCCCGTTCCAGCACGCCCACGGCGCGCCCGTCCAGGAACACCTGAGCGCGATCCCGCAACTCGCGCAGGCGCAGCGTCGCCTCTGGCCGCGGCCCGTCCAGGCGCGTGCGATACAGGATGAAGCCGTAGCTCTGGTCGAAATTCTCCATCGGTTCCGCTGTCGGGCGCTCGTGGCGCGCGCTGATGGCGGGCAAGGCGTCGGTCAGGGCGACGGCCTCCCCCATCGCCACAGCGCCATAAGCGCGCTTGGGCGCAGGGGCCGGAATACGCTCGTCGGGAACGGGGGCATAGCGGGCGATGACCTCCCGCATGGCCTCGTAGCGCGGCGAGGGGTCGCCGGCTTCGTCCACCGGGGCAGTGTAGTCGTAGCTCGTCGTATCCGGCTGGTAGACGCCCTCGTGATTGTTCGCGCCGTTCATGAAGCCGAAATTCGTGCCGCCGTGGGCCATGTACAGGTTGACCGACGCGCCGGCGGCCAGGATGTCGTCTAGCACCTGCGAGGCCACGTCGCCAACGGCTGCGTCCACGGGCGCAGAGTGGTGCGGGCCGCCCCAGTGGTCGAACCAGCCGAGCCAGAATTCGGTACACATCAGCGGCCCGCTCGGCTGCCAGCGCCGCAGGGTCTCGAAGGCGAAGGCCGCCCGCGAGCCGAAGTTGACCGTCTTGAGTACGTCGGGGAGTGTCCCCGCCGCCAGCATCGCATCTTGCGCGCCATCGGAGGTGAAGAGCAAGACGTCAATGTCGCGGGCGCGCAGCCCATCGGCCAGGTAGCGCAGGTAGGTCTTGTCGTCGCCGTAACTGCCGTATTCGTTCTCCACCTGCATCGCAATGATCGGCCCGCCGCGCGTGATCTGTAGCGGCGCGAGGCGCGGCAGCAAGGCATCGAAATAGCGATCTACGGCAGCCAGGTAGGGTGGGTGGGCGCAGCGGATGCGCATCGCCGGGTCCTTCAGCAGCCACGCCGGCAGCCCGCCGAAGTCCCACTCGGAACAGATGTACGGGCCAGGGCGGACGATGACCTTCAGCCCCAGGTCGGCGGCGATGCCGATGAAACGCTCGATATCGAGCATGCCATCGAAGTGAAACTCGCCCGGCCGCGGCTCGTGCAGGTTCCACGCGACATACGTCTCGACGGTGTTCAAGCCCAGGCCGCGCAGCTTGCGCAGGCGATCCTCCCAGTACTGGGGGACGCAGCGGAAATAGTGCATCGCGCCGGAGATGATGCGAAACAGCGCGCCATCGAAAAGGAAGTCGTTGACAATATCACCAGGTTTCATGCCCCCTCCGGGACTCTATTCGCATTACACTCAATTCTGCCACCTCGCCCGCCAATTGACAAACGCCTACGCCATGCTAGACCGCTCCCCTCGGCGGTGCTATCATTGCCGGCATCCGCCATTCACCTGCCCCATCTCGTATTGGAGTTCCAACCGTGAGAATGAACCGCATGGGCCGCACCGGCCTCAAAGTGAGTGAGATTTGCCTCGGCACCATGACCTTTGGCAACCAGGCCGACGAGGCCACCGGCTTCGCTATCATGGACGTGGCCGCCGAAGCCGGCGTCAACTTCTTCGACACCGCCGACGTCTACCCCCTCGGCTCGACCCTGGACATGAAGGGCCGCACCGAGGAAATCGTGGGCCGCTGGCTCAAGGGCAAGCGCGACGACATCGTCCTCGCCACGAAAGCCCACGGCATGATGGGGCCGCGCCCTAACGACAAGGGCCTGTCGCGCCGCCATATCATGGAAGCCTGCGAAGCGTCGCTGCGCCGCCTCCAAACCGACTACATTGACCTCTACCAGTGCCACGCCACCGACCCGGACACGCCGCTGGAAGAGACGCTGCGCGCCCTGGACGACCTGGTCCACGAGGGCAAGGTGCGCTACATCGGCGCGTCGAACTTCCCGGCCTGGGAGCTGTGCAAAGGGCTGTGGATCAGCGACAAGCTGAACCTGGCGCGGTTCGATTGCGTCCAGCCACGCTACAACATCCTCTTCCGCATGATCGAGGACGAGCTGCTGCCCCTGTGCCGCGACCAGGGCGTCGGCGTCATCGCCTACAACCCGCTGGCCGGCGGCTTCCTGACCGGCCGCTACCAGACCGGGCAAGCGCCCGAAGGCGGCACCCGCTTCAGCCTCGGCGCCGGCGCGGGGACGCTGTACCAGGCGCGCTACTGGCAGGAGGCGCAGTTCCAGGCCGTGGACGAGATGAAGGCGTTCTTCAGCGCGCGCGACCGCTCATTGACCCACGTCGCCATCGCGTGGGTGCTGGCCCAGCCCGACGTCACGTCCGCCATCGTTGGTGCGAGTCGGCCGGAGCAGCTGACAGACAGCCTCCAGGCCGTCGGGCAGACGCTCGATGAGGAAGAGATGGCCTTCGCCAACTCCATCTGGTATCGGCTGCCGCGCTCGGACAACCCGCTGGTGACGAGACGATAGAGGGTGACGATGTGAGGAGAGATGTGACGAGGGTGACGAGGGTGGCGGAGTGACGATGTGAATTCTCACTCCGCCACTCCGCCACTCCGCCACCCGCCACTCCGCCACTCCGTCACATCCTCAAGATGACGTTGACAAGCGCCGCGCGCCGTTCTACAATTGATACGTTGGCCGTCGGCGTATAGCGCGTCGCGGCCGCTCGCGGCGCGCCGGCGTCGCACCCGAAACCATTGTCCACCCATCGTGTCAACCTCCCGTGGAGGTCCTATGGCCGACGCCCCTGAAGTCGTCACCCTCAAGCGTACCCCGCTGTACGACACCCACCGCCGCCTGGGCGGCAAGATGGTCGAGTTCGCCGGCTGGGATATGCCTGTGCAATACCCGACCGGCATCCTGGAGGAGCACCGCGCCGTGCGCCAGGCGGCCGGTCTCTTTGATGTGAGCCACATGGGCGAAATCGAGATCAGCGGCCCGCGCGCGACCGATTTCCTCAAGCACGTCGTCAGCAATGACCCGTCCCTGCTCGCCGTGGGCGAGTGCCAGTACAACATCATGTGCTACCCTAGCGGCGGCGCGGTGGATGACCTGATCGTCTACCGCCTCGGCGAGAACGACTATCTCGCGGTGGTCAACGCCTCCAACGCCCAGAAAGACTTCGCCTGGATGCAGGCCGAAGCCGGGGCCTCGCCGGACTTCCTGCGCGTCGTCACGCTCAAGAATCGCTCGGACGAGTTCGGCCTCATCGCCCTCCAGGGGCCGCGCGCCGTGGAGATTCTCCAGCCGCTCACCGACGTTGACGTGGCCGGCATGGGTTACTATCACTTCGCCAGGGGGACGGTGGCGGGCGTGGATACGCTGCTGTCGCGGACAGGCTACACCGGCGAGGACGGCTTCGAGATCATGACGGCTGCGGCCGACACGCCGGCCCTGTGGGACACCCTCATGGCAGCGGGCGAGGCCCACGGCCTCAAACCGGCCGGACTTGGCGCGCGCGACACGCTACGCCTGGAAGCCGCGATGCCCCTCTACGGCCACGAGCTTGACCTTGACACCGGCCCCATCGAGGCCGGGCTCAACCGTTTCGTCAACTTCGACAAGGGCGACTTCGTCGGCCGCGAGCCGTTGGCGGCGGCGAAGGCAAACGGCCCGGCGAAGAAGCTCGTCGGTTTCGAAATGGTCGGGCGCGGCATTCCGCGCGGCGGCTACGAGGTTGCGAAGGAGGGCGCTGGCGTCGGCGTCGTTACGAGCGGCACACAGTCGCCGACACTGGGCAAAGCCATCGGCCTGGCCTATGTCAAGACGGAGCTTGCCGTGGTCGGCAGCGACATTGACATCATCATCCGTGGGCAGCCCGTCGCGGCGCGCATCGTCAAGCGGCCATTCTACAAGCGGAAGAAAGCGTAGACGGGCCGACTTCCCGCCGGCCGCGATTCCGTTAGAATATGATTCAGTCAGACTCCGTTCATAGGTCGTGCGCCCGTGACTGAACTAGCATTGGATACGAATACGGACCCGAACATTCTCCACGGCGAGCGCGTGACGCTCCGCCCGTACAGCTACCCCTTCACTGAGGAGGAGCTGCGCCGCCTCTACAACTGGGGCCGCGACGATGAGGTGCTGCGGTGGAGCGGGGGCATGCCCCTGCACATGACGTTCCAGGAGTTCAAGGTCGCCTTTCCCCGCGAGCAGCGCCGCCGCGACCAGATGGTCTACGTCATCCTCACCGAAGCGAATGAGCTGATCGGGCGCGTCGCCATCTTCGACATAGACAACCGCGCCAAAGACGCGACCCTGGGCATCGTCCTCGGCGAGAAGAAATACTGGAGCCACGGGTATGGCACGGACGCGATCCGAACACTGCTCAAGCATCTGTTCGACAATGTCGGCTTCAAGTCCGTCCACCTCTTCACCTACATTGACAACCACCGCGCGCAACGTTCTTTCGGCAAGGCCGGCTTCCACGCCGTCGGCCAGCGGCGTCGCTTCCCCTTTGGGCTGCGCTCCCAGGACGAGATGCGCATGGAAGTGACGCGAGATGATTTCGCCCGCCAGCTGAGCGAACAAGAGGATACGGACCGCGCCCGCTAAAGCGGCGCCGCCTGAAGGAGTCCCACTATGAATTTCATCCCCAACACCGACGCTGACCGCCGCGCCATGCTCGACGCCATCGGCGTCGCCGCGATGGATGACCTGTTCGCCGACGTGCCGCCCGACAAGCGCTACCCGCCGCTCAACGTCGGCGCCCCCCTGTCGGAGCTAGAATTACAGCAGCACATGGCGGCCCTCGCGCGCAAGAATGCCGCCGCCGGCGAGTACACATCGTTCCTCGGCGCTGGCGCGTACAACCACTTCATCCCGCCCGTCGTCAACCACATCATCATGCGCAGCGAGTTCTACACGGCCTACACGCCGTACCAGCCGGAAGTCAGCCAGGGCACACTCACCGCAATCTTCGAGTACCAGACCATGGTGTGCCAGCTCACCGGCATGGAGGTCGCCAACGCCTCGATGTACGACGGCTCGACGGCGCTGGCTGAAGCCGCCCTCATGTCGGCGCGCATCACGCGGCGCGACAAGCTCGTCCTCGCGTCGAGCCTGCACCCGGAATACCGCGACGTCGTCCGCACGTACACCCAGGGCTTGAACCTGCCCATCGCCACCGTCCCCTACATCACAGATGGCCCCCAGTCCGGGCACATTGACCTGGACGCCCTGCGGCAGGCGGTGGACCGGGAGACGGCCTGCGTCGCCGTCCAGTACCCCAACTTCTTCGGCGTCATCGAAGACCTCGCGCCCATCGTCGAGATTGCCCACGCTGTCGGCGCGCTCGTCGTCGTGAACGCCGACCCCATCGCCCTCGGTCTGCTCAAGCCGCCCGGCGACTTCGACGTGGATATCGTCATCGCCGAGGGCCAGTCCATCTCGCTGCCGCCCTACTTCGGTGGCCCCTACGTCGGCCTCTTCGCCACGCAGATGAAGCACGTCCGCCAGTTGCCGGGCCGCGTCATCGGCCAGACCGTGGACCACGACGGCCGCCGCGCCTTCGTGATGACGCTCCAGGCCCGCGAGCAGCACATCCGCCGCGAGAAGGCGACCTCCAACATTTGCACCAACGAGGCCCTCGTCGCCCTGGCCGCCACCGTTTACCTGGCGGCGATGGGCAAGTCCGGCTTGCAGCGCGTGGCCGAGCTGTCGTACCACCGCGCCCACTACGCCGCCAAAGAGATGGCGTCTCTGCCCGGCTACAGCCTGGCCTTCGAAGCGCCGTTCTTCAAGGAGTTTGCCCTGCGCGGCCCGCGCCCCGTGGCCGACGACAACCGCCGCCTGCTCGCCGACCGCATCATTGGCGGCTACGATCTCGCGGGGGCGTACCCTGAGCTGACCAACACGGCCCTGCTCGCCGTGACCGAGATGGTTTCGCGGAACGAGATTGACCGCCTCGTGGCGGACCTGGGCGCTGCTTGACGGAGAATGGGGGATAATATGGACACCCGTGAGCTAACCGCAGTCAAGATTATCGAGCCGCTGCTGTTCGAGATAAGCGAGCCAGGCCGCGAGACCGGGCGCGTCCCGGTCGAGCTGGACGTGCCAGAGGCCGAGCTGCCCGCCGACCTCGTCCGCGCCGAGCTGCCCCTGCCCGAGGTGAGCGAAATCCAGGTCGTGCGGCACTTCACGCGCCTGTCGCAGCTCAACTTCAGCGTAGACACCAACTTCTACCCTCTGGGGTCGTGTACGATGAAGTACAACCCCAAGGTCAACGACTGGGTTGCCGCCTTGCCCGGCTTTACCAATATCCATCCCTACCAGCCGGTCGAGACGGTGCAGGGCGCGCTCGAGATGATGTACGAGCTTCAACCAGATCACCTCGAAGATGGCAGCCTGCGGCTTCGCGACGCTCAACCCTGTTCAAGCGCCCGGCTGACCCGGCGATATCATCGCCTACACCGCCAGCGGCGACACCAAGCACCCGCATTCGTCATTCCGCCGCGCAATGCCAACCACGGCAGCTATGGTCGGCTACCGTCACCCACCTGCCCACCGACGCGCGCAGCAACGCTGGGCCCTGGAGGTCTTGCGCGCCGAGATGGACGACACCGTGGCCCGGCCTGATGCTGACCAACCCGGCACCTGGGCCTGTTCGAGGGCCCAGATGCTCGAGCGACGGCCCTGGTCCCCGAGCGCGGCGGCCTCGTCTACTGCGACGGCGCGAACATGAACGCCATGATCGGCGTCGCGCGGCCGGGCGACCTCGGCTGCGACATCCTGCACTACAACCTGCACAAGACCTTTTCCGTCCCCCACGGCAGCGAGCAGGCGGCGGCGGCACCGCCGTTACCGAAGCCGCCAGCGCTTCCTGCCCGCCCCTCGTGGCGCGGCGCGACGAGCCCCAACGTGCAGAATACTACCTGGATGACGACCGCCTGAGGCGTCGGCCGCGTCCGCGCACTTCTACGGCAACTTCGCCAACTGTGCGCGGCGACTGCGCCTACATGCGCAGCCTGGGCGCGAGCGGGATGCGCGCCGTCGCCGAGAACGCCGTCCTGAACGCGAACTACATCCGCGTCCACCTGAACGA
This sequence comes from Anaerolineae bacterium, assembly GCA_046328535.1. Taxonomy (GTDB): domain Bacteria; phylum Chloroflexota; class Anaerolineae; order Epilineales; family JAHCIE01; genus JBDHWG01. The sequence continues at coordinate 48,974 of JAXLWJ010000028.1, forward strand.
TGTCTACGACCTGCCGTTCGACCGCGTCTGCAAGCACGAGGTCGTATTCACCGGCCGCCGCCAAGGCGAGAACGTCTTCGCCAACGTGCTGAAGCGCCTGTTGAACTGGCATCCACCCGCCGACGGTCTACTTCCCGCTCGTCGGAGGCGCTGATGGTCCAGGCCGACGGAGACCGAGACCAGGGCCGCACCTCGACACCTTCATCGAAGTGATGCGCCGCATCGCCCGCGAAACCAAGAGAACCTTGCCCTGATCAAGGAAGCGCCCCGCGACACCCATCAACCGCCCCGGACGACGTCGCCGCTGCCGCAAGCCCGTCGTGCGCTGGGAACCGTCAGCGGGCGGCGCGTAGAGCGCGGGAAGGGGTTGGATCGCGAAGAGCACGAAGAGAGACGCCTGAGATAGCAGTGCTGAGGCGCAGAGGCGCAAAAGAAGAGCATAAGTCTTGTCTTTCCTCTTTGCGTCTTTGCGCCTTTGCGTGCCTTGCTCATGTCCCTGCGTATTCACAGACGGCTGTCCTGAGAACAGAATTAAGGCTGTCATGCCTCGCCGAGACTAAAAATAGCGCCGCTTGTCGCTCTGAGCGGAGCGAAGGCCTCACAACGGGGATGCTTCGCCTTCGCCGATCAGATACCCCACTCACTTGCGCGCGCGGCCCAATCTGCCGATACTTCCTCAATCATCGTTCGTGAACGAGATCATCCGGGGGGGCCGGAGGGCGATTGATGAAAGATCGGGTTACCTGGCTCGCCCTGGTTCTGGGCGCCGCGCTGCTCGCGCTGGCCCTCGGCGGCATCGAGCGACCGGCCGCGGCAGAGACCGCCGCCCTCAGCATCACCCTGACCCCCGTCGCCACCGGCTTCGATCAGCCGGTGGACATGGCCGCCCCGAACGATGGCAGCGGGCGACTGTTCATCGTCGAGCAGACGGGCAAGATTCGGGTCTGGAACGGATCGAGCATCCTGCCGACGCCGTTCCTGGACGCGCACACCCTCATCTCGACGAGCAGCGAGCGCGGCCTCCTCAGCATGGCGCTACACCCAAACTACGCCGCGAACCGCACATTCTTCGTCTACTACACGAACACGAGCGGCGACCTCACCCTCACCCGCTACCAGGCGTCCGCCAGCAACCCCAACGTCGCCGACACCACGACGGCTACCGTCCTGCTGACCATCCCCCACCCCGGCCAGAGCAACCACAACGGCGCCAAGCTCGCCTTCGGCCCCGATGGTTACCTGTACTTCGGCACAGGCGACGGCGGCGGTGGAGGCGACCCGAACGGCAATGCCCAGAACCTCAACGTTCTCCTGGGCAAGATGCTGCGCCTTGACGTGGACCACGGCTCGCCGTATGCCGTTCCCCCGACAAATCCGTTTGTCGGCCAGAGCGGCAAACGCGGCGAGATCTGGGCCGACGGCCTACGCAACCCGTGGCGCTTCAGCTTCGACAGGCAAACGGGCGAGATGTGGATCGGCGACGTCGGGCAGGGCGCATGGGAGGAGGTTGACCTGCAACCGGCCGGCGTCGGCGGCCAGAACTACGGCTGGAACATCATGGAAGGGAACGTCTGCTACAATGCCACCTCATGCAACCAGGCCGGGCTGACGCTGCCCATCCTCGTGTACGGCCACGGCGCGGGCGACTGCGCCATTGTCGGCGGCTACCGCTATCGTGGCGCGGCCTACCCCGGCCTCGCCGGGGTCTACTTCTACGGCGACTACTGTAGCGGGCGCATCTGGGGCCTGACGCGGTCTGGCGCGACCTGGACGCCGAGCGCCCCCTTCTCGTCTGGCCTGTCGTTGCGCTCCTTCGGGGAGGATGCGTCGGGCGAGCTGTACGTCCTGGGCAGCAGCGGGGTGTACCGCCTGGCGGACGCAAACGCGCCGACTGCGACGGTCACACCAACGGCCACAGCGACGGCGACGCTCCAGCCCACCCGCACGCCCACCCCAACCCCGACGGCAACGCCGCCGTGCGTCATCCCCGGCGATTTCGACGCCAATGGCCGCATTGACGCCGCCGACCTGAGCCTTATTGCCGCCCACTGGCCCGAACGGCCGGTGCGGGCCGAGGACGCCCGCTATGATCTCAACCACGACGGGGTCATTGATGTCACGGACATCATGCTCGTCTCGGCGCGCTTCGGCCAGACCTGCGCGGGTTAGAGTTTAGTTAGTAACCGCCTGCCAGCCCCTCCGGAGGGGTTTATCGGTATCTGGGGCTTTGACTTCTCATGGGGTTGACGATAAAATGATAGATTAGGTAAGCGTAGTCGTCACCATGTATGCCTAGTTGGAGGATGGTATGAGCCAGAGCTTTCCACCGCCCGGTGAGCCCACCCCGGCGGCGCCCCCGAAACGAAACCCCACCATTATTATCATTAGCGCTATCATTGCCGTTTGTCTCCTACTGACCCTGTGTGTGTCGGTGTTGGGCATCGGCGGCGTGTTCCTCACGCAGCAAGGCGCGCTCAACAATCTGCTGAACCCGGGCAGCGACAGCGGCGCGGGCCAGCAGGCGCGGCCGGCGGCGCAGGCCACGCGCCCGGCGACGCAGCCGGGAGGCCAGACGCGCCCCGGCCAGAACCCGCCGGCGCAAGGCCAGCCGCAGGCCCCCGCCCAGGGCAATGCTGTCCCCGCCTCGCCGGACACGCTCCGCCTGCCGGGCGGCGACCCGCCGACCCTCGATCCGGCGCTGACCCAAGACTCGACCTCCGCGAACTACATCGTCGAGATCTTCAGCGGCCTGGTCACGCTCGACCGCCAGGGCAACATCAAGCCCGACATCGCCAAGGACTGGACCGTCTCGCAGGACGGCAAGACCTACTCGTTCAACCTGCGCGATGACGTGAAGTTCCACGACGGTAAGCCCGTCACCGCCCAGGACTTCAAGTACAGCATCGAGCGCGCGTGCGACCCCAAGACCGGCTCGGTCGTCGCCGATACCTACCTGGGCGACATCGTCGGCTGCCGCGAGAAGCTGACCGGCAAGGCGAAGGAAGTCGCCGGCGTCAAGGTCAACGGCGATCACGCGCTGCAAATCAGCATTGACGCCCCGAAGCAGTACTTCCTCGCCAAGCTCACGTACCCCACGGCGTTCGTCGTGGATCAGAAGAACGTCGAGAGCGGCGGCAAGAACTGGTTCATGAAGCCCAACGGCACCGGCCCGTTCAAGCTCTCGCAGTACGACATCGGTCAGCAGATGGTGCTAAACGCCAGCGACAACTACTATGGCGACCCCAAGCCGAAGCTGAAGACCATCAACTTCATGCTCGCCGGCGGCTCCGGCCTGGTGATGTATGAGAACGGCGAGCTGGACGTGGTCGGCGTCGGCGCGAACGACATCGAGCGCGTGACCGACAAGAACGACCCGCTGAACGCCGAGCTGAAGCAGGGCGACGACCTCAGCACGTCCTACGTTGCCTTCAACGTACAGAAGCCGCCGTTCGACGACCCGAAGGTGCGCCAGGCATTCGCCCTCGCCCTGGACAAGCAGAAGCTCGTGGATGTGGTACTCAAGAACACCGCTAAGAACGCCGTCGGCATCGTGCCGCCGAGCATGCCCGGCTACCAGAACCCCAACCTCAAGACGCCCGGCTTCGACCCGGAGCAGGCCAAGAAGCTGCTCCAGGAATCGAAGTACGCCGGCAACCTGCCTGACATCACCCTGAACATCAGCTCGGCCGGTGGCGGCGCTCCCTCCGACTTCGTGCAGGCCATGGTGCAGATGTGGAAGGACAACCTGGGCGTTGACGTCAAGATCGAGCAGACTGAGTTCGCCACGTTCCTGCAAGACGTCAGCCGCAAGCCCAACCCGTACCAGATGTACTCCCTGGCCTGGATTGCGGACTACCCGGACGCGCAGAACTTCCTGGACATCCTGTTCAACAGCAAGAGCCAGGACAACCACATGAGCTACGGCAACCCGGACGTGGACAAGCTCCTGGCCCAGGCCGCCATCGAGCCGGACAAGGCCAAGCGCCTGGCGGAGTATCAGCAGGCTGAGCAGAAGATCATGAACGATCTGCCCTGGATTCCCCTGCTGCACGGCCAGAGCCAGGTGCTCGTCAAGCCATACGTCAAGGGCTACGAGCTGTCCCCGCTCATCGTGCCGATCTACAAGTACGTGTCCATCCAGAAGTAACAGCGCGGTTTGAGGGTCGGTGGCGGCGCGTCCGCCACCGACCGTCAAACCGCAACACCCCGTAATCATTCAACACACATGGCTACACAGATTATTCGACGGTTGCTCTGGCTGCCGATACTGCTGATCTCCGTGACGATCATCACCCTGGGCCTGGCCCGCTACGGACCGGGCGACCCGGTGCAGGTCATGCTCGGCCCGCGCGCCCAGCAAGATGCTGCCCAGGCGCTGCGCGAGCAGCTCGGCCTCGACGATCCGTTCCCGGTGTACGTCGCCAAGTACCTGGCGAATGCGGTGCGCGGTGACTTCGGCGAGTCGTACCGCTACCGCGGCCAGCCCGTCGGGCCGCTCATCTGGGAGCGCATCAAGGTGTCGGCGCAGATCGGCGTCACGGCCTTGCTCATCGGCACGTTTCTCGGCGTGACCCTGGGCATCTTCGCGGCCCTGGCGCGCAACACCTGGCTCGACCACACGATCATCGGTAGCGTCGTCCTGGTGGACTCCATTCCGGTCATTGCCCTCGCCCTGCCGCTGCTCTACCTGCTGGCGGTGCGCTGGCGTGTCGTACCGGCCGGCGGGTGGAACGGGCTGCTCAGCGCGTCGGCCGTCTTACCCATCCTGCTGCTGGCGCTCGGCCCGCTGGCCGTGTTCGCGCGCCAGACGCGCGCCAACCTGCTGGAAGTCATCAACCAGGATTACATCCGCACTGCTCGCGCTAAGGGCCTCGGCCCGACGCGCGTCGTCACCGGCCACGCCCTTCGCAGCGCCCTCATCCCCCTGACGACGCTGTTCGGCCTGGCCTTCGCCGGCAGCCTTATCGGCGGCGCGTTCTTCGTCGAGACCATCCTGGGCATTCCCGGCGTCGGCCAGCTCGGCTATGAGACGCTGCGCTCGCGGGATTACCCGGTCATCATGGCGCTTGTGATTCTGACGGCGGTCATCATCGCCATCGCCAACCTGGTGGTAGACATCGCCTACACGTACCTGGATCCGCGCACGCGCAGCACGTAAAGGCTTAGGAGTTTAGGAATGGCGATTGCCGAGGGACTTCGCAAGGTCGAGGTACAACAGCAGACACAAACGCTCGTGCCGGCGCGGCGCGGCCGCTTCCGCGACTTCTGGCGGCGCTTCAGCCGCAACCGGCTGGCCGTCGTCGGCCTGGTCATCGTCGCCCTGTGGGTGTTCGTCGGCCTGACAGCGCCGTGGATCGCCCCCTACTCATACAGCGAAAACAACCTGTCTGCGTCGCAGCAGATGCCGAGCTTGCAGCACTGGCTCGGCACCGACAGGCTCGGCCGCGACCAGCTCAGCCGTCTCATCTGGGGTGCGCGTACTGCCCTCATCATCGCCCCGCTCACGGTGCTCTTCTCCTTCTCCCTGGGCATCATCTTCGGCCTCATCGCGGGCTACATGGGCGGCGCGGTCGAGACGGTGCTGATGCGCCTGGCCGACGTATTGCTGGCCCTGCCGACATTCCTGTTCGCCCTACTCCTAGCCGTGACGGTCAAGCCCGGCCTGACATCGGCGATGGAAGCCGCCCCAGCGCTCAAGGATCTCGTGCGCTCCGGCTATGCCGAGTACATGATCGTCATCCTGGCCCTCAGCCTCGTCGGCTGGGCCGGGCTGTCGCGGCTGGTGCGCGCCCAGGTGCTGACGGCGAAAAGCTCGCAGTTCGTGGAAGCGGCGCGGGCGGCGGGCGCCGGCACGAGCCGTATCCTGTGGCGCCACGTCCTGCCGAACATCTCCGCCCCCATCATCGTCCTTATGTCCATGGCGATGGGCGGCGCTATCATCGCCGAGGTCGGCCTGAGCTTCCTCGGCGTCGGCATCCAGCCCCCTATCCCCAGCTGGGGTGTCATGCTCAACGAGGGCTGGCAGAACGGCCTGTGGCGGACGCCCATTGCCCCGTTCGTCGTCTGGACGCCGGGCATTATCGTCAGTTTGCTCATCTTTGCGTTTGCCTTTATCGGCGACGGGTTGAATGATGCGCTGAATCCCCATCTGGACCGAGGGTCGCAGTAGACAGGATTTGAATATCTTGTATAATTCAGCAACGCTTGCGCCTGCCCTGGCGACGCAAGGTGTTCTGTCATCCACCGGAGGACTCATGGGGACTCTTCTTGAGGTCAAAAACCTGAATACGAAGTTCTACACCCAGGATGGTGTGGTGAACGCCGTCAACGACGTCTCGTTCACCGTGGACGAAGGCGAGACCCTGGCCGTCGTGGGCGAGAGCGGCTCCGGCAAGAGTGTCACCATGCTGTCGGTGATGCGTCTCATCGCCTCCCCGCCCGGCCGCATCACCTCCGGCGAGGTGGTGTTCGACGGCCGCGACCTGCTCAAGATTGACGACGATGAGATGCGCCAGGTGCGCGGCAACCGCATCGCCATGATCTTCCAGGACCCGATGACCTCGCTCAACCCCGTGCTGACCATCAACCAGCAGATTAGCGAAGTGTTGCAGCTCCACCTGGGGATGAGCAAGGCTGAAGCGCGGCAGCGGGCTATCGAGCTTCTGGAGCGCGTCAACATTCCCGAAGCCGCCACCCGCGTGGACGATTACCCGCACCAGTTCTCCGGCGGCATGCGCCAGCGCGTGATGATCGCCATGATGCTCGCCGCCAACCCGCAGCTCCTCATCGCCGACGAGCCGACCACCGCGCTCGACGTGACGATCTCGGCGCAGATCCTCGACCTCGTCAAGCGTCTCAAGAAAGACGCCGGCATGGCGGTCATCTGGATCACCCACGACCTCGGCGTCGTGGCGGGCATGGCCGACCGCGTCATCGTGATGTACGCGGGCCGCATCGTGGAGGAGGCGTCGGTGGGCGACCTGTACGGCCACCCGCTCCACCCCTACACCCTGGGCCTGCTGAAGTCCATCCCCCGCCTCGACGAGGCGCGCAAAGAGAAGCTGGAGCCGATCGAAGGCACGCCGCCCGACCTGGTGAACTATCCCGTGGGCTGCCCCTTCGCGCCCCGCTGCAAGTACGTCGTTGACAAGTGTCTGGCCGAGCGGCCGCCGCTGATGCCCACGGTTAGCACGAAGCATTCGTCGGCGTGCTGGCGCTGGCAGGACCTGTTGGCTATGGAAGACAAGGGGGAGATCACCCTCTAAAGTCGGGCCTCGCGTGAGCGCCCCTGAGGAGAGAAACATCTATGGCTAGTCAGGTATCATCAACAAGCAGCCCGGCCACCGACCCGATGCCCAGCGCGGCGAACGGCAAGCACCACGGTGTGCTGCTCAGCGTCCGCGACCTCAAGAAGTACTTCCCCATCAACAAAGGCGTTATCTTCCAGCGCCACGTCGGCGACATCAAGGCCGTGGACGGTCTCAACTTCGACATCTTCAAGGGCGAGACCCTCGGCATGGTGGGCGAGTCGGGCTGCGGCAAGTCCACCACCGGCCGCGCCATCCTCCAGCTCCAGAAGCCGACCGGCGGCGAGGTCGTCTTCGACGGCGTAGACCTCGTGAAGCTCAAGAGCGAGGACATGCGCAAGATGCGCCGCCGCGTCCAGATGATCTTCCAGGACCCGTACGCCTCGCTCAACCCGCGCATGACCGTCGGCAGCATCATCGCCGAGCCGCTCGAAGTCCACGGCATCGCCAAGGGCAAGCAGGCCCAGGAGCGCGTGCAGGAGCTGCTCCAGGTCGTCGGCCTCAACCCCTACTTCGTCAACCGCTATCCCCACGAGTTCTCCGGCGGCCAGCGCCAGCGCATCGGCGTCGCCCGCGCCCTCGCCGTCAACCCGGACTTCATCGTGGCCGACGAGCCGATCTCGGCCCTCGACGTGTCCATCCAGGCCCAGGTTATCAACCTCCTGGAGGACCTGCAGGAGCGGTTCGACCTCACTTATCTGTTCATCTCCCACGATCTCTCGGCGGTGCGCCACATCTCCGACCGCATCGCGGTGATGTACCTGGGCTGGATTGTCGAGTTGGCCGACCGCAACGCCCTCTACGAGAATCCGCTCCACCCCTACACCAAGGCCCTCCTATCGGCCATCCCCATCCCCGACCCGGTCATCGAGGCCAAGCGCGAGCGCATCATCCTCACGGGTGACGTGCCAAGCCCAGCCCGCCCCCCGTCGGGATGTCGCTTCCATACCCGCTGCCCCATCGCCCAAAAGGGGCTGTGCGACGTCGAAGTGCCCACGTTCCGTGACGTCGGTCACAATCACTGGGTGGCTTGTCACCTCGTCCCGGATGGCGCGGGGTGATGATGGGCAGGATTTGACCCTGGTCGTCCAGGGTCTATAATCTTAGGCCATCCTTTGGTACCCATCTGGCACAGTGGTGTGACCAGACAATATCCAGAGAGGAGAAATTTCCAGAGATGAAAAAGGTCTTTCTTTTTGTGACGCTGGCGCTGGTCGTGGTCTTTGCCGCGGCGTGCGCCAGCCAGCCCGCGCCGGCCGCCCAGGCGCCGGCCGCCGCGACGAGCGCCCCCGCCGCCGCGCAGCCCACCGCTGCCGCCCCGGCCGCTGCCCCTAAGGCGACTGACGCGCCGAAGGCCGCCGCGCCGACCACTGCGCCCGCTGCCGCCGCGACGACGGCCCCAGCCGCCGGCGCCGCCTCGGCCGCGCCCAAGGTGCCGGACAAGAACGTCGTCCGCATCAACATCGGCACGTATCCGGACAACCTGGATCCGCAGGCGGCCTCGTTCGTCAACGAAATCGCCCACATTCAGATGATCTACCAGGGCCTCGTCTCCATCGGCCCCGACCTCAAGCCCGCCCCCGGCGCGGCTGAGAGCTGGACCGTCTCCGACGACGGCCTGACCTACACCTTCAAGCTGAAGGACGCCAAGTACAGCGACGGCCAGCCCGTCACTGCCAAGAACTTCGAGTATGCCTGGAAGCGCGCCGCCGATCCCAGCATCGGTGGTGAGTACGCGGCCCAGACGTACCTCATCAAGGGCGCCGAGGAGTACAACACCGCCGACGCCAAGACGACGAGCGCTGCCGACCTGCAGAAGCTCCGCGACGCCATGGCCGTCAAGGCGATTGACGACAAGACCCTCCAGTTCACGCTGACCAAGCCGGCCGCCTTCTTCCCCTACATCGCCTCGTTGTGGATCGGCTACCCGGTACGCCAGGACGTTCTTGAGAAGTGCGGTGAGTCGTGGTGGGCCAAGGCCGAGTGCCACATCGGGAACGGCCCCTACAAGCTGACCGACCTCAAGGAAAAGCAGGTCGGCCGCTTCGCGCCGAACCCCAACTGGACCGGCCCCAAGGTCGAGAACGACGGCGTCGAGTACCGCTACATCACCGACACTAAGGTCGCCTACGAGGCGTACAAGAACGGCGAGTTGGACGTCATCCCCCTGGCGGCCGAGGACCTGGCCAACACCAAGGCCGACGCGGTGCTGAGCAAGGAAATCAACGTCTACCCGGGCAACTGCACCTTCGCCCTCCAGTTCAACATGACCAAGGACCCATTCAGCAAGACCGAGGCGCGCACGGCCGCCGGCCAGGCGTTCGACCGCGAGACCTATGTCAAGCAGATCCTCCAGGGTCTTGGCCAGGCTACGACTTCCTGGCTGTCGCCTGACACGCCGGGCTTCCAGCAGAACGCTGGCGCGAATCTCAAATACGATCCCGCCGCCGCCAAGGCCAACTGGGCCAAGGCCGGCAACCCGCCCGAGGTCAAGCTGACCTACTCGTCCTCGCCGCGCAACAAGACGCGCTTCGAGTTCATCGCCGATCAGCTTCAGAAGAACCTCGGCACCAAGGTCACCCTCGACCCGGTCGAGCCGACGACCTACACCGCCCTGACCAAGGACGTCTCGACCTCGCCGCCGATCTTCGTCCTCGGCTGGTGCTTCGACTACCCCGACCCGCAGAACTGGCTGAGCGTCGTGTTCCGCTCGGACACCGGCTTCGCCAAGCGCGTGGGCTGGAACAACCCTGAGTTCGACAAGCTGGTGGACCAGGCCGACGCTGAGAAGGACCCGACGAAGCGTCTCCAGGAGTACAACCAGGCCGAGAACTTGCTGCTGAACCAGGCTGCCATCGCGCCGCTGTGGGGCAACGTCAACTCGTACCTCGTTCGGCCCTACGTTCAGGTCGGCAAGAAGACGTCCATGGACGCCGACTTCCCCGGCCACGTCGAGCCGTGGAAGCTCGCCATCAAGAAGAGCCAGTAAGCTGGTCTGCTTGGCGGCACGCATCTTGTGATGTCGTTGTCGGGGCGCATGCCGTGCATGGCGCACGCCATGCGCCCCGACCCGCCTTTTTTGGGACGCGAGTCCCCGGCGCTCCAGCGCCCCGCTCAAGGCATTGTTGCCCCTTCGGCAAGCTCAGGGCAAGCTCTGAGCAACGCGAAGGACCCGAATGACCGGGATGCTTCGCTTCGCTGCTCAGAACACAGACGGCGTCGCTGCGAGGAGGACGATAGGACGACGAAGCAGCCTCCCGCTGGGCGACAGGACGCACTTTCGCCGCATAGCCTTGCCCTTTGCCACGGCGGGGATTGCTTCGCTGTCGCTCGCAACGACGGCTTGGCAATGTTCTCGCGCTGGCGCATGCCGCTACGGGCATAGGGTTCTCAGCATGACAACTTCGACTGTCACCCCGACGATAGGAGGGGTCTGGACTGCGCCCCGACTATCAACGGATGGGGAACGGATAAACGGATGGTGACCCATAGGTGTAGCGCTCATGTGAGGCGAGGTCCATCCGTTTATCCGCCGCTCACGTCGCAGCGGCTGGCCGCCGTAGGCTCAAGCCTACGGCTACGAATGGCAAGCCCAAGGGGCTAGCGACGCGGTGGGATAAGCCTCTCAGGCTTGCACTCGTAGCCCGCTGCTTCAGCGGCGGGCGGATCTTGTGAGCGAGGCGGCCGAGCGCCGTCAGGAGGAGAAGCATGATTTCGTTCATCATTCGCCGGCTGCTGTGGATGATCCCGGTCCTCCTTTTCATCACCTTCATCACCTTCGCCCTCATGCACATGGCCCCCGGCGGCCCGTGGGACACCGACCCGTCACGCCGCCAGCTCAGCGCGGCCCAGGTCAAGGCCATGAACGCGCGGTTCGGCCTGGACAAACCGGTGTTCTTCAACACCGAAGGCACGCCGTCGAAGCCCTGGACGTACCTGGACAGCCAGTTCTTCAACTACATCTGGAACATCGTCACCAAGTTCGATTTCGGCCCGTCCTACCGCCAGCGCGGCCGCGACGTCAGCGAGATCATCATGGCTGGCCTGCCAACGTCATTTAAGTTGGGCTTCATCGCCTTCGTCTGGGCCACCGTCGTCGGCATCGGTCTGGGTCTGTGGGCCGCCTTGCGCCAGAATACGATGGGCGACTACACGGCCCTCTTCCTGGCGACGGTCTTACGCTCGATACCCAGCTTCGTCCTGGGCATATTCTTGATAGTGATCTTCGTCGGTTGGCTGCACTGGATGAACATCATCCAGGATGACTGGAGCGGCATCCAGCCCTATATCATGCCGGCCATCGTCCTGGGCGCCCCCGTCATGGCGTTCATCGCGCGCCTGACGCGCTCGTCCATGCTGGACGTGACGCGCCAGGACTACATCCGCACCGCCCGCGCCAAGGGCCTCAGCGAGCGCACCGTCGTCATGGGACACATGCTCAAGAACGCGATGATCCCCGTCGTGACGGTCCTCGGCCCGTCCTTCGTACTCCTCGTCACCGGCTCGTTCATCATCGAGACGCTGTTCGGTATGCCCGGCATCGGGCAGCTCTTCGTCACGTCCATCAACTCGCGGGACTACTCGCTCATCATGGCGACAACCCTGTTCTACGCCTTCCTGGTCGCCATCGCCAACATGCTGGTTGATATTACCTACGCGTTTATTGACCCGCGCATCCGACTGAGCTAGGGGAGGGTACATGGCAACCACCGCGCCCACGCACACCGCCGGCGGCAAGCACGGCCTATCGGCGCTGACGGCCGAGGCGGAAGCGATACTGCAGAAGCCGCCGCGCAGTCTGTGGCACGACGCCTGGCTGCGCCTCCAGCGCAACAAGGCCGCCATGGTGTCTATCGGGATCATCCTCCTGCTGGCGGTCATGGCCATCCTGGCCCCGGTCATCGCGCCGCACCCGCCCCTGGAGCAAAACCCGAACAACTCCTATCGCCAGGCCGCCTGGGTCAGCACCGGCGACCCTCGCACGAGCGGCGACTGGCAGTGGCCGCTCGGCACCGATAGCCTGGGCCGCGACGTGCTCAGCCGCCTCGTGTGGGGCGCGCGGGTGTCGCTGGCCGTCGGCCTCGTGCCGATGGCGATCGAGGTCATCGTCGGCCTCACCGTCGGCCTCATCGCCGGCTTCGGCAGCGCCCGCGTGGACAACTGGATCATGCGCGGCATTGACATCCTGCTCGCCTTCCCCGACCTGCTGCTGTTCATCATCATGACGGCGGCGCTGCGCGAGACGGCTTTCGGCCAGCTCTTCGGCGGCCTGATCCTCTTATTCGTCGTCCTCTCCATCTTAGGCTGGGGCGCTCTGGCGCGTCTCGTGCGCGGCCAGTCGCTCAGCTTGAGGGAGAAGGAGTTCATCGAGGCGTCGTACGCCGTCGGCTCGCCGCGCTCGCGCATCATGTTCCGCCACCTGATGCCCAACACCCTGTCGCCGGTCATCGTGTTCGCCGCCTTCGCCGTCCCCGCCGCCATCATTGCCGAGGCGACGCTCGGCTACCTGGGCCTGGGCGTGCGCCCCGCCACCGACCCCAGCTCGCCCTTCCCGACAAGCTGGGGGACGATGCTGCTGGACGGCCAGGTTTCGCTGAGCAGCCAGCCGTATATGCTGCTCGGCGCCGCCGTCTTCGTGTCCATCACCCTGCTGGCGTTCTCGTTCCTGGGCGACGGCCTGCGCGACGCCCTCGACCCGCGCATGAAGCAGTAGCGGGGGGGGCGAAGTGACGGAGTGACGGGGTGACGAAGTGAGGTGGCGACGATTTCAGGTCCGACGCATAGATGACGTAAACTTTGAGACAGGGATGTGCGCCGCGCAACAGCCGCCGTCCCTGTCTCGTTGTTTGTATGGACACTGTCAAGGGATGAGATAACGGATGAACGGATGAGGAAGCATACAGATTCTCGTCTGCCCCTCTCCCCCTCCTCCAGCCCCCCACCCCCCTTCCTCCCCCCACAAGTGGGGGAGGAAGGGGGAGGCGAGCGAAGCGAGGCGGGGGTTGGTGGGGGGCGAGTCACCGCCTTTTGCCCGTCCGCCTCCTTCCCCGTGACTGGGGGCGCCGGAGGGGGTCGGCGGGCCAACGCCAGATGGTATGCAGCATTTGCCTTCGCCCTTCTCCTCCTCTCGCTGGCCGCGTGCCAGGGCGCGGGCCAGACCCAGCCGGTCCCACCGGCGGCGACGGCCGCCAGCGGCGCGACGACGACGGGCGGCGGCCGCCCCCAGGCGACGGCGCTCGCGGCAGCGCCCGCTGCCTCGCCGACACCCGCGCGGCCGACGACCCCAACGCCGGACCCCACCCAGGACGCCGAGAACCGCATCGCCACCCTGGATTACCCCATGTCTGCCGACCCCGGAACGCTCGATCCAGCCGCCGCGCTGCCGGGGGATCGGCCGGCCCAGGACGCCGCCGGGATGCTCTTCGCGCGGTTGACGCGGATTGACCCGGCCAGCGGCGAGGTCAAGCCGTGGCTGGCGAAGTCGTGGGCGATTGACGGGCAGACGGTGCGCTTCACTCTACGCGACGACGTCCCCTGGGTGCGCTACAACCCCACGACGCGCCAGGTCGAGCCGGTCAAGGACGCCGACGGCAAGCCGCGCATGGTGCAGGCGTCGGATGTCGTGTTCGCCGTCCAGCGCGCCCTCAACCCGCTGACGGCGGTGGACAATGCCGCGCTGCTGTACATCATTGACGGTGGCCGCGAGCTCAACACCCAGGCCGGGGCGGACGCCCAGAATCTCGGCGTGCGCGCCGTGGACCCGACAACCGTCGAGTTCAAGACGACCGCCCCCGCCGCGTACCTGCCCGCCCTGGCCTCGCTGTCCCTCATGGCGCCCGTGCCGCAGTTCGCCGTCGAGACGTCGCCGCAGAAGTGGGCCGACCCGGCCAACATCGTCACCAGCGGCCCCTACGCCCTCGCCGACTGGACGCGGGGCCGCAGCGTCACCCTCGTCCGCAACAGCGTGTACCCCGACAGGGACAAGATCGCCATCGAGCGCCTGCGCTTCCCGATTGTGAGCGACGGCGTCCAGGCGTACACCCTGTTCACCAACAACAACCTCGACAGCGTGCCGATTCCCGATAGCGAGCTGAAGACCGCCCAGGCGGACACGAGCGGCGGACGCAAGGTCGCGCCGGCGCCGGAAGCCTGCACGACGATGGTCGGCTTCACAACCGATAAGCTCCCGATGGACAAGCCCGAGGTGCGCAAGGCCCTCGCCGCCGCGACCGACCGCAAGGCCCTCGCAGCGAAGGCCGGCGCCAACGAGCTTGCTACGACACGCCTGATTCCGCCCGGCGTCCTGGGGGCCTCTGCGTCGGATACAGTGGGCATCCCCTACGACCCGGCCGCCGCGAAGCGCTACCTGGCGGAGGCCGGCTACCCGGACGGCAAAGGCTTCCCCACGCTGACGTACACCTACAACACCTGCCCCGCCTGCCAGGGCAACAAGGCCATCGCCGAGGCGCTGCGCGACATGTGGCAGTCCACGCTAGGCATCCAGGTCAAGATCGAGAGCCTGGAGTGGCCGGACTATCTCCAGCGCATCAGCCCCCGCACGCCGGTGGACCAGATGCCCCACGCCTGGCGGCTGGCCTGGTGTCAGGACTACCCTGACCCGGCCAACTGGCTGTACGATCCGTTCTATGTCAACTCGCCGAGCAGCTACAGCCGCGCGCTGCCCGGCCGCTTCGACGAGATGGTGACGCAGGCGGCGGGCGTGGCGGAGCGCACTCAACGCGCCGACCTCTACCGCCAGGCCGAGGGAGTGCTGCTCGGGGACGAGGCGCGGGTTGTCCCGCTCTACAGCAGCGCCTCGCCGTGGGCGACTCAGCCGTGGCTTAAGCGCGCGTTCGTCTCCGCCGGCGGACAGTATTTCGACGACTGGCAACTTGACTGGGCCGCCAAACGTAAAGCGTTGGGGCGATAGACATTCTGGACGACAACAACGATGGGAGAGGAAGACCGTGCGCGATAGTGCAAAAGCTCTTTTGGGTGGCGTCGGGGCCGTATTGCTTGTGGGCAGCGCGATGTTTGGGATGTTGTGGCTGATCTCACCGCTGGTCGGCGGCGCGCAAGGGGTCGCGATCCCGACGCTCCTGGCGTCCTTTGCTGCGCTTGGGCTTATCTATGGATTGATTCTGACCGTCAACGCATTTGTGCGGCGCGAGCCGATGGAGATCTGGCCGTCGCCCATCGTCGTACTTGTCGTCTGGCTGGCCGCCCTCGCCCTCGGCTCGGTCATCCTCCTGGCGCCCGGCGTGCTGGCCGGCTGGCTGTTCCCGCCGATGTACGTTCTCGGCGTGGCGCTGCCCGTGACGGCGATCCTCGCCTTCGCCGTCCGGCGCACCAGTGTCACGGGCCGCGCGACACTGCTCCAGCTCGTGTATGGCGGGCTTGTCGCCACCATCCTGGCCTTTACCATCGAGCTGATGCTCGTCGTCGTGGTCATCATCGTCGGCTTCCTCATCGCGTCCGTATCGCCGAACTGGCTCGGGCTGGACTCGCTTGCCCCGACGCTGCAATCCAATGACCCAGGCGCGTTGGTCGGCGTGCTGCGCAACCCCATCATCCTGGCGCTCGCCTTTCTGGGTCTCGGCGTCGCCGGCCCGATCGTCGAGGAAGCGTCCAAAGCTGGCAGCATGATCTTCTGGGGCGGCTGGGAGCCGACGCGCAACCGCGCCCTTGTCTGGGGCCTCGCCTCGGGCCTCGGCTTCGCCCTGACCGAAGGCTTGCTCAACTCGATCCTGTCCGTCGGCCTGGACGCGACCGGCGCCGTGCTATTCGTCCGCGCCGGCGCCTCGCTCATGCACGGCATGACCACCGCCATCGTCGGCCTCGGCTGGTGGCGCACCTACTCGACACGCCGTCCCTGGCCCATCATCGGCGCGTTCATTCTCGCCGTCGTCATCCACGGTTTCTGGAACGTCGCCGTTCTCTCGCGCGCCGCCCTCGGCCCGGCCCCCAGCGCGGCCGCGCCCGAGTCCGGTCCTGCCCTGGGGGTCATCATGGGTGACCTGTTCGCGGCCTCGTCCGTCATTCTCGTCGCCGCGATGGCCTTTGCCCTGGTGCGGCTGACGCGCCGCTCCGAGTGGGCCGCCGCCAGCGCCAGCAGCGCCGCCGACGTGGGGTAGAGCGAAAATAACCTGGGCTGTCATGCCGAGAACCCTATGCCCGTAGCGGCATGCGCCAGCGCGAGAACATTGCCAAGCCGTCGTTGCATCCGTGGCAAGCATGCGGCGAAAGTGCGTCCCCCGGGTGCTTCGTCGTCCTATCGTCCTCCTCGCAGCGACGCCGTCTGTTCAGTGCAGCATCTGGGCCGCAGTCCAGACCCCTCCTATCGTCGGGGTGACAGCGACTCTCACCCGTCTGGTGGCGGGCAGCAGTCCATCGGGAATTCTTATGCTTCTTGCCGCTGGCGGCGCGCTCCTTCTCGTGGTCATGGCGATGGCGCTCGTGGTCTGGTACGGCGTGGACGGGATCACGCGCCGACCGACGCCCGACCCGCCCACCACGCCCGCCGGCTTCGATCTCCCATTCGAGGACGCGACCTTCACCAGCCGCGACCGCGTGACGCTGCGCGGCTACTGGATGCCGCCGCGTGACCCCGCGTGCGCCGCCGCCGTCGTCATCTGCCCCGGCCGCGCGGGTAGCCTCGACTCCGATCTGCCCTACGCTGTCCCCCTCTGCGCGGCGGGCTACGGTGTCCTGATATTCGACTGGCGCGCCCACGGACGCAGCGACGGCCGAACGGTGACCCTCGGCTACCGGGAGCGCGACGACCTGCGCGCTGCGCTGGACTGGCTCTCGTCACGTGGTGTTGAGCGCATCGGCCTGCTCGGGCTGAGCATGGGCGCGGCGACGGCGATTGGCGTGGCCGCCGACGATGGGCGCATCGCCGCCGTCGTCGCCGACAGCGCCTTCGCCCAGGTCGAGACCGTCATCGTCGGCGGCCTGCGCGAACGTTACGTCCGCAACCCGGCTGGCCCGCCCTGGCCTGGCTCGTGCTGCTGGGCATCGGCTGGCAGGCCGGCGGCGCCGTGTCGGGCGCGGACCCGCTGCGCATCGTGGGCCGCGTTGCGCCCCGGCCGCTCCTCCTCATCCACGGCGCGCGTGACCCCTACGTGCCGATGGACAGCATGTTCCAACTCTACCGGGCGGCAGGCGCGCCGAAGGAACTGTGGGTCGTGCCGGAAGCGGGCCACCGCGAGGCGGCGGCGCTGCGCCCGAAGGAGTACTGGGCGCGGACGCTGGCGTTCTTCGCGGCGTGGCTGCCCCTTCAGAGTGAGAATGTGGCGCAAGAGAGCGTCTGAGGTGGGGAGGATCGCACTGTGATAGATCGGGATTCATTCGTGCTGGAGGGCGGGCCGGCCGGGGCGCTGCTCATCCACGGTTTCACCGGCGACCCGTCAGAAGTGCGCGGCCTGGCCGACGCGCTCCACGCCCGTGGCTATACGGTCCACGCCCCCCTGCTGCCCGGCCACGGCGCTCTACCAGACGCCCTGCAAGGCGTGACGTGGCAGCAGTGGCTCGCGGCGGCCCTGCACGCCTACGACTACCTCGATGGCCGCTGCGAGCGCGTCTACATCGGCGGCTTCAGCATGGGCGGGGCGCTGGCGATTCTCGCCGCCCTGGAGCGGCCGGCGGCAGCGGTCACGCTCATGGCGACCCCCGTCGGCATGGGCAGCTGGCTGACTTCGCTCCTCCCCCTCGCCGCGACGGTCTTCCCGTGGTGGTATCCGATGATGGGCGCGAACCTGGACGATCCTTCGCTGCGCCAGCGCCTCGCCATCGTCCTGCCCGACGTTGACCTCGACAACCCCGAGGCGCGCAAGGGGATGGTGCGCGAGATGCGCATGCCCACCGCCGCCCTGGACACTCTCTTTCGACTCCTCAAGCGCGCCCGCGACCACGCGCCCTATCTCACAGTCCCGGCCCTGGTCATGCAGGGCCAGCAGGATCGCGTCGTTTCCCCGCGAGACGCGGCCGTTCTGTACGCTGCTCGGTAGCGCAGACAAGCGCCTGCTGACGTTCGAGCGGTCGGGACACATGCTCGTCAGCGACGTCGAACGCAGGCCGTCTGGGACGCCGTCGCCGCCTTCCTGGCCGAGCAGAAGATGAAAGGAACGCAAAAGGCGCAAAAGGCGCAAAGAGGTAAGAACAGGAGCCGCTCTTCCTTTGCGTCTCTGCGCCTTTGCGTTTCAAACCCGATTTCGACAATTGACAGACAGCGCCGCGCCGCTATACCGCCTTTGTTTGCACTTTGTGCTGGTGGGGAGGCTTGGAGGGCGCAGCCCTCCCTGCCCCCTTTCCCCTTCTTCAGTAGGGACTGCGCCTCTGAACGACGCGAGGAGAGGGGTGTGGGGCCTGCGGCCCCCACCCTCTGCGCACGGGTGCAAAGATACAGACTGCGCTCAAACGATGGCAAGGAGCGGTAATATGGGCAGCGACACGATGCAGGCGCTGGTGTTCACCGACATTCGACGGATGGAAGTGCAGGACGTCGCCCGTGCGCAGATAGCTGCGACGGACGACGTTTTGATTCGCGTGCGGGCGGTCGGCGTGTGCGGCTCCGACCTGCACGGCTACACAGGGCAGACCGGGCGGCGCATCCCGCCGATGATCATGGGCCACGAAGCGGCCGGCGTGGTCGAGGCGGTCGGGCCAGATGTGACGACCGTCAAGCCGGGCGACCGGGTGGCCGTGCTGCCGGTCGTCTTCTGCGGGGCGTGCGCGCCGTGCAAAGAGGGCAAGGCCAGCCTGTGCATGAATCGCCGCCTCCTCGGCGTCGGCAAGGGCATCGGCGCGTATGCCGAGTGGCTCGTGTGGCCGGCGCGCAGCGTCTACCGCATCCCGGATACCGTCAGCTTCGAGCAGGCCGCCTTCGCCGAGCCGATGGGTGTCTGCCTCCACGCGCTTCGCCTGGCCGACATCAAGCCCTACGACACGGTCGCCATCGTTGGCAGCGGCCCCATCGGCCTGCTGACGCTCGCCATCCTGCGCACCCTCGGCCCGCGCCGCATCTTCGTGTCCGACGTCAGCGACGACCGCCTCGCCGTGGCGCGGGGCATGGGGGCCGACGTCACCATCAACCCGACGCGGGACGACGCCCGCGCCGTGATAGACGGCGACACCGACGGCCTCGGCGCGGATGTCAGCCTCGAGGCGGTCGGCGTCAGCGCCACGGCCCAGGCCGCCATTGACCTGACCAAGAACGGCGGGACGGTGGTCTGGATCGGGAACAATCAGCGGCGCATCGAGATAGACATGCAGGCCGTCGTCACCCGCGAGCTGCGCGTGCAAGGCTCCTACTCCATGAACGACGTGGACTTCACCCGCGCCCTGGCGATGATCGCCGACGGCGCGGTGGACGTGCGGCCGCTCATCTCGCGCCGCGCCCAGCTCGCCGAGGGCGGAACCCTGTTCGACGAGCTGCTCCAGGACCCGCGCGTCATCAAGTGCGTCTTCACGCTATAGGAGGAACACGTGAGTCTGCCAGAATTCGATCTCAGCGGGATGGTCGCCCTGGTGACGGGCGGCGGGCAGGGCATGGGGCGCGGGATGGCGCTGGCGCTGGCGCGAGCGGGCGCGGATGTGGCGGTGGTCAGCCGCACGCCTGCCGACCTGGACGAGGTCGCAGGCGAAATCGAGGGGCTGGGTCGGCGGGCGCTCGCCGTCCCCGCCGACGTCTCCGATGTGGACAGTATTCACCGCATGGTGGACGCGACGATGGCCCACTTCGGGCGCATTGACATCCTGCTCACGGCGGCGGGCATCATCATCCGCAACAGCGCCACCGGCTACACGCCGGACGACTGGGACCGCCTGATGTCCATCAACCTCAAGGGCCGCTTCTTCACGTGCCAGGCCGTCGGCGAGCGGATGCTGGCGCAGGGTAGGGGGAGCATCATCAACCTCGGCTCGCTGACCGTCAGCGTCGGCATTCCCGGCGTCGCCATCTACGCCGTCGCCAACGGCGGCATCGCCCAGCTCACCCGCACCCTGTCGGCGGAGTGGGCGCCGCGCGGCGTGCGCGTCAACTGCATCGCGCCGGGGACGTTCGCCACGCGCACGACGACGAGCATCGTGAACGACCCCGAGCAGGCCGCCACGCGCCTGCGCCGCATCCCCCAGGGGCGCTTCGGCGACCCGGCCAGCGATCTCAACGGAGCGGTCGTGTTCCTGGCGTCACCCGCCTCGGCCTACGTCACCGGCCACATCCTGTACGTGGACGGCGGCTCCATCGCAGCGTACTAAGAAAACGGACACACCTGTCGGGTCTTGAAGACCTGACAGGTGTGTGTTTCTTGGATATGAGTCCCCAGGGATTCGAACCCTGAACCGTTGGCTTAAAAGGCCACTGCTCTGCCATTGAGCTAGGGACTCGCTTGGCCCATTCCGCTGTATTAGATACGCACGCGGAGTGAACCTTACCCCAAAAAGCGAAACGCGGCAGCCGAGACACCCCCCTTTGGTCTCGTCCACCGCGTTTTGCTTCGCACTATACAACGCAATACAGAAGACCGGGATACGGGCGGACGAACGAATCTCGCGCTGATTTTTCATGTTTGACAAATTCGGCGTCGGGGGCTAAGATTAGAGTCAAAGCCTTGACGAGGACGAGTACGCAGGCGCGAACGGCTACAGAGAGCCGCCCTAAGCTGAGAACGCGGCGTTCGGACCCTGCCGAAAATGACCTCTGAGCTGCCCCTGAACGCCCCTGGGCTAGTAGGACCGGCCGGCTGCCCCCGTTAGCGGGCTAGGGTGTCGGGCGCAACGCCGCCCCGCACCGGATGGAGGTCGGCGCGATGCGCCGGCGCACCAGGGTGGTACCGCGAGTTCTCCCTCGCCCCTGCACGGGGCGGGGTTTTTTATTTCTACGAGGGTATCATGGGCAAGTTCTACATCACGACACCAATCTACTACGTCAACGACGTCCCCCACGGCGGCCACGCCTACACGACGCTGGCGGCGGACGCCCTGGCGCGCTACCACCGCCTCAAGGGCGACGACGTCTGGTTCCTCACCGGCACCGACGAACACGGCCAGAACGTGGCGCGCTGGGCCGACGAGAGGGGCCAGAGTCCGCAAGACTACACCGACCATATCTCGGCCGCGTTCCGGGGCCTGTGGGACCACCTGAACATCAGCTACGACGACTTCATCCGCACCACCGAGGACCGCCACGTAGCGAGCGCCCTCAAGTTCTGGGAGGCGCTGCTGCAATCAGGCGATGTGTACCGCGACACATATGCCGGCTGGTACTGCTCCTCGTGCGAGGCGTTCTACGAGGAGAGCGACCTGTTGGAGGGCAAGCTCTGCCCGACCCACAAGCGCCCGGTGGAGTGGCTGGAGGAGGCCAACTACTTCTTCCGCCTGTCGGCTTACTCCGACCGCCTGTATGACCTGGTCGCCAACACCGACTTCGTCGCGCCGGAGACGCGCCGCAACGAGGTACTCGGCGTCATTCGCCAGGGCCTGCGCGACTTCAGCATCTCCCGGCAGCACGTGCGCTGGGGCATCGGGGTGCCAGGCTCGACGGACGAGGTGCTGTACGTCTGGGTGGACGCCCTGAGCAACTACATCACGGCCCTCGGCTACCCCGACGGCGACCACTACAACCGCTTCTGGCCGGCCGACGTTCACCTGATGGCGAAGGACATCATCCGCTTCCACTGCCTCTACTGGCCCGCCATGCTGATGGCCGCCGGCATCCCCGTGCCGAGACACGTCTACGCCCACGGCTATATCACCATCGAGGGCGAGAAGCTGAGCAAGACGCGCGGCATCATCATTGACCCGTGGCGGATCACTGCGCAGTTCGGCATTGACCCGTTCCGCTACTACATGCTGAAGCAGCCCTTCGGCCCCGACTGGGACTACACCGAGGACAGCTTCATCCGCACGCTGAACGCGGACCTGGCCGACGGCATCGGGAATCTGCTCAACCGCGTCGTCAGCATGGTCGGCCGCTACTACGACGGCGCCGTCCCCGCGTCCGGCCCGCTCACCGACACCGAGGCCATGCTGACCGACCTGGCCGCTGCCCTGCCGGGCCGCGTAGACACCGCCTTCGAGCGCTTCCGCCCCGACGAAGCCCTGGCGGCCACCTGGGAGTTGGTGTCTGCGGCGAACAAGTATGTCGTCGCCGTCGCGCCGTGGACGCTCGCCAAGGCGCGGCAGGCCGACGGCGCGGAGGGCGCGGCGACCGAAGCGCGGCTAGCGACGGCGCTGTACAGCCTGGTCGAGGCGTTGCGCCTCATCGCCCTCTACGCCTCGCCGGTCATCCCGGCCGCGGCGGAGGCCCTGGCGGGGCAGCTTGGCATCAGCCTGGACAACGTGGGCGACTGGGACACGGCGACGGCGTGGGGGCAATATCCGGCGGGGACGAAGGTGCAGCCGGGCGGCGTCCTGTTCCCGAAGGTCGAACGCGAGGCGAAAGCCTGATTCGGAGCGCAACCTTCGGATAGAGGTCGGACGACTTCTGCCGTATCCTATGAGGTAGGAGGATACGAACGATGCACGAAGACACGTACTGGCAAGCGGTTCAGACTCGAGACAGCGCCTTCGACGGGCAGTTTGTGTATGGTGTCCGCTCTACCGGCATCTACTGCCGCCCCACCTGCCCGTCGCGGCGCCCCCGGCGCGACAACGTCGCCTTCTTCAGCGCAGCGGCGGAGGCCGAGCGCCAGGGGTTCCGCGCGTGCCGCCGCTGCAACCCGCGCGGCGACGACGCTCCCAACCCGCACGCAGCCCTCGTCCAGGACATCTGCCGCTACATTGACGCCCACCTGGACGAGGCGTTGACGCTGGAGGCCCTCGGCGGCCAGTTCCACCTCAGCCCCTACCACCTCCAGCGGACGTTCAAGGCCGTGATGGGCATCAGCCCGCGCCAGTACGCCGAGGCTCGCCGCCTGGACGCCGTCAAAGTCGGGCTGCGCGAGGAGGAGACGGTCAGCATGGCGCTGTACGAGGCCGGCTACGGCTCGACCCGCGGCCTCTACGAGCGCTCCAGCAGCCAGCTCGGCATGACGCCCGGCGCGTACCGGCGCGGCGGCCAGGGCATGGTCATCCACACCGCCATCGTGGACTCCCCCCTCGGCCGCCTGTTGATTGGCGCGACGGAGCGCGGCGTCTGCTCAGTGTGCCTCGGCGACGAGGACACGAAGCTCACGGCGGCGCTGCGGGCGGAGTACCCGGCGGCTCACATCGAGGAAGATGGGCTGGCGATGGACGAGGTGGTCGCGGCGTTCCTGCGCTACCTGGCCGGGCAAACACCGTCGCTGGACCTGCCGGTGGACGTGCAGGCCACGGCGTTCCAGTGGCGCGTGTGGCAGGCGCTGCGCGCCATCCCGGCGGGCGAAACGCGCTCGTACAGCGATGTCGCCGAGGCCATCGGCCAGCCGACCGCTGCCCGCGCCGTGGCCCGCGCCTGCGCCACCAATCCCGTGGCGTTGGTGGTGCCGTGTCACCGCGTTGTGCGCGAAGACGGCGGGATGGGCGGCTACCGCTGGGGCGTCGAGCGCAAGCGCGCCCTGCTAGAGCAGGAAGCCCACGCCCTCGCCGACGCCCAGCCCTGAGACAGTCACGCTGAGTGAAACGAAGGGCCTCCCGGACAGGTCAACCACGGAACACACGGAATACACGGAAACAGAGGTCGTCCTGAGCAGAGCGAAGGACCTCCAGAAGCCCGCCTGCCCGTAGAACGGGCAGGCTACAACGTGCAAGCCTGAGAGGCTACCTCTCAGCCCCTCGGGCTTTCATCCAGTAGCGCGACGCTTCGAGTGTCGCGCGGGCGCTTTGCCGAACATGTCCTCTGACTAGGCACTAGCCGACCCCCCTTGAGGCGGCTTGACCGTACCAAACGTCCATTTCGAATCGGCGGCGTCGGGGGACGAGAACGACGCTGTGCGCGACTTTCATCCGTGAGGATGCGCCGTAGACCTGTATGCCTGTGGCGGCACACGCCGACAGAAGAAACGTCGGCTGTCGCCCCTTCGGCAAGCTCGGGGCAAGCTCTGAGCAGCGCGAAGGGCCTCCCGGAGCGACGGGGATGCTTCGTTGCACTCAGCATGACAGCATAGCGTGAAATTTCCGAGCAGGCGGGCCTTGCCGCCGAAGCAATCTCACGCGAGCGGTGTCTTTACCTCTCGCCGCCTGAGTTTTCCAACGCAAACGCCACGGCCTGCGCCGGTGTCATCGCGCGCGCGGCTTGCTCCAGCGCGGCGAATGTTTCGTCCCCTAATGCTTGCTGCGTGACTTGCATCCAGTGCTCATGCCCCGAGCGCATCAGATGCGTCTGTAACGTCTTGAGCGACTCCCTCGCGGTGGCTGCCCCGAAGAGACATGCAGCGATCTGGAAATGGCGGCGCGACGCTTCCAGTTGCGCGAGGCCATCCAAAGCGTAACCGAGGATGTTCTTATAGGTTACCGACAGCCCCAAGGCTTCGCGGTACAATTCAAGCGCCCGCTCGATATCGCCGGCCACCTGGTCTGCATATGCGAGGGTAGACAGTATGTCGGCAAGCCCCATTTGCCAGCCTAGCTCGCGGGACAACGCCACCCCCTCCTCTAGTCGAGCGCGCGCCTCGTCATAGTGACCCTGTAGCCACGCAATACGACCGAGATCGCGCAAGGAAATCCCGACCTCCTTGCGGTCTCCCAATTCGCGCTTGATGGCGAGCGATTCCTCAGCATAGCGTTTCCCCTCGGCCAGACGCCCCTGTTCGGCCAGCAGCACGCCCAGCCCGCCCAGGGGCTGAATGGACATATAGCGATCGCCCACGGCGCGAAAGATAGCGATACTGTGTTCGAAATGCTCATACGCGCGCGTGTAATCTTCGAGCCGAGTGAACGTGCGGCCAAGCTGATCGTGCAGCCAGCCGGTGATCCACCGATCTCGCGGCGCCGTGCCTTCCATGACGCGGAGGCCTTCCTCCAGGGCCTCACGCGCTTCGCTCCCGTCACCGGCCGCGCCGGAGATATAGGCGATGTCAATGAGCTGATACCCCACCAGCCATCTGCCCGCCTCGCCCAGTTCGCGTGCAATCGCAATACTCTCCCGGCAATAGGCTTCATATGTGACAAAATCCCCCAGCTCCCCAATGCAGTCGCCGGCAACGTCGAGGGCTTGCGCGCGGCCCAGGCTATGGGCCTGCGCTTCAGGCTGAGCCAGAAACTGCAAGGCCCAGTCACGTCCTTCACTCCAGTATCCCTTGGACCACCAGAACCAGTGCAGCGCGCCAATAATCTGCATCCCCTGTTCGATTTGACGATCTTCCAGCGCCCAGGCCAGCGCCGCGCGTATATTGTCTTGCTCGTCCTCAAAATGCTCCAGCCACAGTTTTTGCGCGACAGAATGCAGCCCTGAACGCCCAAGCTCAGTCCAGGCGGCGAAGAACTCAAGATGGCGTCGGCGTAGGGCTTGCTGCTCGCCCGCCTCCGCCAGTTTCTCGCGGGAGTATTCCCGAATCGTCTCCAGCATCCGATATCGAGCCTCGCCTTCGCGGACGTCTGTCATCACAAGTGATTTGCTGACCAGCTGCGCGAGCGCCTCCAGAATATCGGATGCGCCCAGGTCGCGGCCGGCGCAGACTTGCTCTGCCGCTTCCAATGTCCACCCTCCGGCGAACACCGCCAGTCGGCGGAACAACACGCGTTCCGCGTCCGACAGCAGGCTGTGACTCCACTCAATGGTCGCGCGCAAGGTCTGGTGGCGTGGCAGCGCCGCGCGGCCGCCCAGCGTCAAGAAACGAAAGCGGTCGTCCAGACGCGCCACGATTTGTTCGGGCGACAGGACTTGCATCCGCGCTGCGGCCAGCTCAATTGCGAGAGGAAGGCCGTCGAGCCGACAACAAATCTGCGTGACGGCCGGCGCATTCGCCGCTGTAAGAGCGAATTGCGGCTGGGCGGCGGTCGCCCGCTGAATGAATAGCGCGATGGCGTCGTACCGCGATAACCTGTCAACGGGCGGCGCCTCCGTTGGATAGGGCAAAGCCAGCGGCGGTACAGGGTAGACCGTTTCACCCAGGATACCCAGGGCCTCGCGGCTGACGGCCAGAATCCGAAGGCTGGGGCAGTAAGTCAGCAACTGATGCGCCACTCGCGAACACGCCTCGATGAGATGCTCGCAGTTGTCCAGGAGGAGTAGACTATCTCGTGCGCGCAAGTATTCGGTGATGGTCTCAAGGGGCGTCCGGCCGGCTTCGTCTCCCAACTCCAGGGCCAACATCACGGCATTCGGAATAAGCGATGGATCGGCGATGGGAGCCAGGTCAACGAAACAGACACCATTGCGGAAGCCATCGAGATCGGCGGCGACTGCCAATGCCAGGCGCGTCTTGCCGACGCCCCCCGGCCCCGTAAGCGTGACGAGCCGGGCTGCCGTCCCTTGCAACAGATTCTTGATCGCAGCTGTCTCATTGTGTCGGCCGATGAAGGAGGTTAATGGCGCTGGGAGATTTGCCCGCAGCTGGCTAGGGATTACTGGCAGCGTGACAAAAGCCAACTCGATATATGTCGCCCGCGACTCTTTCGGCACCTGAAGGGCATCTAGGAGCGCCTCCACGACCTGCCGCGTCGGCTGGCGGTGGCCGCCCTCGATCTTCTTCAGGTAAACCGTGGAGCAGCCCGCCAACCCGGCCAATGTCTCCTGCGTAAGGCCCTGCTCCTTACGCTTCCGCTTCAACCACGCCGCGAAGGTGAGATCGGTTTGCATGCAGCTATCCATCTGGCAAGTGGATCTGAGATTGGCCTCGGTTTCGTAAACATGCGCCTCCGGCATAGCCATTATAGCACAAACAGGCATAGCTTGAGCAGACGAGACTACTTGCGCTGTATCCTTTCTGTATCCGGCGAGTATATGCTATCCAGGCGTCGCTTCGCTATACTCACATCATTGAGCTGAGCCGGCCACGAAAGGGGAACAGCATGTCCAACAATACGCCTGACACCACTGCTATGAGTATCGCCCTCGACGAAGCGACGATCGGCGCGTTCGCCGATAGTCTCCAGGGTGGAGTGACCTGCCCCGGCGACCCCACCTACGACAGCGCCCGCCGCGTCTGGAACGGCATGATTGACAAGCGCCCCGCCATCATCGCGCATTGCGCGGGCGTCGCCGATGTCGTGGCCTGCGTCAACTTTGCCCGCGAAAACAACCTTGCCCTCGCGGTACGTGGCGGCGGGCATAACGTGGCTGGACACGCCACCTGCGATGGCGGCCTCGTCGTAGACCTGTCACCGATGAAGGCAATCACAGTTGACCCCGCTGCGCGCGTCGCCCACGCCCAGGGTGGCGCAACCCTCGGCGATCTGGATCGCGCCACGCAGGCGCATGGACTTGCGACGCCCCTCGGCGTCGTATCCGCGACGGGCATCGCCGGGCTGACCCTCGGCGGTGGGCTGGGCTGGCTGAAGAACACGTATGGCCTGAGCTGCGACAATCTCATATCCGCCGAGGTCGTCACAGCGGACGGGCGCGTGCTGACGGCGAGCGCCAGCGAGAACAGCGACCTGTTCTGGGCTATCCGCGGCGGCGGCGGCAACTTCGGCATCGTGACCACGTTCGAGTATCGCCTCCACCCCGTAGGGCCGGAGGTCATGTTCACTTTTGTGTTCCATGACGGGGAGCGCATGGCGGAAGCGCTGCGCTTCTATCGCGACTATGTGGCGACCGCGCCGGATGAAGTGAACTCCCTGGCGTTCTGTGGTCAGATTCCAGCGAGTGAGCACTTCCCGGCGGAGATTCATGGTCGGCCCTTCATCGTCCTCGGCGCAATGTACGCCGGTCCGGTCGCTGACGGAGAGCGAGTGCTCCAGCCTTTGCGCGACTTCGGCACGCCGCTCCTGGACTTCAGTGGACCAACGCAGTATGTCGCCGCGCAGAGCATCTTCGACGCCGACTATCCGGCCGGGATGCGCTACTACTGGAAATCGCTCAATCTGACCAGCCTGTCCGACGAAGCGATTGATGTCATCGCTACCCACGCCCGCCGCCAGCCATCACCGCTCTCAACGGTAGACTTGTGGCATGTTGGGGGCCAGATGCGCCGCGTCGGCGCGGACGAGAGCGCCTTCAACGGCCGCCAGGCCGCCTTCGTCGTGAACCTGGAAGCCAACTGGACCGACAGCGCCGACGATGCCGCGAACATTGCCTGGGCACGCGACCTTATCGCCGCCTTGCAGCCCTTCTCCGACGGCAGCCGCTACCTGAACTTCCCCGGCTTCCAGGAGGAGGGCGACACGATGATGCGTGAGGCGTTCGGGCCGCAATACACGAGGCTGGCACAGATCAAGGCGAAGTATGACCCGACCAACCTGTTCCGCCTCAACCAGAACATCAAGCCGGAGAGGAATGAAACGCAAAGGCGCAAAGACGCAAAGTAAGAATACTTCTCGGTTCTCTTTGCGGCTCTGCGCCTCTGCGTTCTAACAATCTTCGCATCCTGCGCTAGAAGCGCACGCTGACCAGGGCGGCGACGCCGAAGGCGACGATGACGACGCCGGCGAGGCGGTTCACCCATCGCAACACGCGGGGCGTCATCGCACCGCGAAACAGCCCCACGCCGGCGCTGAGCGTCAGCCACCACAGCGCCGAGCCGAGAAACACGCCGACCACCAGGCTGGCGGCCGCGCCGTAGCCGCCCGGCAGGTTCGCCAGGCCGAGCGCCCCGAACACGGCGGCGAAGGCGAGAATCGTCGGCGGGTTGGTCAGCGTCAAGAAGAAGGTCGAGGCGTACGCGCCGAGCAGCCCTTGCC
>JAXLWJ010000029.1:0-71310 GCA_046328535.1 Anaerolineae bacterium
CCTGGCCGAGCGCATGGCCGAGCAGCGCTACAGCCTCGAGCTGAGCGACGCCGCCCGCGACTGGCTCGCCCGGACCGGCTACGATCCCGAGTACGGCGCGCGCCCGCTGAAGCGCGTCATCGCCCGCGAGATCGAAAGCCCGCTGAGCCGCGAGGTGCTGGCCGGCCACTTCAAGGCCGGCGACACGGTCATCGTGGACGCGGCCGAGGTGGAGGGCAAGGAGAAGCTGGTCTTCGACCGCCGCGAGGGCGCTGTCGCCCAGCTCGAGGACGTTCTCAACGGCAGCGACGCCGCCGAGGAGTAAATTCCCTCAGTGGCGTCTTGCAGAAGGAACTAGCCACAGAGGCACAGAGGACACAGAGGGTAGAACTTTATTAACTCCTCTGTGGTCTCTGTGTCTCTGTGGCAATCTTTCGTTATAAGGTGGAAGTATGCAGCGCACGCCCATGCCCCACGTGGGGCGCAACGATCCCTGCCCCTGCGGCAGCGGCAAGAAGTACAAGAACTGCCACATGGGGCAGGACCAGGCGCGTACCGTCGGCCCCGCGCTGTTGAAGCAGGCCCGCGAGACCCTGAACGACAAGCTCGTCGCGTTCGCCCAGGCCGAGCGCTTCGCGCCGGAGATGGCCGCCGCGTTCGACCTGTTCTGGGACACCCGCATCCCGCTCGACCAGTTCGAGCGCCTCGCCCCACTCCAGCGCCAGCGCTTCTTCGACTACTTCCTCCACGACTACCGCCTCTCCGAGGGCGAGCGCGTGATTGACCTGCTCGCCGAGGCGGGGCCGCGCCTGACGTCGGAGGAACGGACGGTGCTGGGGCAGTGGCGCAAGGCGGTCATCGGCATCTTCGCCATCAACCGCGCCGACGCTTTCAGCGCCAGCGTCACGGATCTGGGGCAGGGCGGCGACCTGACCATTGACATCGCCCTGCCGCCGCCCCTGGCGCAGCCGTCGGTTGCCCTGGTCGGGCGGCTGGCGCGCGACGGCAAGCCCTACCTGGTGCGTGACTTCGCCATGCCGCTTGAGACCGAGAAGGCGCGGGCATTGGCCGAGTGGCTCAAGCCGCGTTTCTCGGCCTACCAGGAGCAGCGCTACGGCGCGACGTGGGACACGTTCATGCGCGATGAGAGCCACCTCGTGTCGTACTTCTTCTTGGAGGACCCGGAGTTCAAAGCGCCGCCGCCTTACGTGGAGCGGCCCCACGTGGACCGGGACGAGGAGATCGCCCGCGACCTGGTGCGCAAGCTCCACAGCGGCATCATTATCGGGACCCTGGAGCAGCACTACAGCGCGTTCCTGGACAAGCCTGTCGAAGAGTGGAACAACCGCTCGCTGCGGCAGCTCATGGCCGACGAGCGCGGGCGCGAGCGCGTCGAGCTGTGGCTGGAGATACTGGCGGAAGCGGAGGAGGCGCGGCGGGCGATGGGCCAGCCGGCCTACGACGTGGGCCGCCTGCGCGGCCAGCTCGGCATGTACGGCCGCGGCGTGTTCTAAGGCGCGGCGGCCCATGCCGCAACGGCAAGCGGAGGACGCGCGCGTGGCGCATCCTCCGCTCGCTCCTCCACCCCTGGAGGGATTGATATGGTCAAAGCTAGCGCCTGGTGATGCTCACGGCCAACGGACCGCCGCTACACGCCTTCCTGCACCTCCGTAATCTCATCGGCTACCAGGCCGTGGGCCTCTCGATGCACTGCCTCGGCGGCCTCCTTGCTCGGCGCCTCGACGAGGCAGAACACTTTGCCGCTGGCCTCGTCGAACCAGTACTTCAGGTACTTCACGCCGTACTTCTCCTGAACCTCGAGGTCGCGCTCGTGGGCGCCCTCGACCGCGTCCGCCGTCAACCCCTCGACGTGATAGTGAACGTCCATGTAGAGTGGCATCGCGTGTGAGTCTCCTTTCAAGATGGGAGCGACCGTGTTCTCGCCGGTCTCAGTGTCCCCATTAAACCACACGCGCGCGTTCCCGGTGGGGCATTTTGTGTTACAATCAGTGTCCCAGACGTGCGAGACAGTAACCGCCGCCCGATGCTCATCCCACGGTGAACCCCGCAAACGCCTGGATATGTCACTCGTGCAACGCGAGTCCTGTAGTAACGACTTCTAGTCGTTCTGCGGCCTGGGAAACGACTGAAGTCGTTACTACGTTCCCACCACTGCATGTGTAACAGATCATTTGATGGAATGCTCCCGCGCCCCCGGCATGTCCAGGTACCAGCGATCATACGCCACCGGCTGCGCCGCCGCCTCGATGTACCAGCGGTCACGGGCGGGAAGCTCGCCGGCCGCGGGGTCTTCCATCATGTTCAGCTCCACCAGTCGGTACATATAAGGCGCATAGTCGCGGGCGACGGAGTGGAAGTTGGCGCGATCCGCCCGATAATCTGTGCTGCCATACGCCAACGGCTGCGCCTTTGCCTCGATGTACCAGCGGTCGCGGGCAGCGGGCTGCGTCGCCGCCTCGACGTACCAGCGGTCGCGCACCAACGGCTGCGTCCGCGTCTCTAGGAACCATCGGTCGCTCTGACGAGGGGTGGGGTGGGTCATGGCGGCTTCGATGCGCGGGCCGCTGTAGACCGCCATAAGGATGGTGATGGCGAGCGTGGCGAGCGCGCCAAACAGAACGTAGCGGCGGCGTGAGTGCCTGGTCATAGTCGTGTCCATCATAGTCTCCTTGTCTGAGGTGTCCCTGCGTCTGTGATAGTCGTTGCTTGTGTCTCCTTGAGTGTCCCCATTAAATCACACCCTTGTCTTGCAGGAGAGGCATTTTGTGCTACAATGAGTGTTCCACGTGTGTTACACGGAGACTGATACTGGACACACAGTAGCGGTGTATTGCACGCAAAATGGAAGCGACGTAGTAACGACTTCAGTCGTTTCGTAGGCCGCAGGGCGGCCGGGGGAGGGCGAATGACCAGCGATCTCTCGTTCGGCCAATGGCTCAAGCGGCGCCGCCAGGCCCTGGGGATGACGCGCGAGGCTCTGGCGGCGCGTATCGGCTACTCCGTCGCCATGGTGCGCAAGGTGGAGGCGGATGAGCGCCTGCCGTCGCGCCAGTTCGTCCAGCTTCTGGCGGAGCACCTGGCGATAGCGCCAGAGGACCGCGAGGCCTTCTACAGCTTCGCCCGCGACGACATGGGGGCCGAGCGCCCGACGCTGGCCGCCGAGGCCGCCGCCGCCGTGCCGCCTGCGACCCGGCGCCACACTAACCTGCCGTCGCCCCTCACCACCCTCATCGGCCGCGACACGGAAGCGGCGGGGGTACGGTCCCTCATGCGGCGCGACGGCCTGCGGCTCCTGACGCTCACCGGGCCAGGAGGAACGGGCAAGACGCGCCTCGCCCTCCACGTCGCCGCGACCCTGCTGGAGGAGTTCCCCGACGGGGTGTTCTTCGTCAACCTGGCCCCCGTCAGCGACCCCGACGCCGTCCCGATTGCGCTGGCGGAGACGCTGCGCATCCACGACCGCGCGACCGGGTCATTTCTGGAGACGCTCAAGAGCTACTTGCAGGACAAGCAACTCCTGCTGCTGCTCGACAACTTCGAGCAGGTGACCGAAGGCGCGGCGATCCTGCCCGACCTACTCCGCGCGGCCCCCGGCGTCAAGATGATGGTCACCAGTCGCGAGGCGCTGGCGGTGTCCGGCGAACACGTCTACTACGTGCCGCCCCTGGCGCTGCCGAGGGATGCCGCGCTGCCGCCGCTGGAGCAGGCCCGCTACCCGGCGGTGCGCCTGTTCATCGAGCGGGCGCAGGCGGCGCGGCTGAGCCTGGTCCTCGACGACGCTGACCTCGCCGCCATCGTCGAGATCTGCCGCCACCTGGATGGGCTGCCGCTGGCGATTGAGCTGGCGGCGGCGCGGGTTCGCGCCCTGACGCCAGGGGCGCTCTTGCAGCAACTGCCGCAGCGGCTCGATCTGCTGGCGGGCGGCCCCCGCGACTGGCCGACGCGCCACAGGACATTGCGGAGCGCGATCGCCTGGAGCCACGACCTGCTGTCTGAGCGGGATAGGACGCTGTTTCGTCGGCTGGCGGTGTTCGCTGGCGGTTGGACGCTGGGCGCTGCCGAGCGCGTCGGCGCCGCCGAGGGCGACCTACCGGGCGTGCTCGACGGCCTGATCTCCCTGGTAGACAAGAGCCTGGTCCAGACGGTCGAGGAGCCGGACGGCGAGCCGCGCTTCCGCATGCTGGAGACCATCCGCGAGTACGCCGTCGAGCGGCTGGAGGCGAGCGGCGAGGCGGCGGCGGTGCGGCGCGCCTACGCCGACTGGTGTCTCAGCCTCGCCGAGGAGGCCGCGCCGCAGCTGACCGGGCCGCAGCAGACGGCGTGGCTCGCCCGCCTGGCGCGGGAGCATGACAACATGCGCGCCGCCCTGGACTGGTGCATCGGGGCGGGCGAGACCGCGCTTGGGCTGGCGCTGGCCGCCGTCCTCGGCCAGTTCTGGACACTGCACGGCCACCTGAGCGAAGGCCGAGCGCGCCTGGCGCGGGCGCTCGCGGCGGCCGGCGCGCAGGAGTCTGCGGCAGCCCGCGCCCAGGCGCTCGACTGGGCGTCGGTCATGGCCTACCATCAGTGTGACTACGCGGCGGCAAAGTCCGAGGCGGGTGACGCGCTCGCACTCTACCGCTCTCTGGGCAATCGCTATGGCGAGTCGCGGGCGTTGGACACGATGGGCGATTCCGCCAATGAGATGGGCGACTACGTCACTGGAACCGCCCTCTTCGAGGAAGCGCTGGCGATTGCCCGCGACATGGGCGACGGTGGCCGGACGGCGAGCATGCTGCGGCAGTTAGGGTGGGCGGCGATGCGCGTCGGCGACTATACGCAGGCGGCCGCGCGGCTGGCGGAAGCCATCGCTTTGAGCCGGACCATCCAAGATACGTTTGGAGTTGCCTTCGGTCTGTCGGGGTTGGGCGAGCTGGCCCTGCGGCAGGGGCAGTATGAGCAGGCTCAGGCGTTGTTGGACGAGGCGCTGGCGCTGCGCCGGACGCTCAACTACAAGTGGGGCATCGGTGCGACGCTCGGCAGCCTGGCATGGCTGGCGCTGGAGCAGGGGGACTGGGGGACGGCGGCGCAGCGGCTGGCGGAAAGCCTGGCGGTGCGGCAAGAACTGGGCGACATGGGCGGGGCGGCGTGGTGCCTGGAGCGGCTGGCCGACATGGCGCTGACGTTGGGGGAGCCGGGCCGCGCCGTCCGCCTCTGGTCGGCGGCGGCGGCGCTGCGCGCGCCCAGCGGCTCGGTGATGGACGCAGCGGACCAGCCCGAACACGAGCGCCGGCTGGCGCAAGCGCGGGACGAACTCGGTGAGGCGGCCTTCGCGGACGCCTGGGTCGAGGGTGGAGCGTGGCCGCACAAGGCGGCGCTGGCGTATGCGACTGAGGACATCATTCGCCCGGCCGATGAAAGATTGAATGGGGAAGGACGCCATGAACACTGACCACTGGGTCAACCGGCTAGCCGCGATTCCTGACCGCATCGCCCGCGCCGTCGCCGGCGAGAGCGAGGCGGCGCTGCGTCGAGCGCCCGATAGCGGCGGCTGGTCGGCCGCCGAAATCTTCGCCCACGTGCGCGCCAGCGACGATATCCAGTCCTTCCGGCTGTATGCCCTGCTTGTGCGCAACCACTCGCCGCTGCCGGCCTACGACGAGATCCCGTGGGCGGTCGTGGCCGGCTACGCCGACGCCGACATCAACGCCAGCCTGCACGCGTTCGCCGTGCATCGGGCGGAGGTGGTGGGCGCTTTGCGGCGACTCACCATCGCCGACTGGGGGCGCGTCGGGATGCACGAACAGCGGGGGGAGGTCTCGCTGCTGCACGAGCTGATCTACCAGGTCGAGCACGAGTAAGAGCACTGCGCGGAGATCGAAGCGCTCTTCCCCCAGGCCGGCCCGTAGCAGGGGCGGCTCCACACGATAGCGTGGAGCCGCCCCCGCTGGCGGTGGAGTGACAACTCCGCCGCCTCTGGGAGGCGCTGGAGATGGCTCTCCAGCGCCAGCCCGATATTCTCCTCCGCGCTAAACTGCGGAGCGACCGTAGCCGGGCTTCTTGGGGGTTACAGGCCGAGAATCTGCTTCTTCTTGGCCTGGAACTCCTCCTCCGTGAGTATCCCCTGATCCTTCATCACTGCGAGCTTCTGGATTTGCACGAGCTGCTCGTCGAAGCTCGGATCGCCCGACGGCGCCGGGGCCTGCTCCTGCGCCGCCGCCTGCTGCATGGCGAGCTGTTCCTGCTGCGCGGCGAGCTGCTCCTGCTGTGCTTGCAGGTCGGCCACCTGTTGCTGCTGCGCGGCCGCCTGTTGCTGCGCGGCCGCCTGCTGCTGCTGTGCGGCCGCTTTCTGCTGCTTGCTGCTATCCATCGCGCCGCCGACGACCTTGGCCGTCGCGGTTGCGGTGCCGGCGATCACCGCCGTGCGGGCCATAGTGCCGACAAGGCCGGGGCCACGTCTTCGCATGTTCATCTCCTCGTGATGGCTGGTGTGTTAGTCAATCGTTTCTCGCGCTAGCGCTGGAGAGCCATCTCCAGCGCCCCGATCGGCGGTGGAGTTGCCACTCCCCGCCGAGCCGGACACGGGCCGCTACCCTGCCGTCGCCCTGGCGGCTTCAAGCGCAGCCTCGACAATCGCGGCCGGCACGCGCTCGTTATCTACAACGCGGCCGCCCGAAGCGACAATCGCATCGCGCAGGCCCACGGCCCAGGTGTGCTCGAAAACGATCATCGCCGAGGCGCTGTTGGGTTCGAGCTTCGCCGCCTCGATGGCGATGTCCTCTTCGTTGAAGAGGTCGTCAATCTCGGCGTCTAGCTCGTCGAACAGCGCCCGCTGCGCCTCCGGTAGGTCGCTCAACTCTGTTGCCGTCACGTGGCCGTCGGCGTCCTTTTGGACGAAGACCAGGTCAATGATGCGAACGGCGCCGGCGTTCGTAACCTTGGCAAGCTCAGGTACCAGCGCGCCGTTGAACTGGCGGCCGGAGAACTCAATGACAATATACTCGCAGGGTCCCATGCATAAATCTCCTTGCGTGAGGTGGCGGGACGACATGGACTCTAACGCCTATTATAGCGAAGCGGGTGCAAGCGTCAAACGCGCGTCCCAGGAACGTCGTAACGACTTCAGTCGTTTCCCAGGCCATAGAACGACTGAAAGTCGTTACTACAGGTCGCCCAACTCGCGCTGGCGCTGGATCTTGGTCTCATCCAGCGCGACGCCCATGCCCGGCGCGTCGGGCAGCGTGACCATGCCGTTGACCGGCTGAATCGGCGCCTTGAAAAAGAACTGGTGGATCTGGTTCCACTTGATGAGGTACTCCAGCCAGGGGCAGACATTCGGCGGCTGCGCAGCAATCAGGTGCAGGCTGGCCGGTGTCGAGTGGCCGTGGGGGATCACCGGGATATCGTAAGTAGACGCAATCGCGCAAATCTTGACCATCTCGGTGATACCGCCGGCCCAGTAGATGTCGGGCTGGAGGACATCGGCGGCGCCCGCGTCGAGCAACGCCTTCAGCCCCCAGCGGGTGTACTCGTGCTCGCCGGTGGCGATGGGAATCGGGCTGCGGCGGCGAATCTCCGCGCACTCGGCGATCCTGTCCGGTTGCAGCGGCTCCTCGAGCCAGCGCGGCCTGTACTCCGCCAGGCGCTCGGCCATCGCCAGCGTGTACGGCACATCCCAGCTCATCCAGCAATCGAACATGATGTCCACGTCGGGGCCAACCGCCTCGCGCAGCGTCTCGGCCAATTGCAGGTTCCGCGCCATCCCCTCGCGCCCCTCGGCTGGCGTGGCGCGGAAGAACCACTTCGTGGCGCGGTAGCCCTGGGCGACGATGTCCTGGGCGCGCTGGCGGACAAGCTCCGGCGCCAGCGAGTAGCCCAGGGCGCTGGCGTAGGCCGGAATCGCGTCGCGGGTCGGCCCGCCGAGCAGTCGGTAGACCGGCGCGCCGGCCCACTTCCCCTTCACGTCCCATAGGGCGCAATCCACCGCGCTGATCGCCATCATCTCCACGCCCTTGCGGCCATGCACCGCGAGGCGGTACATCTGGTCCCAGAGAAGCTCCGTGGCGCGCGGGTCCTGCCCCAGCAGGAGCGGCGTGAACTGGCGCGCTATAATCAGCGCCTGAACGTCGTTAATCGGCCCGCCCATCCCGCTGAGGCCCGCGTCGGTTTCGACGATCACGAAGATGGAACGAACCGCCTGCCGGCCCTCGCCGAGACTGACAGTCTCGCGCGCCGGATTGGCGCGGTGGGCGGGGTAGAGGTCAATCGGGCGGGCCAGTCGTTCCTCCCAAAACTCGCCCTCGTGTTCCAAAACGCCTTCGAGCTGCAACAGCCTGACTTTCGTGATCTTCATGCGCGTCTCCCTTTCTCTTAGCCATGTCGCCCAGTTACAGCCCTTGGCCCGCCTGCACTAGAGCGAGCAGGCGGCGACGTGCAAGCCTGAGGGGCTTACGTTCAGCCCGTTGGGCTTCCATCCAGTAGCGCTACGTCGAACTTAGCGACGCACCAGCAAGCGGTGGACAAGGTCGTCGTACATTCTCCGCGCGGTTTCGCCTCCTGGCACGTAGCCGTCTAGCTCGAGACTAACGAGGCCGTGGCAGGCCGCCCACACCAGCGTTGCAACGTCCGCCGCGTCGCCCGGCGGCATAATCCCCGCCGCCATGCACGACTCTATGGCCCCGATGAGAGGCCGCATCGTCTGTTGCCCAGTTGCCCGCGTCGTTTCCGACGGCTCATAATCGGGGATGGCTTTCCCGAACATGGCGGCGTAGTGTGTCGGGTATGCCAGCGCCGTGGCGCGGTAGGCATGACACAGCTCGACGGCGTAAAGACGCGGCTCTGATGACGCCTCGACGGCCGTGATTGCTTCTCCGAGGCGCTGAAACCCCTCCAGCACCAGGGCGTCCACCAGACCCTCTTTCCCCCCAAACATCGTGTAGAGGACCATCGTCGAGCAGCCCGCCTTTTGACCGACGCGGCGCATCGTCAGCGCGGCCGTACCCTCCTGGGCGAGTACCTCACTCGCGGCCCGCAGCAGCGTCTCGCGCAGGAATTGCTGGCCCTGCGCGCGGGCGGTCTGATAGATCGATGCAGTCTGCGCCGTGCTTTCCTCTGTTGCTCTCGAAGGGATCATGCCGCTTATGCTACCCAAGTGTTCCTCCCAGGCCAATTCTACACCCGAGTTGGCGCTGCGTCCTGGAACCGCTGCGGCGCGAGACGGTCGTGAGTCGGGAGGTAGACGGTAGGCCGATCCGCGCAGAAGCGGCGGATCTGCGCCAGGGTTGTGCGTGCCTGGGCGACGTCAGCGCAAATGCCCGCGACGCGGCCAGCGCGCATCTGCCGGTCGTCGAACGAGGCATCACCGGCGAAAAAGTAGGTTACCTCTCCATCCGCGACGATGACGGACTGGTGACCCAGGGCGTGGCCAGGCGTCGGGACGATCTTGACGTCGCCGCTTCGAGTTAGGGTCATGCTCCGCCCGAAGCTCAAGCCGATGTCCGGAACGAACTCGGCGAAATGCGGCTTGAGCCAAGACGGGTAACGGCAGGGCAAGGCCCCTTGCGACACGGGAAAGTCGAGGTGAGAGGTAACGATCTCGGAGACGGGAAATGCGTCGAGGCCGCCGGCGTGATCGCAATGGAGATGCGTCTGAACGACCCACCGAACGCTCTCGGGGGCGATACCCAGCCCTTGCATCTGCGCGCCAATCTCCTCCTCGGGGCGGACGAGGAACCTCAGAATCCGCCTGAAGACGAAGTTGCTGCCTGGGTCGCAGTTGAAGAAGTCGGGCTCGACGACTCGGCTCGTTTCCCCCGTATCTATCACGATGACTCCTTCAGGATGCTCAATGACCCACGTCAGAATAGGCAGCCACTCCGTCCAACGCGGATCGAGAAGGATGCTGGCCAGCCGCGTGCCGGCCGGACCGAACAGATCGCGATGATTGGGGTGGACGGCAACCCAGCCGGTCTGGATGGCGTGCATATGCAGGCCGTTGGCGGTTCGAATGGAAATCGGTGGCTTGATTTCGGGGAGCGTTGGGGACACCGCGTCCTCAACAGCGCCTGCGGCTGCAGGTGTATCCGCCGAAGCGGTGGCCGTATATCTGTGGAAGTTCTTCTTCATTAGCGTCCTCCGCAATCGCTCATCGGGAAGTGGATCGCGTGCTCGTTCTATAACGCGGTCTGTATGTAATAACGCTGTTATAGCCTCTTGAGTGGCTAGTTGGCTTCTTTCTTACACCTCAACTCGCGTGAATCAGGCGCGCCTAGTCACCAGACGTCAATCCATTCGCTCTCCCGAGAGGTTCGTGTTATGATGAAGGCAATGAACCGCAGCCCGTCGAGGAGGACGTATGACAGATAGTGTGACCACAGTTGACGTGAGCCAGTTCGCCGCGGCCATTGACAAGCACATTCGCCCCGCGACGTTTCCCGTTGCTATTAAGATGATTCGTCCCGGCGAGCCGCTGCCGCCGAAGGCGCGCCGCCCGGCCGAGATGGGCTTCCAGACGGCCATCTGCCAGGGCTTTGCGATCTCGCGCCGCTACGGCTGGCCCATCGCCATCGGCATCGAAGACCTCTCGTGTCCGCTCGCCAAGGTCGTCTTCGGCTTTGCGCCGATGGTGGACTTTTACGAGGAGGGGCATGCCTGCGCGGGCATGTATACTGAGACGCCAGGCGCCGGCGCGATCACGGAGGCGGGGACGGACAAGTTCCCCTACGGCGAATACCGCTACATCGTGTCCGCGCCCATCTATCGCGCGACGTTCGAGCCGGACGTTGTACTCATCTACGGCAACTCCGGCCAGGTGATGCGGCTCATCACGGCGGCGCTGTGGAAGACGGGCGGCCGACTGGAGACCTCGTTCTCCGCCCGGATAGATTGCGCCGACGCCGTGATTACGACGATGCGCACCCAGAAGCCCAACGTGATCCTGCCGTGCTACGGCGACCGGGTGTTCGCGCAAACGGAGGATGGCGAGATGGGCTTCACCGTGCCAGCGGCGAAGTTCGGGGAGATCATCGAGGGGCTGGAGGGGACGGCAAAGGGCGGCATCCGCTACCCGATTCCCAGCTTCCTGCGCTACACCGGCCAGTATCCCGACCACTACAACGTGTTGGACGAGAGGATCGAAGCCGCCCGCGCCGACCAGCCGGAATCGTAACCGTCTATCATCCCCGCGTGTCTTTGATGGCGGTGTAGGTGTCTTCGAGGGACTTGAGGGTCTCGTCGAAGTGACGCGCGGCGAAGCAGGCATACAGAACATCGATGACGAGGATTTGAGCGCTCTTCGAGGTGGTCGCTTCCCACGAAAGGCCGGGGCCTAATGCGGAGGACTTTGTCGGGGTGAAGAGGCTAATGTCGGAGTACTTGACGAGTGGGGATTCCTCGGAGGACGTGATACCGATTGTGCGTGCTCCGTTGGACTGCGCCAGCTTCAGCGACTCGACGACGAGCGTCGAGTGGCCGGAGTTGCTGATGCCAATCACAGCATCCTGCGGCCCGACAATGGCGGCCGTCATGAGCTGAATGCTCTGGTCGCGGAACAAGATGCACTTCTTGCCGGCTCGGGTGAAGCGCATCACGCCTTCCTCGGCGGCGAGGCCCGACGAACCCATGCAGCAGAAGATCAGCACATTGGCCGCCTCGATGGCTTCCACAGCCCGGTTCAGTTCGACAACATTAAGGCGCTGTTTCGTATCGGTCAGCGCCTGGATATTTCGGTAGAGGACCTTTTCGATGATTGTCTGCGTCGAGTCGGTGCGGGAAATGTCTTCGTAGACGTAGTTGCCGTCGGCCTGGCCATCGGCGGCGCCGCTCAAGGTGAGCGCTTCGGCGATGCCGATTTTGAGGTCTTGATAGCTCTTGAGGCCGATCTCCTTGACAAAGCGCGTAACCGTCGAGTCGGCAACGCCGCAGGCCGCCGCGAGCTGATTGATGGTCATCGTTTTGGACTCGTCCGGGTGCTCGACGATGTACTCGCCAATCCGACGAAGCGCCGGGTTCAGGTACGGCAATTCTTTATAGATTAGCTCGATAGCGCCCTGGCGCTCTGCGGACTGTCCTCGGTCCATCAATTCCTCCAGCAAGAGCCGTCGCTTGACATTCCCCGTGCGCGTTCCTCTGAAATTCTATTATACGTCGCGTCCCGGCCGAAATGAAATGCGCCGGGTTTGTTGTCAATGCCAGACAGCGCGTGAATGGGCACGGTGCGACACGCCTTTCTCGGCATGCCGCACCGCCGCTCAACCCTCGCCTTCCAGCACCTTAAGTAGGTTGCTGACCGCAGCCTCGGTTGCGCGCTCGATGCTCTCATGGGTTAGACCGCCGGCGTGCGGCGTGGTAATGACGCGGTCGTGGCAAAGTAGGGGCGTCAGCGCAGGCGGCTCGTGGTCATACACATCGGTAGCGAAGCCGCGCAGCTTGCCCGCCTCCAGCGCGCTCAGCACGGCGATCTCGTCAATCAACGCGGCGCGGGCCGTGTTGACGAGATACGCGCCGCGCTTCATGCGGACGATAGCATCGGCATCAATGAGCGCCTGCTCTCGCGGTGGACAGTGCAGGGAGATGATGTCGGATTCGCTCAAGACCTCGTGCCATGTGCCGTAGGCGAAATCGCCTGGTGGCATGAACGTCAGATCGAGGAACAAGTCGTACGCGCGCACCCGCATGCCCAGCCCAAGTGCCATTTCCGCCACCAGCTTGCCGATTTGCCCGCAGCCGATGACACCAAGCGTTCGCCCGCACACCTCGATGCCCTCCTGGCGGGCCCAGCCGCCCCCCTTCAGGCATCGGTCGGACCATGGGACTGAGCGCAGCCCGGCCAGCATCAAAGCGATAGTCAGCTCCGCAACGCCGCGCGCGTTCGCGCCCGCTGCTCGTTCGATAGCGATGCCCAGGGACCGCGCGGCGTCCAGGTCTATATTGTCCACGCCGACGCCGTTGCGGCTGATGACCTTCAGGTCGTGGCACAGGCTCAGCACCTCCGACGGCACTGGCTCGACGCCGGCGAGGTAACCAACGCAGCCCGGCAGGAACTCGCGCAGGTCGTCCGTCGTAGGCTGCCGCCCCGGCGTGGGGAAGATGACCTGGTAGCCGGCTGTCTCCAGCACGCCAAGCGCCGGGTGGCCCTCCCGGGAGAGCGAACGCGGGGTGACAGCGATTTTGCCTTTCATGGCGTCTCCCTTGCGGTGCCTACCGCTTCCAGCGCGGGTTGTCGATGAAGGTGGGCTGACCGTCACGCTCGACAATCAGCTTGCGGAAGCCCTGGGTTTCGATAGTGCCATAGTCGTGGCCCGCGTGGCCCGGGAAGGCGAAGAACGTGACCAGCGGCTCATCGGGCGAGACGTTGACACTACGGTGGGCCCATCGGCCCGGCACGTAGACCGCCACGCCTGGTGTCAGCTCTTGCGCTTCCCACTCGCCCTCAGGATTTTCCATCAGCATGTAGCCGTGGCCGCTCAAACAGTAGTAGACCTCGGCGGTGTCAATCACTGTGTGGAAGTGGCCCTTGGTCATGAAGTACTCTTCGCCAATCTTCCCTGGGTAGGTGATGCTTGTGCCGTAGGCGACTTCCTTCTCGCTGTCCGGCACGCCCATGTCGAAGAACTCGTAGATCAGGACGTTCTCGCGCAGAAGCTGCTCATTGTACGCCACCTGGTCGTAGAACATTCCCTTCATGTTCGCCAGGTATCGCCGCAGTGGCTCACGTGTCTTGGAAAGGCCGGTCTTGAGATCGAAATCGGTCACCGTTGCTGCCATAGTCTGCGCACTCATTTCGTGCCTCCCCGGGCGATGTCACCCGCGATGTCGCTGAGCCGGTCAAACTCCGGCCCGCTCGTTGGAATATCGAGGTGGAAGACCTCGGCGATGACGCGGGTCCAGCCGTGGATGAAGTACACCCAGCCGTCCTCGATTTTGAGGTTCTTGCTCGCCCTCTGAGCGTTGGCCTGGTCGAGGAAGACCAGGTCGCCGCGGTAGTTGAACTCCCACGCCACGCCGTTTTCCGGGAACTCCACAGCGTCTGTCAGCGGCGAGCCGGGCGCGTCCTTGCCCAGACCCGTCGCGTTCACGACCATCGAGGCGGGCGGCAGAGTCTTCGTCACAGCATCGTTCTTGTCCGGCGTCGGCGCCAGGTGGTACTCGACAGGTATCTGCATCCCGATCTTCTGGTGGACGGCCTTCATCTCGTTTAGGCGCGGCT
Organism: Anaerolineae bacterium; assembly: GCA_046328535.1. Lineage (GTDB taxonomy): Bacteria > Chloroflexota > Anaerolineae > Epilineales > JAHCIE01 > JBDHWG01. The sequence continues at coordinate 14,186 of JAXLWJ010000029.1, forward strand.
CGCTGCGGTTCGTGACGACGATCTTGCCCGGCACGTCGCCGCCGTCCAACAGCTTGTTGTGCAGGTAGAGCGTCAAGGCCAGGGACGAGCCGCCTGCGCCGAGCAGGAGCAGCTCGCCGCCGGTGCGCCGCCAGTAGCCGTCGTCCACAATCGCTTCGAGGGACAGGCCCGCCGTAATCGGGTCCTTGGCGTGGCCCCAAAGCGCTGGCCCGCGCTTCGAGATACTACTTACCTCGTCGAGGATTTCAGCGTACGGATCGGCGCAGTCAAACAGGTCGCGCGCTGCCTTGAACAGGTCCAGCTTGTGGGTCGTGACCAGCGCCCCGAGCGAGTTGGGGTCATACTTGATGAATTCGACCACCTCACGGTAGTTCTCCGGCTTGTCGTGCTGCGGGAAATCGAAGCCCTTGATGACGGCGTTCAGCCCGAGGGCCTCGGCCCACGCCGGAAAGACCTTCATGATGGACGACTTCCCCGTCGTCACCCCAATGAAGTACATCGTCGGCTGCTCCGCCGGCTTATACTCGTTTGTCATACACACCTCCTTGCCGCGTTAGCAGCCTTTCGCTGTGGCCCACGCCGACTCGACGTGGGAGCGCATGAAGGCGAGCGCCAGACGCGCCGCTTCCTCGACATCGCACCACGGCTCGCGCCACAGGGCCAGTAGGCCCGTCGTACCGTCGTCCTGCACCTCGGGCGAGAACGACTCCCAGGTAAAGCCGCCTGTGTAGCCCGCCCGCGCCAGCGCCTTGAAATACGCTGTGAAGTCGAACGTCCCACTGCCGAGGCAGCCGCGATTGCTCTCGCCGACGTGGGCGTAGCCGAGGACGTCCTTCGTGCTCTCGATGGCCCCTGCGATGTCGGCCTCCTCAATGTTCATGTGGTAGGTGTCCATCTGGACGAACAGGCTATCGGAGCCGACCTTGCGGACGATGTCGGCCGCCTGGCCGAGGGTGTTGATGAGGTTCGACTCGTAGCGGTTGACCGGCTCGATGCCCAGGCGAACGCCGGCCGCCTCCGCTTTCGCGGCCAGGCGGAAGAAGGCCTCGGTTACGCGCTCCCGCGCCGCGACCGTCGGCCGTTCCATGTAGCGGTGCAGGGCGGAGTACGTCACGCCGCCCAGGGCCGACGCGCCCAGGTCGCGAGCGACCAGGATGCAGTCGGCGACGACTTGCTCGCCCTTCGCGGCGATGTCCGGGTCGGCGCTGGAGATGTCGGCGGCCAGGTTGAGGGCCATGCCCGCCGCGACGGCGATACCGGCGCTCTCGGCGAGCTTGACCGTCATGTCCGCGTCCGTGGACGCCGGATCGAAGATGACAACCTCGATGTGGTCGAAGCCGATGCTCGCGGCGGTGTTGATGGCCTTGCGCGCGCTTGCCTCGCTCCAGTCGGGCACGAAAACCAGGTTGTGCACACCTATGCTGTTCATACGGCCTCCTCGGCCATGACATAGCGGTACGGGATGGGCGCGCGCGCCGTCAGGGAGAGATGCGCCGCCGCCACCTGCGCCCGCATGAACTCCAGAGCGCGGCGGGCCAGGTCCTCGGAATCGCTCCAGTGGCTGCGCCAGGCGGCGAGGGCGTTCGCGACATCGCGGTTGAGCACAGCCGGCGAGAACGCCTCGAAGACGATTGGGCCGCTGTAGCCGACGCCGGCCAGGGCGCGGAAGAATACCGGGAAGTCAACGGAGCCGGTGCCGAGGTAGCCGCGGTGGCTCTCGCCGATGTGCACGTGGCCGATGTGTTGGCTGTTGCGAACGATGGCATCGCCGCAGTCGTGCTCCTCGATATTCATGTGGTAGGTGTCCATGTGGATGAACAGCGCCTCGCTGCCCACCTCGGCGATAGTCTGGGCTGCATCGTCCAGGGTGTTGACGACGTTGCTCTCATAGCGGTTCACCGCCTCGATGCCCAGCCGCACGCCGGCCGCCTGCGCTCTATCGGCGAGCCGCCCGTAGATTTCGACGAGCCGATCGCGGACGGCCGGGTGCGCCGCATCCGGGTAACGGTGCATGGCGGAGTGGGTCACGCCGCCCAGCAGCTCTGAGCCCATGTCCCGCGTCGCCAGGATTGCGTCGGTGATAAACTGCTCGCCGCGTCGAGCGATGTCTTGGTCAAGACTAGAGATGTCGGCGCCCGGGTTCAGGGCCATGCCGGTGACGCAGCTGATGCCGGCCGCAGCCAGCGCCCGCGCCGTCTGCTCCGGCCGCGCCTCGCTGGGGTCGAAGATGACCGCCTCAATCAGGTCGTAACCCACCTCGGCCGACTTGTTCACCGCGTAGCGTATGCTCTCGTCTGTCCAGTCGGACACCCAGACGAGGGCGTGGATGCCAAGCTTGTTCATAGCGCCTGACCTCCCCGTTAGTAAGACGAGCGGACGATGCCGCCCTCGCAGCGCAGCACACTGCCGTTGATGGCCGGGTTGGTCATCATAGCGACGGCGGCGCGGCCGTGGTAGGCCGGGTCGATGAGCGTCTGGATGAGTGAGCTTGGCTCGTTTTCCTTGAAGTAGTTCGTCAGCACCTCGTCATAGGTGACGCCCTTCTGCTCCGCGATCTGCCCGAAGTACGTCCGCACCGACTCCGTCGCCGTCGGCCCCGGCATCAGGGTGTTGACGCGCACCTTCGTACCCTTGGTGATCTCGGCCAGGGCGCGAGCCAGGCCGAGCTGGGCGGCCTTCGTCATCGAGTACGGCACCATCCACGGGATGGCCTTGATGGCCGCGTCGCTGGAGATGAACAGGACAGAGCCGGAGTTGCGCGCCAGCATGTCCTTCAGGACGAGCCGGCACATGCGAACGCCAGTCATGATGTTGGAGTCGAAGTACTCGAACCAGCGGGCATCGTCGAACTCGAAGAAGTCCCTGCTCTCGAAGATGCCGATGTTGTTGACCAGGCCCTCGATCGGGCCGAAGCTGCGGGCGTACTCGTAGAGCGTCTCGTTATCTTCGAGCTTCGTCAGGTCGGCCCGAATGCCATAGGCGCGGGGGCCGATGTCGCACAGCGCTTGCTGCAGCCGCGCCTCGTCACGCCCGTTGGTGACGACGATAGCCCCCTCGTCGTGGAACGCCTGGGCGATCGCCTTGCCGATACCGGTCGCGCCGCCGGTGACGATGATAACCTTGTTGGAAAGACCGTAGTCCATGTCTGCCTCCTCAAAACGTAGTGTCTATGCGGCGGAGCGGCGGAACAGCTTGCCCAGCCCGTCGCGGATCGTGCGGCCCCAAATGTCCAGCCCGACCGCGACGACGATGATGACGCCAATCGTAAGCGCCTGCATCGAGGTCGAGACGGCGTTCAGGTTGAGGCCGTTCTGCACGACGACGATGATGAGCGCGCCGATGAGCGTGGAGATGATGCGCCCTCGCCCGCCCGCCAGGCTCGCTCCACCGACGACCGTCGCCGCGATGGCCTGCAGCTCCACGCCGTCGCCGTAGTTGGGCGAGCCGGAGTTGAGGCGCGCGGCCAGCAAAATGGCGCCGACGGCGGTGCATAGCCCGGCGATGACGAACGTCAGGAAGCGCACCCGCGAGACGTTGATGCCCGAGAGCTTCGCGGCCGAGTCGTTGCCGCCGATGGCGTAGATCTCGCGTCCCAGGCGCATGTGCTCCAGCAGCACCCAGAAGAAGATGTACAGGATCGCCACGTACCAGAACGGCAGCGGCAGGCCTAGGAATGTGCCGTAGAAGAGCTGCCGGAGCTGCTCGGAGAGCTGGAACACCGGCGAGCCAGGCCCCACAGTAAGCGCAAGGCCCTTGAAGGCGCTCAAGGTAGCGAGAGTGGCAATGAAGGACGGGATGCGCAGGTAGGCGACGAGCGAGCCGTTTACCGCGCCGAGCAAGGCCCCCAGCGCCAGGGTCACCGCCAGCGCCAGCCACAAGTTCCACTCCTGCAGCTTGACCAGGATGGCGAGGCACATCGTCAGAAACGCGATCATCGAGCCGGGGCTTAGGTCAATGCCGCCGCCGATGATGACGACCGTCGAGCCAATCGCCACGATAGACAGCACAGCGACCTGGAGCGAGATGTTCCGGAAGTTCTGCGCGTCGAGGAAGCTCGGCGTCGTAATGGCGAAGAACGCGCAGATAATCAGCAGGGCGACGAGAGGCCCCAGCTCGGCGTGCATGAGACGGGACACCCAGGAACGGTCCGGGGCAGCGAGCTTCCCGGCGCTGGTCGTTTGCTCAGCCATGATCGGCCTCCTTACGCGTGTATCACGTCAGCCTCGTCGGCCGATGCCTGGACGAGGTGCGTGTGGTCGACATCTTTGGCGTCCCTGACCTCCACGATGGAGCCGTCACGGACAATCGCAATCCGGTCACTCATCGCAATCAGTTCGTTGTGGTCCGAGCTTATCAAGATGACCGCGCGGCCCGCGGCCGTGAGCTGGTTGATCAGGTTGTACACCGCGACCTTGGCCGCGATATCAATGCCCTGGGTCGGCTCGTCGAGGATGAGAACGTTCGAGTTCGCCAGGAGCCAGCGCGCGATGACGACCTTCTGCTGGTTACCGCCGGAGAGGAACATCACCGTGTGGTCGAGAGCCCGCGCCGAGATCTCAAGGTCGTCCACATAGTGGCGGCAGACCTCATCCTCGCGCCGCTCCCTCAGCACGCCGAATCGGCTGAGCTTCTTGAGGGAAGCCGACGAGATATTCGGGGCCGCCGTGAAGTTGAAGAACAACCCGTCGGACTTGCGGTTCTCCGGCAGAAGCGCGATGCCGGCGTTGATGGCGTCGACCGGCGAGCGAAGGGTGGTCTTCCGCCCGTCTATCACGATGTCGCCGGTGTGAACGCGGTCGAGGCCGAACAGGGCGCGAGCAATCTCGGTGCGCCCCGAGCCGATGACGCCACCCAGGCCCATGACTTCACCGCGGCGCACATCGAAGGAGACGTTGCGCACGCCGCCGTCGCTGGAGATATGGCGCACCTCCAGCAAGGTTTCGTCGCCGCAGTTGTGTTCCTTGGGGTAATGCTGCTCGACCTGGCGGCCGACCATCTTCGCCACGATCGCATCCACTTCGAGGACAGAGTCCTCGGCGGTGCTGACGACCTTGCCGTCCTTGAGGATGGTGACCGTGTCGACCAGCCCGACAACTTCATCCAGGCGGTGCGAGATGTAGACGATGGCGACGCCGCGCTGCTTCATGCGCCGCAGCAGGGCGTGGAGCGCCGTGATCTCGTGCTCGCCGAGCGCAGCCGTCGGCTCGTCCAGGATGAGCATCTTGGCGTCGCGCTGCATCCCCTTGGCGACCTCGACCATCTGCTGCTCGGCGACGGATAGCTCACCGACCATACGGTCGGGGTCAATCTCGATTTCGAGCGTGCGCAGGACTTCGACCGCCTTTTGCCGCATGAGCTTCCAGTTGACGAGGAAGCCGCCCGTACGGCGCGGGTAGTGCCCGAGAAAGATGTTCTCGGCGACGGTCAGGCTCGGCACGAGGGAGAACTCCTGGAACACCGTGGCGACGCCTTTGCTGCGTGCCGCCGTCGGGTTTTCGAGGCGTACCGGCTTGCCGAGGTAGCGGATGCTGCCGCTGTCAGGCTCGTGGACGCCGGACAGGATTTTGATGAGGGTGGATTTGCCTGAACCGTTCGCACCGAGTAGGCCGTGGATCTCGCCGGGGTAGAGCTTGAGTGAGATGCCGTCGTTGGCTCGAACACCCGGGTAGACCTTCGTTATATTGTCGAGCTCCCATAGAGGCTCTGTTCGTCCCGGCGCCATAGCTTGTTCCTCCCTGCCCGATATCGTGAACCGTGTAGTGACGACTTCAGTCGTTCGAAGGGGGCGACTAAAGTCGCCACTACGTCATGTTCAGCTCATGTACCTAGTTGCTGCTCACGCCCAGCTTCTTGAGGATCTCGTCCGAGGGCTTCGGGTAGAGGTCCTTGACCTTGGCGAGCACTTGGCCGGCGTTGTCCTTGGTGACAATCTCGGTCGGCGTATTGACGTAGCCGCCCTGGATCTTGCCGTTGAGGATGTCAATGGCGTAGCAGGCGGCCAGGCGGCCCATGATGACGGGCATGGTGTTCGTCGTCGCCGTCATCGTGCCATTGTAGATATCCTCCAGGGCGTTGGTGTCGCCGTCGTAGCCGAGAATGACCAGGTCTTTGCGGCCCAATTCCTTGGCGGCCAGCGCCGCGCCCTCAGCCATATAGTCGTTGGCGGCGTATAGGACTTCGGTGTCCGGATGCGCCTGGAGTACGTCCATCGCGGTGCGGTTGCCCTTGTCCACGCTCCAGCCGCCGTTGACACTGGTGATGACCTTCCAGTTCGTGCCGTTGACGCCGTCCTTGAAGCCGCCGCTACGCTGGTCGTTCAGGTAGCCCGGCTCACCTTCCAGCACCGCGACCTTCTTCGCGCCCTCGCCGTACGTCTGGCGCGCCCAGTCAGCGAGCTTCTTGTTGACCGCGCGCTGGTTCACACCGATGACGCCGTGAACGGGGGTCGGGAAGTTGGGGATGTCGGAGTTGACGATGATGACGGCCTTGCCCTTCTTGACGGCCTCGGTCACGAGCGGGGCTAGCGCCTGCTCGTCGAAGCTGATGAGAACGATGGCGTTCACGTCGTCGCGGTTGGTCACGTCCTGGAGCATTCCCATCTGCGCCGCCTGGTCGGTGCCCTTGTAGGGCGAGAGCATGAACGACTTGATGTGCGGGTTCTGAGCGGCGATGCTCTTGATGCCCTCGTTGAGGGCGACATGGTAGTTGAACTCGGTGCCCATTGGCAGATAGGCGATGGTCATGTCGCCGCCCTTGTAGGACAGCGTGCTGAGCGGCGCCTGCGCGCCTTCTTTCAGCGGCGTCGGGGCGGCGTACTTACAGTCGGCGATGCTGGCCGTGTCCACCAGCTTGCCCTGGCCTGAGCTACTGGCCTGGGGGGCCTGCGCCGGCGCGGTAGTCGCTTTGACCGCTGGAGCCTGGGTTGGGGCGGCCGGGGCTTGAGTCGCCTGAGCCTGGGCCGGTTGGGCCTGCGCGGGCTGGGCCGGCTGAGCCTGCTGCTGTGCGGGTTGAGCCTGACTGGCGGCCGGGGCTGGAGGCGCGGAGGCGCAGCCGCCGACGGCAACGGCCAGGACGAGGGCGAGGGCGAGAAGCACGAATGTCTTGCTCATGGTGTTGGTCTCCTTCTGGTCAAGATGGTCGGAATTCAGTGCATGGTATCGTTGCGGAACGAGACGGTCGCGTAAGGTATTCGTGGCTGAGCCGCCTCCTTCCCTCAATGCTCTTCCCAGTCGCGCACCCGCCCGACGGCCTTCTTCCAGCCGGCGTACAGCTTGTCACGCTGGGCCTGGTCAATCTCAGGCTCGAAGCGTCGGTCTAGCTCAAACGTGTCTACCAGCTCGGCCTGGTCCTTCCAGAAGCCGGTCGCCAGCCCGGCCAGGAACGCCGCGCCGCGCGCCGTCGTCTCGACGATCTTCGGGCGCAGGACGGGCACATCCAGGAGATCGGACTGGAACTGCATCAGGAAGTTGTTGCGAGCAGCGCCGCCATCCACCTTGAGCTCGTTGTTGGTGATGCCCGAGTCGTGCTCCATGCACTCGATGACGTCGCGGATCTGGTAGGCGATGGATTCGAGGGTCGCGCGGATGAGGTGGTTGCGGTTGGCGCCTCGCGTCAGCCCCATGATTGCGCCGCGAGCGTATTGGTCCCAGTAGGGCGCGGATAGCCCGACGAAGGCGGGGACGACGTACACGCCGTTGGTATCCTTGACCTTCTGGGCGAAGTACTCGGTATCCGCCGAGTCTTGAATGATGCCCAGCTCGTCGCGCAGCCATTGGACCGAGGCCCCGACGACGAACAGCAAACCCTCGAGGGCATACTCGACCTTGTCGTTCAGCCCCCAGGCAACTGTCGTGAGCATGCCACTCTCGGATGGGATGGGGGTGTCACCCGTGTTCATGAGCAGGGAGCCGCCGGTGCCGTATGTCGCCTTGACCATGCCTGGCTTGAAGCACGCCTGACCGAACAAGGCGGCCTGCTGGTCGCCCGCCGACGACGCGACGGGGATCTGCGTGCCGAAGAGGGCCTCGTGGCTCATGCCGTAGATTTCGCTTGACGGGCGCAGGCGCGGCAGCATGGCGCAAGGGACGCCGACTTCGTGAAGGAGGCGCTCGTCCCAGTCGGCGCACTTGATGTTGAACAGCATCGTGCGCGAGGCGTTGGAGTAGTCGGTCACGTGGACGCGCCCGCCGGTCAGGTTCCAGATGAGCCAGGTGTCCACCGTCCCAAACAACAGCTCTCCGTTCTCGGCCTTAGCCCGCGCGCCCGGGATGTTGTCGAGCACCCAGCGGATCTTGGTGCCGGAGAAGTAGGAGTCGATGACAAGGCCGGTGTTCTCGCGGACGTATTCCGTCAGGCCGCGCGCCTTCAGCTCGTCGCAGAAGCCGGCCGCGCGGCGATCCTGCCAGACAATGGCGTTGGTGATGGGCTTACCGGTGGCCTTCTCCCAGACGACCGTCGTCTCGCGCTGGTTGGTGATGCCGATAGCGGCGACTTCGTCCGAGCTCACGTCGGCCTGTGTCAGAGCTTGCTGCGTGACGGTGAGCTGCGTGTTCCAGATGTCCATCGGGTTGTGCTCGACCCAGCCCGGCTTCGGGAAGATCTGCGGGAACTCCTGCTGGGCGAGCGACGCGATGTTGCCCGCGTGGTCGAACAGGATGGCGCGGCAACTTGTGGTGCCAGAGTCGAGCGCGAGAACGTATTTCTTTGGCATGGCGATGCTCCTTCCTCTGCTGTCAGTCGCGCGTGACGACGGCCTTCAACCCTTGTCCCGATGCGGCAAACTCCAATGCAGCGCTGATGTCGTCGAGCGGAAACTCGGCGCTAATCATCTTCCCAACTTCGGCGCGGCCCTCGGCGACCAGGGCCAGGCACTTATAGTAGTCCGCGTTGGTCGAGCCGGTCGTCCCGACGAGGCGCAGCCCCTTGTAGTGGACACGGTTGGTATCAATGCTCGCCAGGGCGTCCTTCCCCAAACCAGCGAAGAAGTTCACCCGGCCGTGCGTCGCGAGCAGCTCGACAGCCTGGGTTTGCAGCTCCGCCGACGACACGGCGGTGATGACCACGTCCGCGCCCCGGCCGCCCGTCTCCGCCATCAGCGCATCCTTGAGGTCAACCTCGGCGCTGTTGATCGTGACGTGAGCGCCGAACTGCCTGATGTTGTCCAGGCGCGACTGCCGGATATCCGCGACGATAATCTTCTTCGCGCCCGCGATGCGGTTCAGGATGACGTGCATCGTGCCGATAGGCCCGGCCCCGATGACCAGCACCGTGTCCGTGTGCGACGTGCTGACCGAGCGCAGGGCGTTGTAGCAGCAGGACAGCGGTTCAGTCAGCGCCGCCTCGGCGTAGCCGAGATGGTCCGGGATGGGGAAAACGTTGCCGCCCTTGATGGCGATGTTCGGGATACGCATGTACTCCTCGAAACCGCCGTCGATGCTGATCCCGAACGCCTCGTAATTGGGGCACATGTTGTTGTAGCCGTCGCGGCACATTTCGCACACGCCGCAGCCGATGTTCGGCGTCACGGTCACGCGCATGCCCTCGCCGTAGCCCTCAACCAAACGCCCGACCTGCACGATGTCGCCGGCGATCTCGTGCCCAAGCACGCGCCGTTGGCCGGCCGGGATCTTGAAATGCCCGTACTTGGAGATGCGCAGGTCTGTGCCGCAGATGGAGCTGGCGCGGACGCGCATCAACATCTCATTGTCCTGAATGCACGGCGTCTCGACATCCTCGACCCGGATGTCGCCCGGTCCATAGAAATAGGCGGCCTTCATCCCCATCCTCCTTCTCAATTATCCTTGCGTCAGCGCTGCGCCCAGAGCGACCCCAGCCTCCGCTTCGGCGCGCGCTTCCTCGGCAATGGCGAAAACGACCTTGTTGTACCACACGCGGCGCGAGGCCATGTCCGAGAACATCTGCGGGCCGTCGCCGAGAGCCGGCGTGTGGCTGATGAGCGGGGCGACCTGGAGATCGTGGCCCATGTGGCGCAATACCATTTCCCACTCGCTGTTGCCCGGCGGCGTGATCTTCGAGTTCCACGTCCCGTAGAGCGTGAGCTCGCGCCGCAAGACGGACGAGACGAGGGGCGCAGGCAGCGTGACGTCGCCGCTCAGGTCACCCAGGAGCATGACCTGCCCAAACACCGCCGCTGCCTGGAGCGCCTGGAGGAATGTCGCCGGCAGGCCGCTGGCCTCCACCGAGCAATCCACACCCCGGCCGCTCGTCATATCCTTCGCCGCCGCGACCGTGTCCTGGCTGGCCGCGTCTATGACCTCGAAGCCCAGGCCGCGCATAATGTCGAGCTTGCGCCCGTCGATGTCGGCGATGATGACGCGGCTGCAGCCCAGGATTCTGAGCCACTGCGCCGCGAATGCGCCGATGGGGCCGCCGCCGATGACCAGCGCCGTCGCGTTAGCGCGGATTCGTAGTTTGAGCATTGCATGCAGCGCGACGGCGGCCGGCTCGACACAGGCGGCGTGGACCAGGGGAACATCGTCTGGCACGGGGATCAGGTTATCCTCTGGAACCCACAACCGCTCGGCAAACGCGCCGTCGCGGCGTGACCCGAAGTAGTCGTAGCCAGAGCTGACGGCGTACTCGCCAATGCGCGCGAAGGGGTCGCGGGGGTCGGGCAGCAGGGGGAACACCGCTACGCGGGCGCCGCGCCTGAAGCGGCTGTCGGCGGGCGCTTCCTCCACGACGGCTGAGAACTCGTGGCCGAGGATCAGCGGGTAGTGGTAGGCCTTGCCCTTGGCGAAGCGGAGGATGTCCGACCCGCACACGCCGACCGCGGCGATGCGCACCAGCACTGGGCGCGGCCCGACGACCTCAGGCTCCGGCACGTCGGTGTAGGTCAACTGTCCCTTGTCTTCGAGAACCATCGCTTTCATGGCGCGCTCCTCTATCAGACTTCCATGCCGTAGCGGTGGGCCTTGTGTGTCGGGTACATGGCGATCTGCGGAATGGTGACATCGGGCGTGCGCGTGGCGACGAACAGCGCGATCTCGGCGACGTTCTCCACGTCAATGCAGCTCGCGTGAATACCCTCTTTCAGCTCCTTCTCGTCCAGCCAGCCGTCGAGGAAGGCCGGCAGGTTCTCATCATACAGCCCCTTGTCGATAATCTCGGTCATCGGGGTCTTGACGTGGGACGGGTTGATGACGGTGACGCCAATCTTCTTGTCGCGGCCTTCGAGCAGGATGTTCTTGCTGAAGCCCATCATCCCGTGCTTCGACGCGCGATACGGGCTGTGGCCCGGCCCGGAGGCGAGCTTCGCCGAGGACGAGCCCATGTTCATGATGCGCCCGCCCGTCTCCTGCTTTTCCATGATGCGGAACGCCTCGCGGCAGCACAGGAAGACCGCGGTAAGGTTCGGGCCGATCGTCTTGTTCCACTCCTCCAGCGTGACTTCGGTGACCGGTGGCGAGAGCGAGTCGCGCCCGGCACTGTTCACCAGCAGATCGAGGCGGCCCCACTCGTCCACGGTCTCACGGAAGAACTGGATGACCTGAGCCTCATCGGTCACGTCAGCGCACACGCCCTTGCAGATGCCGCCCGCCGCCGTGATCTCGTCCACCACCTGCTGCAGGCGTTGGTCGTTGATGTCCACCAGGATCACCTTGCAGCCGTTGCCGGCGAACGTCTTGCCAACTGCTTCGCCGATGCCGGAAGCGCCGCCGGTGATGATGGCAACCTTTCCGGCCAGCACTGCGCCATTCGCTCCATTGGTTCCCATGCGTGTCTTCCTTTCGATTTCCTAGAGGCTTCCGTGAGGGTCGTTCGCAGCCATCGAGTAGACCGGCTGCCGCGAGCCATGCATTATGCGTTGACGCGTTCTCCCGCCGCAATGAGCGCAACCGCCTCGCGTGTCAGCCGCGTAATCTCATCAAACCGGTTGGCAGAGATCGTCTTCGTCTCGGCGATCCAGGTGCCGCCGCAGGCCAGGACCTCGTCGAGCGCCAGGTAGGCCAGCAGGTTGTTCGCAGTGATGCCGCCCGTCGGCACAAATCTCACGCCGCTGTAGGGCGCGGCCATCGCTTTGAGCAGCTTGATGCCGCCCGATGCCTCGGCCGGGAAGAATTTCAGTACATCCAGCCCACGCTCCAGCCCCATCTCGATCTGAGTGGGCGAGTTGACGCCCGGAACGACTGGGATGCTGTTCTCTATGCAGTAGTCCACGACCTTGGGGTTGAAGCCGGGCGACACCATGAAAGTCGCCCCCGCATCCACGGCCCGCTTGACGTTATCCACGGTGAGTACTGTCCCCGCCCCCACCAGCATCTCCGGCAGATCGCGACACAGCACTCGGATCGCCTCCTCGGCGGCATCGGTGCGGAAGGTGATCTCGGCGACTGGGAGGCCACCCGCCAGAAGCGCTTCGCCAAGCCCCACGGCGTCCGCCGCACGCTCGATCTTCACTACCGGCAGCAGCTTCAACATCCCAATCCTGGTCAACACGTCGTTCATGACACCTTTCCTTCAGACGCGGGTAATAGCGTAAGTCACGCCGATCTCGGGCAACAGCCAGGCAAGACTGCCGGCCTGCTCGCGCAGAATTGCCGCCGCGACGCTTCTGTCAATCGTGTTGAAGTCGAACAGGCCGAAGTGGTGGCCGACAAGGTGGCCGATGCCCGCCGCGCGGCACAACTCGATGGCTTCCTCGACGGTGAAGTTGCCGGGTACGCCTTTCGACAGGCGATAGTCGTCGCGGCCGTTGATGGGGAGAAACGCAACATCAATGTTCTTCGCCGCAAGGGTGTCGGCGAGACCCGGATACGGGACGCAATCGCCGGAATGATATAGGCGCAACTCACCAAGGCTGATGATGTAGCCTAGGAACTTGTGATTGCCGTTGACATCCGTGTCGAGGCGCTCGTGAGCAGAGGCGACCGCCTCTACGACAATCTCGTCATCCAGCGCCAGCGTCTCGCCTGCGCGGATACTGTGCAGCCGACTGGCGGGGACGCCACGTTCCTTGGCGCGCTCGACCTCGGCGCGGGGAACGAGAAACTCTGGTGACGAAGCCCGGAGCACGCCGCGAATGGTGGCGGCGTCCATATGGTCGGTGTGGCCGTGGGTGCACAGATACCAGTCGCAGCCGTGGACTGTATCCGGTGCAATGGGGATGGGCATCATGCGCAGATGCTTGAATTCGCTTGTTCGGTACTTCTCGGCGAGAGAGTCGGAGAGGTAGGGGTCAATGAGCAGCAGCCGGCCGCTGTACTTCAGAGCGAAGCCCGCCTGGCCGAGCCACCAGAAGCGCGCCACCTCGTCTTCATGCGCCTGGCTGATCTCTAGGGCCAGGTCGAAGATGACCGGTGTTCCATGAATTCGGAGAGCTTCTTTCAGATGCTTCATGGCGTCAACATGCTCCATCGCGCCGTCGTCGAGCCACAGATTGATGCAGGGGGAGCCGTCGGAAGAGAAGGGGGAGAAGGAGTATGTACCGAAAATCTTTTCCCCCGTCGCTCTCTATTGTAGAAGAAAATTCTTTTCTTGTCAAGAGGGTAGAGGCAGAAATTTTATTTCTGTACGCAAAATGGTACGTCGGGGAGCGGGTCGTCTCTCAAAAGAAACGAGTGCGTTAGATAGTATGCAGGTTGCTCACGAAGGGGGAAGCGGGAGGGGCAATGTAATGCAGGTGTAATTGGGAACGGCCCCAATATCACCATAAGATTGGCGGCGCCGCTTGGCGCATAAGGGCCGATAGGACCAGCCGAAGCGGGTAGAGTTGGCGCGAAACATAAGATGCGGGCCGCCGTGCCGCGTCCAGCAAGTGGTCTCCTTCTGGGGTAGAATAGGTGTTCCGACACAGCCCACACGACCGCCAGAAAGGAGACCGTCCCAATGTTAGCCCTTCTGGAGCCGGTTGGCAAGTGGCTCTCCCAGGCGGTTCGCCACGCCCGGCCGACCGTCACTGTCGTCCCCTCGGCGTCGCGCCCGTTGACCCTGGCCGAGGCTGACCTCCCCGCTGCCGTCTGCGCCTGTCCCGTCGCGCTGAGGTACTACCGTCTCCTCCACGACCTCGACTGGGCGCACTTCCCCGAACGCGACCCCAACCGTCCCTGGCCGGGGCCGACGCCCGACTACCCCCGCGCCGCCTATGTCGCCGCCTACCTAGTCAAGCTCGACGCGCAGCTGCGCTACATGACGGATCTGCGCCAGTATCTTCTGGATCACCCGATGTTAGCCACGCTGCTGGGCTTCGACCCTGCCCGCCTCCCCTCCCGCAAGCACCTCGGCCGCGTCCTGCGCGCGCTGCCCAACGACAGCCTGCAGTTCCTCCTGGATGCCAGCGTCCGCCTCATCGCCGACGCACTGCCCGACGACGGGCGCGCCTCCTTCGGCCACGTCGTGGCCGGTGACACCAAGCACATCCTGGCCTGGGTCAAGGAGAACAACCCCAAGGCCTTTGTCAAGGGGCGCTACGACAAGACCCGCCAGCCCAAAGGCGACCCCGACTGCAAGCTCGGCGTCAAGTCCCGCGCCAACCGCTCGCCCGAAGCCGACGCCCCGTCCACCCCCTCCACCAACCCCCAGCCGGCCTCGCAACAGGTCGGCCATCCCGACCTCTACTGGGGCTACGCCTCCGGCGTCGTCGCCACCCGCGTCCTCGCCCCCGACCACACCCCCATCGCCGAGGTCGTCCTCGCCGAGCGCACCCAGACGTTCGACAAGGCCGACATCAGCACCTTCCAGCCCCTCATGGCCGACACGCAGCGGCGGCTTGGGTTCCATCCCCCCTTCGGCGCGTTCGACGCGGCGTTCGACGCCTTCTATGTCTACGACGCCTTCCACAACGCGGGCGGTTTCGCCGCCGTTCCCTTCGTCGCCAAGGGCCAGCATACCCACCGCACCTTCGACGCTCAGGGTCTGCCCCGCTGCGCCGCCGGTCTCGCCATGCCCCTGAAGGCGACCTTCGTCGAGCGCACCAGCCTCGTCCCCCACGAGAAGGGGCGCTACGTCTGCCCGCTGCTCTTCCCGACCCCGACGGGTGAGGTCTGTCCCAGCGCCGATAAGCACTGGGCCGACGGCGGCTGCGTCACCACCCTGGGTACGTCCATCGGCGCTCGCCTCCGCTACACTCTCGACCGCGAAAGCGACGCCTTCCAGGCCGTCTACAAGCAGCGCACCGTTGACGAGCGCATCAACTCCCAGGCCAAGGAGTTGGGTATCGAGCGACCCTACCTCCGCAACGAGCGCTCGATCACCAACCACAACACGCTCATCTATGTCCTGCTCAACCTGCGGGCGCTCGGCCGCGTCCGCGCTCACACCCGCGCGCTGGCTCAGGCGGCAGCGCATCGCCTCGGCTAGACCGACCTGACCCGGTGGGCTGACACCGCTTCGCTTCGTCAACGAGCGGTCGTGGGGATGTGTCGCCTCTGCGGTGCGCTCCCTGGCTCAGGTGAACACTCCTCAATCACATCCGAGACCACCCCTCTTCAGCGGCGCTTGCCCGCGCGAAGCAGGCCTGTTTGTGTCTCTGTCGGCCAGCGACGCCGACCCTGGCCCAGAGCCGCCGCCGATACCGTCTGTCCGACGCCCCACCGCCGCTCGCCGGCCCCGTCAGCTGACCCTCTGCGCCCCGCTCCGCCCTGTCGCCCGCCCCTCGGCCTCGCTTATGTTTTGTGCCGCCCCCCATCATGACGCCATGTTAGGTCCATCCCTCGTAATTGGGAACGGCCCCAATATCACCACAATTACATGCACTTAAAGAAAAGCTCAACTGCGTGTTAGCGCGAGAGTGTGAGGTACTCGCGTGCCGACGTTTCGATCGTGATCTGTTCGCAAGTCAGGGCGGATTGTAGCTTATGACTGTGCTTAGGGACGCCGTCGTTACCACGATGCGCACCCAGAAGCCCAACGTGATCCTGCCGTGCTACGGCGACCGGGTGTTCGCGCAAACGGAGGATGGCGAGATGGGCTTCACCGTGCCAGCGGCGAAGTTCGGGGAGATCATCGAGGGGCTGGAGGGGACGGCAAAGGGCGGCATCCGCTACCCGATTCCCAGCTTCCTGCGCTACACCGGCCAGTATCCCGACCACTACAACGTGTTGGACGAGAGGATCGAAGCCGCCCGCGCCGACCAGCCCGAACCGTAACCGGACGTGTAGACTTACATTCGCACCACCGGAGCGGGCGATCTCCACTTCGAAACCCTCCAATCTCAAGGGCTCGCCTGTTTCCTTATGAAACGCGCTATGACTGATCACCTGACAGTCCTGGTTGTGGACGATGAAGAGCACCTGCGCGAGCTCGTGCGCGGGTACTTGGCGCGCGAGGACTTTGACGTCGTCACTGCTGCCGATGGCCTGGCGGCGCTGGCCCTCGCCCGAGAGCGCGAGCCGGATCTGGTGATCCTGGATCTCATGCTGCCCGGGCTGGACGGTCTGGAGGTCTGCCGCCGCCTGCGCACCTTCTCCGATGCCTACGTCATCATACTGACGGCGAAGGCCGAAGAAGTTGACCGCATTGTTGGGCTAGAGGTTGGCGCGGACGACTACCTCACCAAGCCTTTCTCTCCTCGCGAGCTTGTGGCGCGGCTGCGCGCCATGCTGCGTCGTCCGCGCCGTGGCAGCGCGGCGGTGCTACCGGATGTCCCGACCCCGCAGCGCTTCGGCGACCTCGTCATTGACGAGGTCCGACGCGAGGTCATGCGGGCAGGCCAATTAATTCTCCTCACGCCCCTCGAGTTCAACATCCTCACCACGCTCGCGGCATATCCCGGACGGGTGTTTACCCGTAACCAGCTTCTGGAGCAAGTCTGGGGCGTCGACTACTTTGGCGATGACCACGTGGTTGACGTGCATGTCGGCAACCTGCGCAAGAAGCTCGGCGACGACGCCGTGTCGCCGCAGTTCATTGAGACGGTGCGCGGTATTGGCTATCGATTCGCGGGAAGGGCGGGCTGACTCTATGCGCCCTCGCCGTCTCCGTACCCGCTTGCTGCTGTCCTATCTCTTGGTCGTAGGTGTCGGCCTGTTGACCCTCTTCCTGGCGACGCTGGGCCTCGGCCCTTCGCTGTTCGACCGGGTTATGGGCAACATGATGGGGCCGGGGGGCATGATGGGCGGAAGCGCGTCCGGCGGCATGATGAGCGGCATGGGGGCGGCACTCCAGCAGACAACCACCCAGGCGTTCCAAATGGCGATGTTTCAGGCCCTGCTCCTAAGTGCGTGTACTGCCGGGGTGGGGGCGGTCGTCGTGAGTGTGTTGGTCGCCTCCCGTATCGTCACCCCGGTGCAACGTCTCGTCGCAGCAAGCCAGCGCCTGGTGGCAGGCCACTACACCGAGCGCGTGCCTGTCGCTGGCGACGAGGAACTGGCTGCGTTGGCGACTCAGTTCAATCGCATGGCCGAGGAATTGGAGACCGCCGAGCAACGTCGCGTCGCGCTCATCGGCGACGTTGCCCACGAGCTGCGCACGCCGTTGTCCACTATCGAGGGTTACACGGAGGGTCTGCTCGACGGCGTGGTGCAGCCTGCGCCAGAGATTTGGGCGGTGCTGCACGACGAAGTCGGACGCATGCGCCGTCTGGTGCAGGACCTCCAAGAGCTTTCCAGAGCAGAAGCCGGGCGGCTGCCCCTAGCGATGTCGCCGCAAGCGCCTGCTTTCCTGGTTGAGCAGGCGGTCACGCGTATCAGGCCGCAGTTTGCCGACAAGGACATCTCGCTCAGCGCTAACGTCTCGCCGGACCTGCCCCCAGTGCAGGCCGACCCCGACCGCATCATCCAGGTGCTCATCAATCTGTTGGGCAACGCCTTGCGCTACACGCCACCCGGCGGGTCGGTGGCCGTCACCGCTAAGGTGCGCGCTGACGTGGTCATGTTCCGCGTCACGGATACAGGTGTGGGCATTGCTCCCGAGCACCTGCCGCACCTGTTTGAGCGCTTCTACCGCGTCGACAAGGCTCGCTCGCGCGCTCTTGGAGGCAGTGGTATTGGCTTGACCATTGCCAAAGCGCTCATTGAGGCCCAGGGTGGACGGATTTGGGCAGATAGCGCCGGCCCCGGACAGGGAGCAACCTTCTCTTTCAGCCTCCCCGCAGCCTCGTAGCAGTTCCACAATCTTGACCAAATCTTGAACATTGCGGGCATCTTCTCTTGAGGTTGCTATGCTACACTGCGAGCAGATAACCCACGCGGCGCATACGCGCTCGTAGACGATCAGGAGAGGATGACTGAGATGAATACACGAGTAGGTGCCATTCTGGCTGCTGGACTGATGATTGTAGTCCTGGCGCTCGGTTTGACGACAGTGGCTTTCGCACAAGGCCCCATGGGTAACCGGGGCAACGGCGGCATGATGGGCAATTGGGGCAGCGGCGGCATGATGGGGAACCGGGGCGCCGGGGGAATGATGGACAACCGCGGTACCGGTGGTATGATGGGTGGTAGGCTCGGTACAGGTTCGGGCAGCACAGCGTCCAGCCAGCCGTATGACCTCCAGTTTCTGGACCAGATGATTGCGCATCACCAGATGGGCGTGCTCATGACGCAGCACATGGTCGAGAACTCTTCCCGTCCCGAGATGCGTGACCTGGCCCAGCGCATCATCACAGCCCAACAGCGCGAGATTGCTCAAATGCAGCAGTGGCGGCAGCAGTGGTACCCCAACGCTCCGCAGACATCCACTTCAGGCTGGGGCATGATGGGTGGGATGATGGGCGGCATGATGGGTAACGGCATGATGGATGCTGACGACATGGCCCAGATGATGGGCGGCAACTTCGACGCCGACCGCATGTTCATGCAGATGATGATCCCGCACCACCAGGGCGCCATCGACATGGCGAACGTGGCGCTAGGCAAGGCAGAGCATCAGGAGATCAAGACGCTCGCTCAGAGCATCGTCACAGCCCAGACCGCCGAAATCACCGAGATGCGCGGCTACCTGAGCAGTTGGTACAATGTCAAGTAGTGGCCGCCGCAAAGGAGATCGGACATGATGGGCTTTGGAACCGGCTGGGGCTGGGGATGGATACTGATGGGAGGCTTGATGATGCTGCTCTTCTGGGGCGGGGTGATCCTGTTGCTCGTCCTGGCCGTGCGAGCCTTTACCGGCGGTGGTTCGCAGTCATCGTCCGGGGCCATAGGTTCGCCGCAGGTGGCGGGGAATCGCTCGCTCGACATTCTGAAGGAACGCTACGCGCGCGGCGAGATTACGAAGGAAGAGTACGAAGCGATGCGCGAAACGCTCCAGCGCTGAGAGACCGCCGAGATGCGCCTCCCGGCGGCCAAGCTGGGAGGCTGGAATCACCTCATCGGCCTGCACCTGGGACACTACTGGGTTCGCAACGTGGGGGACGATTACTATTGGCCCCACCACGCTGCGTGGAACAGGCCGAGTGCGTGGGCCACGACCTTGATTGGTGAGCTACCCCATCGCCTCGACCTGCCTGTCCTGGGGCGTGACGAGCGCCTGCCCGGCCATTAGCGCCCAGATTCCAGCTCATCGAGCAAACGTTGGACAGCTTCGCGCAACAGCGGCAGATCCTGGCGCACCGTCTCGAACACACGGTCAAGGTCAACCCTGAAATAAGCGTGGATGATTTGATCCCTCGTCCCTGACATCAGACGCCAGGGGACTTCAGGATGGCTCAGCCGTATCGACTCTGGAATGCGCTTCGCAGCTTCGCCGATGATTTCCAGTGCGCGAGCAACCGCATAGACAGTCTTGGTATCCTCGGCGAAGGTGTCATGGTCCATCCCCTGGATGAACGTCTCGGCATTCTGGGCGGCGGCGAGGATATCCCGCAAGTAATCTACGTAGGTGCGATCACTGCTCATAGAGGAATCGCTTCTCGCAGAATCGCTTGCCCAATGCTCGGCCTCAACCCCTTCTTCTCCACCAGGTCCACCTTGATGCCGAGAAGATCGCTTAACTCATCTTGCAATGCCACAAAGCCGAACAATGTTGGGCCGTGGGGGCCAAACTCCACCAAAACGTCGAGGTCGCTGTCTGACCGCTGTTCATGACGGACATACGAGCCAAAGAGCCAGAGAGATTGCACGTCATAGCGAGCGGCAAGGTCGGGCAGGGCAGCGCGGAGTTGCGCGATGACGTGCGCAACATCATAACTCGGCTGAGTCTGGGCATCCGCTTCTTGTCGAACGGTTACGCTCACGACCGCCTCCCTTCTACCGCCCGCCATCGCCTTCCAGCACGTGCGATGTTGTGAGTATCACCCACAGTATATCCTGGTTAGTCTTCGAGGCCAAAGGAGGTCCTCTATCTTTGCACTTTGCTGCGCAGTGGGGGTGTGGGGCCGCAGGCCCCACGAACCCCTCTCCCCTGCGTCGTTCAGGGGCGCAGTCCCCACTGAAGAAGGGGAAAGGGGGTGGTTTGGAGGGCTGCGCCCTCCAAGCCTCCCTACCAAACACAAAGTGCAAACATAGAGGAGGTCGTAGCGGCCCAGCGCGCCTCGTCATGCCCCAGCGCCGGTGGTGCGCTACGTATCGCGGCGCGACAGGCGCGATTGCAGCGCCACGACGACCAGCAAGAACAGCCCGCGGATGACCGACTGCCAGTAGGCGCTGAGACTAACGACACCTCGCCCGTTCTCGAAGTTCAGCAGGTTGAAAATCAGGCCGAGCATCAACGCGCCGAGGAGGCTCGTCCACACCGACCCCATGCCGCCGGTCAGCAGCGTGCCGCCGACAACCACCGACGCGATGGCGTGCAGTTCCCAGCCGATGCCTTCGAGGGGCTGGCCCGCGCCGAACTGCGCCGCCAGGATCGTGCCGGCGAGGGCCGCGAGGGCGCCGCTCAGCACGTAGACCGACAGCTTGATGTTCTCCACCGGCAGGCCCATCAGCCGCGCTGCCTCTTCATTGCCGCCGACCGCAAGCACGTGGCGGCCCCAGCGCGTGAAGTTCAGCGCCATCGAGCCGATGATGTAGGCGACGACGAGGAGGATGGCCGGGATCGGGATGCTCAGGAAATCGCCCTGGCCCAGGACCGTGAAGTCGCTCGTGTAGGAGACGGCGACTGAGGTGTTCTTGGCGAGAATGAGCGCGATGCCGCGCGCGGCCAATAGCATCGCCAGGGTGGCGATGAATGGCAGGATGCGGACGCGCGAGACGAGCCAGCCGTTGATGAGGCCCGCAATGACGCCGGCCAATAGCCCGGCGAGCAGGCCGGCCCACAGGCCATACGGGCTGACGAGCGCCGCGACCACGCTCGCCAGGGCGGCGACCGCGCCGACCGACAGATCAATGCCGCCCGTCATGATGACGAACGTCATGCCCAGGGCGATGAGGGCGAACATCGAGTTGTAGCGCAGGACACTGGCGATGTTGTACGGCGACAGGAAGCCATCGTAGCGGATCGCGCCGAAGATGACGAGCAGCACGAGAACGATGAGCACGCCCTGGCGCTGGATGATCGAGGCCCACCGCGCCGCGCCGGCGCGCGCGCTTTTCTGCTGGATATCGGCTGTGGCAGTAGCCATAGGGCAATTCCTCGTCGGATAAGTCAAGCGTTACGCCGTGCGGCGCAGCTGCACCATGGCGGCGACGACGATGATCGCGGCCTTGACGGCCATGGCCGCCGCGTCGGGAATCCCGTGCGCCAGCAGCGTGAAGCGGATGAGTTGCATGATCAACGCGCCGATGAACGTGCCGATGATGGTGGCCCGGCCGCCCGTCAGCGGCGTCCCGCCGACGGCGACCGCCGCGATGGCGTCTAGCTCCATGTTCAGGCCGACCAGGTTGGCGTCGGACGAAGAGTTGATGGCGATCACGATCAGCCCGGCGATGCCAGCCAGCAGGCCGCTGATAATGTACACGGCCATCTTGATGCGCTTGATCGGCACGCCGGCCAGACGCGCCGCCGACTCGTTCCCGCCGACCGCGAGGACGTAGCGGCCAAAGGTCGTGTAGCGCATGACCCAGGCGGCAATGGCGACGATGACCAGCATAAGGATGACCTGGAAGGGAACCCCGCCCGGCCGGCCCATGCCGATGTACTGGAAGACGGGGTTGTTGAACGTTTGCAGGTTGCCGTTGGTCAGCACCTGGGCGATGCCACGGCCGGCGATGTACAGAATCAGGGTCGCAATGATGGGCTGAATCTTGCCGTAGGCCACCAGGAAGCCGTTGAACGAGCCAAACACGCCCGTGATCAGGATCGCGATGATGTACGACAGCGGGATGATGACGGCCAGGCTCGCCCCCTGGCCGACCTGACTGAGAAAGACGAGCGGGGCAATCGCGCCGCTAATCGCCATGAGCGAGCCAACGGACAGGTCAATGCCGCCCGTGGCGATCACGAGCGTCATGCCCGTGGCGACGATGGCGATGGTCGCCACCTGCGTCAGGTTGACGTACATCGTCTGCGCCGTCAGGAAGTTGGGCGTAAAGAAGACGTTGTACAAGAACAGCACGATCAGGCCGATGAGCGCGCCGTAGGTCTCGACGTAGGCGCGCAGGCGGTCGGGGACCACCAGCCGCCGCGATACGCCCGGCGCGGGAGCATCAATGTTAGCCATCAGCGCCCTCCTTCCCCGGCCCGCCGTCGGCGGCGCTCTCACCCGACTCAGCGCCGTGGGCCATGGCCGCCATGATGGCTGCCTGCGACGCGTCCGCGTGGGGCAGCTCCGCCACCGTTCGGCCATCGCGCAGCACTACCACGCGATCGCAGCCTTCGGTGAGTTCCTCGATCTCCGACGTAATCATCAACACGCCGAGGCCGCCGCGCGCCAGCTCGTCAATCAAGGCTTGGATCTCGCCTTTCGCGCCGACATCAATGCCCCGTGTCGGCTCGTCGAGGATGAGCAGGCGCGGGTTGAGGGCCAGCCAGCGGGCGAGCAGCACTTTCTGCTGGTTGCCGCCGGATAGCTCGCGAATGGGCTGGTTCGGACCGGCCGTCTTGATGCCCAGGCGCTTGATGAACTGGTCTACCACGGCTTCTTGCTTGTCCCGCTCGACGACGCCGTAGCGGGAGAGCGCCGGGAGAAGGGCCAGGCTGAGGTTCTCGCGCACCGACATATACGGTACGATGCCCTCGGTCTTGCGGTCCTCGGAACAGAACCCAATGCCGGCGCGAATGGCGTCGCCCGGCGAGTTGAACTTGATCGGCTTGCCCTCGATCTCAAGCTCGCCACCCTGGGGCGCGTCGGCGCCAAAAATGATGCGCGCCGTCTCCGTGCGGCCCGAGCCGAGCAAGCCCGCCAGGCCGACAATTTCGCCGCCGTGAACCGTGACGCTCGAATCCTGGAGGGCGCGGCCCCGCCGCAGATGCGCGGCGGCGAGGATTTCTCCCCGCGCCTCGTGGACCGCTTCGCCGAAGCCCGTCTGCCCCGCGCGCCGCACCTCGTTGACGTCCTTGCCGAGCATGCGCGCCACAAGCTCCAGCTTGGTGATGCTCCCCATCGCGCGCTCATCCACCGTCCGCCCGTCGCGCATGATCGTGACCCGGTCGCACACCGCATACAGCTCGTCGAGGCGGTGGGTGATGAAGATCACCGAGACCCCCTCATCCTTGAGCTGCCGGATCACGCCGAACAGCGTCGCCACCTCGTGGTCGTCCAGCGACGACGTTGGCTCGTCCATCACCACGAGCTTGCTCTGGAATGAGACGGCCCGCGCGATGGCGACCATCTGCTGGATGGCGACGTTGAGGTTCATGAGCGGCTGCGTCACGTCCACGTGCAGGCCGAAACGCTCCAGGATCGTGCTGGCGTCCTTGTTCATGCGCCGCCAGTCCAGAAAGCCGAAACGCTTTGGCTCCCGCCCCATGAAGATGTTCTCGCTGATGGAGCGGAACGGGACGAGGTTGACTTCCTGGTAGATCGTGCTGAGGCCGTTGGCCTGCGCCTGCTGCGGCGAGTGGAACTCGACGAGACGGCCGTCAAAGGTGATTGTCCCGCTGTCGCGTCGGTACGCGCCGGTCAGGATTTTGATGAGAGTGGACTTGCCCGCGCCATTTTCGCCGACAAGAGCGTGGACCTCGCCGCGCGCCACGCGAAGCGAAACATTCTGGAGCGCGAGGACGCCGGGGAACCTCTTCGTGATGCCCTCCATGTGGAGGAGGGGGTCAGTGCGTTCTTCGCTCAATGCCGATACCCTCCAGAACGACGCGACAGGGGAACAGCCATACACTGCGCCCCTGTCGCTGACGGGTTAAGCTCGCCGCCGCCGCCTCATCTCACCCGCTTGCCAAAGGCGACGTTGCAGCGGCAGCGAACCTTGCGCATCACCACCAGTCCTACGTGCGATTAGTAGGAGTTGGCGATCTCCGCCTTGGCGTTGTTGGCGTCGTAGAAGTTGTCGGGGTTGATGATCTTGTCAGGGATCTTCTCGCCGCCGGCATACTTCAGCATCGTCTCGAAGGCCTTCGGGCCGAAGCGCGGGTTGCACTCGACGCTGGCGCCCATCTTGCCGTCAATGATGGACTGGAGCGCGTCCTTCTCGCCGTCAATCGAGACCACGATGACATCCTTGCCGGGCTTCTTGCCAGCCGCTTCCAGCGCCGCGATAGCGCCAATCGCCATCTCGTCGTTGTGCGCGTAGACCGCCGTCACGTCCGGGTGGGCCTGGAGCAGGGTCTGCATCACTTCACGGCCCTTGTCGCGGGCGAAGTCGCCGGTCTGCGACGCCAGGATCTGCATCCCCGCCTCGCTCTTGATGCGGTCGTCGAAGCCCTTCTTGCGGTCGTTGGCCGGCGACGAGCCAGTCGTGCCTTCCAACTCAATGATCTTGGCCTTGCCGCCGGTGGCCTTAATCAGCCACTCCGCCGCGCGCTTGCCCTCTTCCACGAAGTCGGAGCCGATGAACGTGACGTAATCCTGGTTCGGCTTCGCCAGGCTCGGGTCAACGTTGCGGTCGAGCAGGAACACCGGGATGCCGGCCGTCTTCGCCTTCTTCACCGCCGCGGCGAGGGGGACTTCCTCGCGCGGGGCCAGGAAGATCGCGTCCACCTTCTGCGCAATCATCGAGTCGACGTCCGCGACCTGCTTGGCGGCGGAGCCGGCGGCGTCGGTGTAGACCAGGTCGAAGCCGCGCTTCTGGGCCTCGTCCTTCATGCTGGCCGTCTGCGCCAGACGCCAGGGGTTGTTGCTCTCTGTCTGCGCGAAACCGACCTTGTACTTATCTTTCTTAGCGAGAGCGGGGGCGCCGCTGGCCGCAGCGGCGGGGGCGGCTTGCTGCGCCGCCGGCGCGGCGGTCGCAGCGGCCGGAGCGGCCGGCTGTTGGGCCGCTGGCGCCGCGGCGGGCGCCTGCGCGCACGCCGCCACGACGAACAGGATGCCGAGGAGCACGCCCAAGACGATGAGGAACCGGGTGTGTTTCATGCAACTCCTCCTTGAGTTACAAGGGATTCAGTAACCTGGCGGGCCGTCGGTTGGACGCCGGCGCAGGTGTCCGTGGAACCTGGGTGTTAGCGCACGCGGGCGCTCCACTCCATCTCAACGCCAGGCAAGACAATCAGCGCCAAGAACGAAATGAAACGCTGTTTCAAGATTACATCAAAACCGGCGTTTGTCAAGGCCTCTGTCGCCGAATTCGGCTGGCGCCGCCAGAATTTAGCCCGAGTCAGCGCCTGCTTGATCGCCTCCACGATGCACACAATCACCGTGTCAGGCGAATGATACCACAAAACCGAGCCAAAGTATAGTCAAATTCGTGCGTGGTACGCGAGAAAAACGATTGCGCGGCTTGACAGATGCGATGAGATGCTGTACAGTATTTTGGAACACTGTTTCATTTGCGGCCATGTTGAACTCGTGGCGCGCTGGGGGGCGCGACTGCCATGCCTGGACCCACCAACGTCGAACGTGCCCTGACCCTCCTGACCTACCTCTCTCGCCATCCCGGTGAGCACGGCGTCCGCAGCCTCGCCGCCCAGCTCGACATGAGCCCGACCACCGTCTACCGCCTGCTAGAGACGATGCAGAGCCTGGGGTTCGTGAAGCAAAACCCGGCGACCGAACGCTACGGCATTGGCATCAGCGCCGTACAGCTCGGCATCGCGGCGCTCGGTTCGCTCGATCTTACGGCGGTCGCGCCGGAGCGGCTGCGCGCGCTGGCGCACGAGACCGGCGAGTCGGCCTTCCTCGTCGTCCGCGACGACACCGAGATCGTCTACCTCATGAAAGAGGAAGGCGAGCAATCCATCCGCACGACAGCGCGCCTCGGCAGCCGCCGCCCACTGCACTGCACCGCCCTGGGTAAGTCCTTCCTCGCCACAATGCCGCCGGCGGAGGCGGAAGCCATCCTCGCTAGAGTTGGGCTGCCGCGCCTCACGCCGAACACCATCACCGATCTATGGGCGCTGCGCGAAGACCTGGCCCATGTGCGCGTGCGCGGCTACGCGACCGACCACGAGGAGGTCGAGGCAGGGTTGGCGTGCGTCGCCGCGCCCGTCCGCGACTATCGCGGTGTCACGATTGCGGCGGTCAGCGTCGCCGGCCCGGTCGCGCGCATCCTGCCCTATGAGGAGCGGTTTGGGCGGCGCGTAGTGGCCACCGCCCTCGAAATCTCCACCGCCCTGGGCTACGTGCCGCGCAGCATGCGGGAGACGCAAATCTCGCCAGCGTGACTCGGTCAGTTCATCATACCGAAAGAGAGCCAGCATTGATTATCACCGACGTCACAACCATCAAGCTCCGCTGCCCGATGGACATCCCGATGGCCGACGCCATCCACTACATGCCCGACCGCCCGACGCTCCTGGTGCAGGTGCATACCGACGCGGGCCTCGTGGGGTTGGGCGAAGCGGCGGCCTACGGCGGCTTCCTGGAAAGCGCCGAGGCCATCATTATCGGCGAGCTGCGCCGCACCATTCTCGGCCAGGACCCGTTCAAGGTCGAGAAGCTGTGGGCGATGATGGCGACCCGCGCCCACCAGCGCGGCCGCCGCGGCATGCTCATGATGGCGATTAGCGGCATTGACATCGCCCTGTGGGACATCATCGGGCAGGCCACAGGCACGCCGCTGTATCGTCTGCTTGGCGGCTACCGTGACACGCTGCCGGCCTACGCGTCGGCCGGCTTCTACGCGCGCGACAAGGACGCCCAGGCCCTGGCCGAGGAAGTGGGCGGCTACGCGGCGCGCGGCTTCCGCTGCGTCAAGATCAAGGTCGGCCGGCAGCCGCAGGCCCTGCTCAACCCGCTCCACGATATGACGGCCGAGGACTATGCAACAGTGTCGTTCGAGGAGGACGTGGCGCGCGTGCGCGCGGCTCGCGCCGCCATCGGGCCGAACGTCAAGCTGGCGATAGACGCCAACAACGCTTTCACACCCTCCCTGGCGCTCAAGTTCATGCGCGCCGTCGAGGACCAGGACATCTACTGGTTCGAGGAGCCTGTCGCCACAGACGACATAGACGGCTCCGCCCTTGTCGCGCATCAGATTACGACGCCGGTTTCCGGGTATGAGACCGAGACCGGGCTGCCCGGCTTCCGCGAACTCATCACCCGCCACGCGGTAGACATCGTTCAGCCGGACGTCATCTGGACCGGCGGCATCACGGAGTGCCGCAAGGTCGCTGCGCTCGCCCAGGCCTATGGCATGCCCGTCATCCCGCACGTCTTCTCGTCGGCGGTCAGCTCCATCGCCAACATGCACTTCATCGCCTCGATCCCCAACGGCAGCTGGCTGGAGTTCGACCAGAATCCGAACGCGCTGCGCTCGGAGTTGTTCGAGGAGCCAATCACGGTAGATGGGGACGGCAACGTGCGGCTGCCGGAGCGGCCGGGGCTGGGCGTCACGCTCAACCAGGCGACGGTCGAGCGGTACCGGCTCGAGCAACACCGTTTCTAAGCGCCGATTATGAGGATTAACAAAACAACCGCGCCATCGCCCGACGGCGCCGGGCTAAAGCCACGGCGCTAAGGGGGCAAAGTCCCTACGGGACTCAAGCAGTCCACAGGACTTCGTCTTCTCAGCGCCAGCGCTTCCGCCTGGCGCCCGCGCGGAGCGCGGCCCGCCCGCGATAGCGCGCTTATTTCGGTAATCTGCATCGGTCGGCAAAGCAATCAAGGTCACCCTCCCAACAGGGACAATCTCATTCCATGGAGGACTCAGCAATGAAGCTCGAAGGCAAGGTTGCCATCATTACCGGCGGCGGTCAGGGTATCGGCCGCGGCATCGCGTTGCGCTTCGGTCAGGAAGGCGCGTCCGTCGTCGTCGCCGACATTCAGCAGGACCAGGCGCAGAAGGTGGTGGACGAGATCAAGGCCGCCGGCGGCCAGGCCGTCGCGGTCGTCGTGGATGTGCGCAAGCAGGACCAGGTGCAGGCGATGGTCGAGATCGCCGTGCGCGAATTCGGCGGCCTCGACATTCTGGTGAACAACGCCGGCGTGGGCCGCATTATCCCCTTCTTCGAGACAACCGAAAAAGACTGGGACCTGATGTTCGACATCAACTGCAAGGGGCTGCTGTGGTGCAGCCAGGCCGCCGCCAAGGTCATGATTGACCAGGGGCGGGGCGGCAAGATCGTCAACCTGGCGTCGCAGGCCGGCCGGCGCGGCGAGTCCCTGGTGCTCGCCTATTGCGCCAGCAAAGCGTGTGTCATCAGCATGAACCAGTCCATGGGCCTGGCGCTGGCGCCGTACAAGATCAACGTCAACGCCATCGCCCCCGGCATTGTGGACACGCCGTTCTGGGACGAGGTGGACAGGCAATTCGCCAAACTCCTGAACATGGAGATCGGCGAGCCGAAGGCCACCTTCACCAAGTCCATCCCGCTCGGCCGTATCGAGCAGCCGTCGGACATCGCCGGCGCGGCCGTCTTTCTCGCCTCGTCGGACGCCGACTACATCACGCAGCAGTGTCTCAACGTAGACGGCGGCAACTGGCCGAGCTAGACACAGCATGTCGTAGCGACTGATGACCGTAATCGAATTGTTGCCGCAATTTTGCTGGCGCTGGAGAGCCATCTCCAGCGCCTCCCAGAGGCGGCGGAGTTGTCACTCCACCGCCAGCAGGGGGTCTCCACGCTATTGTGCGGAGCTACCAATGGAGAGAGAATAGTGACAATCGCTGCCTTTTACGAACGAAACGAAACGATACGCATTGGGGAAGGGACGCAGGTCGCGCCGGGACCCCAGCAGGTTCAGGTTCACGTCGCCTACACCGGCATCTGCGGCACCGACCTGCACATCTACCACGGCGAGATGGATCGCCGCACCGGCGACTCCCAGATTCTCGGCCACGAGATCTCGGGGGTCGTCAGCGCCGTCGGCGACGGCGTCACAGGCGTCGCGCCGGGCGACAAGGTGACGGTCATTCCCCTCGATTGGTGTGGACAGTGTCCGGCCTGCCGCGCCGGCCACACCCACATCTGCCAGAACCTGAAGTTCCTCGGCATAGACGCGCCCGGCGGCATGCAGAGCTACTGGAACGTGCCGGCCCGCGTCGTCGTCAAGCTGCCCGACAGCCTGTCGCTGCGCCACGCCGCGCTCATCGAGCCGATCGCCGTCGCCTGCCACGATGTGCGCCTGGGCGGCGTGAAGGACGGCGAGTTCGTCGTCGTCCTGGGCGGTGGGCCGATTGGCGCGCTCCAGGCCCTCGTCGCCAGGAGCCGCGGCGCGACGGTCATCGTGTCGGAGATTAACCCGTTCCGGCTGAAGCTCCTTCGGGAGCTAGGCCTCGACGCGGTGAACCCGAACGAGGTAGACCTGCTCGCCCTGGTGGAGGAACGCACCGGCGGCGCGGGCGCCGACGCTGTGTTCGAGGTGACGGCGCACCCGGCTGGCGCGGCGATGATGACGAAGCTGGCTCGGACGCGCGGCCGCCTCGTGGTTGTCGGCATCTTCAGCCAGCCCCCGCCGGTGGACCTGTTCCGCGTCTTCTGGCGCGAGCTGCGCATCATCGGCGCGCGGGTGTACGAGCGCGAGGATTTCGAGATGGCGGCCAACCTGGCGGCGTCGGGCGAGTTGCCGCTCGACTCGCTCATCACCGAGGTCTACCCGCTGGACAGCCTCAAGCAGGCCCTCGATCAGCTGGGGCAGGGCGGCGCGGTGATGAAGATCCTCCTGCAATGCTCCGAGGACGCATGAACACACTACAGCAATTTCGACTCGACGGGCGGACGGCGCTGGTCACCGGGGCGCGGCGCGGCATCGGCTAAGCGATGGCGGAGGCGCTGGCCGAGGCGGGCGCCGACATCATCGGCGTCAGCGCACATCTAGAAAAGTCGGGCAGCGAGGTAGAGACGGCGGTCACAGCCCTGGGCCGCACGTTCAAGGGCTACGCCTGCGACTTCAGCGACCGCCAGGCCCTCTATGCCTTCATCGCCCAGGTCAAGGCCGACGTCCCGCTGATAGACATCCTCGTCAACAACGCCGGCACGATTCGCCGCCAGCCCGCCGCCGAACACGACGACGCGACCTGGGACGCGATTATCGAGACCAACCTCAACGCGCAGTTTATCCTAAGCCGCGAGCTAGGCAAGGCGATGGTGGCGCGGGGACGCGGCAAGATCATTTTCACCGCCTCGCTCCTGACGTTCCAGGGCGGTATCCTCGTCCCAAGCTACGCCGCCAGCAAGGCCGGCATCGGCCAGCTCACCAAGGCGCTGGCGAACGAGTGGGCCGGTAAGGGCGTCAACGTCAACGCCATCGCGCCAGGCTATATCGCCACCGACAACACCGCCGCGCTGCGCGCCGACCCAACGCGCAGCCGCCAGATCATGGAGCGCATCCCGGCCGGGCGGTGGGGAGAGGCCGACGACTTCAAAGGGCCGGTCGTCTTCCTGGCGTCGGACGCCTCAAGCTACGTCCACGGCACGATCCTCCTGGTGGATGGCGGCTGGATGGCGCGCTGACGGTCGCTCTGCGGCCGCCGAACGACTGATGCAGATTGGCGAAAAAACGGTCTTGACAGCCGCGCTGCTCCATGATATGATGGTTCGGTATCCACCGGGCAGCGCGGCTGCCCTCTTTTCTTCCGCGCCCATCCTTGCCCTTCACCCCACCCTCTGCGCAAGCCGGCGCCACACGTACCGGCTTGACAACGAACCGCCCGCAGCCGGCGTACTCCCCGCTCTCGGCTGCTCAGACGGAGGGTTCGACCCATCAGCACCTACATGCGCGCGCGCCTCGTCAGCGACAAGACCGGGGACGACGGTCACCTTGCCCCCCTCGTCGGCTTCCGCGTCGCCCTGATCGGCCCCCGCTCCCTGTTCGGGAACGATGAGCTGTCGTCCGCTGTCGTTCAGCCGGACGGCCACTTCGAGTTCATTGACTACCGCCGAGACACCTCCAACGTCGGCGACCACCGCACACTGGAGCTGGTGGCGTACGATCCGGTCGGGCGCGAAATTCCCTTCTCCGGCGGCCACCTCGTGGCGGATCGGTTCCAGCTGGAAGAGTCGGGCCGCATCACGTTCAAGGACGTGAGCGACGAGCAGATCATCGCCGGTGACTTCATCGTCCGCGAGGCCGACGCCAGGGGCTTGCCGGTGACGCTCGGGACGGGCGAGACGCGCTTCTTCAGCAGCGGCAACCGCGTCAAGCTGCTCATGGATCAGGATGCGTTCGCCTACGCAGCCAGCCTCTTTCGAGGCGCGCAGGACTCGATCTTGATGTCCCAACTGTTCTTCGCCCTGCCGAGCGGCCTCCGCGACGATGGGAAAGCGCAGACGACGAAGCTAGTGTTCGATTTCGACCCGGCCGCCGTCCCCACACAGCCCCGCGCCATCGGTGAACACGACGGGCGGCCGGAGCGTCTGCTCATGGACGCGGCTGACCGCCAGGTGGATATCCGCATCCTGCTCCACGCCTTCAAGATTCCGTTGTTCATCAAAATTATCGCCGGCGCGCTCATCTTCCCCTTCGCCGGCTCGGATGGCGTCTACTGGGTCACGGGCGAGCTTCTCGGCGCCGACTTCACCGACCAGGACGAGGTCGAGCGCTACTTCAAGGACAAGGGTCACCCGGCCATTAAGGTCAAGAAGTTCGAGCAGCCCGTTCTGAGCGCGGGCGTCATGCACGCCAAGCTCATGGTGGTGGATGGGCGGCAGGCAATCAGCATCGGCTCGCCCTTCGGCCAGAGTTACGTGGACACCCACCAGCACCGCATCGAAGCCTGGACGCGGGGCGACGCCGACGGCTTCCCCAAGCACGACGCCGGGTTCGCCGTGGCCGGTCCGGCGCTGCTCGACATCTACCGCACGCTGAAGCTGCTGTGGGACACGACAGCGCCCGACGACAAGCTGCCCGACCTGCCCGGCCTGAACGATCCACCGCGCGCGCACACCGGCCCGCCCCTCACCATGGAGAACGAGGACGCTGTCTGCACGATGCAGGTTGTGCGAACGCTCACCGCCGGGCGGTTCGACGACCCGAGCGACGGGGAGAAAGGCATCCTCGAAGCCTATCTCCGCGCCATCGCGGCCGCCAAGGACTTCATCTACCTGGAGACCCAGTACTTCACCAACGACGCCATCGGACACGCGCTCGTCGAAGCCATGAAGCGCAACACGGACCTGCAAGTCATCGTCGCGCTCAACATCGAGCCGGACGTACCGTTCTACCCGTTCA
This sequence comes from Anaerolineae bacterium, assembly GCA_046328535.1. Classification (GTDB taxonomy): domain Bacteria; phylum Chloroflexota; class Anaerolineae; order Epilineales; family JAHCIE01; genus JBDHWG01. Next base: position 46,677 of record JAXLWJ010000029.1, read on the forward strand.
AGCAGCGCCGCCTCATTACGCGCATCCGCAAGGGCATCGGCCAGAAGGCCGACGGCCCGCAGCGGTTTGGCGTGTTCACGCGCTGGTCGCACGAGGTCGGGCAGCCGCGGCCCGGCGTGACGCGGCCGCGGCCGCAGATGCTGCCCATCTACATCCACGCCAAGGCGGGCATCGTGGACAACGCCTGGGCGACGGTGGGGTCGGCCAACCTTGACGGCCTGTCCCTCGACTCCTCGCTGCCGAGCCAGATTCTCCACTCGCTGTTCAACTCGCGCGAGCAGCGCGCCGTCGAGGTGAACGCCATCATGCTCAACACCGAGGCGGAGCCGAGCGAGGTGGTGGACATTCTACGGCGCAAGCTGTGGGCCGAGCACCTGGGCTACTTCGACGCTCAGGGCGAGCCGAATATCACAGCAGCGGACCTGACGATGCGCCCGGCCGGCGGGTGGCTGAAGCTGTGGTCCGACCGCGCCGCCGCGACCCTCCAGCAGCTGCGCGACAATCCGACGCAGCCGCTGACCGACAAGGCGCGCGTGCTGCCCTGGCCGACCGACGACACGACCTACAAGACGCCGCGCAAGCACCTCGATGCCCTCGGCATCCACACCTACGCCGTCGTTCCCCTCAAGTCTACCCGCGCTTTCGACTTCGACGCGGGGGATTGGAAGAAGGGCAGCGCCGCCAAGATGGATTATCCCTGATGGCGTCCACCACTGATCGGGCCAGCGAGCAGCTCGCGCAGATCGTCCGCGCCCTCGGTAAGGCCGGCGGCGACGTCGAGATGGCCGGGCAGCTGCTCGCCTTGCTCGGCTGGGACCTGCCGCCCGGCGTCAACGACATCGGCCTGTCGCAGTTGGACGTGTCCGCCGTCGCCGTCCAACTCGACGCCCTCATCGAGCTGCGCAGCCAGCCGGACACCTCCGACGTGGCGCTGGCCGCCGCCACCGCCGAGGTGGTCGCCGCGCTGGCGAACGCCCTGGACCACCTGCGGGACATCTCCGCGTCGTTCCAGGCCACACCGGCGTATCTCCAGGCGACCGACATCGTAGACCAGTTCTTCCCGCGCCTGGCCGACCTGCTCGTCATCCAGGCCGTCGGGACGACCGCCGCCATCGCTGTGCCGCTGGGCGTTCTGCTCGGCGTGTTCGAGCTGACGCTCATGCCCGCCGACTCGACCATCTTCCAGGTCGAGCACGTGCGCCAGGCGGTGCGCTGGGACCGCCTCTCGGCCCTCGTCACAAACCCCACCGATGTCATGCGCGATGTCTACGGCTGGGGGACGGCGGGCTTCGACGGGAACGCTCTCGTCGCCAACATCGGGCGCGTCGTCGAACACTTCGCCGCCGAGGTGAGGCTGCGCGACCTCCCCCGCGCGGTCGAGGAACAGCTTGCCGGCCGCCCCGTGCCAGAGGCCGACGCCGCGCCCGCCGCCCAGCTCTTCGTCAGCCTTGACAAGGGGCTTGGCTTCGGCGCCTACGACGTCGGGCTGTCGCTCTATCCCCTACGGCCGGCCGCGCCGGGCGGCACGGACGGCGGCCTGGGCCTGTCGCCCTACGCCTTCGGCACGACCGACACCAGCTTCCCGCTATCCGACGCCCTGGCGCTCGCGCTGTCGGCGTCGGCCGACCTCCAGGGCGGGCTGGCATTGATGCTCCGTCCGGGTCAGGACCCCAGGCTGCTCACGGGGCTGCTGGGGACCGGCGCGGGCGGCGGGTCGGACGCCACGTTCGCCCTCGCCTTGCGCCACGCGGCCCTGGGCGACGAGCGGGTTGCGCTCTTCTCCGCGCCTGGCCTCACGATTGACGCGGCGGCGGTCAGCCTTGGCGTCGGCGTGGCCGGTGGCGACATCAACCCGGCCCTGACGGGCAGCATCGAGGATGGCCGCATCCGCGTCGCGCCGGACGCATCGGATGGTTTCCTCGCCTCGATTCTGCCGCCGGACGGCATCACGACGACGCTAGACCTCGTGGTCAGCTGGTCGCAGCGCGACGGCCTCCGCATCCACGGCGGCGCCGGTCTGCACACAACCCTGGCGCTGCACCAGCAGGCCGGCCCCTTGCGCGTCGAGACGCTGGACCTGGCGCTCGCCGCCGCGTCCGACGCGCTCACCGCCGCCGTGACCGTCAGCGGCGCGGCGCTCCTGGGTCCGGTGACCGCCAGCGTGGCTGGCGTCGGTGTCGCCGTCGCGCTGCGGTTCACGCCGGGCAACCTGGGCAGCGCCGACCTGGGCGCGGAGTTCAAGCCGCCGACAGGGGTCGGCCTGGCAATAGACGCGGCGGGCGTCGCCGGCGGCGGCTTCCTGTTCTACGACAGCGGGACGGGCCAGTACGCGGGCGTGGTCGAGCTGACCCTCGAGGGCGGCATTGCGGTCAAGGGCGTCGGGCTGATTGCGACCCACCTGCCAGGCGGCGCGGCAGGCTTCTCGCTGCTAGTCATCATCACCGCCCAGGACTTCGAGCCGATCCCGCTCGGCCTGGGCTTCAAGCTGACGGGTATCGGCGGGCTGCTCGCCGTCAACCGGACGTTCTCCGAAGACGTGCTGCGCGCCGGCCTCAAGAACCACACCCTCGACAGTATTCTCTTCCCGCGCGACCCCATCCGCAATGCCGCCCAGATTCTAAGCGCCCTCAACACTGCCTTCCCGCCAGCGCGGGGCCATCACCTCCTCGGCCCAATCGTGCAGCTCGCCTGGGGAACGCCGACGCTGCTGACCGCCAACCTGGGCGTGTTCCTGGAATTCGGCGCGCGGCTGCGGCTGCTCATCCTGGGCCAGGTCGTGGCGCTCCTGCCCCGGCCGGATAACGCCCTCATCCGTCTCCAGATGGACACCGTCGGCGTGCTCGACTTCGACCAGGGGACGGCCGCGCTCGACGCCACGCTCTACGACTCGCGCCTGCTGGAGAAGTTCGTGTTGACCGGCGACATGGCGATGCGGCTGAAGTGGGCGGGGTCGCCGAGCTTCGCGCTGGCAGTCGGCGGGCTGCACCCCGCCTTCAACCCGCCGCCGAACTTCCCCAAGCTGGCGCGCATCGCCCTCAGCCTCACCACGGGCGACAACCCACGCCTGCGCTGCGAAGCGTACTTCGCGGTGACGTCCAACACGGTGCAGTTCGGCGCGCGCGCCGAGTTGTACGCCGAGGCCGCCGGTTTCAGCATCCAGGGGGAAATCGGCTTCGACGTCCTGATTCAGATGGAGCCGTTCCAGTTCCTGGCCGACTTCGTGGCCCAGGTGCAGCTCAAGCGCGGCTCAACCAACCTGTTCAAGGTGCGGGTCGAAGGCTCGCTCGCCGGACCGCGCCCGCTGCACCTGAAGGGCAAGGCGACGTTTGAGGTGCTGTGGTGGGACGTGTCCATCCGGGTGGACCGGACGCTCGTCGAAGGCGAACAGCCGCCGCCGGCGGCGGCCGTGGATGTGCTGGCGCAGGTGCGAGACGCGCTAGGCCAGCCCGGGAACTGGGTGAGCCAGCTGCCGGACGGCCAGCGCGCCATGGTGACCCTGCGCCCACGCCCAGGCGCGCCGACGGATGTGCTGCTCCACCCCCTCGGCAAGCTCATCGTCAAGCAGAACATTGCGCCCCTCGACCTGGACATAGCCAGGTTTGGCGCGGCCTCGCCGGCCGGCGCCCGCCGCTTCACCATCAGCCGCGTCGCCATCGGCGGCCAGAGTCCGTCATCGCAGCCGGTGACCGACTTCTTCGCGCCGGCGCAGTTCCTCGATATGTCCGACGACGAAAAGCTCTCCCGCCCCTCGTTCGAGGCGATGGCCGCCGGCGTCAGTATCGGCTCCGACGGGTTCGCCTTCCCTGACGACGCCAACGACTGGCTCGAAGTCGAAGCCATCGAGTTCGAGACGATCATCGTGGACAAGGCTGCGACCCAGTCCCGGCCCGGCGATGGGGCCAGGCCCTACCGCCTGACCGCCGCGTTGCTAGGCAAGCAAGCCCTGTTCGGCGCGGCGGGCGGGAGCGAGCTTCGCCGCACCGGGCGCGCCAAGTACCGCACGGCGCGCGCCGCGCCGGTGGTGGTTAAGGAAGGCTGGAGCATCGTGTCAACGGTGGACCTGGCCGTGCAGCCGGCGGCGGGCGGCGATGGGCGCGCGTCTCTGCCGTATTCCGAGGCGGCCGAAGCGTTGGCGGCGTTGGAGCAGCAAAGCCCGACGCAGGCCGCGACCTTCAAGATTGTCCGCCTGTCGGAGCTGACGTGACGCCGTTGATCTGATCCCGCGAGGTGGCGATGGCCGGACCAACGTCCGCGAACTATGTCTTCCTGCCGTGGGTGCGCCAGGGCGCAGCGACGGGCATCCAGACCCTCGATAGCCTGGGCGCGCAGCAAGCCGGGGTTGTGTCGGTGGCCGTCACGCTGCGTGTCAACGACGCGCCGGACATCGCCCGCCCCGTTCGCCTGTATGGACCGGGCGACATCACAGGCATGGATGCGCAGCAGGTGGTGCGGACGGAGCCGCGCCGCCTGGCGCTGGATTTCGAGCCTAACTACTTCCCCGCGATTGAGTTCGACCATCCGGGCTTCCCCTGGCTCTTTACCCCGGCCAAAGCTGACGCGACCGGCCGGCTGCGCCCCTGGCTCTGCCTCGTTGTGGTGCGGCAGCAGGACGGTGTAGCCCTGCGCGCCGCGCCCAACGGCCCGCTGCCGGTACTCGATATTGGCCCGCCCGCGAAGCCGTCCGCCGAGCTGCCCGACCTGTCGGAGTCGTGGGCGTGGGCGCACGCCCAGGTTACGGGCAGCCCGCGCGACGCGGCATCGTTGCAGGCGGCGCTGGCCGGCGACCCGTCGCTCACGGTGTCGCGCCTGCTTTGCCCGCGCCGCCTCGACCCGGCGACGGCGTACCTGGCATGCCTGGTTCCCGCGTTCGAGCTGGGCCGCAAAGCCGGGCTGGGCCTGCCGATCGGGCCAACCGACGAGAGCGCGCTGCTGCCAGCGTGGGCGTCGGGCGCGCAGGCGCCGCCCCAGGTCACGCTGCCGGTGTATTTCTCTTGGGAGTTCTCGACGGGCGCGGGCGGCGACTTCGAGGCGCTGGCGCGGCGGCTCGAAGCGCGGCCGATGCCGCCCGACGTCGGCCAGCGCCCGGTGGACATCAGTCGCCCCGGCTTCGCCATCATTCCCCCTTTGGCGCCAGGCGCGCGGCTCGATCTGGAGGGCGCGCTGCGGGTCGCCGGCGCGTCGGCCGCCGCCTGGCCGGACGCGACACGCGCGCCGTTCCAAGCGGCGCTCGCGCCGATCCTCGACGCCCCGTTCGAGGCGATGCAGCGCGAGGACGCCGATCCGCTGTTGGCGCCGCCCCTCTACGGCCAGTGGCAGGCCGGCCGCCACACGGTCAGCGGGCCGCCCGCGCCGGCCGCCGCGCCCTGGCTGGATGAGCTGAATCTCGACCCGCGTTACCGCGCCGTGGCCGCCCTCGGCACGCAGGTCGTCCAGGCGCAGCAAGAGCAGCTCGTGGCCTCGGCCTGGGAGCAGTTAGGCGACATCGAGCGCATCAACCAGATGCGGCGGCAGGCCCAGCTCGGCCGCGCCGTCAACGATGTCTACTACACGCAGCACTTCAGCCGCTTTGCCACCGAGAGTCTGATGAAGGTGGTCGCGCCGGCGCAGGCGCGCATCGTCCTCAACGTGAGCGTCAACAACGTCCCGGCGCGGGCGCTGCTCGCGCGCCAGGTGGCACTGTCGGCCATCCCGCTGCGCGCCGTCTCGGCGCCGATGCGGCGGCTGACCAGCCCGCGCGGCGTCATCAGCAGCCGGTTCGCGCCGACCGCTGTCGGGCGGCGGCGCATCGCCATCGTGGCCCGGTTGAATACGACCGTCGTCGTGCCGCCCCAGGCAAACGCGGCCGGGCTGGTGACCCTCAACGCCGTGGCCGACGGCGCGGCCGGGCCGTTGCAGCAGGCGGTGCGCTTCGAGCGCATCAGCGCCGCGCTCGACAGCGGCGCGCCGCTCGGCAAGTTCCAGGTCGCCGCCGAGGGTGACGAGGCCAGGCTCCTGTCGCCCCTGCTCGACCCCAGCATCCTCACCCAGCCGCGGCCGCCGGACAGCCCGGACGCGCGCGCGTTCCGCAACGCGGTCCGCGAGCACCAGACGTACCTCGTGCAGCGGGCTTTCATTTCCTTCCTGACCTTCCCAGCGCCGCCGATGGACCTGTCTGACACGCGCGACAGGCTGCTGCAAAGCATTGCCCCGCAACGCACCATCGCCGCCCGCGTTCAGGCGTCGCTCCGTAACGTGGACGGCATGGCGCCAGAGGACGATCCGCTCGAGCCGATCATGGACGCCCCCGAGTTCCCGCAGCCGATGTACGAGGCGCTGCGCGACCTGGCGCCGGACTTCCTCTTCCCCGGCTTGGAGCGCGTGCCGCCGAACACCGTTACGCTGCTGGAGACCAACCCGAAGTTCGTCGAGGCGTTCCTGGTCGGGCTGAACACCGAGATGGGCCGCGAGCTGCTCTGGCGCAACTACCCCACCGACCAGCGCGGCACCTACTTCCGGCAGTTCTGGGACACGTCGGCCGGCAGCGGGCAGCCGGACATTACGCCTATCCACACCTGGAATAAGTCGAGCCGGCTCGGCGACAACGCAAGCGCCGCCGGCGACCTGGTGCTGCTGCTGCGCGGCGAGCTGCTGCGCCGCTACCCGAACGCCGTCATCTACGCCGTGGCGGCGGCAACCGAGAACGGGGGGCGCGTCCTGTCGTCGGCGCCAGACGCCGAGCGCCACCCGCTTTTTCGCGGCACGCTGGAGCCGGACGTGACGTTCCTGGGCTTCGATCTGACGAAGGAACAGGCGCTCGCCGATCCGGGCTGGTTCTTCGTCATCCAGCAGCAGCCGACCGAGCCGCGCTTCGGCATGGATGCCGCCGACTTCAGCCAGCCGCTGCCGCCGCTCCAGACGTGGGACGACCTGAGCTGGCGGCACCTCGCCAACACCGAAGCGGCGCTCGAGGCGCTATCCTACGCCTCCATCAAGACCCCGCTGCCGGACATTGACAAGGCGAAGTGGGGCCGAAACGGCGCGCATCAGGCCTACATCACCCTGCAACACCCGCTGCGCATCGCCATCCATGCCACAGAACTGCTCGCGTGAGGCTCGCTGCGATCCATGCTGACGCCAAACCCTGATGTCCCCACGATCCCGAACGCGCCGCCGCTCAATGCGCCGCTCTCGTTCGGCCCGGCCCGCCCGGCCGTGTTGTTCCCGGTCAGGCTGGAGACGCGCTTCTTCCCCCTGGCCGACGGCAGCGCCGAGCTGCGCGTCCGCGTCTACCCCGACGGGGTCCACATCGACTCCCACGAGCCGGCGCTGACCCCGGATGAGGTGACCTGGGGCCAACACTTCTGGGACCAGACGTGGCGGGCCGGGAATGACGACGAGGGCCTGAAGAGCGCCTGGCGGCAGCTCGCCGACCGCTACGATGCTCCGCGCGCCGCGTGGGTCGCCCGCGCGCTCCAGCCGCTGAACCCCGACGACCGCCCGACGACTCCGGTGGCCGGCGACGGCCCGCTGCCGAAGCCGCCCCGCTTCCCCGCGCCGCCGACCAAGGCCGAGTCCTGGACGCGCGCGCCCATGACTCGGCTGCTGCCGAACCAGTGGATCGTGCTCGGCTACAGGGGGGGCCGCCTGGTGGTGATCGTCACCGGGGCCGCCATCCCCGACGTCCTGCCGACCGGCCCCGACCCCACCGCGCCGCCGACTGACGCAGCGGCGGACGGCGCGCTCCTCCTCGACGAGGGCATGCGCTGGATGGTGGATTTCGACGCGGCGGAGAAGGTCGGGATGGGCGTGCGCGCCCGCCTGAGCCAGGGGGACGCCGCCGCCGGGTTGGACTTCCTGCTCGTGCTGGGCGTCAAGGACACGCCTGGCGCGGCGGTGGACTGGGCGCCGCGGCTCGCGGCGCTCTTCGACGCTCACCACTACACCGACGGGTTGAGCTTCGTCCCGCACGGCGCCCCGTCCAACAACACATCCGACGCGCCGTCTGGCTTCAGTTCCGCCGACCCGGGCCACGCGGCGAGCTATCTCGCGGAGTGGGCGGCGCCAGCGGCGCAGGCGGGGGACGGCTCGAACGCCGATGTCCTGACGGCGGCGCTGGGGCTGCCAAGCGCCGGTTCGGTCTTCGCCCATCTCCCCAACGCGGCGGCGACAGAGCCGCTCGATGCGCGCCACATGAACACGGCGCTGTGGCCGGCGACGTGGGGCTATTTCCTGGCGCAGATGGTCGGCGTGGGCGACCCGGGCGGCAGCCCGCTGACGGACGATGACATCGCGTGGGCGCGCCGCCACTTCATTGACAACGTGCGCGCCAGCGGCCCGCTGCCCACCCTGCGCGTCGGGAAGCAGCCCTACGGCATCCTGCCGGTGACTTCGCTGGAGGCCTGGAAGCCGCGGGCGGGCCAGGAGGCCCAGCTCAAGCGCGACAGCGCGCTGCGCGACTTCCTGGTGCGTTTGCGCGGTGTCTGGCGGCGCAACTTTGGGGCTGTGCCGCGCCTGGGCCGCAGCAATGACACCAATGAGGGCAGCGGTCTCGACAAGGACCTGGCCGAGGTGTTGAGCATGGAGGCGCTGTCGTCCCGCTACGCCATGCGCAATCTCATGGGCCGCCAGTACCTCGAAAATCTGTGGGTGCTCCTGGGCGCCGACTTTTTCCTGGGCCTGTCCATGCCCATGCAGCTGCGGGCGCAGGTGACCCACGGCCAGTTCCGGGCGTGGTTCGCCCGGCAGGACGCGCTGACCGGCGCGGCGCTGCAAGCGCTGGGCCTGAGCTGGCGGCCCAGGATGTCGCGCGGCGCGTTCGCCTCCCCTGTGGCGTCGCTCCGAGGGGCGCTCGTCCAGCCCGACGCCGGCGCATCACTGACGCCGAACTACATCGCGACGCTGCTGGCGGCGCGCGACCTGGACGCGATTCGCCGCGAGACGCTGTTGCAGCCCCCGCCGCGCGCCCTGCTGTATCTCTTGCTCCGCCACGCGATGCTGCTGGAATACGCCGCCGCCGGCTCGCGGCTGCTCGTGCGGCGCGGCCTGATGCAGCCCGCTCAGCGCCGCGAGGCCGAGCTGGTGGACCTGCCGCTGGGGCAGTTGACGCTCACCGTCTGGCGTCAGATGGCGACCAGGATCAGCGTGGCCGGGGTTGCGGACCCGATGGAGCTGGGCAAGTATCTGCTCGGCTTCCTCCCCACGGGTGAGCCGGACACAGCCCGCGAGCCGGACCTCCAGACAATCAGCGAGTTCCGCGCGAGCCTGGCCCACCTCCAGACGCTCCCGCCGGCCCGTCTCGAACAGTTGCTCAGCGGAACGCTGGACCTCTGCTCGCACCGCCTCGACGCCTGGATGACGTCGTTCGCCACCAAGCGGCTGGCCGAGATGCGCCAGGCCAGCCCGACCGGCGTGCTGTTCGGCGGCTACGGCTGGGTGATGAACCTGAAGCCGGCCGATGCCCAGACCCCAATCCCGACGCCGCCAGGCGAGCAGGCGCCCGTGTTCCAATCGGCCAGCAACCCGGGCTTCGTCCACACACCCTCCCTGGCCCAGGCTTCCACCGCCGCTATCCTGCGCAGCGGTCACCTGGCCCACGCCGGCGGGAGCGCGCCGAACGACTTGCTGGCGATTGACCTGTCCTCGGAGCGCATGCGCCTGGCGATGTGGCTGCTGGACGGCGTGCGCCAGGGGCAGCCGCTCGGCGCGCTGCTCGGCTATCGCTTCGAGCGCCGCCTGCAGGACGCCGGTCAGGCCCAGTTCGTCGCGTACTTCCGCGAGCTGGCGCCCCTCGTCGCGCGGAAGCTGCCGCAGACCAACGGGACGGGCGGCAACGAGCCAGTGGAAGCGATCGCGGCGAACAATGTCGTGGACGGCTTGCGGCTCCAGCGCCTCTGGCTGGCCGCGCTAAAGACACCTGTCCCCGGCGTCGGCCCACTCGCCGCCCTCTTCGCGCCCCTCCCCGACAAGCCGCCCCAGGCCGACGTCACGCGGGCGCGGGCCGGGCTGGAGGCCGAGCTAAACGCGCTGGCGGACTCGGTTGACGCGGTCAGCGACGCCGTGCTGGCCGAGAGCGTCCACCAGGCGGTGCGCGGCAACCCGCTGCGGGCCGCCAGCACGACGGACGCCATCGCCGGCGGCGACGCCCCGCCGCCCGAGCTTGAGGTCGCCCGCACGCCGCGCACCGGCGTCGCCCTGACGCATCGCCTGCTGACCCTCGCCAGCGGCGAGCCTGTCCTGCCGCCGGAGTGGGCGTCGCCTCTCAACCCGGGCCGCGCCAACGCCGAGCCGCACCTGAACGCCTGGGCGGCGCGGCTGCTCGGCAACCCGGCGCGGGTGCGCTGCCTGGTCGAGCGGCTGGACCCCGCCAGCGGACAGGTCGTCGAGGCGAAAGAGTTGCGCCTCAACCAGCTGCGCCTGACGCCCCTCGACTTCATCTACGCCGTGACGGGCGGCAGGGGCGAGCCAGGGGAAATCGAGGCGCGCATCCTGTACACGATGATGCGCAAGCCCGACGGCTTCGCGCCCGGCTCACGCCTACGGGTGAGCCTGGCCCGCGCCGCCGGGGTCAAGCCCAACGAGCTAGGCTACGGCGAGTTCACCCAAATGCTGCGGGCCGCGCGGCGGGTGATCCTCGCCGCGCGGGGGATTGACGCCCGCGACTTGAGCCTGCCCCACCAGGCCGCCGCCTCGGGCGTGGACGGGGACGAGCTTCTGAAGCGCGCCACGGCCGCCGCCCAACTCCTGCGCCAGACGGCCAAAGCCCTCCAACAGCAGCTGGCCGCGCCGACCACGGCGAATCTCGACCAGGTGCGCGCCCTGCTGCTGCGGGCGGCGACCTTCGGCGTGGTCGGCGCGACGCCGCTCTCGGCCGCCGGCGACACGCCCGCCGACCGCCAGACGCTGCTGACCCAGGCGGCCTCCGCGCAGGGCGAGCTGGCCCGGCGCGTGGCGCAGATCACGGCGCTCACAGCAGGCTTCAACCCCGCCACGGCGACGGCGGACGCCAAACGCGACCTCGCCGTGGCTCAGCTGCGCGTCGTTTTCGGCAAGCAGTTCGTCGTGCTGCCCCGCTTCGCCGCGCCCAACGCCGCCGAGCTGGCGAAGGCGCTTGGCGACAGCGCCAAAGTCCAGGACGGCGATCCGCTCGCGGCGGTGACCTGGTTCCAGCGCGCCGCCCGTGTCCGCGACGGCGTGACGCGGCTCAGCGATGCCCTCAGCTACGCCGAGGCCCTCCGCAGCGGCGAAACGGTGCGGCTCAGCCTCGCGCAGCTTCCCTACGACGCCAATGACCGCTGGGTCGGCCTGCCGCTCAAGCCCGGCCAAAGCCTGCCCGGCGGCAAGCTCTCCATCGTCGCGCAGGCTGTCGCGGCGATTGACGTGGGGCAGCCGCTCGTCGGGCTGCTCATTGACGAGTGGATCGAGGTCGTGCCGAGCGCGACGGAGACGACGGCGATCGCGCTCCAGTACGATCAGCCCAACGCCGCCCCGCCCCAAACGCTCCTGGTCGCCGTGCCGCCGGAGCTTGACGTCCCGTGGACGGTCTGGTCGCTGCAACAAGTGCTTTTGGAGACCCTCGATCTGGCGAGAATTCGCGCCGTTGACCGCGACGCCCTCGCCGAGATCGGCCACTATCTGCCCGCGCTGTACTTTGCCATCAACACGGCGGGCCATACCGTGTCCACCGACTTCACGACCATCAAGTGAAAGACACAAGGTGAGGACAGCGTGCCTTCGATTACGAGCTGGATGAGGCTGGAGCCGCGCAGCCGCAATGCCCAGATGGACACGAGCCTGCAAGCCAGGGTCTACGATCCGCTGTGGCTCCTGGCGCGGCAATGGCAGCTTGGCGAGTTCCAGGGCGAAGACAACGGCTCGCCCATCATGGCGCGCTGGCGCGGCGAAGCGGCGCCGCTGACGCGCTACCACGCCGGGGCCATCGCGCCCAACACGCGCGTGGATGCCGCGCCCTACGACGCCGCCCAGTCGCCGCTCGAGACGCTCGTCGAGCGAGAGGCGGTGCGCCCGCCGATGCAGCCGCCCGCGCCAACCGCGCGACTACGGCTGGCCGCCGAGGCCGGGCAGCACTTCCTGCGCCTGCTCGGCCAGCAGCCCGTGTCCCGCGATTACCGCGATGCCTTCACGCGCCAGTACCCGATGCCGGCGCTGACGGCGGAGCAGGCGGCGGCGCTGGATGAGGACAGCGTCGGCTATTGCAGCGTGATGGCCGGCCGTGTGCCTGACGGCCGGCAGCTGTATGCCGCGTTTCGGTCGTCCGGTGGCGGTGGCGTGGCGCTCTCGCCCGCGCTGCAAATCGCGCCGGGGGATGTCGCGGAGGTCGAGAAGGCGGCGACGCTCTGGCGACAGTGGTACGAGACGCTGTTCAGCGAGCCGCAGGATGGGAACCCGTCGTGGCTGCCGGAGCGCATGGAGTACGCCTTCTCCGTGGCGGCGCGCCTCAGCGACGGCGAGCTGATCCTGACGGCGCAGGAGTACACGGAGGGCCGCCTCGACTGGTATGACTTCGATGTGAACGCCGAAGTCACACTCGGCGCGGCGGCCGATGCCCCGCCGATGCCCATCACGCGCACGGTCATGCCGGCCCCGGTCACCTTCCGCGGCGCGCCGGCGATGCGTTTCTGGGAGTTCGAGGATGCCCAGGTCGCGTTCGGCTCGGTGGACGCCGGCCCGACCGATCTGGCGCGCATGCTGCTGGTGGAGTTTGCCCTCACCTACGGCAACGACTGGTTTGTCCTGCCCATCGAGCTGGACGTCGGGGCCGCCTATCGGACGCAGTCGTTGGTCGTCACAGACACGTTCGGTGTTCGGACGCTCATCAAGTCGGCGAGCGAGCTGGGCGCGCCCTACTCGACGTGGCGCATGTTCCAGCACGCCTACCTGCGGAGCAGCGGGATTCCGACGCCGGCGTCGAACCTGTTCTTCCTGCCGCCGACCCTGCTCAACAGCCTGGAGAGCCGCCCCGTCGAAGAGGCGCTGTTCATGCGCGACGAGATGGCGAACCTGGCGTGGGCGGTCGAGCGTATCATCGAAAGCCCGACCGAGCGCCCGCTCGACCGGTTCGAGGCGTATGTCGCGCGCGGCGGCAGCGAGGGCGAGGCTGATGCTGAGAGCGCGGCGGCGGGCGCGCTGCGCTATCGTCTCACGACGGACGTCCCCGATTACTGGATACCGCTCCTGCCGGTGCGCCGGGGGGCCGGCCTGCGCCTGGCGCGCGGCGCGGCGCTCAAGACCGATGGCTCGCGGGAGACGCTGCCGGCGCTCGGACGCATCCTAACGCCGGCCCCTGACCACCCACTCGAGCTGTACGAGGAAGAGGTCCCGCGCGAAGGCGTGCGCGTGACGCGCAGTTACCAGTACACCCGCTGGTCCGACGGCTCGATACACCTGTGGATCGGGCGGCGCAAGGGCGTCGGCCGGGGCGAAGGGTCGAGCGGCCTGCGTTTCGACACACTCGAACCCTAGCCCCCCCCGCCGTTTCCCCATGTTGCACAGATGTGCATCCTATGCAAAACTACCACTCAGCCCCTTGACAAGGGGCTGAGCGCATTATATAATGCGGTTACAACGCTGAACATATTCCACCCCCAGTAGAGTTTGTGAATCGTCGACAATCCTTTTGTCGCGCTGCAACGCATTGGAGCGCTTATCGTGGACGGCTCTAGCACGTCGCTTGACAAATTAGAACTACTTGCCAAAGTTGCCGGGCTGTACTTCGAGGAGGGGCGCTCCCAATCCGATATCGCCCTGCAGACGGGCTACTCCCGCTCCATGATCTCGCGCTTTCTGGCGGAGGCCCGCGAGTTGGGCGTGGTCGAGATCCGCGTGAACTACCCGCTCGCCCGCCGCACCGATCTGGAAGGGGAACTGGAGGGGGCGCTCGGCCTCAAGGTCGTGCGCATCCTGCGCTCCGGTACCCTCAGCTACACTCAGATGCTACGGCGCGTGGGCAGCCTGGCGGCGCGACTCGTGGAAGAAATCATCTACGACGGCATGACCATCGGGCTGTCGTGGGGGACGGGGTTGTGGGAGACGGTGACAGCCATCCGCGCCGGGGCCGCAGCGAACTGCCGCGTGGTGCAGATGATTGGGGCGCTCGGCACAGCCGACACCGAGATTGACGGCCCAGAGTTGGCGCGGCGGTTGGCCCGCCTCCTGATCGGCCACTACTCCACATTGCCCGCGCCGCTCATCGTGGATGACGAGCAGACGCGCCAGGGGCTGATGGCCGGCCGACGCTTGCAGCGCCTGTTCGACGTGTTCAAGGAGATTGACCTGGCCCTCGTCGGGGTTGGGACGGTTGCGCCGGAGCGGGCGAGCCTGCTGCGGGCGGGCTACCTGGATACGGAGCAGCTAGAGGCGCTCCAGGCCGGGGGCGCGGTCGGGGATGTGTGCGCGATTCACTTTACCCGCGCCGGCGAGCTACTGGACACGCCGCTGACCCGCTGTGTCGTCGGCATTGACGCCGCGACGATGCGACGCATACCGCTGCGGCTGGGCATCGCCGGCGGCCAGTTCAAGAGCCGCCCCATCATCGGGGCGAGCCGCGCGGGCCTCATCAACATGTTAGTGACGGACGAAGTGGCCGCCATTGGAATCATGCAGGAGTTGAAGAAAGATGCCGAACGTGTCTGACGGCAAGATCATGACGAATGGCGAAACGAATACAAGCCTCCAAGACGCAGGCATTGCGGGCGCCGCCGCCCAGGACCTTCTGATGAAGATGCTGCTCATCCGCGTCTTCGAGGAGAAGGCCGAGGAGCTGTTCTCCCTCGGCCGTGTTCACGGCACGATGCACCTCTCCATCGGTCAGGAAGCGACGGCGGTCGGGGCGGCGACGGCGCTGCGGCGGGGGGACTACCTGCTCAACACGCATCGCGGCCACGGGCATTGCCTGGCCTGGTTCGATACCAATGTGGACCTCATGATGGCCGAGTTCATGGGCAAGGAGACGGGCTACTGTCGCGGGCGCGGCGGCTCGATGCACATCGCCAACGTGGACGCCAACAACCTGGGCGCGAACGGCATCGTCGCCGGCGGTGTCCCGATCGCGGTCGGCGTCGGCCTGAGCATCAAGATGCGCAAGACCGACCAGGTGTGCGTCGTTGTCTTCGGCGACGGCGGCGCGAACGAGGGCGCGGTCCACGAATCGATGAACATGGCGAGCATCTGGAAGCTGCCGGTCATCTACCTCGTCGAGAACAACCAGTATGCCATGTCCATGCCCTTCACCAAAGCATTCAACATTCCGGAGATCAGCCAGCGCGCCGCCGCGTACAATGTTGCCGGCGTCACGGTAGACGGCAACGACCTGGGCGCGGTGTACCTGGCCGTCCGCGACGCCGCTGCGCGCGCCCGGGCCGGCGAAGGCCCCACCCTCATCGAGGCGGTCACCTATCGCTGGCGCGGCCACTCCAAGAGCGACAAGCAAGCGTACCGCACCCGCGACGAGGTCAAGGAGTGGCAGGCGCAGGACCCCATTCGCCGCTTTGCCGGCGCTATCGGCCTGGACGAGGCGGCGCTGGACGCCCTGCGCGAGCAGGCGGTGGCGCGCATCGAGGCGGCGGTGGCGTTCGCCGAAGCCAGTCCCGAGCCGTCCGTGAGCAGCATCCTGGAGGGCGTCTATGCGTGAGATTACCTACGTCGAGGCGGTGCGCGAGGCGTTGCGCCAGGCG
Source organism: Anaerolineae bacterium (assembly GCA_046328535.1). Classification (GTDB taxonomy): domain Bacteria; phylum Chloroflexota; class Anaerolineae; order Epilineales; family JAHCIE01; genus JBDHWG01. Next base: position 62,345 of record JAXLWJ010000029.1, read on the forward strand.
ATGGCGGCTGACGAGCGGGTCTTTCTGATTGGTGAGGACATCGGGGTCTACGGCGGCGCGTTCGGCGCGACGGCCGGGTTGATGGGGGACTTTGGCGCCGAGCGCGTCATAGACACGCCCATCTCGGAGGCGGGCATCGCCGGCGCGTGCATCGGCGCGGCGCTGACGGGGATGCGCCCGGTCGGCGAGATTCAGTTCATGGACTTCATCACCCTGAGCATGGAGCAGCTCGTCCTCCAGGCCGCCAAGATCCGCTTCATGTTCGGCGGCAAGGCCAGCGTGCCGATGGTGCTGCGCACGCCGGCCGGCTCTGGCACGGGCGCGGCGGCGCAGCACTCCGAAAGCCTCGAAAGCTGGTTCGTCCACATCCCAGGGCTGAAAGTCGTCATGCCGAGCAGCCCGTATGACGCCAAGGGGCTGCTGCTGGCCGCGCTCCAGGACGACAACCCGGTCATCTTCATCGAGCACAAGCTGCTGTACAAGACCAAGGGGCCGGTGCCGGAGGATATGTACACCATCCCCCTCGGCCAGAGCCACGTCGTCCGCCCTGGCAAGGACCTGACGGTCGTCGCCACCTCGATCATGGTCGGCCGCGCCATCGAGGCCGCCAACAAGCTGGCGGCGGAAGGGTTGGACGTGGAGATTGTGGACCCGCGCACCCTCAGTCCGCTGGATGCCTCGGTCATCATCGAGTCGGTCAAGAAGACCGGCCGGGCGATGGTCGTCCACGAAGCCGTCAAGACCGGCGGTTTCGGCGCGGAGGTCGTGGCGCGGCTCAACGAGAGCGAGGCGTTCGACTACCTGGAAGCGCCGGTGCGCCGCGTCGCCGGGCTGGACATTCCGATCCCCTACAATCGCAATCTCGAATACCATGCCGTGCCGCAGGTCGAAACAATTACCGCCGAAGCGCGCAAGCTCATCCGCGGGGAGTACTAAACGCCGTGGCTAAAGAAGTCATCATGCCGAAGTTCGGCTTTACGCAAGAGACAGCCGAAATCGTGCGCTGGCTGAAGGGGCCGGGCGACGAGGTCGAGCAGGGCGATCCGATCGCGGAAGTGACGACCGACAAGGTCAACATGGAGGTCGAGGCGCCCATGAGCGGGATTCTGGATGGGGTGCGCTACGCGGCGGGCGATGTGGTGCCGGTGACCCAGGTGATCGCCTTCATCCGCAAGCCCGGCGAGACGCTGGCCGCGAGTGGGGCGACCGCGCCGGCCCCTGTGGCGGAACAGGCCCCGGCCGCTCCGGCCGAGACCCGGCCATCGCGGGTGACGCCGGTGGCGGCCAAGATGGCGCGAGACGCCGGGGTAGACCTGGCGGGGGTGGCGGGAACGGGCGTCGGCGGGCGGGTGACGCGCGAGGACGTGACGCAGTTCCTCACCACGTCCCGCGAGCGCGTGGCCAACGGCAAGGCGCGCAGCGTGCCGGCGGCGCGGCGGCTGGCGCGGGAGATGGGCGTGGACCTGGCCGACGTGGCCGGCAGCGGCCCGCGCGGGCGCGTGCAGTCGGCCGACGTGCTGGCAGTGGTCGAGCGGGCGCGGCAAGGGGTCGCGGACGAGGCGGCGCCGGCCGCCCCTGAGCCGCAACCAACGCTCCCATCGGCTGGCGGGTTGCGGGTGGCGCGGGCCATCCCAATGACCGGCATGCGCCGCACCATTGCCACGCGGCTGCAAAAGGCGGCCCAGGAGATCCCGCACATCACCTTCGACGCCGACATTGACGTGACGGCGGCCGAGGCGTTGCGGACGCGGGCCAACGCGCGGCTCAAGGCCGGGCAGGCGAAGGTCAGCCTGACGGCGGTCATCGCCCGGACGTGCGCGTGGGCGCTGGGGCGGCACGAGCTGCTGAACAGCCGCCTGGACGGCGACAGCATCCTGGTGCTGGAGGATGTCAACATTGGCGTGGCCGTGGCGGTGGACGAGGGGCTGATCGTGCCGGTGGTGCGCGACGCCGACCGCAAGGGTATTGGCGAGATCGCGGCCGACATCGCCGGCCTGACCGAGCGGGCGCGGGCCGGTCGCCTGCGGCCGGAGGATGTGCAGGACGGCACGTTCACGATCTCCAACCTGGGCATGTTCGGGGTGGACCGCTTCACCGCCATCATCAACCCGCCCCAGGTGGCGATTCTCGCCGTCAGCCGCGCCACCCCGCGTATCGTACCCGACACCGAGGGCCGGCCGGTGACGCGACCCATCATGACCGTGACGCTCGCGGCGGACCACCGCGTCGTGGACGGAGCGGTGGCGGCGCGGTTCCTGAGCGACGTGCGCGAGGCGCTGGAGCAGCCGCAACTGCTGGTTCTGTAGGTAGACGACCTCAAGGAGGAGACCGTGACTCTCGCTGGCTATACCATCATCATCATCGCCTTTGTCATCTTCTGGCTCGTGCAATACCTGCTCACGATGTGGCAGATCAAGCGGTACAACAAGCGCCTCGGGCAGCTGCGCCGGCTCGGCCTGGTGTCCGTCGGCAAGGCCGGCTCGGCGTGGCGGCGGCGGGTGTACGGTGTCCTGGTCGTAGACAAGCGGGACCGCATCGTGCATGCCGAGCAGCTGTCGGGCTGGACGGTGTTCGCGCAGCTCCAGCCCGTGGCGGGGCTGGATGGCCGGCCCATCAGCGACATCACGAACGACGCCGTCCTGCTGTCGATCTCGCCCAAGCTGCGCCTGGCGATGAAAGACGCTGTGGGCTACATCGAAATGGGGCGGAAGCGCTCGACCGCGCGCGCGACGAACGACGGCCAGCGCGTCCCCGCGTCATCCGCGACATCCTAAGCAACAGTCCTGTAGTAACGACTTCCAGTCGTTCTGCGACCTGGGCAACGACCGTAGTCGTTGCGACGTTCCCGCCATTGCATATGTAACAGATCACTCGTCGTTAGGAGGCGCCTACTGAACGCGACCTGACATTCCTCACGTGTTCGATTGCGTTGTCCCGTCCATCATATCTATGCCTTGAGGAGGACATCTACATGGATATCTTAGTCAATGGAGCGACCTGGTTCATCGGCATATTCGAGGCCGGCGCGAAGGTGTTTGTCGGGCTGGTCGTCGGGATTATCCCGCTGGTGATCATCCTGATGACGGCCTTCAACGCCGTGGTCGCCTGGATTGGCGCCGAGCGCATTGACCGCTTCGCCGCCTTCGCCGGCCGCCCGGGCTGGCTCTTCCTGCCGTTCCGCTATCTGCTCCTGCCCGTCGTCTCGGTGTTCATTCTGACGAACCCGATGGCCTATACCATGGGCCGCTTCTTGCCCGAGAAGTACAAGCCGGCGTTCTACGATGCGGCGGTCTCCTACGTCCATCCGCCGCTGGGCCTGTTCCCCCACATCAACCCTGGCGAGCTGTTCGTCTGGCTCGGTATCGCGGCGGGCGTTACGAAGGGGTACGGCGCTCGAGCGACGACCGAGCTGGCGGTGTATTACTTCCTGACGGGCCTGATCGTCATCCTGCTGCGCGGCATCGTCACCGAGCGCATCACAGCCCGCATGTGGAGTCAACGAGCCGTTATTGATGAGTACGAAGACACCGTGAATGTGGAGGCGCCCCATGCAGCAATCTAAGACACCCGCGTGGCAGAAGTGGATCGAGAACATCGGCCGCGGCGCCGGCAAGGTCGTCGGCGTCCTATACCAGTCGGGCCGCGACGCGATTGACCAGGTTCTCCGCAACATCTTGCCGTTCATGGCGTTCATTGCCTTGGTGATCGGCATCATCAACTACACCGGCATCGGCACGGTGATCGCCAACGCCCTCGTGCCGCTGGCATCCACCCCCATCGGCCTGCTGGTCATGTCGTTCATTATCGCCCTGCCGTTCCTCTCGCCGCTCCTCGGCCCTGGCGCGGTAATCGCGCAGATCATCGGCACGCTGCTGGGGACGTACTTCGCCAGCGGCGCGCTTCCCTACCGCATGGCGCTGCCGGCTCTGTTCGCCATCAACCCGCAGGTCGGCTGCGACTTCATTCCGGTCGGTCTGGCGCTGGGCGAGGCGGAGACGGAGACGGTGGAAGTCGGCGTCCCGGCCGTGTTGATCTCGCGCATGTTCACCGGCCCGGCGGCCGTGCTCATCGCCTACGGTATCAGCTTCTTCATGACCCAGTATCCGTATACCGGCACGGGCAGCTAAACCCCGTCGCGGGGACCTGACGCGCCCATGCGCCGGACACCTCGAAGGAGAGATTAAGGTATGCCAGAAGAACAGAAGAAGTATCGCAAAGTGCGTATCAAGAAGGGGCCGCGCGGCTGGGGCGGGCCGCTCATCATTGCCCCCAAGCCCGGCAAGGACCTGATCTACTCGGTCACCGGCGGTGGCATTCACCCCCTCGCGGCCCGCATCGCGGAGCTGACCGGCGGCCGCCCCTTCGACGGGTTCCGGTCCAAGGCGAACTTCGAGGAGATCGCGGTCGCCGTGATTGACTGTGGTGGCACGGCTCGCGTCGGGGTGTACCCGATGAAGAAGGTGCTGACCGTGGACATCCATCCCACGTCGCCGGCCGGCCCGCTGATGCGCTTCATCACCGAGGAACTCTTCGTTTCGGGTGTGCGCCTCGAGGATGTCGAGCTGATCGGATAGGGTGCGCCTATTGGCGGTAGTAGAGACGCGGCATGCCGCGTCTCTACTCCGACACACAACGCAGTTACTCTATCCTTGCAGTTTGCTGTGCAGTGGGGGTGTGGGGGCCGCAGGCCCCACGGCCCCCTCTCCCCCGCATCGTTCAGAGGCGCAGTCCCCACTGAAGGAAGGGGAAAGGGGGTGGTTTGGAGGGCTGCGCCCCCAAGCCTCCCGACCAGATACAACGGGCAAACATAGAGCAGTTATAGCGCAAGAGAGAACCATGAGCGCCACCAAGTACGAAGCACAAATCACAGCCATTGGCCCGTTAGTGGATGAGTTCCGCGACAGCGGCATCCTGGTGCTGTTCCGCGAGGGCGCGCCGGAGGAGTTGGCCGAGTTCTCCATTCTGCACGATGGGCAGGAACTGCGCGCGCCCGTCGCCCCCGGCGACGAAATCGTCCTGGGCGACGCCCGCTTCCGCGTCCTGGCGGTCGGCGATGTCGCCAGCGCCAACCTGGCGTCCCTCGGCCACCTGGTGATGAAATTCAACGATCAAACGGCGCCGGAGATGCCGGGCGATGTGTGCCTGGAAGCCCGTCCCATTCCACCCGTCGCGGTGGGCATGAGCCTGAAAATCCTGGGTGCGGCCGCGTAAGCGGCCCGCTCTTTGAAAGTAGGAAGACCATGTCACTGAAACAACGTTTGCAGGCGCGCCAGGAGACAAGTGGGCCGATCCGCGTCGGCCTGGTCGGCGCGGGGCAGATGGGCGCTGGCTTCATTAGCCAGACCGAGAAAATGGTGGGGATGCGCGTCGTCGCCGTGGCCGACGTCGTTCCCGGCCGCGCCGCCGCCGCCTATGCCGAGAGCGATGTACCAGCCGCCGACGTCGTGAGCGCCGAAGGGTATCTGGCGGGCGCGTCGGAGTTGATCCAAGAGGGCAAGCGCGTGGCGCTGACGGACGCGGCCTGCCTGACCCAGATAGACGCGCTGGAAGTCATCCTCGAATGCACCGGCGTCCCGGAAGTGGGCGCGCGCGTCTGCCTCGAAGCCATCGAGGCCGGCAAGAACATCGTCAACATGAACGTCGAGACCGACGCGACGGTCGGCTACTGGCTGGCGAAGCGGGCGCGGGAGAAGGGCGTGACGTACACCCTGGTGGCGGGCGATGAGCCAGGCTCGCTCAAGGAGCTGTACGACTTCGCCGATGCCCTCGGCTTCAACATCGTCTACGTGGGCAAGGGCAAGAACAACCCCCTCGACCGCACCGCTAACCCCGACACCTGCGCCGCTCGCGCCCGCGAGCAGATGATGAACCCGAAGATGCTGGCCTCGTTCGTGGACGGCACCAAGACGATGGTCGAGATGACCGCCATCGGCAACGCCCTCGGCTTCGCGCCGGAGGTCACCGGCGCCTACGGCCCGCACTGCAACGTGGCGGACCTGCCGAAGGTGTTCGCGCCCAAGTCGGTCGGCGGCATCTTCAGCGGGACGTGCGCGGTGGACTACGCCGTCGGCAACGTCGCGCCCGGCGTCTTCATCACCATCACCACCGACCAGCCGAAGATCATCCGCGACCTGAACTATCTACATCTCAGCGGCCAGAACGGCTACTGGACACTGTACCGCCCGTACCACCTGGCGAACCTTGAGGCCCCGATCTCGGTCGCCCACGTGGCGCTCGACGGCGAAGCGACCCTCGCCTGCGAGCGGACGCCGGTCGCCGAGACGGTGGCCTACGCCAAGCGCGACCTCAACCCCGGCGACAAGATTGATAGCCTGGGCGGCTACACCGTCTACGGCATGATCGAGCGCGCCGAGGTGGCCCGCGCCGAGGACATCGCCCCGCTGGGCCTGGTGGTCGGCGCGACGGTGCAGCGGCCTGTGAAGATGGGCCAGCCGGTGCGCTACGCCGATGTGGCCCTGGATGAGAGCCAGGTGATCGTGCGCCTCAGGCGCGAGCAGGATGCGCTGCTGGCTTAGGCAGTCGCAGAGGAGAGAGCAGCGATGCCAGCGATCGAGCTTGTGGTCAGGCATTCGGCGGGTCTGCACGCCCGACCAGCGGCGCAGTTCGTCAAGACGGCGGCGTCATTCCCGTGTACCATTACGGTGCAGAACATGACAACCCAGAAGCCGCCCGCGAACGCCAAGAGCGTCTTGAGCGTCATGACCCAGGGCGTCGTGCAGAACACGACGATTCGCGTCGAGGCTGAGGGTGAGCGCGCCGATGAGGCCCTGGCGGCGCTCCAGACGCTCGTGGATAGCAACTTCGGGGAAGGCGGCCACTAATGCGCCAGTACAGAGGGCAGGCGGCGTCCGGCGGGATTGCGATTGGGCCGGCGTGGGTGTATCGCCCGCAGCTCGTCGCGGTCGAGCGGCGCTATGTGAGCGACACGGCGGCCGAGTGGGCGCGGCTGGAGCGCGCCCTGGCGCTCTCGCGCTCCCAGCTGGCCGCGCTGGAAGAACACGCGCGGCTGACCGTCGGCGAGAGCGAGGCCGAGATTTTCGGGGCGCACCAGCTGTTCCTCGAGGATGACGAGCTGTTGACGCTGCTGCGTTCGGCGGTGCAAAGCGAGCGGCTGAACGCCGAGGCGGCGGTGCAGGACAGCTTCGAGCACTATGCCGTGGCGCTGGAGAGCCTGGAGGAGGAGTACTTCCGGGCGCGGGCGCAGGACGTGCGCGACGTGCGCGCGCGGGTGCTGCGCTGCCTGGTCGGCGCAACGTCGGACACGCGCAGCCTCACCCGCCCTTCCATCGTCGTCGCCGACGACCTGACGCCCTCCGACACGTTGGGCTTCGACCGCGCCAACATCCTGGGCCTCTGCACCGTGCGCGGCGGCCCCACGTCCCACACCGCGATTCTGGCGCGCGGCATCGGCATCCCAGCCGTGGTGGACGTGGCGCTGGACATTGACGACATAGACAGCGAAGTGCTGATGATCGTTGACGGGACGAGCGGCGACGTCATCATCGGCCCAACCCTCAACGAGCTAGAGCGGGCCAGGCGGCGGCAGGCCGAATTCCAGGCCGTTCAGGCGCGCAACGCGGCGTCGGCCCAGGAGCCGGCGGTCACGAAGGATGGGCATCGCGTCGAGGTGGGGGCGAACGTGGGCGGCGCGGCCGAGGCAGAGCACGCGGTCACATTGGGCGCGGAGGGCGTCGGCCTCTTCCGCACCGAGTTCCTGTACCTGGATCGGACGAGCGAGCCTTCAGAGCTTGAGCAGCGCGACGTCTACCGCGCCACGTTCGAGGCGCTCGGTCCGCGGCCGGCCGTCGTGCGCACGCTGGACATCGGCGGTGACAAGGCCGTCGGCTACCTGGGCATCACCGAGGAACCGAACCCATTCCTGGGCTGGCGCGCGATTCGGATGATCCGCGAGCGGCCGGACATCCTGGAGAACCAGCTGCGGGCGCTGCTCGTGGCGGCGGGGCAGACGGGCGCCGACCTGCGCATCATGCTGCCGATGGTGTCCAGCCTCAGCGAGATCGTGCGCGCCAAAGAGATTCTGGACGATGTGTGCCGCGAGTTGGAGATGAAAGGCGAAACCTTCGCCGCGCGCCTGCAATTCGGCATCATGGTCGAGGTGCCGGCGGCGGCGCTCATGGCCGACCTTCTCGCGCCCGAGGTGGATTTCTTCAGCATCGGCACCAACGACCTCACGCAGTACACCCTCGCCGTGGACCGCACCAACGAGCGCGTCTCGCAGCTCGCCAGCCCCTACCACCCGGCCGTGCTGCGTTTGATCGCCATGACGATCCGCGCGGCCCACGCCCACGGGAAGTGGGTGGGCATGTGCGGTGAGCTGGCGGGCGACGAGATGGCGGTTCCGCTGCTGCTCGGCCTCGGCCTGGACGAGTTCAGCATGGCCGCGCCGGCCATCCCCGGCGTGAAGGCGGCCATCCGCCTGTGGACGCTGAGCGAGTGCGAGGCCATCGCCAATCGCGCCCTGAACTTGCGCACAGCGGTCGAGGTGGTGGACTACCTGAAGCCGCTGACGCCGCGTTGACACGGCACGTGTTCGGAATTGCGCGGCGCGATAGGGCTGTGCTATAATACCTCTTCACAGGAACCCACGCGCTTCGAGGCGCTTGATGTCAAAGCAGACCCCCAGCCGGTCACGAACCGGGTGGGGGTCTGTTGCTTTTAGCGCCCAGTTGTAGAGAGGATGTAGGCTCATGATCCAGGAACATCTTGGCCCTCGTTCGGCGCTTCGAGTCGTCGGGAGCGCGGGGGGCGCCGCCCTCACCTTCGACGACGTGCTCCTTGTCCCCGGCTATTCCGAGACCCTGCCCGCCGAGGTGGACCTGCGCCTGGCGCTGCACCCCCGCCTCCGCCTCAACATCCCCATCGTGTCCGCCGCCATGGATACCGTGACCGAGGCGCGGCTGGCGATTGCCCTGGCGCGGGAGGGC